>NZ_JFOM01000023.1:0-74029 GCF_001860525.1 Paenibacillus sp. LC231 | reverse complement strand
CACGCGTTCCCATACCGAACACGACCGTTAAGCCTTCCAGCGCCGATGGTACTTGGACCGAAGGGTCCCGGGAGAGTAGGACGTCGCCAAGCGAACAACCATAAAGACCGTTATCGAGTCATCGATAGCGGTCTTTTCCTATTGCTCCTAAGAGTGTGATGTTATCTATACTTGCCCCAAAAGACGATCTTTTAGGATCGTCTTTTTTCGTTTCGCCAAAGATTCATCCTCACGCTTTTTCGCAATCCTCTAAATCATCATAATGAGGCAGCAGTTCCCTGAGCGCACAAGCAAAATTTCCACACTGAAAAATTAGGCTTTACAGAACCAAAACACTAGTGTACTATTTAACTATAACACAGATACAAAAAGGAGTGTAACTAATACATGAGCGGAAACGATTCAAATAAAAGGACAACGAATATAGAGAATGCCTCAGGGGAATGGGTTGATGGAATCAGTGGATCGGCCTCCACCAATAGGAAAGATGCCAAGAAAGGACCCGTCGTGCTTACCGTCAATCAGGTCACCAAAACGATTGGCAAGAAGAACATCGTCGATGGGCTATCCTTTGATATTCATCTCGGTGAAATCGTTGGTTTGCTTGGACCGAACGGCGCGGGCAAAACAACAACCATTCGGATGATTGTAGGGTTAATCGAGATGACCCATGGCGATGTACAGGTAAAAGGGCACAGCATCAAGAAGGACTTCGTTCAAGCCGTCCGGCATATCGGGGGCATCATCGAGAATCCGGAATTCTATCCGTACATGAGCGGTTATGACAACCTGAGACAGTACCAGCGGATGTCTGAGGGAGTGACCATCACGAGAATCATGGAGGTGGTTAAGCTTGTTGGGCTCCAGGATGCCATACACAAGAAAGTGCGCGCTTATTCCCTGGGAATGCGCCAACGGCTTGGAATAGCGCAGGCCTTGCTGCATAATCCATCCATCCTCATTCTTGACGAGCCGACGAACGGCCTGGATCCAGCCGGTATCCGCGAGATGCGGGATTACTTGAAGCAAATCGCCAAAGATGAGGGAATTGCGATTC
This sequence comes from Paenibacillus sp. LC231, assembly GCF_001860525.1. NCBI lineage: Bacteria > Bacillati > Bacillota > Bacilli > Caryophanales > Paenibacillaceae > Paenibacillus > Paenibacillus sp. LC231. Next base: position 72,972 of record NZ_JFOM01000023.1, on the reverse strand, counting down.
TCGTATCCAGCCACCTGCTGTCGGAGATGGAACTGATGTGCAGCCGTGTGGTCGTTATCCAGGAGGGGAAATTCGTAACCGAGCGATCTATCGGGGGGACAGTTCTTAATGAAGAATTTACTACGGTAAGCTTCCGCGTGAATGACGTGACCATGGCTGAACAAACGATTAGACATTTGCAAAACATCACATTGCGGAGCACCCAACTGGAGGAGGGAATCATTACCCTTCAACTTCAGGAAGAAGATATTCCTTCGCTGATCCAGACACTGTGTGATGCACGGGTACGGATTTACCGGGTGGAAGAGATCAAATCGTCACTTGAAGAAGAATTCTTAAAATGGACAGGAGGCAACCGCATTGCGTAGCTTTGGAAATCTCGTCTGGAATGAATGGCTCAAAATGTTTAAGAAACGCAGCTTCTTCCTGCCCTATGCGCTTTTGGCCGGGATGGTGGTCTTCACGGCTTTCTTGCTCTATAAGTTTTCCGGTGGGAGCAGTACCGGTTATGAATTTGCCGAGATAGCTGTAACAACCAAGGGAATGGGGCAAGTGCTGACCCTGCTTGCCATTGTCGTGACGGCAGGAGCCGTAGCGAAGGAACACAGTATGGGAACAATCAAATTGCTGCTTATACGTGCACAGAGCCGCACCAAAATTTTGGCATCGAAATATGTGGCCGTATTGATTTACATCTTAACACTGGTGGCCTTCATGTTTGCTGTAGCCGTGCTGACAGGTCAAATTACGTTCGGCATGGATGTCGGCTCCGTTACGCTTGGCGATGTGTTCATTGGAGCGGTGAACAACCTGGTGTATACGATCGTTTATGTAACGCTAACCTTTATGGTAGGCATTCTAACGAGATCTACCGGTCCTGCAATCGGCATCGGCATGTTTATGGTCATTATGGAAAGTATGGTGGTACAGCTGCTTGCGCGTTACTCCTGGTCTAAATACCTGCTGTTCCTGAACGTGGACCTTTCCATGTACAGCGGAGGCGCAAGCTCTCCGATTCCAGGCATGAGTTTAACATTCTCAATGATGATGCTCGCTGCATATCTCCTCTTGTTTCTTGCGATAGGCTTTGTTACGTTTAAAAAACGGGATGTCGCATAAGGGACCTGAGTTCGAGGTAGAGCGGCGGAAAGGAGCAACCCGACAGTGAGTATAGAATTCGACAATAATCTGCCGATCTATTTACAGATCATGACGTATTTAAAGAAAGAAATCATCATCGGCAAACTGCAGCCCGGTGATAAAATCCCATCGGTTCGAGAATTAGCGAGTGAGCTTCAAATAAATCCAAACACGGTGCAGCGAACTTTTCAGGAATTGGAGCGTGAGGGTATTGTGGAGACGCGGCGGGGATTGGGCCGATACGTAACAAGCGAGGAATCGAAAATCATGGAAATCAAAAAAGAAATGGCCGGCGATCTGCTGAAACGGTTTATACGCGGCATGCAGGAGCTCGGCTTTAAAGATCAGGATATCATTACGATCGTGGAAGATGCTGTGAAGCAGCCATGATCCAAAAAGCGGAGGTGAGACCATAGTGGAAAATCTGTTACAGGTAAAGAACGTGACCAAAACGTATGCCGGCGGCCGCAGAGCATTACATGATGTTAATCTGGATATTAACGGTGGAAAAATCATTGGTTTGCTTGGCACCAACGGCAGCGGAAAGAGTACGCTTATGAAAATAGCCGCTGGGTTGATCCAGCCCACAACGGGCGGCGCTTACGTGAATGGCAAACCGGTAGGCCTGGAAACGAAAGCCGTCGTTTCCTTTATGCCGGATCGGCCCGTGACGGAATCCTGGATGAAGGTATCGGATGCGGTGGCATATTTTAAAGATTTTTATGAGGACTTTAATGTGGATAAGGCACGCAACATGCTGGAATTCATGAATTTAAAGACCCATGACCGCATCAGTTCCTTATCCAAAGGAATGAATGAGCGCCTGCAGTTATCATTGGCCTTGTCCCGTGAAGCGCAGCTGTATATGCTGGATGAGCCGATTGGCGGAGTGGATCCGGTAGCCCGGGGCAAAATTTTGGATGCGATTGTGGAGTTCTACAACGAAGACAGCAGCATTATCATTTCAACCCATTTGGTCCGGGATATTGAGCGGATATTTGATGAAGTGATCTTTATTCGGGGCGGCGAAGTCGTTATGCATGACGAAGTTGAGAACATCCGCCTAAAACACGGAAAAAGTGTGGATGAGATGTTTAAAGAGGTGTATGCGGAATGATAAAACTGTTCAAATACGACTGGAAGAGAAATTCGACGACGCTGCTCGGCGCCTTCGCGATCCTTCTCATCGTTCAGATTGCGATCACGGTAGCAGGCTCGATAAGAGATTGGGAGCTTGGAATAATGCTGGGTCTAAGCATGCTGGCTTATGGCTCCGTGAGTGTATTGCTTCTTGTGGTCACTGGCAAGAACTTCGGCTTTAACATAAAGGCATATCACCGACGTTTACTTCCCGTACATTCCGTGTGGAATGTGGTTTCATCACTTTTACTGGCATGTGTAAGCTTGCTGGTACTTGGGATATTGATGGCTCTGCATTTATGGTACTACTTGAACGCAGCGGACATTTGGGAATATATCAATTTCGCTGATGTTCCCGTTTCGTATTATGTCGGGCTTGCCCTGCTGATGGTATGGAAATTCATCTATTTGATGATTGCGATATTTTTTGCAATTACCGTGTCCAGGAGTATCACGAAGAAGGGCAGTACATGGATCGGCATTCTGGTGTTTTTCGTGTTGCAATACGTGCTTGGCTGGCTTAGCCAAATGCTTTTCGGAGAAGATGCAGCGTGGGCCGGTCCTATGGCTAGCATTTCGTTTTATGAGAAAGAGGCAGACCTTACGGTATCGACCGTGCCATATACATTAGCTTGGGGGGCGCTTGCTTTTGAAGTGATATTGGCCGCGTTGATCGTGTATGCAACGGTCTACCTCATCGACCGGAAGGTTGAGGTTTAACCAAAAGGGATACTTGGAATCCGGAAGACAAATGAATAAGGTTTAGACTATGACGAACAAAGAGACTGCCTATCGAGGGCAGTTTTTTTTGCGTATGGAAGGAGATAACAGGGGCAAGACAGAACTAGAATTAGCCTTCCTGAGCAAGAGTGGAACCCTCCATTAGATCATGTGAAAAGGGGATAAATACAGAAATGCGATTAAACATTATAACGTTATATTCACGTAGCGCTCGTTCTGTGCTATGCTATAGTCACGACACTCAACTTACACAATGTAAACCGACGGGATAAGAGGATCCAAGGCTGGTCCGGCAAGGCTGAAGGAGTGAAGCTATGAAGATATTGGAACAGCGTTTTATTATACGCAATGTAAAGACGGTCCAACAGGATGAACCTTTTGACATTGTCATGGAGAACGGGTTCATAACCGAAATAACGGATGCAAACACGGCACAGGGTGCCAACTGTTTTGATGGTACGGGTCTATATGTGTCCAGCGGCTGGATCGATATGCATGTCCATGCGGTCGCCAAGCTGGAGCCTTATGGAGATGCCATCGACGAGATCGGCGTTAAGCAAGGGGTTGCCACCATAATCGACGCAGGAAGCTGCGGCGCGGATACGATTGGAGAACTGGCAGCCGAGGTTGCAAGGTCCAAGACGAATGTGTTTGCTTTTCTGAATATTTCGCATATCGGTCTGCAGCGGATCGACGAGTTGTCCAGTCTGGAATGGATCGATGCCGAGAAGGCAACAAAGGCGGTAAACACGTATCCGGATCTGATCATTGGACTCAAGGCCAGAATCAGCAAAAGCGTCGTCAGGGACAATGGGGTAGAACCGCTTCGACTCGCAAGAAAATTGTCGGATAAAACGTCACTGCCGCTGATGGTACATATCGGGTCAGGGCCACCTCCGATTGAGGAAGTATTGGAGCTGCTTCAGAAAGACGACATTATTACTCATTATTTGAACGGCAAAGCCAACAATTTATTTGATTCGGACGGGAAGCCGATCCCTGCCCTGGTGGAAGCGATAGCTCGCGGCGTTCATCTGGACGTGGGCCATGGAACGGCAAGCTTCTCGTTCTTGGTGGCGGAATATGCCAAGGCCCAAGGGATTAAGCCGGACACGATCAGCACCGATATTTATCGCGGGAATCGCATCCATGGCCCGGTCTACAGCCTGGCTAATGTCATGACGAAGTTCCTGTATTTGGGGTACAGCCTGCAGGAGGTGGTCTCAGCGGTAACGGACCATGCAGCAGGATGGTTGCGCCGTCCGGAGCTTGGCCGAATTCAAGCCGGCGATGCCGCTCACCTGACGCTGTTTGCCCTGCAGCAGGGCGCTATGAGTTTAACGGATTCCGAAGGGGAGACCCGAATCGCTGATCGATATATCGAAGCCAGAGGAGTGGTAGTCAATGGATCATTCATTACATGCTAAATACGGGTTGAAACGCGTGGTTAATGCCAGCGGGCGCATGAGTATTCTTGGTGTATCGGCGCCGACGGATACCGTCATGGAAGCGATGCGGATCGGCGGGCAGAGTTACGTGGAAATCGCGGATCTGGTAGATAAGGCGGGGGATTACATGGCGCGCATCCTTGGTTCCGAGGCTGCGGTCGTTGTCAATTCCGCTTCCAGCGGAATTGCGCTTTCCGTGGCTGGAATCGTTACCGAAGGCAAGCGCAGACGCAGTGACCGACTGCACCAGGAGCCCATCGTGAAGAACGAGATTATCATGTTTAAGGGACATAATGTGCAGTATGGTGCACCTGTCGAAACGATGGTTTATCTCGGGGGCGGCAAGGTCGTTGAAGTTGGGTATGCCAACGAAGGGCGCAAGGAGCATATCGCAGAAGCGATTAATGAGCGTACAGCCGCCATTTTGTATGTGAAATCCCATCACTGCGTACAGAAAAATATGATTTCGGTAGAAGAAGCGGCAGAAGTGGCCCAGGCACATGGACTTCCGCTGATTATCGATGCTGCTGCCGAAGAGGATATCCAGAAGTATGTGAAATACGGGGACCTGGCCATATACAGCGGATCCAAGGCAATTGAAGGCCCGACCTCCGGCATTGTCGGCGGCAAACGTCAATACGTCGAGTGGGTAAAAGCGCAGCTTCATGGTATTGGGCGCAGCATGAAGGTAGGCAAGGAAACGACGTTTGGACTGCTTCAGGCGCTGGATGAGTATATGGCGAAGGAAGATAAGAGTGAGCAGGAGAAAGCGGCACTGGAGGAAATGAAATCCTTATCGAAATTGCCGGGCATTGAGGTAACCATTGTTCAGGACGAAGCGGGAAGGGCGATCTATAGGGGGCGCGTGAAAGTCGATGAAAATGCGGCCGGAGTTAGTGCCAAGTCCATGAACGATCAGCTTCGCGAAGGCGACATTGCTGTGTACACCAGGGATTACGGCGTTCGCCAGGGGTATTTTGATATTGATCCTCGCTCGCTTTCCGGGGATGATTTGCAGGTCATTATAACGAGAATACAGCAGATTGCAGGGGGAAACTAAGATGGCAAATATGGAGAAACGTCTTTACAGAAATCGCGCGGCATTGAACGTACTTGCAGGCAGCATTCAGAACGCGAAGGAAATTTTTGAAGCTTCGGAAGGGCATGTGCTGGTCGGCGTATTGTCCAAAAATTACCGGAACGCACAAGAGGCCGTTATTGCGATGAAGGAGTACGGGTCCGTTATCGAAGATGCGGTATCGATTGGATTGGGTGCCGGGGATAGCCGCCAAGCTGCGGTGGTTGCCGAGATAGTGAAGAGCTATCCGGGCACGCATATCAATCAGGTGTTCCCGGCAGTCGGTGCTACACGTGCCAATCTGGATGGCAAAGAAAGCTGGATTAACAGCCTCGTGTCCCCTTCGGGTCAAGTGGGTTACGTGAATATCTCAACCGGACCGGTGAGCGCTGCCGGATCGGACAAAGCCATCGTACCTGTAAAAGCGGCTATCGCGCTTGTGCGCGATATGGGCGGTAACGCACTGAAGTACTTCCCGATGCAGGGCTTGAAGCTGGAGGATGAGTACCGCGCGGTAGCGAAGGCGTGTGCGGAGGAAGGATTCGCGCTTGAACCAACCGGGGGGATTGATAAAGAGAATTTTGAAGCCATCGTGCGCATCGCATTCGAAGCGGGAGTGCAGCAGGTCATCCCGCACGTGTACTCCTCGATTATCGACTCGGCAAGCGGAGATACAATCATTAGCGATGTTCAAGAGCTGCATCGCAAGCTAAAAGCGCTGGTTGATCAATATGCCTAAGACGATTGCCGCATATGGCGAAGTGATGATGCGTCTTCAAGTACCGGGATATGCTTCCTTGGCTCAAGAGAGCCATCTGAATTACTCTTTTTCCGGCACGGGGGTAAACATCGCCTCGGCTGTGGCAAGGTTCGGTCATAACGGTTATCTGGTCAGCACGCTGCCGGATAACCCGCTTGGCGAAGCGGCGGTTTCCTACTTGCGCAAGCTTGGCATCGATACTTCCCTCATAAGCCGCGGAGGCAAATATGTTGGCATGTACTTTTTGGAGAATGGCTTTGGTGTCAGACCCGGACGCGTGACCTATACGGACCGGCTGGGCAGCAGCTTTAACACGGCAGAGGATGCCATGTACGATTTCGGTGCGATTGCCCAAAAGATAGACATGGTCCATTTTTGCGGTATAACTCTTTCCATGAATGACACGGTACGAGGCCAAATGAAGACACTGGCTCGTGAAGTTAAGGCTAACGGGGGAACCGTTGTGTTCGATTGCAATTATCGTCCCTCTTTATGGGAGACAGACCGCTATGAGTTTGCCAAGCCGCACTATGAGGAAATGCTGACATTGGCGGATATCGTCTTTATGAATGAGAAGGATGCTATCTATATCCTTGGCATGGAGACGACCCGGGAGGATAGGAACGAACAGCTGCAGGAGTTGATTCCGAAGGTGGCAGCGAAGTATAATATTACGGTTGCGTCGGGTACCCACCGCAAGATCAACGGGGATAACACCCATTCCCTGCAAGGCTATCTCTACACGGATGGAGCGTTTCATTTTTCCAAAACGTTGACGTTTTCCGTTCACGATCGTATCGGCGCGGGTGATGCTTACGCCAGCGGGGTGATCCACGGGATCTCGGAGGGTTATGAACCGAATCGGACGGTTGATTTTGCCGCAGCTGCGGCGATGCTTGCCCATACCGTAACAGGGGATACGCCGACGGCGAACGAACGCGAAGTGCTTCAGGCAATGAGTCATCATATGTCTGACGTGGAAAGGTAGGAGAAGCATGTCGATCACGCGGAAGAACGGTCCGTTATACTTGCAAATCAAGAAGATCATAAAAGATCGGATTCTGCATGGGGAATATCCACTCGGCTCCCATATTCCTTCCGAGCCGCAGCTGGAGCAGGAATTTAACGTTAGCAAAATGACGGTCCGCAATGCGATCCAAGAGTTGTATCAGGAAGGGTATGTAGAGAAGCGGAGCGGGGTAGGAACGATTGTGACCCGGAATACTTCCTTCTCCAAGCTTTCCAAAGGCAAGCTGTTTACCGAGATTCTGGTCGAAGAAGGACACCAGATTCGGAAGCGTCACCTGAAGACGGAATGGGTGCTTAATGAGCCGGACAGCGAACTGTTTTTAAAATTCGGGGAGCGGTGCCTGCTTATTGAACGATTGTATTTACTGGACGGGAATCCTTTTATTTACTACACTCACTACGTGTCATCCCAAGTGGATATGGGTGAAGAGTTCGGTTCCACCGAACTACCGTCTCTCTATGACCGCATCGAGGAAAGTCAAATTACGCTTGAGAATTTCCGCGACCGTTTCCTGGCAACCGTGGCAAATGAAGAGACTGCCTCCTTGCTTGAAGTAAGTGTAGGCTCTCCGTTACTGAAGCGGCTCAGAACCTCTTATGACGGGACAGGCAGAATCATTGAATACAGCATCGGTTATTACAATACGGAGCTGCAGCACTACTTGATCAGTTATGACGCTTAAAGCTTGATACGATATAGGATTATGATATGGAGAAGTGGTCTTGTAACCGGTTTTCACCGGTATGGGGGCTGCTTCTTTTTTGATGCCCTTTGTATGAATTGTTCTTGAAGAAGAGGCTATAAGCGATCAAAGAACTGGGTACAATAAGAATAAAGGCAAAGCGCGATAAATTGAGAAGTACCTCTTGGCAAAATGAAAAAATGTGCTATAATGAGATCAAAGTCAAAGAAAGTCAAAGTCAACGAGAGGGTTCGCTGGTTTTGATTATGGTTAAAATTAACGTATAAGCAAGGCTCTGTGCGGACGTGTAAGATCACTATCCGTCTTAACGTTTCAAACAGTGGAGGATGAACAGACCAATGCGTAATATCTCTGATATTATCGAACAATACCTGAAGAGCATACTGCAGGAAAGTCCGGAGGGTACCGTTGAAATTCAACGCAACGATCTGGCGGAGCAATTTTCTTGCGTTCCTTCCCAGATTAACTACGTGATCAGTACACGGTTTACGCTGGAGAAGGGCTTTCTTGTCGAGAGCAAGCGCGGCGGGGGCGGGTACATACGCATCCAACGTATCGAGCTTCCCCAGCATACTGCACTCCAGCAGCATCTTCATCATACCATTGGCAGCATGATTGACCAGACGGTGGCTGAAGGATTGATTTACCAGCTGGAGGAGTCCCGTTTTTTAACGAAGCGGGAGGCCAGCCTGATGCGGGCCGCCATTTCAAGGGAGTGCCTGAATGTGAAGCTTCCTTATCGGGATGAGCTGCGTGCAAGGATTATGAAGGCGATGCTTATTTCTTTATTAGGTAAGTGAGTCTGTGTAAGGGGGCATCGGATTATGATATGCCAAGAATGCGGTAAACGGCCGGCGACACTTCATTTCACCAAAATTGTGAACGGGGAGAAAACGGAGTTTCATTTTTGTGAAACCTGTGCCCGCGAAAAAGGGGAATTGATCCCCGGTACGTCGAATGGTTTTTCTATACACAGTTTGTTGTCAGGTCTTCTGGATCTGGATCCTTCAGGCAAGGGCCAGAGCCCCGGCGCAAAAATGGCCCAGACGCTGCAGTGCGAAGAATGCGGTATGACGTATTCCCAGTTCAGCAAGCTTGGCCGGTTCGGCTGCAGCTCGTGTTATAAATATTTTTCGGATCGATTGGATCCATTGTTTAAGCGGGTCCATGGGGGAACATCCCATGTCGGTAAAGTGCCGAAGCGTACCGGTGGCCGGATTCAGATCAAACGCCAAATTGATGAGCTTAAGAAGGAGCTTCAAATTCGGATCGTGCAGGAGGAGTTTGAATCGGCTGCCGAGATCCGGGACCAAATTCGTGAGCTGGAGCGGAATATGGCTCAGGGATAAGATTGTAAGATTTTGCACTTTAGTAGGAGGAATGCGTGATGTCTAATCTCCGGTTTACCGATTCGGCGCTGAGCGAGTGGATGCGCGGAAACGGTCAGGATTCCGACATTGTCATCAGCACCCGTGTCAGGGTGGCGCGCAATCTGCAGCATCTTCCTTTCCCGCTGCTGGCAACGGATCAGCAGTCAGGAGAAGTGCTAGAGCGCCTGACGAATGTGTTGAAGAATAAGGACGATTTGCAGGATTTCGGGGATTTACATGTAATTAAATTAAGTGAGATTGATGAGCTGGATAAGAAGGTTCTTGTTGAGAAGCATCTGATCAGTCCCAATCTGGCGAATGAATCCCGAAACGGTGCAGTCATCCTTACGGAAGATGAATCCGTCAGCATTATGATCAATGAAGAGGATCACCTGCGCATACAGTGTTTATATCCCGGATTTCAGGTTCGTGAGGCATGGGCACGCGCCACGGCGCTGGATGATGTTTTTGAATCCGAGATCGATTATGCATTTGATGATAAGCGAGGTTATCTTACCAGTTGTCCGACTAATGTCGGAACCGGCCTTCGCGCATCGGTCATGATGCATCTGCCTGCTCTTGTTATGACACAGCAGATTAACCGGATTCTCTCGGCTGTATCGCAGGTAGGCTTGACTGTAAGAGGGATTTACGGCGAAGGCAGCGAAGCATTAGGCAACCTGTTTCAAATCTCGAATCAGATCACGCTCGGTCAAACCGAGTCGGAGATCATTGAGAATCTGCACAGCGTCGCCCTGCAAATCATCGAGCATGAGAAGAATGCCAGAGCCCGGCTCTTGGGTGAATCCAAGCTCCGGATTACGGATCGGGTTATGCGCTCCTATGGCATACTGTCCTATGCGGCGGTGATGGATTCCAAGGAAGCGGCCCAGCGGTTGTCCGATGTTCGGCTTGGTGTGGATCTCGGCCTCCTTGAAGGTCCGGAAATCCCGGTCATGAATGAACTGAATGTGAAGACGCAGCCTGGATTTCTGCAGAAGACCTATGGAGAGGGCATGACTCCTTCCGAACGCGACATGTACAGGGCTAAGCTCATAAGAGAAACATTGGGTAACCATTAATGATTTATACTCGTTTTACTGTTGGATGACGGTTTAAGCGTCCTATTGCTGACGATACACCGAAATCCGCGAGGTTCAATATATTAATTGAAACGTGGAGGTGCAATACTATGATGTTTGGCAGATTTACGGAACGTGCACAAAAGGTGCTTGCATTGGCTCAGGAAGAAGCGGTACGACTGGGGCACAACAATATCGGCACAGAACATATCCTGCTAGGACTTATTCGTGAAGGAGATGGCATTGCAGCCAAAGCGCTGATCGGACTTGGACTTGGTCTTGAGAAAATTCAGGATGAAGTCGAAACATTAATCGGACGCGGTCAGGAGCAGCCTACCAACATTGCCTATACGCCAAGAGCGAAAAAGGTGATTGAGCTCTCCATGGACGAAGCTCGTAAGCTTGGTCATACCTACGTAGGTACGGAGCATATTCTGCTGGGGCTGATTCGCGAAGGTGAAGGGGTTGCCGCACGCGTGCTGAACAACCTGGGCATTAGCCTGAACAAAGCCCGCCAGCAAGTGCTGCAGCTGCTCGGCAGCAGCGAAGCGGTATCGAGCCATCATGGCACGCCGCAAAACGTAAGCACGCCTACTCTTGACAGTCTCGCTCGCGATCTGACCGCCATTGCCAAAGAAGGCAACCTGGATCCGGTCATTGGACGCAGCAAAGAAATTGAGCGCGTGATTCAGGTACTAAGCCGCCGTACGAAGAACAACCCGGTGCTGATTGGTGAACCAGGGGTAGGTAAGACGGCGATTGCAGAAGGCCTGGCACAACGCATCATTAACAATGAAATTCCGGAGACACTGCGTGACAAACGCGTCATGACGCTGGATATGGGCTCAGTTGTTGCTGGAACCAAATACCGCGGCGAGTTTGAGGATCGCTTGAAAAAAATCATGGATGAGATTCGTCAAGCGGGCAACATCGTTCTGTTCATCGATGAGCTGCATACTTTGATCGGTGCAGGCGGTGCAGAAGGTGCGATTGACGCTTCCAACATTCTTAAGCCATCATTGGCACGCGGAGAACTTCAGTGCATCGGGGCAACCACACTGGATGAATACCGCAAATATATTGAAAAGGATGCTGCCCTCGAGCGCCGTTTCCAACCGATCACGGTGGACCAACCGTCGCCGGAGGAAGCCATTCAGATTCTGTATGGACTGCGTGACCGTTATGAAGCGCATCACCGCGTGAAAATTACGGATGAAGCGATCGAGCAGGCTGTGAAATTGTCAGACCGCTACATTACGGACCGCTTCCTGCCGGATAAAGCGATTGATCTGATTGACGAGGCTGGTTCAAAAGTTCGCCTTCATACGTATACCATACCGCCTAATCTGAAAGATCAGGAAGCACATCTGGAGGACATCCGCAAAGAGAAAGACGCAGCTGTCCAAAGCCAGGAATTCGAGAAGGCTGCAGCGCTGCGCGATACGGAGCAGAAGCTCCGCGAAGAACTAGAAATCACGAAGAATCAATGGAAAGAAAAACAAGGACGTACCGATTCCGAGGTAACGCCGGAGGATATCGCCGACGTTGTCGCCAACTGGACTGGTATTCCTGTAAATAAACTGAAAGAAGAAGAGACCGAGCGTCTTCTGAATCTGGAAGAAATCCTCCACAGCCGTGTGATCGGTCAAGAGGAAGCGGTCAAAGCGGTCAGCCGTGCGGTTCGCCGGGCACGCGCAGGCTTGAAAGATCCGAAGCGTCCAATGGGCTCCTTCATCTTCCTGGGTCCTACAGGGGTAGGTAAAACTGAGCTGGCACGCGCACTTGCTGAAGCGATGTTCGGAGATGAGAATGCGGTTGTGCGGATCGATATGTCCGAGTACATGGAGAAGCATTCCACGTCACGTCTCGTCGGAGCGCCTCCGGGATATGTAGGTTACGAGGAAGGCGGTCAGCTGACCGAGAAAGTACGCCGCAAGCCATATTCCGTTGTCCTGCTCGATGAAATCGAGAAGGCGCACCCTGAGGTATTCAACATCCTGCTTCAAGTGCTGGAAGACGGACGCTTGACCGATTCCAAGGGCCGCGTGGTGGACTTCCGGAACACCCTGATCATCCTGACCTCCAACGTGGGAGCGGAAGCGATCAAGAAAAACTCTACGCTAGGATTTACTGCGGTGACGGATGCAGGTCGCGATTATAACAACATGAAAGGCAAAGTGATGGATGAGCTCAAGAAGAGCTTCCGTCCGGAGTTCTTGAACCGGATTGACGAGATCATCGTATTCCACTCTCTGGAAGAGAAACACATTGCCGAGATCGTGACATTGATGTCCGACGAACTGCGCAAGCGTCTGAAGGAATTCGAGGTGCATTTCGAGCTCACAGACAAAGCGAAGGCCTTCATTGCGAAGGAAGGATACGATCCGGCCTTCGGTGCCCGCCCGCTGCGCCGGGCTATCCAGAAGCACATCGAGGATCGTCTCTCGGAGGAGCTGCTGAAAGGTACTGTGGCCAAGGGTGACTCCCTCGTAATCGATGAGGCAAATGGCGAGCTTGTGGTGAACAAGAACGAAAGTGTCACTGCCGCATCAGTCGAAACTGAATAAGTTGGTATGCCCGCCCCGCTGGATTTAAATCCGGCGGGGTTTTTGATTTTGAGATTAATGGAAGATGAAGGTTTTGTATGGGGCAGAAACTTGGATGCTCAGAAGTTATGTAAATGAAATGAGCAATGCTGTTTAAATCGGTAAATTAATTAGGCATAGGGATGATTAGCGAATAAGGAGAACAGATCCTCATGTATCAACCTAGCGGAGAGGACGGAATCGTTCTGAAGAAGCGACAGCGTTCGCCTTTAAAACCGGGAAACCACCATGATTCCAATTCCAGTTTCCTGGTTTTAACAGCGATCGTAAGAACGATCCGGCAGCGAAGCGGACACGTATGGTTTACATGTACTTATGTTTGATAAATTGCATCAAAATAATGTGGATCTTCCCCCAATCCTTCAAATTTGAAACAAATCCTTCTCATCCCGCGTAAAGTTTCCAATTAACCTTTACGTTGAATTATAAGAAATGGTAAACTTTGAGTAATGCCTGATTTTGCAGGGTTTTACGGAATCCGACAAATGATGTGCGACATAAAGGAGACTCACATGGCAAAAACTAAAACGAAATTTTTCTGTACCGAGTGCGGCTATGAAGCGCCCAAATGGTTCGGAAAATGTCCGGGCTGCCAATCATGGAATTCCATGGTAGAGGAGACCGAGACGGTAATCAAGACGCAGGGGATGAATTCCCCTCTTTTTCATAGTAAAGAAAAACCTCTTTCGATCATAAATATAGAAAGCGGTAAAGAACCCAGAATCCAGACGGGCATTGCGGAATTGAACCGTGTGCTCGGCGGCGGGCTTGTCCCAGGTTCACTTGTGTTAGTCGGCGGTGATCCCGGCATCGGCAAATCTACGCTGCTGCTGCAAGCCTCCAATCGATTGGCCCAGAACGGTATTCGCGTTCTGTACATTTCCGGTGAGGAATCCGTACGCCAGACCAAACTGCGTGCAGATCGGCTCGGGGCGCTGTCCCCGGAGCTGTATGTCCTATGTGAAACCAATCTCGAATCGATTGAGGAAGCCATTGAGAACGTAAAGCCTGGTTTTGTTGTCATTGATTCCATTCAGACGGTGTATTTGCCGGAGGTAACCAGTGCGCCGGGCAGCGTTTCCCAGGTACGGGAGTGTACGGCACGCTTCATGCGATTGGCGAAGGTGAAGGGCATAGCGACCGTCCTGGTCGGTCATGTGACCAAGGAAGGCGCTATTGCAGGCCCAAGGATGCTGGAGCACATGGTGGACTGTGTGCTTTATTTTGAAGGAGAGCGTCACCATACTTACCGTTTGCTTCGTGCGGTAAAGAACCGTTTCGGTTCGACGAATGAGATTGGCATTTTTGAGATGGGTGAGGATGGACTTCGGGAAGTCGGGAATCCATCCGAACTGTTTTTATCTGAACGGCCTTTAGGTGTAGCGGGTTCAACCGTTGTTGCAAGCATGGAGGGAACTCGTCCGGTTCTGGTCGAGCTGCAGGCGCTCATCTCCACAACCCACTTCCCGTCACCGCGCCGGATGGGCACAGGGGTGGACCACCACCGCATGAATCTAATCATTGCCGTGCTGGAGAAACGGATGGGTATGTACCTGCAAACCCAAGACGCCTATCTGAACGTAGCGGGCGGCGTGAAGCTCGACGAACCTGCGGTGGATCTGGCCATAGCGGTCAGCATAGCGTCCAGCTTCCGCGACATTCCGACCAAGCCGTATGACGTTATTTTTGGCGAGGTGGGTTTGACCGGTGAGGTTCGGGCCGTTTCAAGAGCGGAGCAGAGGGTAAGAGAAGCCGAGAAGCTGGGTTTTAAGCGCGTACTCATGCCGGAGAAGAGTTTGAAGGGATGGAAGCATCCGAAAGGAATACAAATTATAGGAGTAAACACCGTTGCAGATGCATTAGCGGTTGCGTTAGATTAGGGGGCATACGAAGGTGAAAGAAACGAGCCAACTGGACAAAATGAATGATTTGCTAAAGCTGGTAGCACCGGGAACGCCGTTTCGCGACGGACTGGAGAACGTGCTGCGGGCGAAGACGGGCGCCCTGATCGTTGTAGGCTACAGCCCGGAGGTAATGGAAGTTGTCGACGGCGGCTTCTCCATTAACTGCGATTTTTCGCCAAACTATTTATACGAACTGGCCAAGATGGACGGCGCCATCATCCTGAGTGAAGACTTGAAACGAATCTTATATGCGAATACCCAGCTGATTCCGGATTCCTCGATCTCTTCCATCGAGACAGGGATACGGCACAGAACAGCGGAGCGGGTAGCGAAACAGACAGGCAAGCTGGTTGTGTCCATCTCACAGCGCCGAAACATCATTACGCTGTATCAAGGATCGCTGCGGTATGCATTGAAGGAAATCGGCGTTATCCTAACCAAGGCCAATCAGGCTATACAGACCTTAGAGCGATACCGTGTGGTGCTTAATCAATCGCTCACCAACCTCTCGGCATCTGAATTTGAAGAACTGGTTACCATTCCGGAAGTTGTGAATGTGATACAGCGCGTCGAGATGGTGCTCCGCATCAAGAAGGAGATCAAGCGTTATATCAACGAGCTCGGTAACGAAGGCCGCTTGATCAGCATGCAGATGGATGAGCTTGTGAGCAATATGGAGGAAGAGGCTTGGCTGCTGTATGCGGACTATGCCCGGGAGTATAGCGAGGAGAAGATCCGCGAGATCATTCTCGCGCTGAAGCGTTCTACGGATGAGGAGCTGCTGGACATTCATCATATTGTAAGGCTTCTTGGTTATCCGGCTTCCGCCGCTGCATCGGAGGAAGAAATATTGCCGCGTGGTTACCGAATTTTGAACAAAATCCCTCGCCTGCCGAATGTGATCGTTCGTAATCTGGTAGATCAGTTCCATGATTTATCCAGCATTATGACCGCTTCCATCCATGAACTTGATGAAGTGGACGGAATTGGCGAAGTTCGCGCACGTACCATTAAAGAAGGTCTGAAGCGATTGCAAGAACAAGTATTCATTGACAGACAAATCTAAAAGACCTACAATCGATGTTCGTACGTAACATTAATGAGGTGAATAAAAAATGACGAAATCAATTCCGAACATGTTTACTTTAGGTAATCTGTTTCTCGGAATGATTGGTATCATCTTGGCGACGGAAGGTCGAACGAGTATGGCGGCTATTATGATTATCATTGCCATGCTCCTTGACGGACTGGACGGTCGGGTAGCTCGGGCGTTAAATGCCCAAAGCGAGCTCGGTAAGGAACTTGACTCATTATCCGATGTAATTTCATTCGGCGTAGCACCGGCACTCATTATGTATACCGTAGCGTTTACGGATATTAATACAGCACTGGCTTGGACAGTGACCGCCATATTTCCGATGTGCGGCGCACTGCGTCTTGCAAGATTTAATGTTCGTCCGGGCATACCGGGATATTTTATCGGCCTGCCGATCCCCGCTGCGGGAGGCGTGCTGGCAACCTTGGCGTTATTCCATGAAGAGATTACAGCAACTTATATGATTATTGCAGTACTTCTGCTTTCTTATCTCATGGTTAGCGCAGTCAAATACCCGAACTTCAAGAAGATTGGCATTCCGAAAACAGCGATTAAATTTACGCCGCTCGTCATCATTGGCGCAGTTATGGTTGCCGTGTTCTTACCAGAGCAGACCTCCAAGCTGATATTCTTGCCATTGGTCCTTTACGCAGGTTATGGCTTGCAGCAGAATTTCCGCAGGCTGAACCGCAAAAAACGTCGCAAAAAGGATGATCCTAATTCAGATGAGGCCTATCAATCCTCTGACCGATAAGCCGGATTCGGACAT
This sequence comes from Paenibacillus sp. LC231, assembly GCF_001860525.1. Taxonomy (NCBI): domain Bacteria; kingdom Bacillati; phylum Bacillota; class Bacilli; order Caryophanales; family Paenibacillaceae; genus Paenibacillus; species Paenibacillus sp. LC231. The sequence continues at coordinate 56,105 of NZ_JFOM01000023.1, read as the reverse complement.
ATCTCCAAATAAAAAGCATTTATTTCCCTGCTAGCGCAGCGAGATAAATGCTTTTTTTTGTATGCATGGAGTGCCTTGCCGTTACGAACCGTCATCATGGTAACGGTCTTACGACAGGTTGAAAATACCCAATGTGGAGCATTTCTGCGACTCCTTGACAACAACTTCATCCAGTTGAATGTCCAGAAGATTCGCAAGGGCAGACATATAAAATAGGTTGCGGCCAAGCTCGGTGCTAACCGCTTCACGGCAATTCTCGCACAGATGGCCTTCGACGTGCGTGCCGGCTAATTCCCGGGCTGATTCGAGATCAGCGCCGATATCGAAGGTTTGCTTCGTAGCGTGGAGCTCGATGCATCCGCATTCTGTGATGGCCTTGGTTACGGCCCGGTTGACTGAAGCATTGCTTTGACCATTTTTAGACAGAACATCCAAGAGACTGCGGTGACGGAGCAACAATTCGGAAACTTGGTCCTGAAAAGCCTGTAAACTAGGAGCGCTCATTTATACATCCACCTCGATATTATGAATTGAGTTCATTATATTCCACTACTTCAGGCGATTTCAACCAATTTCAGGTGTCTGCAGGCGGTCAATTCCATTTGTGAGGTTGATGTCAGTACACGTCAAAGCCTGATGGGGGTAGGCGAAACCGGTAGAATATGGGGATATGGAAATATTATAAAAAAAACGTCAATCGATGCACTTCAACAGAAGAGACACCGCGTTTTTGAGGATGTTTATCTTGCGATTATCCAATTTATTGGGTTCCACCGAAAAACGTTACATTCGATAATCTTAAAAAAAGATGGGTCGGCACGATTACGACTTTATAAATTGGACCATACTGGAAAATAGAAGCAAAGATATTCAGGTATAAAAAGGAGGTGTGCGGAAGCTCATGTTAAAAAAAGCTATTTTAGCATTTACAGTATTATGCGGAGCATGGGGCGGGTATACGTTATATCATACAATGGAACGGTCTTTCTCAGGGCTCTCGCCTATTTTTGGACAAGGTTTATTTGCAGCGGGAAGCGGAGCCTTCGCGGTGCTTGGAGGATTATTGTTTGGCATGATCGGCGTGCTGTCAGCGGATCGGGTCACGAGATGGCTGCACAGCCTGATCACTTCGTTCTCCCGGATTCCGATGAATGAGCTGGCTGCGGGTACAGCGGGACTGTTGAGCGGCCTGCTGCTGTCGCTATTGCTGTCACCGGGGTTGTCCTTGCTTGGACAAGCAGGGCAGCTGCTGCAGGTTGGCATTACGCTGCTCGGCGGTTACATCGGGTTTCGCATTGGACTGGAGAAGAAGGATGAATTGGCGTCCTTGTGGATGTCGGGCAAGTGGAGCCAAGCCGCTGAGCCTGAGGGCCGGCGCATAGAGGAACATAAGATTTTGGATACGAGTGTCATTATTGACGGGAGAATTGCGGATATTTGCAAGACCGGATTTATCGAAGGAACGATTGTCATTCCTGAGTTTGTCCTGGAGGAGCTTCAGCATATTGCGGATTCTTCGGACCTTCTTAAGCGAAATCGCGGCCGGCGCGGCCTTGATATTTTGAACAAAATCCAGAAAGAGCTGGACGTCAAGGTACTCATTTATGAAGGCGACTTTGAGGAAATATCTGAGGTCGACAGCAAGCTGGTGAAGCTGGCCAAAGTGCTTCAAGGCAAAGTGGTCACCAATGATTTTAACTTAAATAAGGTTTGTGAGCTGCAGGGTGTGTCGGTCCTGAACATTAATGATCTCGCTAACGCGGTCAAACCGGTGGTCCTGCCAGGGGAAGAAATTCTGGTACAGATTATCAAGGACGGCAAGGAGCATGGTCAAGGCGTTGCGTATCTGGATGACGGCACGATGATCGTCGTGGAGGGCGGTCGTGAGTACATCGGCACGATGATGGAAGTGCTCGTTACCAGCGTACTGCAAACCTCGGCGGGCAGAATGATCTTTGCAAAACCAAAACTGTTGGAAAAAGCCCAGTAAAGGGGTATGATGGGGATATACATATCCGCTATTCGTCCGTTTGGGGCGTGTTGGGTGAGACAGGAGTTTGGTGCTTGATGAGTAACTTTGGCGCTGTCATTGTAGCGGCGGGAAAAGGAACGAGGATGGGTACCCGGGAGAGCAAGCAGTACCTGGCTCTGAACGGAAAGCCCATTATCGTTCATACGCTTGAAGCATTCAGCCGGATACCATGGCTGCAGGAAATTGTGCTTGTGACGGGGATGGAGGATGTCCCTCGCTGCGAATCCTGGATACAGGAATACGGTTTGGACAAGGTGTCCGCTGTAATCCCTGGGGGAAGCGAGAGGCAGCAGTCCGTATACCAAGGCATCAAGCAAATTTCTTCAGAATGGGTAATGATACATGACGGCGTTAGGCCGTTTGTAACGCAAGAGGAGATTGAAGCCTGCCGCGATGCGGCAATCCGCGAGGGCGCCTCGGTACTTGGGGTTCCCGTGAAGGATACGATTAAACAGGTGAACGGTAAGGGGCAGATTACAGGCACCCCGGACCGTCAAAGTCTGTGGGCCGTTCAGACCCCACAGGCTTTTCGTCTTTCCGACCTGCTGTCCGCCCATGAGGCAGCGGCGAAGGATGGGTTTACAGGCACCGACGATGCCATGCTGATGGAGCGGGCAGGACATCCGGTAACCGTGGTGGAGGGGAAATACAACAATATTAAAATCACCACGCCGGAGGATCTGGAATATGCGGCTTTTTTACAGAAACGTAAGGGAGAGGACATGGAATGATTCGAGTAGGACAGGGGTTTGACGTACATCAGCTTGTAGAAGGAAGGCCGTGCATCATCGGAGGCGTCACGATTCCTTATGAGAAAGGGCTTCTCGGGCACTCCGACGCCGACGTGCTGCTGCACGCCGTAACGGACGCGATCCTGGGGGCGCTTGGGCTCGGCGACATTGGGCGCCACTTTCCCGATAACGATCCTGCCTTTAAAGACGCCGACAGCCTGAAGCTCTTGGAGCAGGTATGGGTCATGGCCAAGGAACGCGGGTATACACTTGGTAATATCGATTCCACGATTATTGCGCAGAAGCCAAAGATGGCACCCTATATTCCGCAGATGGCGGAAGTGATCGCCAAAGCGCTGGATGCTGAGGTGGATCAGGTGAACGTGAAGGCGACCACTACCGAGCAGCTCGGGTTTACCGGCAGGGGCGAAGGAATCGCCGCGCAATCGGTTGTCTGCCTCGTAAAAGGTGTGCTATCATCTTGAAGTATGTGTTCAATAAGGGAATTTTTTGAGCTAGGAATCTTGAAAGAATAGGGAAGCGGAGGGGTTTACAATGACCGGAGAAGTCCGCGTGCGCTATGCACCGAGTCCAACGGGACATTTACATATCGGCAATGCCAGAACGGCATTATTCAATTATTTATTCGCCCGCAAAAACAACGGGAAATTCATTATCCGTATCGAGGATACGGATGTAAAACGCAACGTAGAAGGCGGAGAGCAAAGCCAGCTGAAATACTTGAAGTGGCTGGGCATGGACTGGGATGAAAGCGTGGATGTCGGGGGCGAGTACGGGCCTTATCGCCAGACTGAGCGTCTTGATATTTATAAACAATATTGGCAGGACCTTCTGGATCGCGGGCTTGCCTACCGCTGCTATTGCACGGAAGAAGAGCTGGAGCAGGAGCGGGAAGAGCAGATGGCTCGCGGCGAAACGCCGCGCTATTCCGGGAAGCACCGGGAGTTGACGGAAGAGCAGCGGCAGGCGTTTGAGGCTGAAGGTCGTGTGGCCAGCATCCGCTTCCGCGTTCCGGAAGATCGGATCTACACATTCGATGATATGGTGAAGGGTACGATTTCGTTTAACAGCAAAGAGACGGGCGACTTCGTTATCGTCAAAAAAGACGGCATTCCTACCTACAATTTCGCGGTAGCCTTAGACGATCATCTGATGAAGATCAGCCATGTGCTCCGCGGGGAGGATCATATCTCCAATACGCCGCGCCAGCTGATGATCTATGAAGCCTTCGGGTGGGAGCCGCCTCAGTTCGGACATATGACCCTGATCGTGGGCGAGGATCATAAGAAGCTGAGCAAGCGTAATGAATCGATCATCCAGTTTATCGAGCAGTATGACCAGCTTGGCTATTTGCCTGAAGCGCTGTTCAACTTCATCTCGCTGCTTGGCTGGTCTCCGGAAGGGGAAGAGGAAGTGTTCTCCCAAGAGCAGCTGATCTCGATCTTCGATGAGCATCGTCTGTCCAAGAGCCCGGCGGTATTCGATACGAACAAGCTGGCTCATCTGAACAACACGTATATCAAGAATGCGGATCCGGATCGGATCGCCGATTTAGCCATTCCGCATCTGCAAAAAGCCAGCCGCTTGCCGTCCGAGCTTACGGCCGAGCAAGAGGAGTGGGCACGCGCGCTCGTGGCGCTCTATCAGGAGCAGCTGACGGCGGCTTCGGATATCGTGGATCTGTCGGAAGTGTTCTTCCGTACGCACCTGGAGCTGGATGCCGAAGGGATTGAAGTGATGGGCGGCGAGCAGGTCCCAGTCGTATTGTCGGCATTCCTTGCGAAGATCGAGCAGACGGATGAGTTTAACGCTCCGAAGATTGCGGCGCTGATCAAGGAAGTTCAGAAGGAGACCGGATTTAAGGGCAAACAGCTCTTTATGCCGATCCGCGTAGCCTTGACGGGACAAACCCATGGCCGCGACCTGAACCAGACGATCTGGCTGCTTGGCAGGGATCGCGTGCTTGACCGTTTGCGTTCTCAGATCAAAGGCGCATAAAATTCGGGCGGCTTCCTCGATAAACGTTCCTTGTCAGCCCGTATCTCATCAGTTATAATTACACCAAACTATAAGTAAAGTATTCTTTGATCTAGGTTAAGGTTTGGTAGCAGTCACTCTTACGGCGAAAGTAGCGGAGAGGCCGGAATTGTGCTGTAGAAGCGAAGCGTTCGCCTTTGCATTCCGATTTCCACCTAAGTAATAATCGTTAAAGAAATCGGAAGGCAACAGCGATCGGAAGCACAATCCGGAATCGCAGCGTTCTATAGAGCGTTGTCGTTGTTGCCATCAACTAGATCAACAAATATTAAACATATAAAAGCTACGATCAGGAGAAGTACGCGTAAAACAGGCACGTTCCAGAGAGGACAATCGGCAGAAGACAAGGACCACTTGAATTTGCCGGCTGAGAGTTGTCCCGTCGCCTGCAGCGGAAATGCACCTGTGAGCTGCATGGTTGAAGCGAACACAATCGTTAGATCATGCCGGTCGTCTGCCGTTAATGACATGAAGAGAATCGGTAGAATCCGTCCCTGACGAAGGGAGGAAGCTTGTGCCGGTTCTAAGCAGAGTGGAACCGCGGTCTAGCGCCTCTGCAGCGATAAGCTGCAGGGGCGTTTTTTAGTTACAGGAATAACGATGGATAGCAAGTTGCATGCGCGATTGGAAGAGGGGAAAGAGGGAGCGTTCATGTTTAAACAGATGAAATCGGATATTCGGACAGTGTTCGAGAATGACCCGGCTGCCCGGGGACTTTTTGAAGTGGTATTCACCTACTCGGGGCTTCACGCATTATGGGCGCACCGGGTAGCTCATGCATTATTTAAGCGGCGATGGTATACGCTGGCCCGGTTGATATCCCAGTTCAGCCGGTTTATGACAGGGATCGAGATTCATCCGGGAGCCCGTATCGGGCAGCGGCTGTTCATTGACCATGGGATGGGGGTTGTTATTGGAGAGACCTGTGAGATTGGGGATGACGTAGTGATCTACCAGGGGGTTACGCTTGGAGGAACCGGCAAGGAAAAAGGCAAGCGGCACCCGACCATCGGCAACAATGTGGTCATCGGTTCGGGGGCGAAGGTGCTAGGTTCCTTTACGATTGGGGATAACTGTAACATTGGTTCCAATGCAGTCGTATTAAGACCTGTTCCCCAAAACAGCACCGTTGTCGGCAATCCGGGGAAAATCGTGAAACAGAACGGGGAGCGGGTGCGCGACCGGCTGGATCATACGAATCTGCCCGATCCGATTGTTGATATGCTCCGTTCGATGCAGAAGGAGATCGATCAGCTCCGGGCGGAGCTTCATGAGAGCAAACGAAACCAGCCTAAAGGCATGGTATCCGAGGCCGTTGTGTCTTCGGCCAAAGAAGAGTAAGCCCGTAAGCCGTGAAGGAACAATAAGCGATGGAATGAAAGGATTGAGATGATACCCTATGGCACTGCAAATCTATAACACGCTAACCCGCATGAAAGAAACGTTTGTTGCTCAGGAACCCGGGAAGGTAAAGATCTACGTGTGCGGTCCTACCGTGTACGATTATATCCATATCGGGAATGCTCGGCCGATGATCTTTTTCGACGTGGTTCGAGCTTACTTTGAGAACCAGGGTAATGATGTGAATTACGTGGTGAACTTTACGGATGTGGATGACAAAATGATCCGGAAAGCGGAGCAAACCGGGACGACCGTTCCGGAGGTCGCGGATAAGTTTATTAACGCCTATTACGAGGATCTGGACGGTCTTGGCATACCAAGAGCGACATTGAATCCACGGGTAACGGACAATATGGAGAACATTATCGAATTCATCCAGGAACTCATTGACCGCGACTTTGCTTATGAGAACGGGGGAGATGTATTCTACCGGACCCGCAAGTTTGACGATTACGGGAAGCTGTCCCAGCAAAATCTCGACGAGCTGCAATTCGGTATCCGGATTGAGGTGGATAAGCGGAAAGAAAATCCGGAAGACTTTGTCCTATGGAAAGCCGCGAAGCCTGGAGAGATCTACTGGAGCAGTCCTTGGGGCGACGGCCGTCCAGGCTGGCATATTGAGTGCTCCGCCATGGCCCGTCGTTATCTCGGGGATACGCTGGATATCCATGGCGGCGGCCAGGACCTGCAGTTCCCGCACCATGAATGCGAAGTTGCGCAGTCGGAGGCACTGACAGGCAAACCGCTGGCGAACTATTGGATGCACAATGGATATATCCGCATCAATAACGAGAAAATGTCGAAATCGTTAGGGAACGGTGTATTGGTTAAGGAACTTCGTGAACAATATACGAAAGAAGCTATCCGCTATTTCATGTTGTCCACCCATTACCGCAACCCGCTGAATTATAGCGATGAGGTGATGGAGCAGGCGCAGAACAGCGTGGAACGTCTGGCGAATGCGGCGGCTAATATCGAGCATCGATTGAGTACCGCGATCGGTTCGAAGGACGATACCGTAAGCCAGGAAGTTGCGGATAAAATATCGGCCGTCCTTGTCGAATTTCATCAGAAGATGCAGGATGATTTCAACACGCCGGACGCCATCACCGCCATGTTCCAATGGGCCAGCGAGGCGAATCAGCTGTTGAAGGAAGCCTCGATTCCTGCGGCGGACCTGCATGAAGTGCTGCGCGCTTTCAACGAAATGAACGGCGTGCTGCGCATCGTAAATACAGGCACGGATGAATTGCTGGATGAGGAGATTGAAGCTCTGATTGCCGAACGTATCGAAGCCCGGAAGAATAAAAACTGGGCCCGAGCGGATGAAATCCGCGACAAGCTGGCGGATGAAGGCATCGTGCTTGAGGATACGGCGCAAGGTATGCGCTGGCGGCGTAAATGAGCGGGCCTGAGTTTCATGATCCCGCAGTAGGCTGGTTCGATTTTCCGCCGTCGAAGCCGGCCCGGTTAATCCCGCCCATCGTGCTTGCCTATATCGGAGATTCCATTTATGAGGTGGCGGTGCGGCAGTTTTTGATATCGAAAGCGAATCTCCGCCCCCATCACCTGCACCGTTCGGCAACAGGATTTGTGTCGGCGAAGGCACAGAGCCGAATATTGGCTTATCTGGATCCGGAACTGACGGAAGAAGAGCGCGATATTGTGCGTCAGGGACGCAACGCCAAATCCGGCAGCATCCCCAAAAATGCCGACGTCCTCGAATACCGGCATGCTACGGCATTTGAGACGCTGGTTGGGTATTTATATTATACGGGTGAGCAGGACCGGCTCCGTGAGCTCATAGGGAAGAGCATCGAGTATATTGAGGGGTCTGTTAAATAGACCGTTAGACAATATCGCATCACATTGAAACGATACAGCCGGTGTTTCCGCAAGGGGGGACGCCGGCTGATATGCAGGAGGAGAACTACATGTTGCAAGAAGAGGAAGTAGTAGCTGGTAAGCACTCCGTAACGGAAGCGCTCAAATCAGGACGTACGATCAACAAAATATGGATTGCCGAAAATGCGCAAAAGCACCTGACCCTGCCGATCATCGCGGAAGCGAAGAAACTGGGTATTGTCATTCAGCATGTAGACAAACGCAAGCTGGATCAGATGGTTCCGGGAGTTCAGCATCAAGGCGTGGTTGCGCAAGCGGCACCCTATGCTTATGTGGAAGTGGAGGATTTGCTGAAGGTTGCAGAGGGAAAAGGCGAACCGCCTTTCCTGCTGCTTCTTGACGAGATCGAGGATCCGCACAATCTGGGCTCGATTCTCCGGACGGCAGACTGCACGGGTGCTCATGGCGTCATACTGCCTAAGCGCAGATCCGCACAAGTAACGGCAACGGTATCCAAAACATCTGCCGGCGCAGTGGAGTATGTGCCCGTAGCTAGGGTGACCAATCTGGGCCAAACCATCGATCAGCTGAAGGAAATGGGTGTATGGGTTGTCGGGACCGTTGTTGATGCCGTTCAGGAATTGTATGACACCGATGTTTTTGACGGGCCGGTTGCTATCGTTATCGGTAATGAGAATAAAGGGATGGGGCGTCTGATCCGTGAGAAATGCGATGTGCTTGTGAAACTGCCGATGGCCGGAAAGATCAATTCGCTTAACGCCTCGGTTGCCGCAGGTGTCGTTATGTACGAAGTGCTTCGCCGTCGCCGCCTTCAAGGTTAGCAATGATGGCCGATTGGCGGGATGTGCTGCTGGTCGACGGTTATAATATGATCGGCGGCTGGCCATATCTTGCGAAGCTCGCCAATAGCAGCATGCATGAAGCGCGAGACATGCTGCTGGAGAAATTAGCGGATTACCAGGCGTTCTCAGGCCTCAGAGTCGTGGTGATTTTTGACGCATACCGTGTTCCTGGACTGGGGAAATCCTACACGCAAGGCAAGGTTCAGGTGTTTTTTACGAAGGAGAAAGAAACCGCCGATGAGTGCATTGAACGGCTAGTCGGTGAGTTCAGCCACCGCCGGCGAAAAATTTATGTGGCGACCAGCGATTTAATTGAGCAGCACGTGATTTTTGCTCGGGGAGCACTCCGGCTGTCCGCCCGGGAGTTGCTTAACGAGGTGGAGCAGAGCGAGCGCGAAGTGAAGCAGAAAATAACGAAAGAGCAGACCAAGAGCAGGAATACACTTGACGGGAAGCTGCCGCCGGATGTGAGACAGGCGTTCGAGCGCTGGCGAAGGGAATAGAACTGTTTTACACATTAGGGACGAGAGGTCGGCTCATTTGGAGAATGAAAACGGTATATGAATCTATGAAAAAGTTTACATTAAATGTTATTATCGGTCTATTTTAGGCAGATCGTGGTTGACGGTCTAGTAGACATCATATATACTTGTCATATATTTCAAGCGAGTGACGGGCTACCGTGCGTTCCGGGCCGGAGGGATTCTATTGAGTGTGGACCTCAAGGAAGTCATGTTGTCAGGGTATGATGTGATAAGCGATGAAGACATTGTCGAGGCGGTCCGCGAGGGTGATAGCGGGGCGCTGGAGTATTTGATCAATAAATACCGGAATTTTGTACGTGCTAAAGCCCGCTCCTATTTTCTGATTGGCGCTGACCGGGAAGATATTGTCCAGGAAGGCATGATCGGGCTGTACAAGGCAATTCGTGATTTTAAAGGGGATAAGCTGTCCTCGTTCAAGGCCTTTGCCGAGCTCTGCATTACCAGACAGATCATTACGGCAATTAAGACCGCTACGAGACAGAAGCATATTCCGCTCAATTCGTATGTCTCATTGGACAAGCCGATTTATGATGAGGATTCGGACCGTACGCTGCTGGATGTCATTTGCGGTACCGCGGTAAGCGATCCGGAGGAACTGATCATCAATCAAGAGGAATTTGTCGGCCTGGAAGACAAGATGTCAGAGATCTTAAGTGATCTGGAACGGAAAGTCCTGATGCTCTATTTGGACGGTCGATCCTATCAAGAGATTGCGGTAGATTTAAGGCGTCATGTAAAATCGATTGACAATGCACTCCAGCGAGTAAAGCGAAAGCTTGAACGTTATCTGGAAGTCAGGGATAATTAATAGCAAGTGTCGGATAAGAAGCAGAAGGCTCAATCAGAGCCTTTTTTTAATTGCCTGATCGTTATTGAATCAGGATGGCCGGCGAAGGATCTTTTTGATACTTTGTCGCCATTGATTTTTTAGCTGATAGGACGAAATTCCAAGATGTCCATCTTCGCAAAACGCAAAATGTGTAATATTTGGTGTTTCATCTCTTGGAAGATTGAACATACTGGATATAGACTAAATGCTATGCAGGATGGACAAAGACTGTGAAACGCCACAGTTTTTTACAGTGAGATGTTTACATTATTCCGGGGACTTATTCCCTGGATTAGCTGGCAATGGCATTTATTGCAGCCCGCAATCAGAGAGAAAAAGGCTTGAAATGGCGCTACCCTTGTGATAAAGTGTTTTAGGTAGGCCTAAATTCGCGTGTTTTATGAATGGATCGTTGTTACAGCTTTTGGAACAACGGTTTTATTCATCTCGCAGAAATAACCGGGTTTCGATGAGAACAAGGTTGTTTCTACTAGGATCAATATCGATTCTTCTGACAAAGAAGGACGTCTTCGGGAGGTGCACATCATGCGGGTAATTATCACTTTGGCTTGTACAAGCTGCAAACAAAGAAACTACACAACCACCAAAAACAAGCGAAATCACCCCGACCGCATGGAGATGAAGAAATTTTGCAAGTTCTGTAACGAGCAAACTCCTCATCGCGAAACCAGATAGTTTTCTTTTGGAGGTGTAGTCGGCGTGAAACGTGGTTTCAAGTCTCTGTTTTCCTTTTTCTCTGAAAGCTGGGCGGAACTTAAAAAAGTTCGCTGGCCCAATCGTAAAGAACTGACGAACTATACTTTAATTGTTCTCGGCACCATTGTGTTTGTCACGATTTATTTTTGGGTTGTAGACATCGGTATTTCCGCTGTGATCGAAGCGATAATTTAGAAGGGTCCCAGGTGGCTTGATATGGAAAAAAGATGGTACGTAGTTCATACCTACTCTGGGTATGAGAATAAAGTCAAAGCCAATTTGGAAAAACGTGTCGAGTCCATGGGCATGGAGGACAAAATATTCCGCGTTCTTGTTCCGATGGAAGAAGAAATCGTAAACAAAGACGGCAAGAAAAAAACCGTCATGCGTAAAGTTTACCCGGGATATGTCTTGGTCGAAATGATTCAGACCGATGATTCTTGGTATGTTGTCCGCAATACACCAGGAGTGACCGGTTTTGTTGGTTCGACAGGGTCCGGTTCTAAACCGACGCCTTTGCTTCCAGAAGAAGTAGAACAGATTCTGAAGCATATGGGCATGGAAGAGCCGAAACCGAAGATCGAATTCGACATCAAGGAATCCGTTCGTATCAAGGTTGGTCCTTTTGCGAATTTTGTGGGCTCCGTGGAAGAGATTTTGGCTGAAAAGAGCAAGTTGAAAGTTCACGTCAACATGTTTGGACGGGAAACCCCGCTGGAGTTGGATTATACTCAAGTGGAGAAGATTTAATTCTTCAGGTTTCTTGTGGGAGGGCGTGTCAAAGCGTCCGCTACCACTATTGATGCAAGGAGGTGTCAACCATGGCTAAGAAAGTTATCAAGATTGTGAAACTGCAAATTCCTGCAGGTAAAGCGAATCCGGCTCCTCCAGTAGGTCCTGCATTGGGTCAAGCGGGTGTCAACATCATGGCATTCTGTAAAGAGTTCAACGCACGTACTGCTGATCAAGCTGGTCTGATCATTCCGGTTGAAATTTCGGTGTTTGAAGATCGTTCCTTTACGTTCATCACTAAAACTCCACCGGCTGCTGTTCTGCTTCGTGTGGCTGCTAAGATCGAAAAAGGATCCGGCGAGCCTAACAAGAAGAAAGTTGCAACTGTTAAGCGTGACGCTGTTCGTCAAATCGCTGAGCAAAAAATGCCTGACCTGAACGCTGCATCTGTTGAAGCTGCAATGAAGATGGTAGAAGGTACTGCCCGTAGTATGGGTATCACAATCGAAGACTAATTGTCTTTTGATTGAAACCGAACTAGGTTCGGATTATGTGGGAGGAATTTCCGCTAACACCACAAAGGAGGAAAACAAACATGGCTAAACACGGTAAAAAATACGTTGAAGCTGCGAAGCTGATTGACAGCGAAGCAACTTATGAGCCTTTGGAAGCTGTAGAGCTTGTGAAGAAGGCTGCAACTGCCAAATTCGACGAAACTGTTGAAGCGGCTGTACGTTTGGGTGTAGACCCGCGTAAACAAGACCAGGCTGTTCGTGGTGTTGTTGTCTTGCCTCACGGCACAGGTAAAACACAACGCGTTCTGGTATTTGCAAAAGGTGAAAAAGCGAAAGAGGCAGAAGCTGCTGGCGCTGATTTTGTTGGCGATCAAGACATGATCAACAAAATCCAACAAGGCTGGTTCGAGTTCGATGTCTGCGTAGCTACACCTGATATGATGAGTGAAGTCGGTAAACTTGGCCGTCTGCTCGGTGGTAAAGGCCTGATGCCTAACCCTAAAGCTGGCACGGTTACATTCGATGTTGCTAAGGCTGTTCAAGAAATCAAAGCCGGTAAAATCGAGTACCGTCTGGACAAAGCAGGTCAAATTCACGCGCCGATCGGTAAAGTGTCTTTCGATGCAGCTCAATTGAATGAGAACCTCAAAGCTCTCATCGATGCATTGAATCGTGCGAAACCAGCTGCTGCTAAAGGTGTATACCTGAAAGGCATCGCTGTTTCCTCGACGATGGGACCAAGCGCTCGCGTGAACACAACCGTCTACAGATAATATTACCATTGACTTTGGTCGATGAGGTTTGGTATTATGTAACAGTTGTGAGTCTTCGAGACTGACCCTTAAAGTTGAATATGCTTACCGTAGACAGTAGGTGCCCTAAGCAGGCTTAATTTCCTACCGAGGTGTTATGATAGAACGTCAACAATTTGTCCGGTTTCTCCGGCCAAATGATGATTCATCAGGCCTTCGTGATTCTACGGAGGCTTTTTTAGTGCCCGTAGGAAGAGCGGGGAGCTTGGTGCTCTTACGCTACTAATACAACCAGGAGGTGTAATCATTGGCAAACGCAAAAGTGATTCAAGCGAAACAAGAAGCGGTTGATGTCGTTGCTGCTAAACTGCGCGAGAGCGTATCGACAGTAGTTGCTGACTATCGCGGACTGAACGTTGCGCAAGTAACTGAACTTCGTAAACAGCTTCGTGAAGCTGGCGTCGAGTTCCAAGTACTGAAAAACACGCTGCTTCGCCGTGCAACTGCGGCAGCAGAGCTGACTGATCTGGACGAAGTCTTGACTGGTCCAACAGCTGTTGCATTTGGTACCAATGACGCTGTCGCTCCAGCAAAAATCCTTAACGATTTTGCTAAGAAAAACGACGCGTTGAAATTGAAAGGCGGCGTAGTAGAAGGCCGTGTAATCGGAGAGAGCGAAATCAAAGCTCTGGCAGAACTTCCGTCCCGCGAAGGTCTCCTCTCCATGCTCCTCAGCGTGCTTCAAGCTCCAGTGCGCAACTTCGCGCTTGCAGTTAAGGCTGTTGCTGAGAAGGAAGAACAAGGCGCATAAGCTTTGTCTTGCTGAAGCTGTGTAACAACAACTATAAAATCTTAATAATAAATGGAGGTTCAACTTAAATGAGCAAAGAGCAAATCTTGGAAGCAATTAAAGGTATGTCCGTTCTGGAACTGAACGATCTCGTTAAAGCAATCGAAGAAGAATTTGGTGTAACTGCTGCAGCTCCAGTAGCTGTTGTAGGTGGCGCTGGTGTAGCTGCTGAAGCAGAGCAGTCCGAGTTCGACGTAATCCTGACTAGCGCAGGCGCGTCCAAAATCAATGTAATCAAAGTGGTTCGCGAAATCACAGGTCTTGGCTTGAAAGAAGCAAAAGAACTAGTTGACAACGCTCCAAAACCATTGAAAGAAAAAGTAGCTAAAGAAGAAGCAGAAGCTGTTAAAGCTAAATTGGAAGAAGCAGGCGCATCCGTAGAAGTTAAGTAATTAACTTCTTGAGATTCACGTCAGCAAGAATCAAACCCCTTGAATATTTGTTCAAGGGGTTTGTTATTGTGGCGGGGAGATCACAAGGTACTGATTCTCCGCAAGAAAGGTTATACTGGGATAAGAGCGCTTAAGAGCGAAATATCTTAGGCGGCAGACTTTGATTCAAGACGGAGGAAATGATGCCGAATCAACATTATTACTCGAATCAGCCGGAAATTGCTCATGACCGTAAGGAGTTAAAGACGGAGCTTCGGGGGCAGACTTTCAACTTTATCAGTGACGCGGGCGTATTCTCTAAGAGTGGCGTAGATTATGGGAGCAAGGTATTAATAGAGGCTATGAACTTTAATCAGCATGCTGAGGTGTTGGATGTAGGTTGCGGATATGGTCCGATCGGTCTGTCAGCGGCAAGAATGGCACCCCAAGGACATGTGACGATGATCGACATTAATAGCCGTGCTGTCGAATTAGCCAAGGAGAATGCGAAACGTAATGGTATATCCAATGTGACGATCTTGGAGAGCGATTTGTTTGCTGCGGTGCAGGGTCAGCAATTCGACGTGGTTCTTACCAATCCGCCGATTCGTGCCGGGAAAGAGACGGTGCATGCCATATTCGAAGAAGCGTGGAAGCATCTGCGCGAGGATGGGCAGCTGTGGGTTGTGATTCAGAAGAAGCAAGGCGCTCCTTCAGCCAAAGCGAAGCTGGAGAGTCTATTTCATCATGTTGAGGAAGTAACGAAGGATAAAGGATACCGGATATTCAAAGCGACGAAATCTTCTTAAAATAGTTCGACTAGGCTGTTGACTTGGGTATGCTGGTATGGTATTATTATAAAATGTCAGTATTAGGATGGTCTCTTTGTCTTTAGTTGGCTGAAATGTCAAGACTTAATGTGTGGAAAGATGCATAAAGTCGATCATATTGACGTATAATATGTACATTTTGGGCAAATCTACAGGATATGAGATGATTATCATAACCATGGATAAGCTGCTCTTTTTTCGAAAAGGTATTCGATAAGGGCTTTTCTCTATTTATGGGAGTGTCCTCTGTATGTTCCATTATAGTGTTACAAACAGAGGTTCGCAATGAAATTTTTAAAGTGAGTAGACATGAGGGGTGAGTTTAAGTTGGCAGGACATCTTGTTCAATATGGTCGACGCACTCGGCGAAGTTATGCTCGTATTAACGAGGTACTCGAAGTTCCGAACCTGATTGAAATCCAACAAAAATCTTATGAATGGTTTTTGGAGGAAGGACTCCGCGAAATGTTCCAGGACATCTCGCCGATTCAGGATTTCACAGGTAATTTGGTGCTAGAGTTCATTGACTACAGCCTTGGAGAACCGAAATACACCGTCGATGACGCGAAAGAACGCGACGTTACTTATGCGGCGCCGCTCCGCGTGAAAGTCCGGCTCATTAACAAGGAGACCGGAGAGGTCAAGGAGCAGGAAGTGTTCATGGGAGACTTCCCGTTAATGACGGAAACCGGAACATTCATTATCAATGGTGCCGAACGGGTTATTGTCAGCCAGTTGGTTCGCTCTCCCAGCGTCTATTTCAGCACAAAAGTGGATAAAAACGGTAAGACGACGTACACTGCAACAGTTATCCCTAACCGCGGCGCTTGGCTTGAACTGGAGATGGACGCGAAGGATATTATCTATGTCCGGATCGACCGTACCCGTAAAATCCCTGTAACGGTACTTTTACGTGCACTTGGTTTTGGTACAGATGCCGAGATTCTGGATCTTCTGGGCAATGATGAATATATTCAAAATACGCTGGATAAAGACAACACCGACTCTACGGAAAAAGCGCTCATCGAAATCTATGAACGTCTTCGTCCGGGCGAGCCGCCAACACTGGAGAATGCGAAGAGCCTTCTCGTTGCCCGTTTCTTCGATCCGAAGCGTTATGATTTGGCTAACGTTGGTCGCTACAAGATCAACAAGAAGCTTCATATTAAGAACCGTCTCTTTAATCAGCGTTTGGCAGAGAGTTTGATAGACATCGATACGGGTGAGATCATTGCAGAAGCTGGTCAAACCGTAGACCGCCGTCTTTTGGACGAGATCATGCCTTACCTTGAGAAGAGCGTAGGCTTCAAGAATTATCATGTTACCGGCGGTGTGATGGACAGCGAGGATATCCCGCTGCAAACGATCGATGTATTCTCTCCGATTGAGGATGCCAAAGTCGTGAAGGTCATCGCGAACGCAAACATTGATAAATCGGTGAAGCATATTACACAGGCAGATATCATTTCTTCCATCAGCTATTTCATCAACCTGCTGCATGGGATTGGCAATACGGATGATATTGACCACCTGGGTAACCGTCGTCTGCGTTCCGTAGGCGAATTGCTTCAAAATCAGTTCCGTATCGGTTTGTCCCGGATGGAACGTGTCGTTCGTGAAAGAATGTCGATTCAGGATGCAAACGTGATTACGCCGCAGGCGCTTATCAACATACGTCCGGTTATCGCATCGATTAAAGAGTTCTTCGGCAGCTCCCAGCTGTCCCAGTTCATGGATCAGACCAACCCGCTTGCGGAACTGACGCATAAACGTCGTCTGTCTGCTCTCGGACCCGGCGGTTTGACTCGTGAGCGTGCGGGCTTTGAAGTGCGGGACGTTCACCACAGTCACTATGGCCGTATGTGTCCGATCGAGACCCCGGAGGGACCGAACATCGGTCTGATCAACTCCTTGTCGACGTTTGCGCGCATCAACGAATATGGCTTCATTGAAGCTCCGTATCGTTGGGTGGATCCGAAGACCGGTAAAGTAACGGACCAAATCGATTACCTGACTGCAGACGAAGAGGATAACTACATCGTTGCCCAGGCGAACGCCGAGCTCAACGAAGATGGTACCTTCGCTGACGAAATGGTTATCGTCCGTTATAACAAGCAGTCCGATAACATCCTTCCTATGCCGAGCGACCGTGTAGACTACATGGACGTATCGCCTAAGCAGGTCGTGTCGGTAGCGACGGCGCTCATTCCGTTCCTTGAGAACGATGACTCCAACCGCGCGCTGATGGGATCCAACATGCAGCGGCAGGCTGTTCCGCTTCTTATTCCTAAAGCTCCGCTCGTCGGAACCGGAATGGAACACAAGTCTGCGAAAGACTCCGGTGTATGTATTGTATCCAAACATGACGGGATTATTGAACGTTCATCCGCTAATGAAATCTGGGTCCGCCGTGTGGAAAATGTCGACGGACAAGAAGTCAAAGGCGATCTTATTAAACATAAATTACACAAATTTATGCGCTCGAACCAAGGAACATGCATCAATCAGCGTCCAATCGTTAAACGCGGCGATGTCATCAAAAAAGGCGACATTCTCGCAGACGGTCCATCCACGGAGATGGGCGAATTGGCACTGGGCCGCAACGTCGTTGTTGCGTTCATGACTTGGGAAGGTTACAACTACGAGGATGCGATTCTTCTCTCCGAGAAACTGGTCAAAGAGGATGTGTACACTTCGATTCATATCGAGGAGTACGAATCCGAAGCTCGTGACACGAAGCTCGGACCGGAAGAAATTACGCGTGATATTCCTAACGTAGGTGAAGAAGCGCTGAAGAACCTTGACGAGCGTGGAATTATCCGCATCGGTGCCGAAATCAGCGCCGGAGATATTCTCGTAGGTAAGGTAACGCCTAAGGGTGTAACCGAGCTGACGGCTGAAGAGCGTCTCCTGCATGCGATCTTCGGTGAGAAGGCTCGCGAAGTGCGCGATACCTCGCTGCGCGTTCCTCACGGTAGTGACGGAATCATCGTAGACGTGAAGGTGTTTACACGTGAGAACGGCGACGAATTGCCGCCGGGCGTTAACCAACTGGTTCGCGTTTACATCGCACAGAAACGTAAAATCTCCGAAGGTGACAAAATGGCCGGACGTCACGGTAACAAAGGTGTCGTTGCCCGTATTTTGCCTGAAGAAGATATGCCGTTCCTGCCAGATGGCACGCCGGTTCAAGTTGTGTTGAACCCTCTAGGGGTTCCATCACGGATGAACATCGGTCAGGTGCTCGAGGTTCACTTGGGTATGGCTGCGCTCCAGCTCGGCATTCACGTGGCTTCACCGGTATTTGACGGTGCAAGCGAGTATGACGTGTTTGATACGATGGAAGAAGCAGGCATGCAGCGCAATGGTAAGACCGTATTGTACGACGGACGGACGGGTGAACGTTTTGAACGTGAAGTTACCGTCGGCGTCATGCACATGATCAAGCTCGCGCACATGGTTGATGATAAAATTCACGCCCGTTCTACGGGACCATACTCTCTCGTTACGCAGCAGCCGCTGGGTGGTAAAGCTCAGTTCGGTGGACAGCGCTTCGGTGAGATGGAAGTGTGGGCACTTGAAGCTTACGGTGCTGCTTATACGCTGCAAGAAATTCTTACCGTCAAGTCGGATGACGTGGTCGGCCGGGTGAAAACCTACGAATCCATCGTCAAAGGCGAGAACGTTCCGGAACCGGGTGTTCCTGAATCGTTCAAGGTATTGATTAAAGAGCTTCAGTCTCTCGGTATGGATGTCAAAATCCTGAGCGAGAATGAAGAGGAAATCGAGATGAAAGAACTCGATGACGAAGACGATGCTCAAGGTGATAAACTGAGCCTTAACTTGGAAGGCACTGAAGTCGGAGTGGAATAACGGTCAATCATTCACCCCCGTCGGCTTATAAGTCGGCGGTGGTGTTATGGTCGTATAGCACATAAATAGGACTAGGTTGAGGAGGGTTGCTCCTTGTTGGACGTTAACAATTTTGAGTACATGAAAATCGGTCTTGCTTCACCGGAAAAAATTCGCTCTTGGTCTCGCGGAGAGGTGAAGAAGCCGGAAACGATTAACTACCGTACATTGAAGCCGGAGAAAGAAGGCTTGTTCTGTGAGCGGATTTTTGGTCCGCAGAAGGACTGGGAATGTCATTGCGGTAAGTATAAGCGTGTCCGTTATAAAGGAGTAGTCTGCGATCGCTGTGGCGTTGAAGTAACACGCGCTAAAGTCCGTCGTGAACGGATGGGTCATATCGAACTTGCGGCTCCTGTATCGCATATTTGGTATTTCAAAGGCATTCCAAGCCGTATGGGTCTGGCTCTGGATATGTCCCCACGATCTCTGGAGGAGATCATTTACTTCGCATCTTATGTTGTAACCGATCCGGGAGATACACCGCTGGAGAAGAAGCAACTGTTGTCCGAGAAGGAATATCGCAGCTACCGTGAGAAGTACGGTTACGGATTCCAAGCAGGCATGGGTGCTGAAGCGGTTAAGAAACTTCTTCAAGACATCGACATTGACAAAGAGCTTGAGTTCCTTAAGGAAGAATTGCGCACTGCACAGGGTCAGCGCCGCAACCGGGCCATCAAACGCCTGGAAGTAATTGAGGCGTTCCGTAACTCCGGCAACAATCCGGAGTGGATGATCATGGATGTGCTGCCGGTCATTCCGCCGGAGCTTCGCCCGATGGTTCAACTTGATGGTGGACGCTTTGCGACCTCCGACTTGAACGATCTGTACCGTCGTGTTATTAACCGGAACAACCGTCTGAAAAGACTGCTGGATCTCGGCGCGCCGGATATTATCGTTCAGAACGAGAAGCGCATGCTGCAGGAAGCTGTCGATGCACTGATCGATAACGGCCGCCGCGGTCGTCCGGTCACAGGTCCTGGTAACCGTCCGCTTAAATCCCTCAGCCACATGCTGAAAGGTAAACAAGGACGTTTCCGTCAGAACTTGCTCGGTAAACGGGTTGACTATTCCGGTCGTTCCGTTATCGTTGTAGGTCCTTACCTGAAAATGTATCAATGCGGTCTGCCTAAGAAAATGGCGCTTGAGCTCTTCAAGCCGTTTGTTATGAAAGAACTGGTCAACAAAGGCCTTGCACATAATATCAAGAGTGCGAAGCGCAAAGTAGAACGTGTAAGTCCAGAAGTATGGGATGTGCTCGAAGAGGTTATTAAAGAGCATCCGGTTCTTCTGAACCGTGCACCGACGCTTCACAGACTCGGTATTCAAGCATTTGAACCGATTCTGGTTGAGGGCCATGCGATCCGTCTTCACCCGCTCGTATGTACAGCGTATAACGCTGACTTTGACGGTGACCAAATGGCGGTTCACGTTCCTTTGTCAGCTGAAGCTCAAGCTGAAGCACGTCTTTTGATGCTGGCATCGGGTAACATTTTGAACCCGAAAGACGGTAAACCGGTTGTTACGCCTTCTCAGGATATGGTACTGGGTTCCTTCTATCTGACTATGGATAACAAGGAAGAAAAAGGTACCGGCATGATTCTGGGCAGCGTGAACGAAGCGGTTTCCGCTTATCAGCGTGAAGCAGCTGGTCTGCATGCACGCGTAGCGATTCCGGTGAAAGCTCTTGGCAAAACCAGCTTCACGGAAAAACAGCAGGATGCGATTTTGATTACGACGATCGGCCGGATTATCTTTAACGAGATTTTCCCTGCCAGCTTCCCGTACATCAATGAAGCGACTCGTACGAACCTGCTGCAAGGCACGCCTGAGAAGTATTTCGTGTACGAGAAGGGTGCAGATATTCAAAAAGTGATTCAGGAACTGCCAATCAGCGGTGCTGTTGGTAAGGAATATCTGGGTTCCATCATTGCACGCTGCTTCGAAACGTACCATACAACGGAGACCTCTGTGATTTTGGATAAAATCAAGCAGCTCGGTTTCACCTATTCCACACGTGCAGGCGTAACGGTTGCGGTATCCGACGTTATCGTACCTGACGAGAAAAATGAAATTCTGAAAGAGTCCGACGAGAAGGTTAAAGTGGTAACGAACCAATATCGCCGCGGCTTGATTACGAATGAAGAACGTTATGATCGTGTTATCGATATCTGGTCTAAGACCAAGGATGATATCACGGATGTACTCATGAAATCGATGGACCGCTTTAACTCCATCATGCTCATGGTAGATTCCAAAGCACGGGGTAACAAATCGCAGATCACTCAGCTTGGCGGTATGCGGGGTCTGATGGCCAACCCGTCGGGTCGTATCATCGAACTCCCAATCAAATCGAACTTCCGTGAAGGACTGACGGTACTCGAGTACTTCCTGTCCACGCACGGTGCGCGTAAAGGTCTTGCCGATACGGCGCTTCGTACCGCTGACTCCGGTTACTTGACTCGTCGACTTGTTGACGTAGCCCAGGATGTTATCGTTCGCGAAGATGAGTGCAGCACGGATAAAGGCTTTACCGTTAGCCGTATTCAGGACGGTAAAGAAGTTATCGAGGATCTCTACGACCGTATTGAGGGACGTTATGCATTTGAAACTGTCCGTCATCCGGAAACGAAAGAGATTATCGTGAACCGTAACGAATTGATTGACTCCGACAAAGCTGAGGAAATCGTAGCAGCTGGCGTTGAGAAGCTTCAAATTCGTTCCATCTTGAGCTGCCGTGCACGTTATGGCGTCTGCAAAAAATGTTACGGCCGTAACCTGGCTACTGGTAAGCATGTTGAGATTGGTGAAGCGGTTGGTATTATCGCAGCTCAATCCATCGGCGAACCGGGAACACAGCTCACGATGCGTACGTTCCACACAGGCGGCGTTGCCGGCGATGATATTACACAAGGTCTTCCGCGTATCCAGGAGCTCTTTGAAGCCCGTAATCCTAAAGGTCAAGCGACCATTAGTGAGATCGACGGCGTGGTTAAAGAGATCCGCGAAACGAAGGACCGTCGTGAAATCGAAGTACAAGGTGAAGCTGAGACTAAGGTTTACGCTGTTACCTATGGCTCCCGTCTGCGCGTAAGCGAAGGCAAGCAAATTGAAGCCGGGGATGAACTGACCGATGGTTCCATTGATCCGAAGGAAATGCTTCGTATCAAAGGTATCCGCGGCGTGCAGAACTACATCCTTCAGGAAGTTCAACGCGTATACCGTAACCAAGGCGTGGAAATTAACGATAAACACGTTGAAGTTATGATCAGACAGATGCTGCGTAAATTCCGTATCGTTGATGCGGGAGATACGAACCTGCTGCCAGGCTCCTTCGTGGATATGCATGAATACGAGACAGCGAATAAAGACGCTATTCTCTCCGGAAAAGAACCAGCGGTTGCTAAACCGGTTCTCCTCGGGATTACAAAAGCATCTCTCGAAACGGATTCGTTCTTGTCAGCAGCCTCCTTCCAGGAGACGACTCGCGTGTTGACTGACGCTGCCATTAAAGGCAAAGTCGATCAGCTGCTTGGTCTGAAAGAGAATGTTATCATTGGTAAACTGATCCCTGCAGGTACCGGTATGAACCGTTATCGCAGCGTGAAGTTCGAGGGACAAAACGATGTGAATGACGAAAGTCAGGAACTCGAAACAGCTTCTATAGATTAAGAAACAGTCAGGTGATGAGGAGATTTCCGTATCTTAAGATGCGGAAGACCTCCTCGTCCCAAAGTTTCTTTTTTCCTGATTTAATAGCTTGACATCGATTAGGGCAGATGCTAATATAGCAAAGGTGCGTGAATAGTTTCTTTGTTCCCTGTTCTTTTGGAGGAATGACTTGTGTCTAATGATAAAGGATTACAGGATGCACACATCAAGATTGGCACCAAACAAACGATGAAGGCCGTTGAATCCGGTTTGGCTACAGAGGTATATGTGGCTGAAGATTGCGACCAACGTTTGATTTCAAAAGTCGTATCCGAGTGTGATAAGAATGGCGTGCATATCAATTATGTACCCACGATGATAGAGCTTGGAGAAGCATGCGGTATTGAAGTTGGTGCAGCTATGGTAGCTGTCTTGAAATCATGATTTGAGAAATCGTTTTTGTTGGAGAAGACGTTACTTCTCTCGGCAAAAACTTTTCATTTGTTCTTTTATGAACCGCCTGGGTCTGTGGACTTAAACGGGGTTTGTAATCGAATGATAAATACGGGAAGGGGGTGGCTAGCATGCCAACAATTAACCAACTGGTTCGCAAGGGCCGTCAAGCTAAAGTTTACAAATCGAAATCTCCAGCTCTTCAAAAAGGTTTTAACGCTTTGAAACGTGAGGAGACCGACTTGAGCGCTCCGCAAAAACGCGGTGTATGCACTCGTGTAGGCACAATGACGCCGAAAAAACCGAACTCCGCACTTCGTAAATATGCTCGTGTTCGCTTGACGAACCGCATTGAGGTGACGGCTTACATTCCGGGTATCGGACATAACTTGCAAGAGCACAGTGTTGTATTGGTTCGCGGTGGACGGGTAAAAGACCTTCCGGGTGTACGTTACCATATCGTTCGCGGCGCACTTGATACCGCTGGTGTAAACAACCGGATGCAAGCTCGTTCCAAATACGGCACGAAGCGTCCTAAAGCAAAAAGCTAATTGATGCTCATGTTTTCGTAATATGACTCATGACTGAAGAAAGGGGGATATCCATGCCACGCAAAGGTCCAGTAACTAAAAGAGACGTGCTGCCAGATCCAGTGTATAACAGCAAGCTGGTGACTCGTCTGATCAACCGCATCATGTTGGATGGTAAAAGAGGTGTTGCTCAAAGCATCCTTTACAATTCGTTCAACATCATCAAGGAACGTACTGGTAATGATCCGATGGAAGTGTTTGAAGCAGCTATCAAGAACATCATGCCAGTATTGGAAGTTAAAGCTCGTCGTGTCGGCGGTGCTAACTACCAGGTTCCGATCGAAGTTAAACCAGAGAGACGTACATCCCTTGGATTACGTTGGCTCGTAAACTACTCCCGCAACCGCGGCGAGAAAACCATGGAAGAGCGTTTGGCGGCTGAGATCATCGATGCTTCCAACAACACAGGCGCTTCCGTTAAGAAACGCGAAGATACACACAAAATGGCTGAAGCGAACAAAGCGTTTGCTCACTACCGTTGGTAGGATTCAGCAACTAATTAATACTTCTAATTTTGAAGGGAGACTATTCGCATGGCGACAAGAGAGTTCTCCTTGAAAAATACACGTAATATCGGGATCATGGCGCATATTGACGCTGGTAAAACGACCACTACAGAGCGGATTTTGTTCTATACAGGCCGTACGCACAAAATCGGGGAAGTTCACGAGGGTGCAGCTACAATGGACTGGATGGAGCAGGAGCAGGAGCGCGGTATCACGATTACATCCGCTGCGACTACCGCTTCTTGGAAGGGTCATCGCGTTAATATTATCGACACCCCGGGGCACGTTGACTTCACAGTAGAAGTTGAACGTTCCCTTCGTGTATTGGATGGGGCAGTAGGTGTATTCAGTGCGAAAGAGGGCGTTGAACCTCAGTCGGAGACTGTTTGGAGACAAGCAGACCGTTATGGAGTTCCGCGGATCGCATACGTAAACAAAATGGATATTATCGGTGCCGACTACTTGAACGTAGTTAAAGATATGAGAGAGCGTCTGCAAGCGAATGCGGTAGCGATTCAGCTTCCAATCGGTGCAGAGAATGATTTCATTGGCATCATCGATATTATCGAGGAAAAAGCTTTTATGTATAAGGATGACCTCGGTCAAAATATCGAAGAAACCGAAATTCCAGCAGAATTCAAGGATCAAGTGGAAGAGCTTCGCAACGAGCTTGTTGAGAAGGTAGCAGAACTTGATGAAGACTTGACAATGAAATATCTTGAAGGTGAAGAAATCACCATTGCTGAGTTGAAAGCTGCTCTGCGTAAAGGTGTTGTCGAAGTTAAGATCTTCCCGGTTATCTGTGGTTCTTCTTACCGTAACAAAGGCGTTCAGCTGATGCTTGATGCCGTAATCGATTATTTGCCGGCTCCAACTGACGTTCCAGACATCAAGGGTACCCTTGAAGATGGAACTGAAGCTATCCGTCATTCCTCCGATGAAGAGCCGTTCTCGGCTTTGGCATTCAAAATCGCTACAGACCCTTATGTTGGTAAGCTGACTTTCTTCCGCGTATACTCCGGTGTACTGCAATCCGGCTCTTACGTACTGAATGCAACGAAAGGTAAGCGCGAGCGCATCGGTCGTATCCTTCAAATGCATGCGAACAGCCGTCAAGAAATTTCCGAAGTATTCGCCGGAGATATCGCAGCTGCCGTAGGTTTGAAAGATACGGGTACAGGTGATACACTATGTGATGAGAAAAATCCGGTTATCCTGGAGTCCATGAACTTCCCTGATCCGGTTATCGAAATCGCAGTAGAACCTAAGACAAAAGCTGACCAAGATAAAATGGGTGTGGCTCTCGGTAAGTTGACGGAAGAGGATCCAACTCTTCGTGCACATACTGATGAAGAAACAGGCCAAACGATCCTGGCAGGTATGGGTGAGCTTCACTTGGACATCATCATCGACCGTATGCGTCGTGAGTTCAAGGTAGAAACTAACGTGGGTAAACCACAAGTAGCTTACCGCGAAACATTCCGTGCTCCAGCTCGCGTTGAAGGTAAATTCGTTCGTCAGTCCGGTGGTCGTGGACAATACGGTCATGTATGGGTTGAGTTCGAACCTCTGGAACCAGGTAGCGGTAACCAATTCGAGAGCAAAGTTGTCGGTGGTTCGGTACCAAGAGAATATATTGGTCCAGCACAACAAGGTATTGAAGAGCAAATGAAGAACGGTGTACTCGCCGGCTTCCCGCTTGTTGACGTGAAAGCAACAATCGTCGACGGTTCTTACCATGATGTTGACTCCAATGAAATGGCGTTTAAAATCGCCGGTTCCATGGCTCTGAAAGCAGCTAAAGACAAGTGTAAGCCTGTCCTGCTTGAGCCAATCATGAAAGTTGAAGTTACCGTGCCTGAGGAATACATGGGCGACGTAATGGGTATGCTGAACTCCCGCCGTGGACGTATCGAAGGTATGGACTCCCGTGGTGGTACTCAAATTATCCGTGCGAAAGTACCTCTTTCCGAAATGTTCGGTTACTCCACTACCCTTCGCTCCGGTACACAAGGACGCGGTGTGTTCTCCATGGAACTCTCCCACTACGAAGAAGTTCCTAAGAATATCTCCGATGAAATTGTGTCCAAGATCAAAGGCGGAGAGTAATAACGTTTTACCTGCTGGATAGGAGGCGGGATCAACATCCCGTTAACTCCGCTTCCGGCCTAACATATATATCCCCTTAAGGAGGAATTGTTCAAATGGCAAAGGCTAAATACGAACGTACGAAACCCCATGTTAACATCGGTACTATCGGTCACGTTGACCATGGTAAAACAACTTTGACTGCTGCAATCACAACTGTATTGTCCAAAACTTACGGTGGTGCTGCTGTAGCATTCGACCAAATCGACAAAGCTCCAGAAGAGCGCGAGCGCGGTATCACAATCTCCACTGCTCACGTTGAATACGAAACTGATACTCGTCACTATGCACACGTTGACTGCCCAGGTCACGCTGACTATGTTAAAAACATGATCACTGGTGCTGCTCAAATGGACGGAGCTATCCTGGTTGTATCCGCAGCTGACGGCCCAATGCCGCAAACTCGCGAGCACATCCTGTTGTCCCGCCAAGTAGGCGTTCCTTACATCGTTGTATTCTTGAACAAATGCGACATGGTTGAAGACGAAGAGCTCCTGGAATTGGTTGAAATGGAAGTTCGCGACCTTCTGAGCGAGTATGACTTCCCAGGCGACGACACTCCGATCACTCGTGGTTCCGCTCGTGAAGCTCTGCAAAACCCAGATGGCGAATGGGCACAAAAAATCGTTGAAATGTTCAAAACAATCGACGAGTACATCCCATTGCCAGAGCGCGACACTGACAAGCCTTTCTTGATGCCTGTCGAGGACGTATTCTCCATCACTGGTCGTGGTACCGTTGCTACAGGTCGTGTAGAGCGTGGTACGATCAAAGTTGGTGACGAGATCGAAATCGTTGGTATCGCTGAAGAAACTAAGAAATCCGTTGTTACGGGCGTAGAAATGTTCCGTAAATTGCTGGATTCCGCTCAAGCTGGTGACAACATCGGCGCATTGCTTCGTGGTGTTGAACGTACTCAAATCGAGCGCGGTCAAGTACTTGCTAAGCCCGCTTCTGTTAAGCCACACACTGAGTTCACAGCTCAAGTATACGTACTGAGCAAAGAAGAAGGCGGACGTCATAAGCCTTTCTTCACTGGCTATCGTCCACAGTTCTACTTCCGTACAACGGACGTAACTGGTGTGATCAACTTGCCAGAAGGTTCCGAAATGGTTATGCCTGGTGATAACATCACAGTAACGGTTAACCTGATTAACCCAATCGCGATTGAAGAAGGAACTAAGTTCTCCATTCGTGAAGGCGGCCGTACCGTAGGTGCTGGTTCCGTTGCTAGCATCATTAAGTAATTAAGGCTTACGAACAGCCTTGAATATAGCAACAGTGTATTGTAACGAGTAACAATGTGTTGTCCTGATAAAAGAGTCTGGTCCTTTGGATCAGGCTCTTTTCCTTTTTGAGGTCAGTCCGAGTAACCCGATTACAATATCCAAATGGATGTTAGCTACTTAGATTCGGAACAATCTATTATATAGAAGAGATAACTCGGTACAATATGATATGCTGAAGCGACGGAATCTATTAACCAAGTCCTGCAACTTTCGGTTAATGATGCAAATGCATATTAATTATGAATTAGTGCTTGCAATACGCCTATCTTTTATATATAATAGTGAATGTTGTTCTGCGACGTTGCGATGATGCGAGAGGTTACCGACACACCCGGCCCCTTTGCCATGAGGCAGGTGGTTGGAAAATTTTCGCGGAGTATGTCCGATACCAAATTGGGCGATAGAAGGAGGGAATAAAATGGCAAAGCAAAAAATTCGTATTCGCTTGAAAGCATACGACCACAGAGTTCTTGATCAATCCGCTGAGAAAATTGTTGAGACAGCAAAACGTTCGGGTGCTGGTGTATCCGGTCCGATCCCGCTGCCAACTGAGAAACAAGTAATTACCATTCTCCGTGCGGTGCACAAGTATAAGGATTCTCGGGAACAGTTCGAAATGCGTACACATAAACGCTTGATCGACATCGTGAACCCGACTCCACAAACTGTGGATGCCTTGATGCGCTTGGACCTGCCGTCCGGTGTAGATATCGAAATCAAACTGTAAGCATTGCATAATGAATTAGAGAAGAGAAAAGAGGTGTCAACATGAAAGGTATCTTAGGTAGAAAGCTCGGAATGACTCAAGTGTTTACCCCTGAGGGTGTTGTAATTCCTGTAACGGTTATCGAAGCAGGTCCTTGTGTTGTTCTTCAAAAGAAAGATCTGGAAAACGACGGATACGAAGCGATTCAAGTCGGTTTCTCTGATAAGAAAGAGAACAGATCTAACAAACCAGAAGCAGGCCATGCGAAAAAAGCAAACACTGCGCCTAAGCGCTACGTTCGCGAAATTCGCGGTGTTGACCTCGCGAGTGTCGAGGTTGGACAAGAGCTGAAGGCTGATGTCTTCGCAGAAGGCGAATTTGTTGACGTAACGGGTATTTCCAAAGGTAAAGGTTTCCAAGGTGTAATCAAGCGTTGGGGCCAAAGCCGCGGACCAATGTCTCACGGTTCCCGTTATCACCGTAGACCAGGTTCCATGGGTTCGATCCAGGCAAACCGTGTTCCTAAAGGAAAGCGTCTGCCAGGTCACATGGGCAATGAGACAGTTACGATTCAAAAGCTCGAAGTTGTTAAAGTCGATGCAGAGCGTAACGTAATCCTTGTAAAAGGCTCCATTCCTGGACCTAAAAAAGGTTTCGTTCAAATCAAAGAAACGGTGAAGAAATAATCGCCTAAAGAAAGGAGGAACAAACAATGCCTAAAGTAGCACTTTATAATGTCAGCGGTAGCCAAGTTGGCGAAGTAGAATTGAATGAAGCTGTATTCGGCATCGAGCCGAACGCACACGTACTGCACAGCGCAGTATTGCTGCAGCGCGCTTCCCTTCGTCGTGGTACCCACAAAGTAAAAGGACGTTCTGAAGTACGCGGCGGCGGACGTAAGCCTTGGAAACAAAAAGGTACCGGCCGTGCTCGTCAAGGTTCGATCCGTTCTCCACAATGGAAAGGCGGCGGCGTGGTATTTGGACCAACTCCGCGCAGCTACACATTTAAACTTCCTAAGAAAGTCCGTCGTTTGGCTATCAAATCCGCATTGTCTTCCAAAGTGATTGACAACGCGATTATCGTATTGGATCAATTGACGCTGAATGCGCCGAAAACGAAAGAGTTTGCTAACATTCTTAGCAACCTGAAAGTAGGCCGTAAAGCTCTGATCGTTGCTCCAAGCTATGATGATAATGTAGCCCTTTCCGCTCGTAATATTCCTGGTGTGAAATTCGTAGCGGCTGACGGCATTAATGTTCTTGACGTACTGTCGTACGATCAACTGATCATTACGAAGGAAGCAGTTCAGAAGGTAGAGGAGGTGCTCGCGTAATGAAAGACCCACGCGATATAATCAAGCGCCCGGTGATCACGGAACGTACGGCTGACTACATGGCAGAGCTGAAATATGCTTTTGAAGTGGATATCCGTGCTAACAAGACCGAGATCAAGCAAGCTGTCGAATCTATTTTTAAAGTTAAAGTATCGAACGTGAATACGATGCGTGTTCCTGCTAAACCAAAGCGTTATGGCCGTTATTCCGGTTACACAACCGAATGGAAAAAGGCAATCGTGACTTTGGCTCCAGACAGCAAACCGCTCGAGTTCTTTGAATCGGTTGAATAAGAATTTCTTAAGTAAGGAGGGAAAATTCAGTGCCTATTAAAAAGTATAAACCGACATCCCCGGCTCGACGCAACATGTCCGTGTCGACTTTCGAAGAAATCACCACGAATCAGCCGGAAAAATCGCTCTTGGCTCCGCTGAGCAAAACAGCTGGCCGTAACAACCAAGGTAAAATTACGGTTCGTCACCATGGCGGCGGACATAAGCGTAAATACCGTATCATTGACTTCAAACGGAATAAAGACGGCATTCCAGGTCGCGTTGCTACAATCGAATACGACCCGAACCGTACTTCCAACATCGCTCTGATTCACTATGTAGATGGTGAAAAGCGTTATATCATCGCTCCTAAAGGTCTGAAAGTTGGAGACCAAGTAGTATCTGGAGTAGGTGCTGACATCAAGATCGGTAACGCACTTCCACTGGAAAACATTCCGGTAGGTACCGTTATCCATAACATCGAGTTGAAACCAGGTAAAGGCGGACAATTGGTTCGTGCTGCTGGTACAGAAGCTCAGCTTCTCGGTAAAGAAGATAAGTACGTAACTGTTCGTCTTTCTTCCGGTGAAGTTCGTCGCATCCTGAAAGTTTGCCGTGCAACTATCGGTTCTGTGGGTAACCAAGACCATGAGTTGATCAAAATCGGTAAAGCGGGTCGTAGCCGCTGGCTTGGACAACGTCCTGAAGTACGTGGTGTCGTCATGAACCCTAACGATCACCCTCACGGTGGTGGTGAAGGCCGCGCTCCAATCGGACGTAAATCGCCTATGTCTCCATGGGGTAAACCAACCCTTGGTTACAAAACACGTAAAAAAGGTAAAGCTTCTGACAAATATATCGTTCGCCGCCGCACGAAGTAATGCGCGATTGTGCATAACTTCGTGACAGGCTCGAAGGTAACGAGACAATTTGGTGAAGGGAGGATTTCAATATGAGCCGTAGTTTGAAAAAAGGACCTTTTATTGACGGATATCTGCTCAAAAAAGTGGAGGACATGAACGCCGCAAGCAAAAAGGCTGTGATCAAAACCTGGTCCCGCCGCTCCACTATTTTCCCGCAATTTATCGGTCACACGTTCGGAGTATACGATGGCCGTAAACATGTACCTGTATATGTAACAGAGGACATGGTAGGACACAAGTTGGGTGAGTTCGCTCCAACTCGTACTTACAAAGGTCATGAAGATGATAAGAAAACAAGAAGATAATTAATGAAGCTCTTTGTTTGAGAGGAGGTTAAACATATGGAAGCAAAAGCACATGCTAGATCGATTCGTATTGCTCCTCGTAAAGCTCAACTCGTTGTTGACTTGATCCGCGGTAAGCAAGTCGGCGAAGCGATCGCTATTCTTCGTCACACTCCGAAAGCTGCATCTCCGGTTGTTGAGAAGCTTTTGAACTCGGCTATCGCTAACGCTGAGCATAACTACTCTTTGGATGTAACTAAATTGGTTGTGACGCAAGCTTATGTCAACCAGGGACCGACTATGAAACGTTTCCGCCCGCGTGCGATGGGACGTGCAAGCCGGATCAATAAACGCACCAGCCACATTACTTTGGTGGTAGCTGAAAAATAAGGAGGGAAAACGTGTGGGCCAAAAGGTAAATCCAGTAGGACTCCGTATCGGTATTATCCGTGATTGGGAATCCAAATGGTATGCAGGCAAAGACTTCGGTGATCTTTTGCTGGAAGACGTGAAAATCCGTGAATACCTGAAAAATAAATTGAAAGACTCCGCTGTATCCCGTATCGAAATCGAGAGAGCGGCTAATCGTGTGAACGTGACGATCCACACTGCGAAGCCAGGTATGGTTATCGGTAAAGGTGGTTCCGAAGTAGAAGTACTGCGCGGACAAGTGACTAAAATTGCCGGCGGCAAAAAAGTTCACATCAACATTTCTGAAATCAAAAACCCTGAACTGGACGCTATTCTTGTTGCTGAAAGCATTGCACAACAGCTGGAACGTCGTGTATCTTTCCGTCGTGCACTGAAACAAGCGATTCAAAGAACTATGCGCTCTGGAGCTAAAGGGATTAAAACATCGGTCAGCGGACGTCTTGGCGGAGCCGAGATTGCTCGTACGGAAGGCTACAGTGAAGGAACTGTTCCACTTCATACGCTTCGTGCAGACATCGACTATGGTACAGCAGAAGCGCATACGACTTACGGCCGTATCGGCGTGAAAGTATGGATCTATCGTGGAGAGGTTCTTCCTACGGCTAAGAAACAAGCTGCTCAGGAAGGAGGCAACTAATCATGTTGGTACCAAAACGTGTAAAACACCGCAAACAACAGCGCGGCCATATGAGAGGTCAAGCTAAAGGCGGTACTGAACTGAACTTCGGCGAATTCGGTCTGCAAGCTACAGAACCAGGCTGGATCACGAACCGTCAGATCGAGGCTGCTCGTATCGCGATGACTCGTTACATTCGTCGTGGCGGTAAAGTATGGATTAAGATTTTCCCAGATAAGCCGATTACTCAAAAGCCTCTCGAAGTGCGGATGGGTAGCGGTAAAGGTAACGTTGAGAAATGGGTTGCCGTTGTAAAACCAGGCAAGATCATGTTTGAACTTGGAGGCGTGTCCGAGGAAATCGCCCGCGAAGCGATGCGTCTCGCCGCTCACAAGCTGCCTGTTAAAACGAAGTTTGTGAAACGAGAAGAAGTGGGTGGTGAAGCAAATGAAAGCTAATGAACTGCGCAACTTAACCACTGCAGAAATCGAGCAAAAAATCGCCGGATTTAAAGAGGAACTCTTTAACCTCCGTTTTCAATTGGCCACAGGCCAGCTTGACAACCCGACTCGGATCCGTGACGTTCGCAAAGAAATAGCTCGTGCTAAAACCGTTATCCGTGAAAGAGAACTTGGGATTAGTTAATGAAACAGAAACTCGCTGTTCTGTATTCAGGAAGGAGGCTAACAAATGAGCGAAGAACGCAATGCTCGTAAAGTGCAAATTGGTAAAGTTGTCAGCGATAAAATGGATAAAACCATTGTTGTAGCTGTTGAAACTTATAAGAAGCATGACTTGTATCACAAACGCATTAAATACACGAAAAAATTTAAAGCGCATGATGAGAACAATCAAGCTCAAATCGGAGATACCGTTAAAATCATGGAAACTCGTCCGCTCTCCAAAGACAAGCGCTGGAGATTGGTAGAAGTGGTTGAAAAAGCGGTTATCATCTAAGATATGATCAGTTTTTGATGGAAGGAGGAAATTTAAATGATTCAACCATTTACACGTTTAGCTGTTGCTGACAACTCCGGTGCGAAGGAACTGATGTGTATCCGCGTATTGGGTGGTACTGGTCGTCGTACAGCTCAAATCGGTGATTTGATCGTATGTTCCGTCAAACAAGCAACACCAGGCGGCGTTGTCAAAAAGGGTGATGTAGTAAGAGCGGTAGTCGTTCGTACGAAACGTTCTGTACGTCGTAAAGACGGATCTTACATCTCATTTGACGAGAATGCAGCTGTTGTTGTTAAAGACGACAGAAGCCCACGCGGAACTCGTATTTTCGGACCAGTTGCTCGCGAACTTCGCGAAAGAGACTACATGAAAATCGTTTCCTTGGCTCCGGAAGTAATCTAATAACACCCCAAAAAGTGACGTAACTTTTCGGGAACCCGATAAATAGTTGAACTGGCTAGTCATAGGAGGTGTAACGAATGCCTAAAGTGAAAAAAGTTCTGGAATCCCATAGCAACAAACTGCACGTGAAAAAAGATGATACAGTTATCGTCATCAGCGGTAAAGACAAAGGCAAAAAAGGCCGTGTCATCGCAGCGTACCCTCGTGAAAATCGTGTTTTGGTTGAAGGTGTGAACATGATTAAGAAGCACCAGAAGCCAAACCAAATGAACCCACAAGGCGGTATCATCGAGAAGGAAGCTCCGATCCATGTATCGAACGTTATGCACGTTGATCCGAAGAGCGGAAAAGTAACCCGTATCGGTTACAAAGTATTGGACAACGGTAAAAAAGTTCGCGTAGCAAAAAGATCCGGAGAAGTTATCGATAAATAAGACGGTTTAGAAAGGAGGTCCTTGAATCATGGCAGCAAGAATGAAAGAACGTTTTTTGAACGAAGTAACTCCTGCTCTGATGCAGAAGTTTAGCTATAAGACAGTAATGCAAGTACCAAAAATCGAGAAGGTTGTCATCAACATGGGTGTAGGTGACGCTGTAGCTAACTCGAAGGTGCTTGATTCCGCTGTGAACGACATGCAGCTGATTGCTGGTCAAAAACCGGTTATCACCCGTGCGAAGAAATCCATCGCGGGATTCAAACTGCGTGAGAACATGCCTATCGGTGTGAAGGTAACACTGCGCGGTGAGCGTATGTACTACTTCCTCGACAAGCTGTTCAACGTTACACTTCCACGTGTACGTGACTTTCAAGGCGTGTCCACCAAAGCATTTGACGGACGCGGTAACTATACGCTCGGTCTGAAAGAGCAACTCATTTTCCCTGAAATTGAGTATGACAAAGTGGATAAAGTTCGCGGTATGGATATCGTTATCGTAACGACTGCCAAAACCGACGAAGAATCCCGTGAACTGCTTGCTCAACTGGGCATGCCTTTCGCGAAATAAGACGGTTGTCCTTTTCTCCGAAACTATTTAGGAGGTGTCAGGCTAAGTGGCAAAAACTTCGATGAAAGTTAAACAACAACGTACACCGAAATACAAAGTACGGGCATATACCCGTTGTGAACGTTGTGGTCGCCCACATTCGGTACTGCAGAAGTTTAAAATTTGCAGAATTTGTTTCCGTGAATTAGCTTATAAAGGCCAGATTCCTGGCGTGAAAAAAGCAAGCTGGTAAGAAGTTTATAAACGGGAAGGAGGTTTATCCTACATGACTATGTCCGATCCAATTGCAGATATGCTAACTCGTATTCGTAACGCGAACACGGTTCGCCACGAAACAGTAGAAATGCCTGCTTCGACGATTAAAAAACAAATCGCTGACATTTTGAAGCGTGAAGGCTTCATCCGTGATGCAGAGTTTGTGGAAGACAATAAACAAGGGATCATTCGTGTATTCCTGAAATATGGTTCCAACAACGAGCGTGTAATCACAGGTCTGAAAAGAATCAGCAAACCAGGTCTTCGCGTTTACACGAAGAGCAACGAAGTACCTCGCGTACTTGGTGGTTTGGGTATTGCGATCATCTCCACGTCTAAGGGAGTTATGACCGACAAAGAAGCTCGTCAATCCAAAGCTGGCGGAGAAGTTCTCTGCTACGTATGGTAATCAACGTCACAAGATAGGAGGTGTAATGAATGTCCCGTATTGGTCGTAAACCAATTGCTATTCCAAACGGTGTGGAAGTCACACTGGATAACACTGTAATCACTGTTAAAGGACCTAAAGGTACCTTGACTCGTGAACTGCATAAAGACATGCAAATTACAGTAGAAAACAACGAGATCAATGTTGTTCGTCCTTCCGACAACAAAACACATCGCTCTCTTCACGGCACGACCCGCAGCGTTGTCTCGAATATGGTCAACGGTGTAACTGAAGGATTCTCGAAAAACCTTGAGTTGGTAGGTGTCGGATACCGTGCAAGCAAATCCGGAGATAAAATCGTTCTGAACGTGGGTTACTCCCACCCAGTTGAAATTACACCGGAGCCAGGTATCGAGTTCGACGTACCGGCAAACACAAAAATCACGGTTCGTGGTATCGATAAAGAGCGCGTAGGTGCATACGCTGCTAAGATTCGTTCCGTACGTGAGCCTGAGCCATACAAAGGTAAAGGTATTAAATACGAAGGTGAGCGCATTATCCGTAAGGAAGGTAAAGCTGGTAAGAAGAAATAAGTTAGCTGACCGGGGATTCACCTGGTGGATAACTTACTTCTTCTCCCACACTTACCCGATGCGTCTAAAAGTGAAGCTTTTAAGGCAAAACTGAAGGGAGGAAATGGAAGCATGATCACGAAACAAGACAAGAACAAAGCTCGTCTGAAAAGACACCTGCGTGTCCGTAAGAAAATCCAAGGCACAGCAGAACGTCCACGTCTGAACGTGTTCCGTTCTTCGAAACACATCTATGCTCAATTGATCGACGACGTGGCTGGCGTGACTTTGGCATCAGCTTCTACGCTGGATAAAGAACTGGCTAACGACATCAAGAACGGCGGAAGCGTTGAATCCGCTCGTAAAGTCGGCGAACTCGTTGCAAAACGTGCTGCAGACAAAGGTTACAAAGTGATCGTATTCGATCGTGGTGGATACTTGTATCATGGACGTATTCAAGCACTTGCAGAGGCAGCTCGCGAGGCAGGCCTTGAATTCTAAGATATTTTCAAAAGGAGGTAAACGACTTGCGTGTAGATCCTAACACTTTAGAACTGACTGAAAGAGTAGTAAACATTAACCGCGTTGCTAAAGTTGTAAAAG
The DNA here is from genome assembly GCF_001860525.1 of Paenibacillus sp. LC231. Classification (NCBI taxonomy): domain Bacteria; kingdom Bacillati; phylum Bacillota; class Bacilli; order Caryophanales; family Paenibacillaceae; genus Paenibacillus; species Paenibacillus sp. LC231. The sequence goes on along the minus strand of NZ_JFOM01000023.1, from coordinate 19,734 downwards.
GCGGACGTCGCTTTAGCTTTAGTGCACTGGTAGTTGTCGGTGATGGCAAAGGTTGGGTAGGAGCAGGTATCGGTAAAGCAGGCGAAGTACCGGATGCAATCCGCAAAGGTATTGAAGATGCTAAGAAAAACCTGATTCACATTCCACTTGTTGGAACAACTATTCCTCACCTCGTAACAGGTCACTTCGGAGCAGGCCGAGTATTGTTGAAGCCGGCATCTGAAGGTACTGGAGTTATCGCTGGCGGACCGGTTCGTGCAGTACTTGAACTGGCTGGCGTAGGCGACATTTTGACAAAATCTCTAGGTTCTTCGAACTCCATGAACATGGTCAATGCGACTTTGGAAGGGTTGTCCCGCCTGAAGCGTGTTGAAGATGTTGCCAAGCTTCGCGGCAAATCCGTCGAAGAGCTGTTGGGTTAAGGAGGGAATCTCATGGCTAAACTTGAAATCACCCTCGTACGCAGCGTGATTGGTCGTCCAGAGGATCAGCGTGCAACCGTGAAAACACTCGGACTTCGCAAAATCAACCATTCCGTGGTTCAAAGCGACAATGCTGCAATTCGCGGAATGATCAAGAAAGTAAATCACCTGGTTTCTGTTAAAGAAATCGAAGGTTAATCCCGGGCAGTTTATTCCCGGACATATTAAGGAGGTGCAACGAACGATGAAGTTACATGAGCTGAGCCCAGCACCTGGATCCCGCAAAGAGCGCAAGCGCGTTGGACGCGGTACTAGTAGCGGTACGGGTAAAACGTCGGGTCGCGGTCACAAAGGACAAAACTCTCGTTCCGGCGGTGGTGTACGTCCAGGCTTCGAAGGTGGACAGAACCCATTGTATCGTCGTCTTCCGAAGCGCGGTTTCGTAAACCCAACTCGGAAAGAGTACGCGATTGTGAACATCGAAGAACTTAACAGCTTTGCAGCAGGTACTGAAGTGACTCCAGAAGTTTTGGTTGAGAGCGGTATTGTTAACAATACAAAGAGCGGAATCAAAATTCTTGGCAACGGTGAAGTTACCGTTTCTTTGACTGTAAAAGCTACTAAGTTTTCTCAATCTGCGGTAGAGAAGATCGAGGCTGCCGGCGGTAAAACCGAGGTGATCTAATGTTTAAGACCCTGAAAAATATATGGCGTGTGGATGACCTTCGCAAGCGTATTTTGTTCACCTTATTCGTTCTGATCATCTTCCGTATTGGATCCTTTGTTCCGGTTCCCGGTGTTAACAAAGAGGTTTTTACCCAGACGAATCAGACAGGCAATGAGTTGTTCGGTCTTCTTAACACGTTCTCGGGGGGCGCACTATCGCAGTTTTCGATCTTCGCCCTTTCGATATTTCCATATATTACTGCGTCCATTATCGTACAGTTGCTGTCGATGGACGTCATTCCAAAGTTTGCGGAATGGAACAAACAAGGGGAACACGGGAAGAAACAGTTGGCTCAAATTACTCGTTATGGTACGGTAATATTGGGTTTGATCCAGGCGTTAGCGATGTCTATTGGGTTTAACCGCCTGTATGGCATGGATATGGTGCCTGGAGCAACCACTATCGACTTTATCGTGATCGCAATTGTGCTTACCGCAGGGACATCATTCTTGATGTGGCTCGGTGAACAGATTACGGAACGCGGAATCGGTAACGGTATTTCGATCATTATCTTTGCAGGTATCGCTGCTGGTATCCCGATGCACATTCGGACAACGATCGAATCGAACTTCATTCAGGATGGTCAAGTGTTTATGAACATTCTGAAGGGTGTCATCATCCTGCTGATTTTGGTTCTGATCATTACCGGTGTTGTATTCATTCAGCAAGGTATCCGTAAGATTCCGGTTCAATACGCGAAGCGTGTTGTAGGAAACAAAATGTACGGCGGACAGAATACACACATTCCACTCAAGATTAACGGAGCAGGCGTTATTCCGGTAATCTTTGCGATGTCACTCTTGCAGTTCCCGGTTATCCTTGCCAGCTTCTGGGCTCACCAGAGTTGGGCAAAATGGGTTACGGAGAATCTGGCTTATGACAGCCCGCTTGGAATGGTACTGTATGTGCTCATGATCATTGGTTTCACGTTCTTCTACACCTTCGTGCAGATGAACCCGAACCAAATGGCTGATAATATGAAGAAGAACGGCGGCTATGTTCCGGGCATTCGTCCTGGTAAAGCTACCGAGAAGTATCTGACCCGGGTTATGACCCGTCTGACCATGACAGGAGCTCTGTTCCTGGCCGTGATCTCCGTACTTCCGGTGTTCTTTGGATCACTTGCAGGTCTTCCGCGTACGGTTCAGATTGGTGGTACGTCCCTCTTGATCGTGGTCGGTGTTGCACTGGATACGATGAAGCAGATCGAAAGCCAACTGATCAAACGTCATTACAAAGGTTTTATCAATAAATAGGCGATAGGTTCCGGCGAGTGGTCTGTATCGCTTCCCGGCGCCTATTGTGTTGTTCTTGCTAGTCAATCAAGGGGAGGGAGTGACGTAAGGTGAACATCTTATTCATGGGTCCTCCTGGGGCAGGAAAAGGGACGCAAGCAGAAAACATCGTGAATGAATTCGGTATTCCTCATATTTCAACGGGCGATGCATTTCGTCTCGCGATCAAACAAGGAACTCCCATCGGGATTAAAGCGAAGGAATTCATGGATCAGGGTCTGCTGGTACCGGATGACGTAACGATTGGTATTGTGGAAGAGCGTCTGCAGCAGTCCGATTGCGAAAAAGGTTTTTTATTGGACGGTTTTCCAAGAACCCTTTCGCAAGCGGAAGCGCTGGATGAGATTCTCGCCCGCTTGAATACTGGTCTCGATCATGTCATCAACCTGAAAGTTGATCGGGAAAAGCTTCTGGCTCGCCTTACCGGCCGCCGGATTTGCAAAAACTGTGGTTCGACTTATCATGTGATCTTTAATCCTCCTAAACAGGAAGGCATTTGTGATAAATGCGGCGGCGAATTGTACCAGCGCTCCGATGATAACGAAGAGAGCGTCGGCATTCGTTTAGACGAATATATCAACAAAACAGCACCACTCCTCACGTTTTATGAGAACAAAGGTCTTTTGCGTCAAATCGATGGTGATCAGGAAATCGACGCGGTTTCAACACAAATTGCGTCTATACTGAGAGGTTAAGTATAATGATCATTTGTAAATCCGAAACGGAACTGAGCTTGATGAGAGAAGCAGGAAGGATCGTGGCGGAATGCCACAAACTCCTTGCAGCTCATGTAGAACCGGGCATTACGACCGGGGAACTTGACCTTATGGCCGACAAGTTCATTCGAAGCCAAGGCGCTGTGCCATCTTTTAAAGGCTACAACGGATTTCCTTCCAGCATTTGCGCATCAGTCAACGAAGAATTGGTGCATGGATTTCCAGGCAAACGCAAATTAATCGAGGGCGATATCGTTACGTTTGATATCGGTGCACAGTACCAGGGTTACCATGGTGACTCGGCATGGACCTACGCTGTAGGAGAGATTTCCGAAGAGGCCCAGCGTCTGCTGGACGTAACGGAAGGATCGCTCTATGCTGGACTTGCGCTAATCAAACCCGATGTCCGCTTGTTTACAATCTCTCATGCCATACAGCGTCATATCGAGGATGCAGGTTTCTCTGTCGTCCGGGAATACGTTGGTCATGGTGTGGGTACCGATCTGCATGAGGATCCGCAAATTCCGAACTATGGCATCCCTGACCGCGGACCAAGACTCAAACCGGGCATGGTGCTCGCGATTGAGCCGATGGTCAATGCGGGTAAGCGGAACGTCAAGACGCTGGAAGACAACTGGACGGTTGTAACGGTAGACGGCTCACTATGTGCTCACTTCGAGCATACGGTAGCAGTCACGCCGGATGGCATGGAAATTTTGACGAAGCTGCCGGAATAGGGTGATAACATGAATAATGAAGTCACGCATCAGCCCGGGCAGATTGTTAAGATACTGAAAGGCAGAGATGCCGGACAGTATGCCGTTATCGTTTCGATTGAGGACAGCAGGTTCGTGTGGATCGCGGATGGGGACAAACGCAAGTTTGACGGGGCCAAGAAGAAGAATGTTCTTCATCTTGAACCTCAATCCTACATTAGCAGTGAAGTGGTAAACAGTTTGCAAGAAAGCGGTCGGGTTACAAACGGTAAGCTGCGTTTCGCACTGGACCGGTTTGTATCCGATAAATCCAAGGCAGATCAGAAAGGAGACTAACTGTGGCTAAAGAAGATGTCATTGAAGTCGAAGGAACGGTTATTGAGCCGTTGCCGAATGCTACCTTTAAAGTCGAGCTGGAGAATGGTCATCAAATTCTCGCTCATGTTTCCGGAAAGCTGCGGATGCACTTTATCCGTATCCTTACAGGAGACAAAGTGGTTGTTCAACTCTCGCCGTATGATTTAACCAAAGGTCGTATCACGTACCGTAAATAGATTCAAGGTTCCCCTGGGGAATTAAGGAAAGCTGCGAAGCGGTTTTACTGACGTAAAACTCAGCAGCGGTAACAAACTACTTTAGTTTCGAAGCTGGTTTTACAACGTAAAACTTGGAGGAGGTAATTAGCATGAAGGTAAGACCTTCTGTAAAGCCTATTTGCGAAAAATGCAAAGTCATTCGCCGCAAAGGGAACGTAATGGTTATCTGTGAAAATCCGAAACACAAACAAAAACAAGGTTAAAGAAGGGGGTGTAGCGTAAAATGGCTCGTATAGCTGGTGTGGATTTGCCACGTGACAAACGCGTTGAGATCGCCTTGACTTACATTTTCGGAATCGGTAAAACGACTTCCCAGAAAGTACTGAAAGAAACTGGAATCAATGCAGACACTCGTGTCCGTGATTTGACAGAAGATGAAGTCAGCAAATTGCGCGAAACGATCGATGGTATGGTTAAGGTAGAAGGTGACCTGCGTCGTGAAATTTCCTTAAATATTAAACGTCTCACGGAGATCGGCTGCTACCGCGGTATTCGTCACCGTCGTGGATTGCCTGTTCGTGGTCAACGTACTAAAACGAATGCTCGTACACGTAAAGGTCCTCGTCGTACCGTAGCGAACAAGAAGAAATAAGAAAGGGGGATAATAGACAATGGCTAAACCAAAAAAAGTCGTACGTACTAAACGTCGTGACCGCAAAAATATTGAAAGTGGCGTGGCTCATATCCGCTCCACATTCAACAATACAATCGTAACGATTACGGATCCTCACGGAAACGCGATTTCTTGGGCAAGCTCCGGCGGCCTTGGATTTAAAGGTTCCCGTAAGTCGACCCCGTTCGCTGCGCAAATGGCTGCTGAAACAGCTGCCAAAGCGGCTATGGAACACGGTATGAAAGCGGTGGAAGTAATGGTTAAAGGTCCTGGTGCTGGTCGTGAAGCAGCAATTCGTTCTCTGCAAGCAGCAGGTCTCGAAGTCAACCTGATCAAAGACGTTACACCAATTCCACATAACGGATGCCGCCCACCAAAACGTCGTCGCGTATAATGAAGTCATCCTGTTAATGTGGTATAAATCCGTTGCAATCTGCTAATAATGGTTGTTTAGGCATACTACTACATGGATTACTGGATAAGATGACAGTTTCATATAGGAGCGACGTTTGAAGGAGGGGTACTTGCGTGATTGAAATCGAAAAGCCGAAAATTGAGACCGTTGATGTCAATGAAGATGGAACCTATGGGAAATTCGTTGTTGAGCCTCTGGAGAGAGGGTATGGCACGACGCTGGGGAACTCGCTTCGCCGCATCTTGTTATCCTCACTACCGGGAGCTGCAGTCACATCGATTCAAATCGATGGCGTACTGCATGAATTTTCCACGATTCCGGGTGTCATGGAAGACGTGACCGAGGTCATCCTGAACCTGAAAGCTTTGTCTCTGAAAATTCATTCCGATGAAGAGAAAGTGTTCGAGATTGATGCGGAGGGTGAAGGGGTTGTTACTGCTGGTGACATCCGTGCGGATAGTGATGTGGAGATTCTGAATCCAGATCTTCATATTGCAACGCTCGGCCCTGGTGCAAGACTTCATATGCGTATTTTTGCCAGTCGCGGTCGTGGCTATGTCCAGGCGGATCGGAACAAACGCGATGACCAGCCTATCGGCGTCATTCCCGTCGATTCGATCTATACTCCGATTAGCCGTGTTAACTACGGTGTGGAAAATACGCGTGTTGGTCAAGTAACCAACTACGATAAACTGACGCTTGAAATTTGGACGGATGGCAGCATCCGCCCGGAAGAAGCTGTTAGTCTCGGCGCGAAAATCTTGACTGAGCATCTGTTCCTCTTCGTAGGTCTGACCGACGAAGCGAAGGATGCTGAGATCATGGTTGAGAAAGAAGAAGACAAGAAAGAAAAAGTGCTTGAAATGACGATCGAAGAGCTGGATCTTTCCGTTCGTTCCTACAACTGCTTGAAACGTGCCGGCATTAATACGGTACAAGAGCTGACCACGAAAACCGAAGAGGATATGATGAAAGTCCGGAACCTCGGACGCAAATCCTTGGAGGAAGTACAAGAGAAGCTTGAAGAGTTGGGCCTGGGACTTCGTACGGAAGAATAGCATAGATTCGGCTTAGCTTAGCAAAGGAGGGAAAAACACATGGCATACCAAAAGTTGGGCCGCGATTCCAGTGCGCGTAAAGCGTTGTTCCGTGACCTGGTAACCGACCTTTTCTTATATGAGCGCATTCAAACGACTGAAGCCAAAGCGAAAGAAGTTCGTTCGATCGCTGAGAAGTTGATCACAAAAGCAAAAAAAGGTGATCTTCACGCTCGTCGTCAAGTAGCTGCATTCGTGCGTCGTGAAACAGTAGACGGTGAACAAGATGCAATCCAAAAATTGTTCTCCGAAATCGCTCCTCGTTACTCCGAGCGTCCAGGCGGATACACTCGTATCCTGAAACTGGGACCTCGTCGTGGTGACGCAGCTCCAATGGTTTACTTGGAACTGGTAGATCGCGCGTAATATAGCTTTGTTCCATTGAAGTGACTGTAGTTATGTATGCCCGGCTCTGTAGATGTTTATTCTTGGAGCCATGAACGGGAAGTGGTGCGAGATATAGTCGATCATCTGGTTCGACTCGTCTCGACTACTCCATGGGCAACAATAACGGGGACCTTCTAGTCATGTGGCTGACTCGAAGGGTTCGGCTTAACATGATGAAAAGGAGCTCCTATGGGGCTCTTTTTTTGATGGATGTAGAATGTATAAGTTATCAGCGAAGCTGATGGCTCTATATAATCGAAAGAAAACTTCCGCTATACTCAGGAGGTCAGCAATGCGTAATCTTCTGATGAAGGTCAGTTACGACGGTACCGATTATAACGGCTTTCAGACCCAGCCCGGTGGCCACACGATTCAGGACTATTTGGAGGAAGCGATCCGCCGTTTGTCTGGTGAACAGCTCAAGATTACGGCTTCTGGCCGGACAGATGCTGGGGTGCATGCTCGTGCCCAAGTATTCAATTTCTACACAGCTTCTCCAATTCCCGTTGAGCGTTGGTGTATGGCATTAAACACCTGGCTGCCGGAAGATATCGTGGTTTCGGATGCGATGGAGGTACCGATGGAATTCCATTCCCGCCACGCAGCGAAACGCAAAACCTATCGTTTTACCATCAATGCAAACCAATATCCGGATCTATTCAATCGGCGGTACCAGATCCATCATCATGGGAAACTGGATATCGCAGCCATGGAGCAGGGACTTTCTCATCTGATCGGAACGCATGACTATACAACGTTTGCGTCACGGAAGTCGACGAAGCCGTCTCACGTTCGTACTATTTTTGATGCATGGATCGAGAAGGATACGTCCATGTGCCGTCCAGGCACGAGAGATCAAGGAGTCATTCATACGTACGTATCCGGGAACGGGTTTCTGCAGCATATGGTTCGGATCATTATGGGGACGTTGATTGAGGTAGGGGAAGGCAAGCGCCATCCGGATGACATGTTGGTCATACTGGAAGCCAAAAACCGGGCAGCAGCCGGTCCAACAGCCATGGGCAAGGGCCTGATGTTATGGGAAGTGGAGTATGATCTCGCCGGTAAGGATTAACCTTAATGCCGGTCGCTATCAGACCACAGGTATGGCGATCACATAAAGAAGAAAGAAATCGCTTCTGGATGTGATGGGCGACTTGTTAGAATAACACGCATGGTGTAAGGTGGAAAATCAAAAAACACTTGCGGAAGTGGGCGTAATCCTGTATTATATAAGTTGTGTTTTCTTAACGGCTCTCCCACAGCCCCGGTTAAGAAAATGCCGAATGCAAGACTGCAACACCATGACAATGCTTTAAACATGAATGAAGATAAATAATGAAAATTAATGATGATTTTCGGACGAATACAAGGAGGAACTATACATGCGTACCACCTATATGGCGAAGCCAAATGAAGTTGAGCGCAAATGGTACATCGTTGATGCCGAAGGCAAGACGCTTGGCCGTTTGGCAAGTGAAGTTGCGGCTCTGATCCGCGGCAAACATAAGCCTCAATTCACTCCACATGTTGACACAGGGGATTTCGTGGTTGTTATCAACGCCGAGAAAATCCACCTCACTGGCAAAAAGATGGAGAACAAAAAATACTATCGTCACTCCCTGCATCCAGGTGGATTGAAAGTAACTACAGCTCAAGACCTGATTGCGAAATACCCAGAGCGTGTAATCGAAAGCGCGGTTCACGGCATGCTTCCTAAAACTCGCATGGGCGAGAAAATGAAGCTGAGACTGAAAGCATATGCAGGCACAGCACATCCACATGAAGCACAAAAACCAGAAGCTTACGAACTTCGCGGTTAATTAAAAAGGAGGACAGTTTCATGGCACAAGTACAATACTATGGGACAGGTCGTCGTAAACACTCGGTAGCACGTGTACGCCTCGTACCGGGTGAAGGACGCATTGTCATCAATAAACGTGATATTAATGAATACTTCGGTTTGGAAACACTCAAGCTGATCGTTAAACAACCTTTGAATCTGACAGAAACACTGGGCAAATATGACGTGCTTGTCATCGCTCACGGTGGCGGCATCTCCGGTCAAGCTGGAGCAATCCGTCACGGTATCTCCCGTGCTCTTCTGAAAGCAGATCCAGAATTCCGTCCTTCTCTGAAAAGAGCTGGATTCCTGACTCGCGACCCTCGTATGAAAGAGCGTAAGAAATACGGTCTTAAAGCAGCTCGTCGCGCGCCTCAGTTCTCCAAGCGTTAATATTTGCGACTTACCAAGCCCTTGGCCATTATGGTCAAGGGCTTTTTTATGTTTAGAGAAAGCGTTTGTCCACAAAGATATTCACAGGATGGACAATTCACTCGGATTTCGTTGGTCAAACCTAGAACCGGTTGTTCACATGATGTGCACAACCTGCGGATAGATGGATGTAGATAGGGATGATCTTACATCGTTAACCACTTGACTTGATATGTAAATAGAGATATATTATTAATTGCGAATTAATTAAGTACTTAAATAATTACTATTTAATCATTAATTAAATAAGTAATTTTCGGAGCAGAGAAGGGGGGGGATATGGTTGGATCGTAATGAAGAGATTTTTAAGGTGTCGTCGATGTTCCGGGCACTGCTGAAGAACATTCATCAGGAATGGAACAAGTCGAGCGCCGGGAAGTACAACTTAAGCTTTCCACAATTTCAGGTGCTGTATGTATTAAAGCTGCGAGGGCCGCTGAAGGTATCGGAGCTTGCCGAAGCTTTGTCTTTAACACCGCCGGCTATAACCGGCCTAACGGATAAATTGGTTGCGGAAGGATACTTGCAGAAAGAGCGTGCCGAGGATGACCGGAGAGTTGTCAACATCACTCTCTTGGAACCGGGTCTAGATGTAATTAGGAAAGTGAAGAAGGATCAGAAGGAAATGATTCAGGGGTTTTTCAATTTTCTCTCTGAGGAAGACATTCAGCATTTGAGAAGAATCTTCTCCTTGATGCTGTCAAACATAGATAAAGACAATCACAACAACGGGTAGAGGTGGAGCATGGAGCATTTAACGCTTAAACGTAAAGTTTCAATTATGATTGCGATCATGGCTGCGATGTTCTTCGCAGCCATTAACCAGACGATAACGAGCACCGCAATGCCGCGGATTATCGCCATTCTTGATGGTATGGACTATTATACATGGACCATCAATATTTATTTGTTAACATCAACGATCGCAACGATATTGGTGGGTAAGCTGTCCGACATGTTCGGACGTAAGCCGTTTATTTTGATAGGTATATTATTTTTCATGTTAGGGGCTTTCCTGACGGGTACATCAACAGACGTATATCAATTCATTATTTATCGCGGTATTCAAGGTATAGGTGCCGGTATTATCCAATCGACCGCATTTATGTCGGTCGGGGACTTATTTCCACCGCGCGAACGTGGCAAATGGATGGGGCTGATGACCGCGGTATTCGGTTTTTCCAGTGTCCTTGGTCCTACGCTTGGCGGATATCTGGTCGATCACATCGAATGGCGTTGGTTATTCTGGATCTTCCTGCCGCTGGGTGTAGTTGCCTTCATCATGATTTGGACATTGTTTCCGAAGGTTGAACGCAAGCTTGGCCAGTCTATTGACTATTTGGGTTCCTTATTCCTTACAACGTCCATCGTTCCTTTACTGCTGGCCTTTTCTTGGGCAGGTACGGAATATGCTTGGGGATCACCGCAGATTATTGGTCTTATCGCAGCTTCAGTCGTATCAGCTTTTATCTTTATCTTGGTAGAGATGAAGGCGAAGGAACCGGTATTGCCACTTAGTTTGTTCAAAAATAGTGTCGTTACGGTTTCTAATCTGATTGGATTTTTTATGAATTTTGGTCTGATGGGTGCCATGATTTATATTTCCTTCTATGTTCAAGGTGTGCTTGGTATCTCACCAACCTATGCCGGTTATGTAACCATCCCGATGTCGATTTTCATGATGGGTACGAGTGCTATAGCAGGTCAACTCATTGCTAAAAGTGGCAAGTACAAACGGTACGCACTTCTTGGAGTTCCAATTATGATGGTCGGAATGGGCATTATGGTGTTCATGGACAACATTTGGCTTACTGTGGTTAGTACCATTATTTTTGGTATCGGTCTTGGTTTGGGTATGCCGGTATTCTCGCTGGCTACGCAGAATGCGGTACCCCACAATGAGCTCGGTGTAGCAACGGCTTCATCCCAGTTGTTCCGTAATCTCGGCGGCACAATCGGGATCGCGGTTATGGGAACGGTTATGTCGAACAGTCTGACGAAGAATTTGAAGGAAGCACTTCAGTCGACTAATGCACCGGATTTTAGCTCGGTGGATCCGCAGCTGGCACAGCAGATGTTGTCCTTCGCTAATCCGCAGACACTGATGAATAAACCGCTGATCGAACAAACGCAGGCAAGTCTTCCTGCCGATGTACAGCCTTTGTTCGCGCAAATGATCGACAGTATCCGCGATGCACTTGGAAATACATTGTCCATGGTGTTCCTCACAGGTACGTTAGTCCTCGTAGTCGCGCTGCTGCTCGTATTCTTCTTAAAGGAGATTCCGCTGCGAACGACGAATCAGGCATCCGCTCCCAAATCCGAGGACTCGGAAGGGAAGAGTGCCGGCGCTGGTACTAGAGCTACAGAGGTATCGGTGGCAACAACAGACTAAGATTGGTATTTGTCAAAATGTTTGGAAATCGAAGAGGAAGAAGACCCTTTCTGCTTATGCAGGAAGGGTTTTTTCGTTTATCATGGTAACGATTTGATGGTTGACATTTATTAGGAATGTTTTATACTGTATTTAATTCATATTATTTCAGTAGGATTATCGGGATTAATATCGGGGGAGGCATCCAATCATGAATTTGCTGGAGAAAGAGGATTTGATCCGAGTGCAAGCAGAAGAGCTTGAGCATGCATCGGCTGAGGAAGTCATCGCATATGCGATCAAGACATTTCCCAATATAACGTTTGCTTGCAGCTTTGGAGCAGAAGATGTGGTATTGGTGGACATGATTCAAAAGATTAGCCCGTCGACGGATATTTTTTATCTGGATACCGATTTTCACTTCAAGGAAACGTACGAAACGCGGGATCGTATGGCCGAACGTTATGGCCTGGAATTCGTGCGGGTCTCTCCGCTCATTACGCCGGAAGAGCAAGTTGCACAGCATGGTGAAGCATTATGGAGCGTCAGCCCGAATGAGTGCTGCAATATCCGAAAGGTAGAGCCATTGACCCGGATTCTGTCTCAATATGAGGCTTGGATTACAGGAATACGAAGAGATCAAGCCCCTACACGGGCGAATTCGAAAAAGATTGAATATGATACCAAGTTCGGTTTGGTGAAGTTCAATCCGATTGCGGCCTGGACTAGCGAGGATGTGTGGAACTACATCCGAACTAACGAGATCATCTACAACCCGCTGCATGATCAGAATTATCCGAGCATTGGCTGCGAATATTGCACACGACAGGTTATGCCAGGAGAAGACCCACGTGCTGGACGCTGGTCAGGTCATGAGAAGACGGAATGCGGACTTCATAAATAAACGAATCATGATCGACTTAGGATCGTACAGTTACAGCATAAGAAGGAGGAATTATTCATGACAGCCATACTCCCTCATGGCGGAACGCTGGTACAGCGGGTAGCCCAAGGAGCAGAGCGTGAAGATTTATTGAAACAGGTCGACACTCTTCATAAGATCCCCGTAAACGCTTGGAGCATCTCGGATCTGGATTTGATCGGGGTCGGGGCATTTTCGCCACTGCAAGGATTTTTGAACGAACAGGATTACAAGTCTGTGGTTTCCTCTATGCGTTTAGCGGACGGTACGGTCTGGAGCATACCGGTTACCCTGGCTGTTGATGAGCATACAGCGGCTAAACTTGCCGTCGGCGAGAAGGCGGCACTTGTAGGCGAAGAAGATGGGGTCGTCTATGGCGTTATCGATATTGAGAGCGTCTATCAGGTGGATCAGCAAGCTGAGGCTGTTCAAGTATTTAAGACGGATGATCCGGAGCACCCAGGCGTGAAGAAACTTTTTGAACGTCCTTCAACCTATGTAGGCGGGCCGATCCAAGTGCTGAATCGTCCGCAGCCGGAACGGTTTGGCGAGTTTTATTTTGATCCGGCAGAGACCCGGGAACAGTTCAAAGCGAAGGGCTGGAATACGGTTGTTGGCTTTCAGACACGTAATCCTGTTCACCGTGCACATGAATACATTCAGAAGAGTGCCATGGAAATCGTAGACGCATTATTCCTCAATCCGCTTGTAGGAGAGACCAAATCGGATGACGTTCCTGCCAATGTGCGAATGAAGAGCTATCTGACCTTGCTGGAGAACTACTATCCCGCGGATCGCACCTTCCTGGGCGTATTTCCGGCTGCCATGCGTTATGCGGGACCTAGAGAAGCAATATTTCATGCGATGGTTCGGAAAAACTATGGCTGTACCCATTTTATCGTTGGCCGGGATCATGCAGGAGTCGGCGACTATTACGGCACGTATGAGGCTCAGGAAATTTTCAAGAATTTCACTGCAGAAGAGCTGGGTATTACCCCGCTGTTCTTTGAGCACAGCTTCTTCTGCACCACTTGCGGAAACATGGCTTCTAGCAAAACATGCCCGCATCCGAAGGAGGCTCATCTGACCTTGTCGGGAACGAAGGTTCGTGGCTTGCTTCGCGAAGGACAGTGCCCGCCACCGGAATTTACGCGCCCCGAAGTCGCGCAAGTGTTAATCGAAGGCATGAAAGAGCAGATTACGGTCTAACAAAGGCATAAATAGCCACCTTGTCCCATATGATGGAGTAGAACAACTCATGGGACGAGGTGGTTTTGTTATGTCCAGGCGGAGATCGGACAAGGTTACGGTATGGATATCGTTAAAGAGAGTCAAGCAAACCCTGATTGGAGCTGTGCTGCTGGCACTGCTCATTGTCGTTGTAACATACGAAATTCCCTCTGCCAAAACGTCGAACACCTGGAGTTTGCCGCTTGCCGGCAAAGTCATTGCCCTTGATGCAGGACATGGCGGCCCAGATGGCGGGGCGGTAAGCCGACAAGGTGTCATCGAGAAGGATGTAAACCTGGCCATCGCCTTGTATTTGCGTGATTATTTACAGCAGGCTGGCGCACTCGTCATTATGACAAGAGAAGGAGACTATGACCTGGCTGCAGAAAGCACAAAGGGGTATTCCAAGCGTAAAACGGAAGACCTCAAACAACGCGTGCGGATGATCGAGGAGAGTAAGGCGGATCTGTTTATCAGCATGCATCTGAACAGCATTCCGTCCAATCGGTGGAGAGGGGCGCAGACCTTTTTCCCTCCAAATAACGGGGAAAGTCAAAAACTCGCTGAATTGATTCAGGCAGAAATACGGCATAACCTGGAGAATACGCAGCGTTTGGCCAAAACGGATGATACGATATTTTTGCTTCAAGCCCTGCGCATGCCTTCTGCCTTGGTAGAGGTCGGTTTCTTGTCCCATCCGAAGGAATCCGAATTGCTGCGTGATGAGAAATACCAGAGAAAGGTCGCAGCCTCTGTGTATAATGGCATTTTGCGTTATACCTCCGGAGAGTCCGCCAGCGAGTCGTCACAAGCTGCAGAGTAATGGTATAATGGACAGGAATATCGAAACATTGTCTATTCCATTACATAGAGCAGAGGTGCTTATATGCTGACTAGAGAAACGGTACAGGAGATACTCCAGCCTTTACGCGATCCCGAAACCGGGAAGAGCCTAATGGAGCTTCAGCGTATTCGAGATATTGTTGTGAAGGAACGCACGGTCCGATTATCCGTGACTTACAGCAGTGAAGATGTACGCGCTTCCTTGGAGGCGCAGATCAGAGAAATTCTTGAAGCTATGGGGGCAGAGGATATACATATCCGCATGCGCCCTCTGGACAATGCCGTTGGCGGAGCCGCCCGGGAGGAAGATAACGATCGCGAGAAGCTGACAAAAGGACATGCCGCCGGCATGGAGCAGAATAAACTCCTTAGCGAGCAATCCGGCGTTCACTTCATTGCGATTGCAAGCGGCAAAGGCGGCGTGGGTAAATCCACCGTTACGGTGAATTTAGCTGCAGCTTTGGCTCGGCAAGGCAAGAAGGTAGGCTTGATCGATGCCGATATTTATGGCTTCAGCGTACCGGATATGATGGGCATTGAAGAGGGGCCGTCCGTAACCGAGGAGGGTGTCATCCATCCGGTTGAGCGTTTTGGTGTCAAGGTGATGTCCATGGGCTTCTTCATCCGCGAGAATAGTCCGGTGATTTGGCGCGGACCGATGCTTGGCAAAATGCTGCGTCAATTTTTCACGGACGTCGCTTGGGGAGATTTGGACTACATGCTGCTGGACCTGCCGCCAGGAACAGGGGACGTGGCGCTGGACGTGCATCAGATGATTCCGCAGAGCAAAGAGATCATCGTAACGACCCCGCATGCTACGGCGGCGTTTGTAGCTGCCAGAGCGGGTGCCATGGCCTTGCAGACCGATCATGAAATCTTAGGCGTCGTCGAGAACATGTCTTATTATGTCTGCTCCCATGGCGGGGAGAAGGATTATGTATTTGGTCGTGGAGGCGGAGGGAAGCTTGCCGAGACGCTTCATACCGAGCTGCTCGCGCAGCTTCCGCTGGGAGCGCCGGATAACCACCCTTCAGAGCCGGACTTCTCCCCGTCGGTGTATAAGGCAGGTACCGAGAGCGCAGGGATCTACGATGAAATCGCCGCAAGGATTGCAGCCAAGCTTGAGGAATCCATCTAGACATGGTCAATACGCATATAATGAACAGGCTCCCTTGGTAGGGAGCCTGTTTATGTGTATGGGAGAGGTGGGGAGGTGCTGTTTAACTGCCGCCGCCACCGCCACCGCCGCCTTCACCGCCTTCTTCACCTTCGCCACCACCTTCACCACCGCCGCCTTGCTCTTCTTGTCCTTGTCCTTCGCCTTCTTTTTTCTTCTCCACTTTAGGCTGAAGTTCGTCTTTTACAACCGTTTTAAGCAGTTCCAGCACCTCCATGCGGAACAGCGGGTTCTGCATAGCTTCCTGCATCACGGTCATGGACTGTTTGCGATAATCCGGGGTATTGGTCAGTTCAAGAAACGATTTCATCACGTCCGGAGATTTTAACATATCTTGAATCGCTTTTTGATACGTCGGGTCTTTGATAAGCTGCATATGCAGCTGCTTGCTCTCGGAATTGATGGCTTTGGCAAAATCACCCGCGAATTGCGGATCGGTCATAATCTTCTCAATTTCCTTCTTATATTCCTCCGATACCAGTGTATCCTTAACGGCCATGCGAATTTGATCCCCGGACTGGGCGGACATCATCCGCATCCCCATGGATCCGCCGCTTCCGGAGGAACCGCCAGATCCGCCGGCCAGCGCTTCCTCTACCGCTTTTTTTCCTTCGTCGGTTTTCAGAATGTCGACCACCATGGACTTGATTTCTTTATATCCGAGCTGCGGGGACGAGCTTTGTTCTGCACCACAAGCGGTAAGCACCACGGCAGCAACGAAGACGATAATACATAAACGAAATAACGGCCACTTCATTACCGTTGTCCTCCTTTTTCAAGATCATTGAATTTATAAGCGAAGCCGAACAAATTCGATAATCGCAAGAAAAACATCCGCAGCATTACGGTAGGTCCTCTGGTGAAGTACGCTCGATCGATGTTTTTCTTACGGTTCTTCGCATAGTATGTGATGGATTTGCAGAAATATGTCGGATTCAGAATGGTTTTTTATTGTGAACGTTGGTAAAATAATGATCTGTGGGGGTGGAAGTTAGTTGAGCTTACGAAAGTGGTCTAAATTGTTTTTGAAAACGCTCCTTGTCGGGGCAGTGGCGGCATTAATTGTAGGTCTGATCCTGCAGTTGTTTAATGGCGCGATCGAATTTACGGGAATGGCCGATTTATTGATGTACCCGCTGATTTTGTTGGGCTCTGGGGCACTGGTGAGCGTATACTCCCAGATGGGCTTTTTTGCGTACCTGACTTTAAATTATATGGGGATAGGCATATTCCGCCGAAAGACTTGGCAGTACATTCAGATTGTGTTGGCTGTTCTAGCATTGCTGGAGCTAATGTTCTTCCGTACCTTTGTCGGCGGATCCACTAGCCTGCAGCAGGATTTGATTTTAGGTATTTCCATTTTGGTTATTGCCGTTGTTGTTGCTTATCTCAAAGTGAAGAGCACAAATGCTAATGCATGGATTCCGACCCTCTTCTTCATGATGGCGATTTCCATTGTGGAGATTATCGGTGTACTGCAAATTGGAGTCAGCAACGCAACGATCTTTATGGTGGTACCATTGCTCATCTGTAATGCATACCAAATTCTGACGCTTCATAAAGTTACACAAGACGAAAAAAAGAGCTAACACCTTAGCTCTTTTTTTGTTAAACATTATTCAATTACAGGGTCCTCTCGAGAGTTTAAAGTCCGCCTGCATCCTCGATGCTCTTCTGCAATGAAGCGTGATCACGAACCTCGGTGCCTTGGGCGCTGCCCTGTTGAAGCAGATCGGTTACCGTAACGAACTCGTAGCCTTTATTACGCAGTTCCTTGATGATGAGAGGGAGAGCTTCATGTGTTTGCTTCACCGAGTCGCTGGCATGCATTAGCACGATGTCTCCCGGATGTGCTTTGGAGACGACGCGGTCCACAATTTTGTCGACGCCGATATTCTTCCAGTCCCTGGAGTCGGTATCCCACTGGATCACCGTGTAGTTAAGACTCTGGGCTATGCCGAGCACTCTTTTGTCAAAATCCCCGTTAGGCATTCGTATTAATTTGGGTTCTTGTCCGGTCATTGCGGTTAAAATAGTATGTGCCGAAGAAATCTGCTTGCGTATTTCCTCATCGGTGAGCGTGCTGTAATTATCGTGCTTGAAGCCGTGGCTCCCGATTTCATATCCGCTTTCCTTAATGGCATTCACGATATCGGGATGCGTTTTGCTCCATGGCGCAGACAGGAAGAAGGTTGCTTTTTGAACTCCATTGTCTTTTAAGGCCTGTAAAATAGGCTCTGCGCGCTTTTCGCCCCAGCTGATGTCAAACGTTAACGCGATCTGTTTCTTATCCGTAGACACGCTGTAAATCGCTGACGGGTTGTTCTCGGAGAAGACCGAGATGTTGTCACTCTCCACATAAATAACGCCGATTGCAAAGATCGCCGCGGCAAGGACGAAGAAAAACCGCTTAATCTTTCTGCCGTTGAATACATAAAAAGAATTCATAATACGTGCGCCCCTCTCCCTTCAGTGTGCAATAGCTTGTTTACTTTCAACATATGCTCGTACTTGCGAGTTATACCAATTTAGGAGGTAGCGAATGTTACGTTTTAGCATTTTTCTCAGAGATGTAAGATCGATCCGGAAGGCATTGCTCTTGGCAGCGGTCTTATTTATCGCCGGAATCGTGGCGGGGGCAAGTTCAGAGGGGTTCGAGCAATTCCTTCTTGGTCAGCTTCAAGGATTAGGGGAGATTAGCCAGCAGCTCGGTTCCTCCGATCATCCCGAATGGAATTTCTTTGTTTTTATCTTTCTTAACAATAGCATTAAGAGCGTGCTGGTCATGTTCTCAGGCTTGCTGCTTGGCGTAATACCGTTCTTCTTCCTGGTCATTAATGGCATGGTGATAGGTTTCTTGCTGAAGGTTGTGGGGGAGAGCGGAGAGAGTCTGTTCGATCTGATCGTGAAAGGGCTGCTGCCTCATGGCATCATTGAGATACCGGTCATTGTGATTGCATGTGGATATGGCCTGGCTTTTGGCGGGCTGGTATTGAGAAGTATTGTGGCAACAAGGGAGCGCAGAAGCGGGATAGGCGCGGAGTGGCGCGGCTTTTGGCGCAAGCTGGGTACTGCTTCCTTATGGGTTGTCGTGCTGCTGCTCATTGCGGCAGTGATCGAAAGTACAATTACGTTGTGGCTGATGTCATAATTTTCCCTGAAATTGTGCATACCTAATAAAGCAGCTTAGCAGAGTAAAGAGAGAGCTGCGTGGACAGGACGTTCATCATAATGTGCAGACAGCATTCATTCGGTTTAGAGATCCCGCCAATACGGTTAATCACCAATACATAGGCAAGAGCAGCTTTAATCCGATTGAAGTGACGTTACATGTTCGCTTAACTATACAAGGAGGTCCTATCATGCTGGGAATGCTATTCAATGAAAAAGAGTGCAAGGAGCTTGATTATGTACTGCGAAAAGAACTGGATGAGATGCTGCTGGATTTGAGCGACCAACGATTGGACCAAAACATCAGGCAGGCTATAGCTAACCGATATAAAACGGTGTTCCGCATGTATGCCCGGTTTGCACCGCAGAAGGAACTCTCCAAATATGCACGTAACGGGAAGTTTCCGCAGATCAAACATTAATTTTACGAAAAAGTGTTGACTAACCGGCTAAGTATATGATAAATTAATTTTCGCTTCCTTTTCGAAGGTGATGCCGCCAACCGGCGGCCATCAAACTTCAAAACCAACTTCAAAAAACTTTTTAAAAAAAGTACTTGCAAAGTTGATAGGAAGTATGATATATTATAAAAGTCGCCGCTGAGATGCGGATGATAAACAAGAAACACGGATTGATCTTTGAAAACTGAACAACGAGTGAGTAAAACGAACCACTTTGGTGGGACGTTGAAATAGAGAATTGAACAAATTCTCGTCAGTTAAGAAATGAGCAAGTCAAACACTTTATTGGAGAGTTTG
>NZ_JFOM01000022.1:0-82799 GCF_001860525.1 Paenibacillus sp. LC231 | reverse complement strand
CCTCCTCGTGTTTTAAATTTGGTTGGCGAACCGAATTTATCTTAACACTTCGGAGGATTTTTTTTATACAACGCTTAAGCTATCCTGAACCATACGCATAGCGTATGGTTTTCTTTTTACAATAAAATCGTGGCGATTTTCATCTCGCCGCGATGCCAATTACGCTTGATTTCATTCGTGATTCGCCGTTCTTCCTCGCTTGCTGTATGTGTTAATGGTTTTTTCCAGACAAGACTTTTTTCTTCCTCGGTCAATACTCTACCAGGAGACAGCACGTAAGTTTCATTATTATTCTGGTCTTTCATGACCGCTCATCTCCAAACTCTCGTTAACTCTGAACGGGGAATGGCCTCGCCACTCCCATCCGACAGCTTTCTCACCGTACATAACCCAATTCTTCTAACATTCTGGTCAAAGTGCGCAGACGTTCTCCTATCATCTCGCTGTTGTCGCTCAATGCCTCGTTGAACAGCTTGATATCCTCCTGAATCTGTTCATTATCCGTGCAAACGGCTACCGTCATAGCGTTCCCCTGCAATCCGATCCGGTCGATCACAGGATGTTGCGGGTCATATAAATCTTCAAATCTATAGGCTTCGCTAAAATGTGTCAGGGCACTGCAAATGAGGATGGATAAATCCAGAATTCGATGAAGAGGTAACTCATCCATTGGACCGGCCCAATGTTCCTCAGCAGCTCTCCATACTTTGGCGGCAATATGCGCCCTACCATCCTCGTTCTGCTCGCTCAAACCCAAAGATAATGCTCTTACATCTGTCTTATATGCGAATCGCCCATCCACTTTCCCATAGTTATCCGAAATAATCACGGGTTTATGATTTGTAGAAGCAGGTATATTCATTGTGTTGTGTCTCCTCTTTTCCAAAGAATTAAATCGTAATCCAACTGCGCTCATAGCTGCCTATTTAAGATAGGTTTGAACACATTAATATAAACCGATTAATAAACAAAAATATAATTAGTCTATTTATATAATAGACAAAATTAATATTGTTGTAAAGATCAGCTTGAAAACACGCATATCGAATCGTTTCCGAGAATGTGCCGGATTCCCCAAAATACTGTGAAGGCCCGATGTCGATATGTCTAAGCCGGAAAAAACGAAAGGCTGCCGCACTATTCTCGCGGCAGCCTTGGTACAGCTGAAGATATTCCATTCTTTTACTAATCCAGATTAAATGCTGATTCGAGCTCGCGAATCCGATCGTCATCGATGTGTATGACATTCCCAAGCGTTCTGGCCGACAGAATGGACTTGGCGCTGTACTCTGCAACTTCCAATCGATCAAAAGCATTGAGCAGGCTCTGTCCCGCAACGATGACACAATTATTGTTCACGATGGCGATCGGCGTATCGGGTCTAAACAGCGAAGCGGTACGCTCGGGCTCATTGTAAACCGCATTAAAGGGAAGCTTGGGCATTCCGCGAAGCAAGATATAACTCTCCGGAATCGTTCTTGAATCGAATACGGCATCCGTTACGGCAAATGCCATGATGTTAGGCGGGTGCGCGATAATCACCGAATCGACATGCGGCTGCATTTTGTAGATCGCTTCGTGGAGGAAGACGGATTTGCTTGGCTGTTTGCCGGCCTCGGCTTTGCCGTTCTCTATACGGACGAGATCACCCGGCTCCAGATGGTTGCGGTCTTTGCCGTAGGGTGTAATGACAAAATCATGACCAAATAAACGATGGGAAAAAGTGCCCTGCGTGCTTGTAAACAGACCTTGTTTATACGCACGCCGCATGAGTGCGCACATGTCCTGGCGAATTTCTTTTTCTTCCGACGTGCAGGTGTCGCGGATATACGTATCCAGCTGCCGCGTGCTTTTGTTGCGGACGATGTCGTAATCCTCATCAGTCAACAGGACGGGATTTCCGATTCGCCGCGCCTCGATTTCCAGCCTCGCACAGAAGTCCAGGGTTTCAAACCGGTTAAACGCTTGCGGAAGATCCCCGGCTCCGACCACAACCCCATGGTTCTCCAGCATGACCGTGTCGATCCCGCTCTTGAAAACAGCCGCAATGTTCTCCCCGAGCTGTTCGCTTCCAGGCAGGGCGTAAGGTGCAATCCCGATCTCGCCGCAAATCTGTCGTTCGTTCGGAAGCAGCCTGGTATCGGGAATGCGCCGGACAATGCTGAACGAAACCAACGCTGGCGGATGGGCATGAATGATCGCTTTCAAATCCGGACGGGCTTGATAGATAAGCCTGTGGAAGGGAAATTCGCTGGATGGTTTGTGAATTCCCAGAACCGTACCATCCTCCTTCACGCATACCATATCTCCCCGTGTAAGGGAGCCTTTGTCCACCCCGGCGGGTGTTATCCAAATATCTCCGTTCTCGTCCCTGATAGACAGATTACCCCCGGATGTGGTCGTCATGCCATGGTTATAAATACGATTGATAAATTGAAGGAGCAGATCTGTCGGATGCAAAAACTCCTGATTCATGCTTACCACCGCCTTATCCGAATTTCTTTGTTTGATTTTGTTTGTTTTTATTATACTGTTTTTTTCTATTGATAAGCGATCAAGATTGTGACAAAACCGAGGAAGGAAATGTCTTTACTTTATAAAATCAACCATTGGATAGTCTGCGGACGGAGAGGTCAGCAGCGGCTGTGGAACACCCTTTAAATGAAAATCGAAAAAGGCAGCGACATAATCCCGATGGGCAGCGATTGTCTGTTTGGGGTCGGCAGTTCCGATAGATTGCTGGACTACTCGCGGCGAAAGGCTCAGCTTATCTTGAAGCTGTGGAAGCAGCGTCTGATAATCTGTAAACGTATAATGTGCTCCCTCGGGAATGCTTAGATCGAGTTTCCATCCGGTTGAATGCTGCCAGAACATTTGACGGTCCATCGCGGTTAGATGGGAATCAACCTCGCCCTCCTTATTGTAGCCTGAATTCATGAGCATGAAGGGGCGATCCAATCCGTGCTGCGCCACCGGGAGCGGGTTATCGGGCATGTGCCCCATCGTTCCGTCCATGTCGATGCCAGCGTCAAAGCGATCATCCTCGTACATCACCTGAGCAGCAGTAGCCCCGCCGGCGGAATGTCCGAATATTCCGATCTTAGACAGGTCCCATGTTTGTTGAAGTCCAGCGGGCAATGGTTGATCGCCTGGATGACGGCCTTCCTTGATGAGTTCGAGTTGGTCCAACACATATTGGATATCATCCACTCGTACCTCCAGCATCTTCAGTACCGTCTCTGCACTGAAAGGCGGTAATAACTCCGTTGCCACACGCCCATCGGGAAATTCGACCGCAGAGGTTTCATACGTATGATCGACTGTAACGACCACATAACCTCTGCTGGCCAAGTCTTCGACTACAGCCGTCCCGAAGTTTCTTGGAACAGACCCGCCAGGTGAGTAGATGAGGAGCGGCCACCCAACGTCGTTGTTCGCCGGCGGTGCATTTAACCAAGCGTGAGTGCCGATACCGGAGAGATCGACCCGACCGGGATCCAATCCGATCGTGGAGATTGCGTTTTCATCGTAATACTTTGCTGCTTCGGGCTGCATGTACACAGCCTTCTGCTCGCTTTTTCCCGTGGCGGGGTACCATATGCTGATCATGAGTTCCCTGTCTCTGTCCTGTTTCCATGGGTCCACCCGGTTGTCATCCTTGAAATGCATTTCCATCGTTCCCACAGAATATTCTCCAGTAGGTTCTGGCAGCTGTAATTGGATTTTCTCTGCCTGGCCCCTCTCATCCTGCGCTGCAGGGGTTTCCGTGCCGAAGAAGATTCCAATCAGAACCAATAGACAGACCATGATTGCAATAGCCGCAATTCTAGCCACGGGGGCAGACTTTCCATTGACGATCCTGCTGATGGAGTTGACCGTGAGCACATAATAAACCGTGTAGATCAGGAAAAACACAGCCACGCAGATCAGGATGGGCAGCATAAGACTAGCACCTGCCATATTGCTGAATAATCTTTTCAACAATTGCAGGATGACCATGTAATGTGCAAGCCCGATCATAAGCGGCAAAGCAAAAATAAATGCGTTCTGCCTAATAATTGCGATACTTACTTCTTTTCCGCTTACACCGATTTTTTTTAGAATGTCGTACCGTGGTTTGTCTGCTGTTGCTTCAGTCAGCTGCTTGAAATAGATCATGCTGCCTGTTGCCATGACAAAAACGAGCCCAAGAAATCCTAAGATAAACACATTAAAGGCCGCTTCTTCGATTCCAAGACGGTATTCGGAATAATATGAAGATAAATTCGATTCCGGTGTCTTCAGCGACGCCAGCGCATCAGCCGTGTGCTTCGTCGTCTTCTGTTCCTGCACGGCATACCCGACATAGCGGGTCGGAGAAACTTGCGCCTCCATTTTGTCGTAGGTGCCGTTACTTACAACAATCATCACATCCGGATAACTCCAATTAATGATTCGTTCTACGGTCATCCCCGCAAAAGCAAGGGTTATTCGTTGATCCAGCAATTCGATATCAACCGTTTCGCCTTCATAATCGGGCCATTCATAGTCCGTATACATGGGCCGGATCGCTATAGCTTCATCCGGTTCGATCGGATCAAGTACAGGAAAGCGCAGCGCAGTTGCCACCTGGTTGTATTGATCGATCGAGACCACTTTGAGCGGGGTTTTGTCTGCTTCGATCATTCTCTCCGGAAGGATCTCCGGTTTGGAAGCCTCCCCTTTTGTCTCCAGCACCGGAATCGTCATGTGCGCGATAATCGGATGCGCTTCATCCCGGCGTATGATATCGTCTACATTTTGATTAAAGGCGTTGTCCTGGGCAATATACATGTAGCTAAATGGCGCGGTAAGCTTCGATGTTTTGTCAAACGTATAGTATGCGCCTAAACCGACACTGAAGGCGCACAACGCCGCAGCGGATAACAGGGAAATGACGCTTAACAAACGAGCGTTCCCTTTAATCCGGTACACCAAATTAGAGGTGATGACCAAATTCATGCCTTTATAATAACTTCGTTTTCTCTTCTTGGCGGTTCTCAGCAAGACAATGACCAGCGAGGAGAAGAGCAGAAGCGTTCCAGCGATAATTCCGACAGTCATCACACTCAGATTGACAAGAATTTCTTCGGTGACTGAAAAATCGCGAAAGGCGAATCCATATCCCGCAATCAAAAAGAGAACTGCACCCACTGCCGATAGAAACGACGCTTTCGGCTCCTGCTCCCCTTCCTGCTCCGCTCGAAACAATTCGATGAGTTTAAAGCTGTAGATCAATCGATAGCCTTGGATCGATGTCGCCAAAATAATCACCATGAACACGATGAGCGTATGAATCAGAGCTCGAAGAGAGAAAGCCATGCCTACCTGTACAGGCGTCCCCAGCAGCTTGATTAAGATCATAGCGAACAGCTTGGACAACAATGTGCCAATCAAGATTCCTATGATTAAAACCGTTACCCCAATGATCAGGTTTTCATAAAACAGCATTTTTCCGATCTTTTTTTTCGGTAGACCAAGTAACGCGTACAAGCCTACTTCCTTTTTACGCTGCCTGGAGAAAAAACGGTTGGAATACATAATAAAGACGGTAACAAATACGATCAAAATGATGGATGCTATCATAAAAACGGATCGCATGCTCTGCGATGATTCGATTGAACTCGTAATTTCTTGGCTGTATTGCAAAGAAAGAAAAGTATAATAGATAATGACGCTGAACAGGATGGAAATGAAGTAGATCGTGTAGTTTTTGAAGTTCCCTTTCATGTTCTTTTTCACGATGTCAAACAAGGTCACTTGCATCCCCTCCCAGAACGGTCAATACATCCAATATTTTTTTGAAAAAGTGTTTGCGGGATACATCTCCTCTAGTCAGTTCGGTGAAAATGCGACCATCCTTTATAAACAGCACCCGCGTGCAGTAGCTTGCCGCAAACGTGTCATGAGTGACCATCAAAATTGTTGCCCGATCATATTCATTCAGGTCTTTCAGGCTCTCCAGCAGCGCGGTCGCCGATTTCGAATCCAGAGCGCCGGTCGGCTCATCGGCCAGCAGCAGGCTGGGGCCTGAAATCATGGCGCGTGAAGCCGCAGTCCGCTGTTTTTGCCCTCCTGAAATCTGATACGGGTATTTCTCCAGAATCGGGGTGATGCCGAATTTGTCCGCGATCTCCCCCACTCTATGCTCGAGTTCGGTGACATTCATCTTGGCAAGCGCCAGGGGCAGCAAGATGTTCTCCTTCACCGTTAAAGTGTCCAGCAAATTGTAATCTTGAAAAATGAAACCCAGTTTATCCCGGCGAAAAGCGGATAATTGCTCCTCATCCATCTTCAGTACGTCTACCCCGTCAATCATCACCTCTCCCGAGGTAGGCTGATCAATTGTCGCAAGCACATGGAGCAAAGTCGACTTGCCTGCGCCGGACGGCCCCATGATTCCCACGAACTCTCCCTCCTGCACGGTCAAATCGATATCATCCAAGGCGGTATATACATTTCCTTTTACACCATAAACCTTTCTGATCTGAGAAGCGTTCACTACCATTTTCATGTTGATCTATCCTTCCTGGTTATCAAATAGAAACAAGGTCAATACATTTTCGACATCATGTATTCCTTATCCTGATCTTAATACAGGTCACCTTTACTTTAGCTTACAACTTCCCCCTCTACCTTACATTCCTGTCACATTAGACAAAGGAAGCAGCCCCGGATACTTGCTTGTCTGCCGCGGGAAGATCGTATACAATGTGTTTAATTTGCCGCTAGTAACGCCCGGGAGGATCGTTTATGAAAATCATGATCGTAGAGGATGACCCGACCATTCGGGGGATGATCCAGTTAGCTTTAATCAAATGGAGCCTGGAAACGGTAATTGTAGAAAACTTTGACCTTGTTGCACAGTGCTTTATTCATAACCAACCCCATCTTGTGATCATGGATATTAACCTGCCTTCGTATGATGGATTTTACTGGTGTCAGAAGATAAGAGAGATTTCCAATGTACCGGTGATCTTCCTTTCTTCCCGCGATTCGCCCATGGATGTTGTTATGTCAGTGAATATGGGCGGGGACGATTATATACAGAAGCCGTTCCATATGGATGTGTTGACCGCTAAAGTTAATGCGCTGCTGCGCCGAACCTATTCCTATTCGGACATGCAATCGGATGTGCTCGAACATGAGGGGGTCATGTTCCATCCGGAGAAAGGTATTCTCTCGTATGAAGGGGGAAAAGCGGAGCTTACCAAAACGGAGGTCAGTATACTGAAAATCCTCATGCAGCAAAAGGGAAAGGTTGTTGACCGTAAGAAAATCATGCGTCATCTTTGGCAGGATGAAAGCTTCGTGGACGAAAACACGTTAACCGTTAACATCGTCCGCTTGCGTAAAAAACTGGCCGGCATCGGCAAGGAAAACTGGATTGTTACCAAGAAAGGGCAAGGTTATATGGTCCCATGAGTTTCATACAATACATAAAGGACAAACGTTATTTTTTGATGTTGTACGCGGGTATGATGGGCTTTATTTCAATAATCATGACTTTATCCTTCAACCCGGCCCTCGTGTCTGGCAACTTGCTGTATATTCATATCGTTTGCTTTGCATTGGTCACAGCTTACTTGCTGATTGGCTATTATTATCGAAGATCCTATTACCGGAAGCTTCAGCAACTGATCCATCTGGACCGAGAAGATTGGCCTGTCGTTGCCCCTGAACCACAAAACTTGCAACAACGGCTGTATCTCGAGCTTTTCACCAAATTGCATCGTCAACATGAACGTGACCTTCGGAAACTGAATGAAGAGAAGATCGATCATCAGGAATTTATCTTGTCCTGGATTCATGAGGTGAAACTTCCCATAGCGGCAAGTCGTCTGTTAATGGAGAATAGCACCGGGGAAACAGCCGATTCCCTTGCCGATAAACTTGAGGATGAGCTCGACAAAATTGAAAATTATGTGGAGCAGGCATTATACTATTCTCGAATTGATTCGTTCTCCAAAGATTATTTCATCACGGAAGAACCATTAGACGCGATTATTAAAACCTGCGCGAAAAAATTCGCGAAAACGTTTATCAACAAGCGGATTCGGTTTCATATGGAGGACATTCGGCAAACGGTTCATACCGACCGGAAATGGCTCGGATTCATCCTTGATCAAATCGTTGCGAATGCTTTGAAATATACGAATGAAGGCGGAACCATCACATTCATCGCCGAGGAGGACCGACAGGAAAAAAGGATGCATATTATAGATTCGGGCATCGGGATTCAGCCGGAGGATCTTCATCGAGTTTTTGAAAAAGGATTTACCGGTTCCATCGGAAGAAGCCATGCCAAATCGACCGGCATGGGTCTTTACCTCGCAAAGCAATTAGTGCATAAGCTGGGCCATCATTTATCCATCCAGTCGGAGGCGGGAGCGTATACCAAGGTCACGATTCATTTTCCTAAAACGGATACGTATCACAGCTTGCTGTAACGGTTTGAGCCCGCACATGCTGGGCGTACAATACCAAAAAAGTCGCCATTTAGGCGACTTTTTTACCTTTTAAGATCGAATGCCAACATCACGAAGCAGAATGCTTCCCCGCTTGGTTAGATTGAACTCGATGCGAATCTTGCTCAACTGCTGCGGGTTGAAGTCCGGATTCATTTTGTAATAATCGTCTAATTGGAAATCGTAGCTTTGAAATACGGGTTCTGAAGTATTGCCTGCATTCGAAAATGGCCATTTGAGAAGTTTACCTTCAATAACAGGCGGCAACTTGGATATGTGGCTGAGGGGAAGACTTGCCTGATGGCCCTTCCTATCTTCAACCGTAATCGTAAAATTGATAAGCTCTTTCGGGTCGCCGCTTTCTTCTGTTTTGCGTGCATCTGCCAGCGAAAATACGATCGAGCTATCCCTTCCTGTTTCCACCCCGTTATCCGGCAAAGTAACCGTATAGGAGGCAGGCTCGGACGAACCGTTCGAATTCCAGCCTAAGCGAACCGCGCTGTAATCCGCTTCGCCCCATTTTGTCTTAACCTTTTCTTCCTTCCATTGCTGCAGGTTCTCGCCCCGCAGGCTGCCGCCAGGAAGCGTGGTGCTCTGCAGATCGATGTCTTCATGAAAATCGGCGATCAAGGTCGTCTGCGAATCGTAATAATTGCCCACATACAGATTGTCGGGAATCCATTCCTTGGCGTAACCCAAATCCTTGAACACCTCCCTGTATTGCCGTTGGTCCTTCAGCGTGGCATCCAGGAACGAAGATATGAACACTTTTGCGATGGTTTCCTGCTCATCCCGTGGCATAATTTGACGTAGGTTAAACAGTTGGTTCCCCAACCCTGCCCCATCCCCTCTGCCCCAGCCTCCGTTAAACTGGCC
This sequence comes from Paenibacillus sp. LC231, assembly GCF_001860525.1. Classification (NCBI taxonomy): domain Bacteria; kingdom Bacillati; phylum Bacillota; class Bacilli; order Caryophanales; family Paenibacillaceae; genus Paenibacillus; species Paenibacillus sp. LC231. The sequence goes on along the minus strand of NZ_JFOM01000022.1, from coordinate 73,437 downwards.
GTGGTTGGCTCCATAAATATAGACCAGCGATTTCATGTAATTTGTGCCCTTGGTATAACGAATCCGGTGATATTGCTTCGCACCGTCCAGGCTGTTGACATCCATATCATGAGCTCCATGCAAAGACAGATAATTTACGTCTTGCAGCGGCAGAGGTTTGCCTTGGGGCTTATATTGCCCGTCCGTTCCCGCAATGGAAATGAGCGAGCGGATCGAAAAGTTATAATCAAACTTGATATCCCCATGGTCCGGATGACGGCCAAGCTTGTTATACGCTGCCGCGATCGCGACCGCTTCGCCGCCCCGGGAATGACCGATGAGGGCGATTCGTTCCATATCGACCTTTTGGTAAAACGGGTTGTCCGGATCGCTGTTCCAGTCCTTCCAGGTTTGCAAATGCTCCAGCAGCAGCAGACCCCTTGCCGGATTTTCACTTAGCAGCGGGCTGATCAGGAATAGATCCTCATATGGGGAGAAATTGAGGAAATTTTCATCCACGGAGACAAATATATACCCTTTGCTCGCGAGCAGCCTGCCGAGATATTCATAACCCGGATCGGAATAATCATTCATCAAGTGATTACCATGTACAATCAAAACAAGCGGAAAGGTGCCTTCCCCTTCGGGATACCACACTCTTCCGTTTAACGGCATGGCCTCGGGTCCGAATCCAAGCGACTTCGTGCGCAAAGACGACCACTTCTCAACAAACCTGGACGCATCCACCGTTTGGGTGGTTAGGGAACCGCTTTGATTAAATTCTGTCCGATAGTTGTCAGGACTTCCGTATAACAGGCTTTGGACGGGATATGTGCCTTGTTCGGCCGGATTGTTCATCGTCGAGTCTTCATATCGGGTTGAGGTTTTCAGCTGTTTCAATGTGATGTCCGGAGCGGCATCATCTCCGGCCCGAATCAGCCAGAAGCTGCCAGCGCCGATCGCGATGGTGATCAAGGACAAACAAGCCATCGCGCCGATTTTCCTGGTTTTAGACACTTGCTTGTAGCTTCCCGCTGCAAATTTATAAGCCAATGCACCAAATAAAGATAAAACAATGGCCAAAGAGACGATGAAGACTGCCGATACGCCCGGCTGCACAATAAAACAGAATAAAAACATGATCAGGGAATACAGCAGCATCCAAATATAACGGCTTGGTAGTTTCTTGACCCCGTGCAGCAACATTGATGCTAGGCCGCTTATAAGGGCAGCCGCAAAGAGAAACAGGAATGTGCCCACGATGAATTTACCGACACCATGCCCCGTCAATAGATAATTGGCCTGTATCAGAATTAGAATAAAGCCGGTGGCGCCGAGCCCAAGCGACGCACCCTTCCATCCAGGGGATAGCGGCCCCCTACGCTTCCGGTTTGCCATGATTCTTCGAAAAAACGTAACGCCTTTTTCTTTTTCTTTCTCTTTGTGTATTTCCAATCTCTCCAGTCCTCCTGTATCCCTTAAAGTGGTTGGTTCTACTTCTGAGGTTACCGGATAACTCTTTCGCTCCACTTTCCTGAATCTTTCAGTAATCTTACAATTCGTTAGGAAGAAAAAGAATGAATTTCGTGTGCCCGTTCGTGATCAGCCTGATGTTACCCCTATGTTTTTCAACCACTTGTTTGGCAATGGCAAGTCCCAGACCCGTCCCCCCATCGCTTTTTCGGGCCTGATCTCCGCGGACAAAGGCATCGAAGACCTTTTCCCTCAACCCATCCGGGATTCCGATGCCATCGTCTGTAATGTGAATTTCGACTCCTCCCCCCGTTGCTGCCAATTTCAGTTCAACAGCGGTACCGGGCGGATTGTATTGAATAGCGTTTGACAGGATATTGGAAACCGCCCGATACAACCAGGTCGTGTTGAATGGTACGATGATTTCACTATCAGGTATATCGTAAAGGAAATGAAACTTCTGTTCTTCGAACACCTCGTAATACTCGGCTGCAATTTCCCTTGTGAATTCTGTAATGTCGGATGCCTCAACGGCAAAAGGATAGTCGGGACTATCCAGCTTGGACAGCTCGAAGATACCGTCAATCAGCTCCGACATCAGACTGGCTTTGTCGGAAATCAAATGCAGGATTTTTTGCCTTCTCTCTTCCGAATCAACGAGCCCCACTTCCATCGCTTCGATATAGCCCTGAATGGTGGTCATCGGTGTCCTCAGGTCATGGGAAATGTCGATCAGCATTCGCTGCTTGCTCTCTGCAAGCTCTCGCTTTTCCCTCTCCATCCGTTCGAGCCGTTCAGCCATATCATTGAAATCATCCTGAATCTGGGCAAGTTCATAGCTGGCTCGAAAATGTAATCTTTCATGGTAATGTCCGCGTGCAATGCTGCGGATACCATCCGCAATCGATCGGAGCGGGGTCGTGAGCCGGGATGCCGTCCATCTTCCGAAGACATATACGGTAATTGCAAACAAAGCGAGAAACAGCAGCAGCGTTTTCAGTGCCATTCCATAAAACACCTTCTCATGCTGATTGCTGTCCATGCCTGGCACGGCTGTCGGACTGCCTATGGCTCCAGCCTCCGCCTTGACCGGTCCGGAAGCCTCCATAAAATAATCCATGATCAGCGCATTTAATACAAATAGCGAAAACGCGGCAATCAGCGCAATGGTAACAAAGAAAAAAACATATTGGCGAATCAGCGATCGCTGCAGGCGATTAGGTGAATTCATGGCTGTAACTCATCTTTCTTCGCAAACCGGTAACCGAGTCCGCGAATGGTTTTGATATAGACAGGCTTCCTGGGACAAGCCTCGATTTTGTCGCGAAGCCTGCTGATTTGGACCATGACGGCATTATCGTCAGCCAAATAAAGTTCATCCCAGGCATGCTCAAAAATTTGCTTCTTCGTAAATACGCGCCCCGGCTCCCCCATGAACAGCTTCAATAATCTGTACTCGATCGCACTCAGCGAAATCGGCGTTCCCTTGATGTATAACATGCATTCCCGGTGATCCAACTGCAAGTCCCCGACGCAGGTTTCGGATACCGCTGGAGCTTCCAACGGCTCATTAAACTCACAGGAGCGTCTTAACTGTGCCTGAATTCTCGCCATCACTTCGAGCGGGCTAAACGGCTTGGACACATAATCGTCTGCCCCCAGCTTGAGTCCGGTTATTTTATCAATCTCCTGATTTTTGGCCGAGATGAGAATAACCGGGATTTTATAATCCTGCCGCATTTTGCGGAGCAACTGGAATCCGTCGATGAGCGGCATCATGATATCGAAGAGTGCGAGATCCACGTGCCTGCTTCGCAGATGCTCAAGGGCAGCTTTCCCGTCGAAAGCTTCGAGCGTCTTATATCCCTCTGCGTCCAGATAAAGTTTAAGCATGTCAATGATATCCGGATCATCATCGACTACAAGTATGGTTTTAGGCATAGATGCATCCTCCTCCAAGTAATATATGGTTCTCCTTGGGGAGCGAATTTCCTTTTTTGGGTGGTTTCGTCAGCATCGCGGTATGTAAATAACCTCCCACTTGGATCATCGGAGGTCATTTTATGATTGATTTTAGTGGCGTCCAACGAAACCATATAAGAGAAGCTGGATAAGTTCCGCCATCTTAGTTTTATAATTCCCAGCTCTGGCCCAGGAAGCTTGTAGCGTCCCGACGACACTTAATAATTCCAATAGGGTCTCTAGCGAAACAGAGGAATGAATCGCCCCTTCCTTCTTCCCCAGCTCAATAAATTCCTGAATAAGCGCAATTCTAATTTGATTCGTGTTTTCACTATATAAGCTCGCTAGCACCTGATCCTCCACGGCACCCGGTGTGCCAAGCAATTGATAGTCTTGATCTGCACAGATCTCCAAAATCCGAGATATCTTATCTTTGAAGTCGATATTTTGATGCAAAAGCTCCTCAGCCATTTGGAGCGTATGTTGCATCAGAACATTCGCACATTCCTTGACCACCCCTTCTTTGCTGCCGAAGTAGTTATACAGCGATACCGACGATACGCCGGATTCATCGGCAATGTCTTTAATGCTAACATGGACGAAGCCTTTTTCTTTAAAAAGCTTTAATGCCGCATGAATGATCGCATCCTTCTTTTGCTGCGTTCTGATTTCGAATTTATTCATCACTCTTCACTCACTTCCCGTGTTCATCACTACAAGTAGTTTAACATAATGCGAATAGTTTTTAAATTTCACAGTCAATATTTAAAAACTTATTGACATCCTGGTTGATGTCCATATAGAATCAAGCTGTGGTTTTTAAATTTCGGAACGAATATTTAAAAACTTTGTTAAAGAGACAAGGGATGCGCTTGAGCAAACATGGTTTGATCCAATCGTTTAACCCACAATGGAGGGACCCACGATGAGAATATTAGTTTACGGCGCAGGGGTTCTGGGCAGTTATTTAGCCCACGAGCTGGTGCGTGGAGGGCACAACGTCACGATGCTGGCAAGAGGACGACGAGCAGAGGAGTTGGAAAAGAACGGCAATGTCATTCGGCATTATTTTCAGTTTCAAACCACGGTTAATCAAGTAAGGGTCATCCGAGAACTACAGCCGGACGATGTTTATGACCTTATTTTTGTTGTAATGAAATATCCGGATTTCGAGGCTGTGCTGCCTGCCCTTGCGGCGAATCATAGCTGCCATATCGTTATAATGGGTAACAATGCAAGCCCTGGGGAAATGGAGAAGTATTTGCAAACCCATAGTCCGGTAGCGAAACAGGTTGCGTTCGCTTTTCAGTCGATTGCCGGCTGGAGGGAGAATGGCCGGATCATTAGCGTGCGCGGCCCAAGAACCAACATAACGATCGGTGGTTTAGGAGTGGATCTGTCATGGCGCTCAGTGATCGATCAAGCTTTGGTTAACACCAAATATAAATGGACTTACATTACAAATATGGATGAGTGGCTGAAAAGTCATTTCGTTATGATCTTGCCTTTGAATTCCATAGCTTCTTCATATAACGGTAATTTGCGCAGAGCCGCAAAAGACAAGAAGCTTCTTAATCTGGTCATTCATGCGGTAGATGAGGGGCATCAAGTATTGGAGAAAAACGGCTATACGGTTTCACCTGCCGCTCAAAAGCAATTCGCACGCAACAAAAGAAAGCTGTTCTACATCCTGTTGAAGATAATGTTGTCAACCCCGATTGGCAAAATCCTGCTGAGTGATAAGGCTGTGTCATCAAACGAGATGACTGCGTTACACCAAGCTTTTGATCATTTGAAGATACGCGCGAACATAGCTACGCCTCATTGGGATGAGCTTCAACATTATACCCATCCCATAGAGGGATCATAGAAGATGGCTTAGTCGATCTATCACTTAGCCAGATAAAAAACAATGTTCATTAAATATCGGACACTTATTCCCGAACCGTGTTCTGTGGCGGCTAATATGGAATGAAGATTCGGCAGAACGTGCATGATTCGCATATGTGTCTTTTCTTGAAGTGTTCCCTCCATAATCTGCGTATGATCTATAGCTGATCCAATCTTGAGCACACAGCCAGGCTTCGAACCGGCCGGGATCATCAAAGTCGATTTTTTTAAAATCATAAGGTGCAACCAGCACAAGAACATGACTGACTTGATTATCTGTGAACTTTCGAGCGAGTTACTTTATGTATCTGTTCAACTTATAGCGAATGGACTATTCTGCACGACCCTCAGCCATTCACGTGAAATCAATTGATGCCCGGCTGTCGTGGGATGAATGCCATCCCATATCCAATACTCTGCGCCTGCTCGTTTTGCCGCATGATCAAACGCTTCTTGCAGAGGGACAAACAGCGTTTCAAACTCTTGAGCCAATTGCCGGACAACTAGGCTATATTCATCCAGCCGTTGACGCCATTTGTCCCAATTCTGCACGGTGGCGCCCGTTTTCAGTACGAATGGCTCACATAAAACCAGTCCCGTCTGTGGAAGCACTTCTTTCGTTTCCTCCAGTATGTGACGATATGCTTTTTCGAACCTGTCGGTAGCTCCGCTTGGCGAGCCTTCGATGATCCGACCTGCGTCGTTAACGCCAACCAACATACTGATCAGGTCAGGTCGCAGGCTAATCGCATCTTCATTCCAACGCGCGTACAAATCCGAGACGCGATGGCCGCTGATCCCTCGATTGATGAACTGTGGCTGGCTTTCCGCTAGTGCATAGCCCAGCTCAGCGGCAATAAGATATACGTAGCCATGTCCATGAATATGATTAAGATCGTTGTCGCGCCCCCACTTCCCGTCCGTTATGGAGTCACCTTGAAACAATATGGCTTTGCTTGTCTTTGTCATCCTCTTCACTGTACCTTTCTTCAAATGGATTCGTGGACCTATACGGATCTTTGTCACGTCGAATGTTACCGCTTTCAAAATTACCCATTATATAATAATAAACCAAGCAGCGAAGCGAAAATACCCTAGCGATTAGCTTAAAAAGCATATCAACATTAGATATGAACCGGATATCTTTTGAAGATCACGACGGAGAGTTCATCGGCATCATGGTGCATTGCCACAGCATATCGAATAAAAAGCAGAAATACATCATAGGTGTATTTCTGCTCTTTTCTGCTCTATCGGCCTGTATAAAATTAAGTTACACAGAGTATTCTGAGTTTCTATTGCTTGTTTTCTTTTGCATACAGGCTTTCTTCAGCTACCTGCGCTAACTCCTCTGCTTTGATACTAATCTCATGGATCGTTGCAGAGAATTCCTGAATCGCCCTTGACTGGGTATCGGTAAGCGTGTGGATATCGGAAAAAGCATGATTTAAGCGCTGCAAAAATTCCTGAATATTCTTCGTAATGCCATTAATTTGATCCACGTTCTCTTTGGAGCTTGTCGCCAACTTCCGAATCTCATCGGCAACGACCGAGAACCCCCTCCCGACTTCCCCAGCTCTTGCCGCTTCGATAGAAGCATTAAGACCTAACATATTGCTCTGATCCGAAATCTCCTTAACAACGCTGGAAATCTTTCCAATCTGCTGCGCGCTGGAGCTGACATCCGTCATTTGATTCGTTACATCGGTTACACGTTCGGTCAGGTGAGCAATCGATTGGCTGATGTCTTCAATGGACGCTGTGGTCTGTTCAACAATTGCCGAAAAACTCTCGGCCATCTCAAACAGCGCATTCGCTTTTTCAAGACTTGTCCCCATGCCTACACCGCCGATAACCCTGCCTTGTTCGTCGTGAAGCGGGATCGCGCGTGCAGCTAGCGGAAATCCAAACAGCTCTTTCGGAACGACAGCCGATAAAGCTTTATTATTGCGGATGGCATCGGTTACGATGTCCCCCTCCACTAGCGGGTCCCCAGGCTTGACATTCAGCGAAAAGGTTCTTCCCGGAATGTTGATGATAAGCTTCTCCGTATCATAAATGCCAATCGTGATGTCATCATTCGTAAGACTTTTCAGCAATGGAGCCACCTTTACAAAGGCGCTGATCAGCTCATGCTGTGTTTGCTCTTCAGTCACATTATTCATGCCTATCTCCCCCAACCCTTAATACGGGAATTTCCTTTGTCCGTAATGAACCGATATCCACTTCATGGTCGTAAATTCATCCAGGCTCCATTCCCCATTCAGACGACCCAACCCCGACTGCTTCTCTCCGCCAAATGCTACAATCGGTTCGTCGTTAATCGTGACATCGTTCACATGTATCATTCCTGTATGGACCTTCTTCGCCAGTTCTACCCCGCGTTCAAGATTGGAGGTGTGAATTGCACCGCTGAGCCCAAAACGTGTATTGTTTGCAATTGCAATGCCTTCCTCTTCCGTTTCGAACGGGATGATGCACACAACCGGGCCGAACAACTCCTCTTGCGCTACCTCCATATCCGGTTTGACATTAACGAGGACGGTAGGCTCCACCATTCTGCCGGTGATATTCCCTCGCACCAGGGGAACTGCACCTTGCTCAATGCCCTTCTCAATCAGCTTCTCCAGTGTTTCTGCCTGCCGATGGTTGATGACGGGCCCGATAATGGTCTGCGGATCGCTCGGATCACCTGTTGTAAGGGTAGAGACCTTCTCTTTATATTTATCTGCAAATTCCTGATAGATCGGCTTCTGTACAAGAATCCTGTTGGCCGACATACAGATCTGGCCTTGATGCGTGAATCTGCTGAACGTTGCCGCTTGTACCGCATAATCGATATCAGCATCTTCCAGTATAATGAACGCGCTGTTCCCGCCGAGCTCCAGCAGCGGCTTTTTGAAGTGCTTGACGGCCAACTGACCAATATGGCTTCCAACCTTGGTCGAACCCGTGAAAGAAATGATTCTCGGAATCGGATGCTCCACGAACGCATCGCCAATCTCCTTGATATCTGTCACCACTACATTCAACAGGCCCTTCGGTATACCCGCTTCTTCGAAAATCTTGCCGATCAGCGTTCCACCCGTAATCGGTGAATCCTCATGCGGCTTCAGCACGACGCCGTTGCCGGCACCTAATGCCGGGGCGACGGACTTCATGGACAAGAAGAAAGGAAAGTTAAATGGACTGATAACCCCAACCACGCCAGCCGGGATCCGATACAGTCGGTTCTCCTTGCCATCTTCAGTGGAAGGTAAAATCTTCCCCTCCATTCTAAGGGGGAACGTAGCCGCTTCCTTAATCATATTTTTCACAAGACCGATCTCGAATGCCGCCTTCAGACGCGTTCCGCCCAGCTCCTGAACGATAATGGACGTAATATCTTCCTCATGCGACTCAATATATTGAACAGCATTTTCTAGGATGTCGCGTTTACGGTAAGGGTTAATTTTGTCCCATTCCAGCTTAGCTTGATAGGCAGCCTGATAGGCATCATCAATGTCTGCAACGCTCGCGATTTGAAAAGCGGTAATGACCTCATCATTATATGGATTGATGTCAGGCAGCGTTTTACCGCTTTTACCGTCTCGCCATACCCCGCCTATGAATTGTTTTCCCAATTTCGAATAATCCATATGAACCCTCCTGTGTCGAATAATTCCAACTGATATATTTATCGACTGAATACAGGGAATAGTTAAGTGAATTTTATTTGATCTCTTCTCCCTCCCGGGGAAGGAGTCTGCACGCTAATCACGCTCTAACAATAACGCCCTAACCATAAGGTTAGGGCGTTATTGTTAGGGCGTTATTTTACACGTTCGATAGTCATCCGAGCAATTCCTCACCCAGCTTAGAAGGGGTTCTAACCAACGTTATACCGCTTGTCGAATCCGCTCAAACAATATGTTGTTTTCCAGATGGATATGCTCGAAGGTGTCCTTTTCAAGCATGGCCAACCGTTGATAGACCAGCCGATACGTGCCGCAGGCATCCGAGGGAAGTTCGAAATCAGCGGTTACATCCCTTAGCTCTTGAAGCAATCTGCCGGCGTGAGCATGTTCATCTTCCAGCTCAGACACATGCAGTTTAAGCTCCGCTGCAGCTTGGTGGTTAGGCTCTGCAACAAATTTCAAGATAAGCGGGAATACATGCTCGTCCTCATCCTTCGTATGATCCAGCAGTTCGTTTTTCAGATCCGAGAAAAGCTCCTGCACCCGGAGAAGCTCGGGATGATGCTCCCCATGTACACGGGCCAACTTCGTCACATACGGCGTTAAAGCAGGTAATTCATCCCGCAAGAAGGCATGATGTTTATGCTGGATGTATTCAATCAATTCGGATTCCTTCAGTGAAGCCGGACGGCTTTCCTGATAGTCGGCAAACTTGTTCTCCAGGGATTGAACCTTCTCCAGTACGGCGGCAGGTTCCAAATTACGCTGTTTAGCCGCTTCTTCCAGTGGCACCTGCCCTCCACAACAAAAATCAATCCGGAGTGATCGGAATAAATCCGCCGTTTGCGGGATGGATGTAACAATATCGGATACCTGGCTCTGAAGCGTGAATGAACTCATAGTCAAACCTCCTTAGACTAAATCCCGTCTTTGTGAACTATTTCACTCTTACAACCCAAGTATATGAAACTCCTGTCTCCGTACATGTGATTGCAGTCATACTGAAATGGAACACTATGTGAACGTTCAGGATCCGAGAACTACGGGAGCCAGAGCAACACAAAACAGGGATCTCACCATCCCTGTTTTGTGGATTCTGGACTAGAAGCATCATGATATCCAGCTTGATTCAAATTTTGAGGGCTTTAGAACTTATATAATCTCTTCCCTTAATGCCTCGGCATGCCGCAGCAGGATGTCCGCCGCCAGTTCCGACAGATGTTTGCCCCGCTGTGCCCGGACTTCGTTCTCAAAGCTGCCCATATTCCCCTTCTCCAGCTTCTTCGTCAAACTATTGGCGATACCGGCATTCCCAATCTCTCCGCTGCTCAGGAACCGTTCGATCAAAGCGATCATATCGCCGGTGCTCGTCACCGTCTGAAATTCAATCTCAGCAACTGCCGTATTGCCCGCAAGATCTGCTCCTTCAACGGTTAAGACATGACTTCCGAGCGGAAGCTGATACAGCGGGATGGCTTCACCGGATTGAACGGGATTACCGTCCAGCTTGATAGCCGTCCGGCTGTCGTCGACGCCGGAAACGGAATCGCTCATTTCAATGATCGGCGTCCAATCCCTGGAGACATTCCATCCTCCCTCCTGTGCCGGTGTTTCTACGTGAATTTCCGGTGGGGACAGATCCATGTTCAATACAATGGATTGGATGCTTTCCTCAAGACCTGCAGCGTTGACGGAGCGATAGTATATCGCAGCCGCGGCCGCTTCCCGGTCCAGAACGATCGGCCCCGAGTACGGAATCCAGGTGGTACCGTCTAAACTGTAGACGGTTTCGGTAACAGTTGAACCGTCGTCTTCCGCACTCAATTCAACAGTAACCGGCACCGTATACCAGCCGTTCAGGCCGTTAGGTGTTTCCGGTGTTATTTTGGACGATGTGTGCGGAGGTGTATCGTCTTCTTCCCCGTAAGGCTGCGGAAGAACCGGCATCATGGTCGGATCCCAACCATCCGATCCCTTCAACATCATTGGAATCGTGTACAGATTCGCTTCCTCCGGCGTGAGCTGCTTCGACCAATTCGCGCGGGCTTCGGCTGCCGCACCAGGTCCGGTATTGCTATATTCATAGTATTTGGCGGTTTTCTCGTTATCCGGTCGTCCCCAGTTATGCCAGCCTTTATCGTGCACGATTCCTTCCATTTCCGTGTTCATGAACAGCACATGGGCAAAGGGTCTCCATGGACGTCCAAGGTAGACATCTTCGATTCCTTCCGTTCCTGTAATCTTACTGTTGAGGAACAAATATCCGTAGGGCTGATTTTCCGGCGTGCTGGCAGCGGTTATATATCCGCCTGAACGGACATTGTGAATGACGCTCTGGTCAAACACGGCGATTCCTGGTCCGTAGATAAAATCCACCGCTCCTTCAATATAGCTATTCTTCACGTACACCCGTTTCCCGGCATTGTTCACAAAAAACGTGTCCTGATATCCGAGCATGCGGACATGGTTGAAATAGGCCCGATCTCCCCTCAGATCGATTGCGGGCGCCGGACCTTGAGGACCCGCTCCATTCGCAAACGTGATGTTCTCGGCGGTAAAATCATCGGATTCGACGGCGGTGGCACGTTCATTGAATCCGGTACCGGTAATACCGGTGTAGGTGATCACCGTCTCTTCCTTGCTCTCGCCGATAAAACTCACGGCATGCTTCGTTTTCGGAACAGTGACTTGTTCCTCATAGATGCCATTACGGATATAGATTATCGTTCGGTCCGTATTGCCCTCCGGGATGGAGTCCACCGCGGCTTGAACGCTGGTAAACATGCCTGTGCCGTCTTTCGCCACGACGATGACGAAAGCAGGCGTTGCTCCTTGAGGGTCGCTTCCGGCTCCCGGTCCGTTCTCGTTCACCGACTGGACCGAATAATAATAGGTTTTGCCGGTAACGACATCCGTATCGATAAATCCGGGCTGCCGCCAATCAGAGGCGATGATACTTCCTGCTTCGCTTCTTGATTCCGACCTTCTGATTTGGTAAGAAGCTGCTCCTTCTACGGCTGACCAGGAGAGCTTAACGTGGTCTTTGGCCGGGTTTAGTCGAAGATCACCCGGAGGCGGCGTGGTATTCGCTGGGAATGGAATGACCCGAACCGCTTCAGAATTCGCGCTGGAGGCGGTGCCGTTATGTGCGGAAACGACATAATAGTAGGCCGTCCCGTTCTCCAAGCCGCTATCCTCATAGCTGACATCCTTTACTTGATCGGCAATGACCGTGTAAGGGCCGCCGTGAACGGTGCTTCGCTTGATCTGATAACTCGAAGCTTCGGGTGAGGCATTCCACGAGATTACAGCCGATGCATCACCGGCACTCGCTTTAACATCCGCTGGCGACTCTAGCGGCGCCACCGGGCGGGCCTCGACCGGGTCCGTCGCCTCGCTTTCGCCGGCAACGCTAGTCGCAGTTACCGTATAATAGTAGACTTTACCGTTTACAAGCCCCGTATCTCTATAGAAGGGCTCTTCTACGCGTCCTGCCTCAATATAAGGCCCTTCCTGACTTTCACTTCGCTTCACCGTATAGGTGACCGCATGCTCCACCGGCTGCCAGGTGAGATCAGCCTGGGTGTTGCGGCTAAGTCCCGTGAGCTCCGTCGGGGCTTGCGGCTTCACGGCGTTCACCGATGGCGTGACACGCACTTGGTTCGAGGGATCGCTTTCTCCTAAATCACTCACGGCGGTAACCACATAATAATAAGTGGTTTCGTTGATTACGCTTGTATCCGTATACGATGGATTGGAAGCACTCAGATCTGATGCCACGGCCTCGTACGGCCCCCCGTTTGCGGTGCTTCTTTTGACGGAATATGATAAAGCACCTTTTGCGTTATCCCAATCCAGTTGAACCTTCCCGTTCCCAGGGATCGCCCGTAGTCCTTTAGGTGCGGCTGCCGGTTCCACGTATACCTTGATGTTGTCGAAGTAGTAGGTTCCTTTGCCAGTTCCGGGCGTTCTGCCGAACAAGGCGCTTCCCAGTCCTAACGTCCGCATATCGTCCCTAAGCTCAACCCCCCCCGCTGCGAGCACGTTGTCCACGTAAATATCCATGGTGTTGGCGGCCGCATTGGCAATGACCTTCAGATTGTACCAGCGGTTGGCGGCCGGGAGGCCGGTCAGCTTAACATCTTGGCCATTTTTGTTCTTGTAAACCAGGGCGTACGCATCCTCCTGAATCGGTAGCTGAGGCTTGCGCACCTCAAGAGCAATCGGCGTCTTGGTACCTTCTGCATCCTTGATATGAAACAGCACCGAAGTGCCGGGCATGGCCGGTGACATGAAATCCGTCTCGACAACGACCGTGCCTGCCTGCCTCGGGAAGTTGATGGTAAACCCTGTGCTGCCAACAGCATTATCGTATACCTTCAGCGCCTTTTCCGAATCGTTGCCCGTAGAATTGACGGGGACTTCCTCCACGGTTACAGTATGATCCGCATCCTGAGGCTGCGGGATCACTCCATATCCGTCAGGTACGGAGCCAGCTTCAAGGTTTTCAAAATCATCGTTCACATAATATACGGTTTTCGGGCCGCTGCCTGTATCTGCCGATATATTGATGTTGGTAAATGTCGAGGTATTGTATTTCCATGTCTCATTGTTCACTTTTCCCGCATCCGCCACGAGGCCGACATAGGCTTGCTTAGGCAAATCGACTTGGACGTTTCCGACCGTGGTCCAGCTGGTTCCATCTTGAGAGATCATTGATGTGAATTGGTTATCCTTACGGACAAGCTTGATCCAATAAGGCAACTGAAATTCCTGCTCCGGCTGAATTCTCGCAACCTCTCCGCCCTCCTCGGCTCGACTAAGGGTAACACCTCTTTTCCCTGTACGAATATAAGGGACGACCAGGGAAACGAATGGAGCATCCTCCTTCAGACTCTCGCGGAACATGATGCCCGCTTCCGCTTCCTCATTCGTAGGGGTAATGCTTTCAACCCGGGCCACAATTTCAGCGTCCCCCTCGATCTCCTGATAGGCAAAATGAAAGACGTCCTTCGTGCCGCCGATATCTCCTGTTGCCTTGACGGTCACTTCGCCGAGGGTGTCACCAAGCTGGGTGTGTCCCGGTATTCCCGGACTGCCTATATCTGCCGACTTCCAAGGCTTGATGCTCCCTTCGGTGTTCGCATGAACGACCACGCTCGTCGAGAACGCCATCGTTCCCGTATCGTCGATCGCTTTTGCGGTCCAATAATGGGTACCGTCCGCAGCGTCCGTCCACTCATAGCGGAACGGCATGCTGTCATCCTCTCCAACCTTCTCTCCGTTCCGGTAAAACTCGACCTTCGATACGCTTCCGTCTTCATCCGAAACGGACGCTTCAATCGTCACGTTCGATCCGGCTTTGACCACCGTGTTGTTCGCCGGAGATGTAATGACTGCAGAGGGATTAGCTGATCCGTTTCCCGTAAGGGAATTCAAATACAGCTCCAGATTCGTGTATCCTTCCTCATTGGCCAGATTGCGGTCACTCGGATCTCTCGGGTCCAGCCCGCGAGCGATCTCCCAATCATTCGGCATACCATCATGATCATCATCTTCTAACGTGGATCTAACCATCTCTACTAGCGGATATCCGCCTACTTCATTCTGAGAGTTGATATGCATGCCGGTTCGGTGAATAACGTCATGGATGATTCTGGCATCGACGGCATCCCGTTTCGGCAGGGTGGCTCCGGCGCTTTGCATAACCGCTGCATAAGCCTCTTCGGCGGATTCGGTCGGCAGTGGATTGGCAAAGGAAGCGGGAGTTTCCAGCTTCACGTAATCCGGATACTTATGAACGCCGGACCAGTTATCCTGAGTATATTTCGGATAGCCGTCCATAACGTTGCCGTCAATATAGTAGCTCCCGGTGCTCTCCGCATTCATAAACCGAACCACTTCCGTTTCAGGTCCGGGCTTGTAATAATTGTTGATCATATTGGTAACCGCGCCTTTGCCTCCGTACGAAGCAAAGAATCCCCAGTTGTAAACAACGTTATTGCGGAAATCATGGGAATTGCCTGCCGTGCTGTCAAACGCCGGGTTGCGGCTGGAGTTGTGGGCGATCAAATTATGATGAAAGCTGGTGTTCTTGCCGCCCCATATCCCGCCGTAGCCGTGTCTGCCTTTGACATGCCGGCTAATATGCATGGCGTCTGCTATGATCGACCATTGTACGGTGACATTTTCGTTGCCGTAAGGGCTGAGCACTTCGTCGACGGACCAGCTGAACGAGGAGTGGTCGATGATAATATCTTTCTTGTACCGCCCGCCAAAAGAGTCTGCTTCCGTTTCATTCATATCGCCCAGCCGGAATCGCATGTAACGGATGATCAGGTTGTTTCCATCAAAGGACGTTGGATACCCGACGACCGTAATTCCATCGCCCGGCGCCGTTTGGCCGGCAATCGTCAAATTGTCTCCGAGAATCTTAAGGGGAGATCTCAGCTCGATAACACCGCCGACTTTAAATACAACGGTCCGGTTTCCAGTACTGACCGCGTCACGCAGCGATCCCGGACCCGAGTCAGCCAGCGTCGTTACCTCGTACACGTCGCCGCCCCGGCCGCCGGTCGTATACTTTCCACCGCCTTCGGCACCCGGAAATGCCGGCGTTCGCGAGGAATTGGACGGGGTTACGGTTTCAGGGCTTTCCTCAGCATAAGCGGCTCCGCCGGAAAAACTTGTAAACAGCATGGTGAGGACAAGCATTTGCTTTAACCATTTTGCTGCTTTCAATTGCGTACCTCCTTATCATTTTGAGATGCTTGCAACGGTTATAATTCGATCACCTCCTTTCTAAGCCTTATTGAATCCAACAGCAAAGCTACTTGATCACGACCTCCTCCGGCTCCACTTCAGAAGAAATCATAATCTGCCTAGCCTTATCGGCCTTCAGCCCCGAGCATTCGATTTGCCTGGACCGTTCCCCGGTCACCACCAGCAGGCGGTCATCTTGTGAGCCCCCTTCTCCGCTGACATTCGCCACCTGAACATTTCGGCTTTGGTGAAAGAGAAGCAGCTGATTTTCCTGATTACGAAGGACGATGTCCTGAATGCTGAGGTTCTTTCCATTTCGGCATACAATGCCTTCCCGACTTGTGATGGCCGACCTCTTCACCGTCAAGTTCTCCACCGGCATCTCCGGCAAGCCGTTGATGAGCAGCGCAGTGTGCGCGCCGCTGCACACAATATCCTGAATGACAATATTCTGGAACACGGGGGTTTCCTCGGTAACGGGCAGCATCACTTCCGTTTGATACTCGCCGGAGCCGGCTATACCTTCGTAATATAAATTGAAGGAGATCGCATCCCCGTCGATATCCCGCATCCGAATCCGTTCAATGAAGATGTTCTCGACCACGCCGCCGCGACCGCGGCAGCTTTTAAAACGAATGCCGATATCGGTGCCGATGAAGGTGCAATCGGATACGTATACATCCTTGATGCCTCCGGACATTTCACTGCCGACCACGATGCCGCCGTGGCCGTGATAAACGGTGCAGTTCCGGATGCTGATCCGCTCACTCGGCTTTCCCAGCAGGCGCCCGGCTTCATTTTTGCCGGACTTCAGACAAATCGCATCATCTCCTACATCAAACGAGCTGTTTTCCACGGTCACGTATTTGCACGAATCGATGTCCAGACCGTCCCCGTTCTGGGCATACCATGGATTGCGGACGGTAATGTTCTGAATGGTGATCTGTTCTGATGCCCAAGGATGCAGGCACCAGGCTGCGGAGTTTTGAAAGGTCGGGCCGCTGAGAAGGATCCGTTTGCATTTTCTCAAGCTGAGCAGATTAGGCCTCAGGTAATCTCTCACAGGAGCATAGTCATGTGGATCCTCGCTGCCTGACTGTTCGATCCGAGCCAGGGTTTCCTCACCGTCCCGAGCTGCCGGCGTAGGCCACCACAGTCCCTCGTCATCCACAACGCCGCCGGAGTGAATTAAACAGTCCCACTGGCTTTCCGTCAGCTTCCCTTGCTTAACGGGCCTCCAGGCTTCGCCGCTCCCGTCAAAAATACCGCTGCCAGTGATCGCGATATCCTCCAGCCCTTCTCCATCGAGCGGAGACTGGCAGCGAAACATCTGTCTGCCCTCATAGGTGGACATCCGGATCGGATAAGCTTCGAATTGCTTGCTGAACACAACAAGCGCACCGGCAGAGGTGTGAAGCTCAATCCGGCTCTGCAGGGACAACGGACCGGTGTGCCAGATCCCGGGAGGGATGACCACCTTCCCCCCTCCTGCCTTAGCGCAGGCTTCAATCGCTTGATGAAATGCCTGGGTGTTGTCATATACGCCGTCTCCAACGGCGCCATAGTCCGTAATCGTTACGGTATACTCCGGGATCACAGGCAAGTCAGGACATATCGCTTCTTTTGTTTGTTTGATCATGTGTACCTCCGTATTTGTAAGATTGCTTATTCGATTTATACCGGCAGGACGATATACCTTCCTCCTGTTTCGGTAGCCATTTCGATGATATGGCCATGGCGTTCCATCGGCACCCCAATTCCATCCGAGATTAAAGAAAGCTTCAGTTCCTCTGAAAACTCATACTTTCATTTTAAAAATTGCTGCCGATTGCGTTCAAAGCCCTTGAAGATCGGCTGCAGGCATGATATATAATTTTCTACGATCACAATCGGTGGTAATCCAACCATGCGAACTAAGGAGTTAATGAGGAATGAATGACCGGCTGCAGCCCAAGTACCACATCGGAGATCATGATTTCTCCATCCAATACATGTCGCGAAACGGTTCCAGCAGCATGCCCCGTCCGCATGAACATCCCTACTTTGAGCTGTATTACTTGCTTAACGGTGAGCGGGTCTACTTTATGGACGATAACGTGTTTACCGTCAAAAAAGGGGACATGATGATCGTGAACCCGCATGATCTCCACTCAACGGCAAGCTCCGATAAACTGACCTTCGAGCGGGTGCTGATCAGCTTCTCCAGAAGCTTCATCGAACAAAGCGATGCCGGCGTCGCCAAGCTGCTCGATCACGGGACGTCCAGACTCGTTCGCATTCCGCTGAAGCATCAGCCCGAAATCGAACGGCTGCTCCTCTCGATGCTCGCAGAATGCCAAACGAAGCAGACTCACTACAGCTCATTGGTTCGCGCATGGATGAACGAGCTGCTTATCCGCCTTCATCGGATCGAGACCATGCTTCAATTCCAAACCCATGAATATGAGCATCCGATGCACCAGAAAATTTCAGAAATTGCCCAATATATCAAATCCAATTATCATGAAAGGCTTACGCTGGAGCAGGTCGCCAAGCAGTTTTACATCAGCCCTTCCTATCTCAGCAGAGTGTTCACCAAGCTGACAGGCTTTCACTTTCGCGAATACCTGCAGGTGGTACGAATTCGCGAAGCACAGAAAATGCTCGTGAACAGCAGAGAATCCGTACAATTCATCTCCGAGCAAGCCGGATTTGAGCATATTGCCCACTTTAATAAAACCTTCAAAAAAATCGCGGGGACCACGCCTCTTCAATACCGCAAGCGTCATGGATAGAATCGGGGCTGTTCCAACGTTGTTGCCGTCTTGGAGCAGCCCCGTAATCTTTCTCTTTCTATATCTCTCCTCTTCCAACTCTAAACCAGTCGATATCCGCATACCCTCTATCCGCTTGTTCTTCCGTACTTGCCGCGAACAATCCGACCTTGGCACCGACCCAGTGACCCTTTTCGGCTAAGAACTCCCTATCTCCGCATGGCAAGAAAGGACCGTCGGCAGAAGCAAAATAGAAGCGGCATTGAGCACCGGGATGAACGGTCACCCGAATCGTTACCTCCCCTTCATCCAATCCGTCGGACCACACCACATTCTCCTCCGAGCCGTTCCCTTGGGCCTGGATGATTTCCATGCCGGAGCCGTCCGCCTTCATGCGAACCGCCGCATAAGCGAATGTTCGTCCGAATACGATAAAGCCTGCCCGCTCACCAGGCTTTAGTGCCGTTCCATCCAGTTTGGCTTCCGCATGAAATACTTCCGCCGGGAATTTCTGCATCAGCAAGTGAGGAGCATCGTAGATCGTGCGCGAAGGCTGGTTCTCCGGCACCGGGAAGGCGAATAATCGCAAATGGCTTTCCTTCTCAAATGCATACCAGGCCGGATTCGGATTGGCCTGCCACTGCCACTGCAGGCCAAGCTGAGCGTCTTCGAACTCGTCTGAATCGTCTGGTGCCTCAATCCTGTATTCCCCGCCTACGTTTGGCTTCGGATAACGCAGAACCGGTTCGCCGATCCCGTCTCCATTCGTATCGGCACCCATCTCCGGCCAATCATCCACCCAGCGTATCGGCTGCAGATGAACAATTCTTCCGTAGGCCCCTTTGTCTTGAAAATGCATAAACCAGGATTCGCCCGAATCCAGCTCTACCCAGCCGCCCTGATGCGGGCCGTTAATCGGGCTATCGCCTTGATGCAATACGATTTTTTCCTCATAGGGGCCAAAGACCGAGGTTGACCGAAGCACGGTCTGCCACCCCGTTGATACTCCCCCGGCAGGCGCAAAAATATAGTAATAACCATTTCGTTTATACATCTTCGGCCCTTCCATCGTAGGATGACGTTCGGTCCCGTCGAAGACAATCTGACCTTCATCCAAGAGGCGCTTTCCGTCCGGGGACATCCGGCACATCCTTAATAGATGCTTGATGCCGCATCTGCTTTTGGCAAACGCGTGAACCAGGTAGGCCTGGCCGTCATCGTCCCAGAACGGGCACGGGTCGATCAGGCCTTTCCCTTCTTGAACCAGATGCAGAGGCGTCCAGCTGCCTGCCGGGTCCCTTGATGTGCTCATCATGATGCCGACATCCGGATCTCCATAAAACACCCAGTACTTGCCGTCATGGAACCGAAGGGCCGGAGCCCAGACGCCGTTCCCATGCTGAGGGACGTCATAACCCGGCAGCTCCATCCGGGGCAGCACATGATTAATAATCCTCCAGTTAATCAAATCCTTCGAGTGCAGAATCGGCAGTCCCGGCAGATGACCGAAGCTGGAGGCCGTCATATAGAAATCTTCCCCGACCCGAATCACATCCGGATCCGAATAATCCGCATGAAGCACCGGGTTCACAAACGTCCCGTCTCCCTGATCCGACAACCATGGTTTGTTCTGTAATGCATGCTGCGTTGACGATGAGTGCATCCTTTAGTTCCTCCTCCTATCACGAATCTGCTAACCGCTCCATTTCCAGACTGGCAAGGATGAAAGGCGCTACGCCAATCTGGGCGTCGGACACCACTTGTTCACTGATGTAATATTCATACGAGCCGTTGCGGTCATCGCTGAGCCCCGCTCCATGACATATGGAATGAAGCTGCACGCCGGTTTCGCCAGCCTCAACAAACCGCTGAATCAAACCTTCGTAAGCCCGCTCCGCAACAGGTCTTGAAGGCTGTTCCAGATACTGGAGCCGAGCACCCTTGGCCAAAGCGTAAATAAACATGGAGGAGCCGGAGGTTTCAAGATAATTGCCTTCCCGGAAGCCCTGGTCGAGCACCTGGAACCACAGCCCGCTCTCTTTCTCCTGATAACGTGCCAGCGCTCGGCTTAGGCGTTCGAATATGCCAATGATCGTACCTCGCTTCGGATGATCCACCGGAAAAAACTCAAGACTGTCCACAAGCGCCATCGCATACCAGCCCAAGGCCCGGCTCCAAAAATGCGGGGAGCGCCCGCTTTCCGGGTCGGCCCATACCTGTTCCTTCGCTTCATCCCATCCGTGATAGAGCAGGCCCGTCTTGGGATCCCGGGTTCTACGCTCCACAAGCAGAAGCTGGTGAGCTACCTCGTCGAACAGTTCAGGCCGGTTATAAGTTTTGGCATACTGTGCCAGAAATGGCGAAGACATATAGAGCCCATCCAGCCACATCTGAAACGGGTATACTTTTTTGTGCCAAAATCCGCCGTCCGTCGTTCTGGGCTGGCTGATCAGCTGGGCGGCCAGCGTATGGGAAGCCTTTTCATAACGGGAGTCATGAAATCTGGCACCTAGCGCAAACAAATTTTTTCCCTGGTTGATCTGGTCCAGATTATATTCTTCGATCCTGTACCCTCGAATGTCCCCATCGGCCTGGACAAACAGATCCATATGCCGCTTCATGAAATCAAAATAATCGTCCTTGTTATAAAAATCCCCTGTACGGGCGATCGCCATGAGCATCATCCCGGGAACATACGCCCACCGGCGGGCAATATCCGGGTGAAGCCCCTCGCTGTCCGTTTGACTGAGAATGGTTTCCACCGTCCGGACGGACCATTTGTTCTCTTGCTTCAAAACCGCCTCACCTCAATATCCTTGGAAGTTTTAATCTCAAGCTCATTATAAAGAAACATAAACGATAAAAATTCCGGATTTGATGCTGAATCATCCGCATATTTTGCATTTTATGCTCTGTTTCAGAGTCTTCCTTCCCTCTAGAAAACAAGTCTAAGAAGCTGTTTTTTTCAAATCCGGCAAAAAAGGCAAAGAATGACTCGATTTAAACATCGGAGATGTTTTTATTGGAATCTGCAATTCGATAACATAGATATAAAATCCATAGAGGAGCGTGTTCATCGATGAAAATCACAGTAGATCCCAGCGGGCAAGGCGACTTCGTGACGGTGCAATCTGCAATCGACTCGATTCCTGAACAGTCCGATTGTCTTGTCATCATCGAAATTAAAAAAGGTGTTTATCCTGAAAAAATCAACATTCCTTCATCGAAACCAGCCATCCGTATGATCGGTGCAGGACCTGAAGAAACGATTCTTACTTATTCGGATAACGCCCACACCTTGGATGAAGATGGACAACCCCTAGGGACTTTTCGCAGTGGAAGCTTCTATATCTGCGCCGATGATTTCAGCGCCGAACAATTGACCATCCGCAATGATTCCGGTCCTGGCACGGGTCAGGCTG
The DNA here is from genome assembly GCF_001860525.1 of Paenibacillus sp. LC231. Lineage (NCBI taxonomy): Bacteria > Bacillati > Bacillota > Bacilli > Caryophanales > Paenibacillaceae > Paenibacillus > Paenibacillus sp. LC231. The sequence goes on along the minus strand of NZ_JFOM01000022.1, from coordinate 51,519 downwards.
TCGCTGCCTTTATCGATGCCGACCGGGTGTCCTTTCGGTATGTAAAACTCGAAGGGGATCAAGATACGCTCTATGTGTCCGGCGGACGTCATTACTTTGCCGAATGTTATATCGAGGGCGATGTCGATTTTATATTTGGGCCGGCAACGGCCGTATTCGACCGGTGCACCATCCACTGCAAGCGGTCCGGTGGTTACCTGACCGCGGCCAATACGCCGGAGGAAGCGGAGTTCGGCTATGTCTTTATCGATTGCAAAATCTCGGGAGCTCCCGGTGTTGAGAACGTATACCTTGGGCGGCCTTGGCGTGCTTATGCCAATGTGGTGTTCATCCGATCCGAGATGGACGGCTCGGTTCATCCGCAGGGCTGGCATAACTGGAACCAACCGGACCGTGAAGAAACATCCCGTTATGCCGAATTCGGCAGCCGCGGCCCCGGAGCAGCTCCTTCCTTGCGGGTTGCATGGTCCAGGCAGCTCACTGAGGCTGAGGCTAAACGGTTTACCATCGAACAAGTGCTCAGTGGCCAAGACCGTTGGTTTCCGCTCTACTCTCCCGGTACATTCAATCGAACGAAAGGTTGATGATGATGACTGCACTGGCTCGAGTCCGCCCGGAGGAGGTCGGTATTCCTCCTTCCGCCATCCTCCGCTTTACGGAGGATATGACGGAAAGGAATATGAATCTGCACAGCTTTATGCTGCTTCGGCATGGCAAAGTGGCTGCCGAAGGTTATTACTCCCCTTTTCACAAGGATTTAAGGCATCCGATCTTCTCCGTCAGCAAGAGTTTGACATCGGCGGCCATCGGCATTGCCATCGGTGAAGGACGGATCTCCCTGGATGACAAGGTCATTCATTTTTTTCCGGATAAGCAGCCGGAGACCGTACACCCGTACACAGCCGATATGACCATCCGGCATCTGCTGAGTATGCAAACCGTCCACCGAAAATCAACCAATAAAGAGGCCCGGGATATCGTGTTCGAGTATCTTCATACGCCACCGAGTCATCCCCCGGGGACCGTCTTTGCCTACGATACGACAGGTACGCATACGCTCTGCGCCATACTCCAACGGGTTACGGGGACTACCGTGCATGACTATCTCGATGACCGCTTGTTCCAGCCCCTCGGGATGCAGGATATCGAGTGGGAGACCTGCCCGCTCGGAATTAACCAGGGCGGCAGCGGAGCCTATTGCACCACGGAGGATCTGGCCAAATTCGGTCAGCTCTATCTGCAGGACGGGCTGTGGAACGGAATCCGGATCCTGCCGGAGGGCTGGGTAGAGTTAAGCACGTCCAAGATCGTTGATAACTCCAGTGCCGGTATTCTGCTGGAAGGACGAAGCGGGTACGGATACCAGTTCTGGCGGGCCAGGCGTCAAGCCTACTGCGCTTTCGGCGCAGGCGGGCAATTCGTCCTTGTCATTCCGGACCATGACGCCGTTTTTGTCTCGACGGCCAACACCATGCTGAACCGGGATGAGCACCAAGGAATCCTCGACTGCGTTTGGACCCATCTGGTTTCTTCCATGCAGCAGTCCTGCTCCCTAGATGATGCCGGTTATGACCGGATGCAGCAGCGTCTGAGCGCCTTGAAGCTCCATCTGCCGGAGGGAAGCTCTATCTCCAGTACAGCCGTGCAGGTCTCGGGGCAGCAATATCGCCTAACTGCTAACGAGCCGGGATGGACAGGATGTCATTTTACGTTCAGTGAGCAATCTTGTGAGCTCATCTTCTTTGATGAAACCGGTCATTCCAAGGTTATAGGCTCCATGAACGACTGGCATATCGGTCCAGATCCTTTTTTCGGACTTCTCTCCGCGTGCGCTGCAGTATGGGCAGACCCGTCGACTTGCTTGATTCACATTCAGCTGCTGGAACAGCAGCAGATGTTTATCCTTACCTGCCGCTTTGCCCGCGATGGTCTTGTGCTGCAAATCAAGCCGGCTGGCGCGCTTAGAACGAATCATCTTGATCTCGTGCTAATTGGAACGAAAATGGACAGTCCATGAACCGAGTGCTCCTAATTTGCCTCACTATATAAGTTGAATGAGTGATTTGCCTATAAGGCAGCCGTGTGAAATGTTCTTTCGATCATTAATACAGATATATAAGTAGTGAGAGACAAAGCAGCCAAGTACACCAAAGGCACTTCCTTTTACTTGCCAGCTTTGTCTCTCGTTTACATGCTTCTCAATGACTGCTATTTTTGATTCGTGTTAGATTCTTTATATTCTGCAGCCATTTGATCTCCGCCGCTCTTTCTCCATTTCTCCACTTCCGCCTTCCAGCCGGCCTCGTCAATCTGCCCCATAATGAACTTGGTTTGCGCATCGGTGATGATCTGCTCCAGCTCTCCGCCGCGTTCATTGTAAGTCGTCGATTTTAGGGTAAGCGCCGGATTCGGTACAATGTAATTCTCGTTCTCATACACGATTTGTTTGTTTTTGTTGAACAGCTCCGTTCCTTTCGGTTTCTTCTCCATGTTGTACAAATCGCCCCGTTGTGGAAACGTATCGCGATAAGGCTTGACTTCTTGAGCGTCCTTATCCGCATCGATCGTTACGGTATAATCTCCTTCGACTTTGTAATGCACGCCTTCGATGCCTTTATTAATAACATTGACCATCTCGGGATCCAGCAGCTTGTCAACGAAGGTCAGCACTTTAGCCAGCTCTTCTTCAGACTTGACCGTCGATCTCGGGATTGCCAGGAAGCCGGTATTTCCGCTTTCCCCCGGAACGCGAATGCCTTCTGGACCTTGCAGCGGAGATACGTCGACAACCGCTTCCGGGACAACCTTCTCCAGCTTGGTTTGCAGCGATTGACCGTTACCGCCGGAGATCCGGATATTCGCGCGGCCCGATTCATACACCTTATTGAGCTCGGAGGAATCAACTACGGCGAAATCCTGATTAATCAGCTTCTCTTCATATAATCTTCTAAACAGCTTCATGACATCGAAGAACTGCTCGGATACAAACTCCGGATAGAAATTGCCTTGCTCGTCGATGCCCCATTTATTCGGTGCGCCTTGGGAAACGGCTAGCCGGGTCAAGGTCGATGCCGTACCCTGGTTATAGCCTTTGTCGAGCATCATTCCGTAGGTGTCCCTTTTTCCGTTGCCATCCGGATCCTCCTCCGTGCTGTACCGGATAATTTCATACCAATCATCCAGGGTGACAGGCTCCTTCAAGCCGGCTGCATCGAGCCAGTCCTTGCGGTAGCTGACGATCGCCCGGCCCATGTCCCGGAACAGGGGGATGCCGTACACTTTTCCGTTCACGCTGATGTTGTCGTAATAGGCCTGCGGCTGCGCGGCCAAATTCGGGTAATTTTTCAATTGGTCGGTGATGTCCCAGAACAGATCCGCTTCGAGCGAGCTGATCGTCGTTGGCGTATAGTTCAGCTTGATCAGCTTCGGAAGCTCATTGGAAGCGACCATGACGTTAACCTTCTCGTCGTATGCGGAGTAGGGAATCCATTGAATCCGCAGATCTGTGTTTGTGTATTCGCGTATTTTTTCCTCCATCTGATTTTTCGGGTCGGGTATTTCCCCAACCTGATTAACCACCAGGGTAAGCGGATAAGGTCCGTCGCCATTGACCCCGCTCCCGCCGCTTTTGTCTCCGCAAGCCGTCACAACCATCATCCCCGCCAACATTGCCATCACGGTTGTCATCCATCTTTTCTTCATCTTTAACCCTCCATCATATTCATTTTAATAGAAACCCTCTTATGGGAAGAAGGCGCATCCAACCGATTATCCTTTCACAGAGCCCAACATGACGCCTTTCGCAAAATGCTTCTGCAGAAAAGGATACACGAGCAGAATGGGCACGGTGGCAAAAACGATGACCGCCATACGAATCGTTAACGGCTGCACGTCCATTTCATCGAAGCTGGAATCCCCTACCCGGCTCTGTGCCAAAATCACGATTTCCCTAAGCAGGACCTGAATCGGCCATTTCTCGTTATCATTGATGTATAGAATGGCATTAAAAAACGTGTTCCAGTGAGCAACCGCGTAAAACAAACCGAACGTGGCCATCGCTGGCAGCGACAATGGAAGCACAATTCGAATCAGAACTCCCAAGTCATTGCAGCCATCGATTTTAGCCGAATCCTCCAGCCCGTCAGGAATTTGCTGGAAGAAATTCTTCAGCACGATCAGGTTAAACGCACTGATGGCACTTGGTATCATCAAGGACCACAGCGTATTGGTCAGATTCAACCCGTTCACGACGAAGTACGTTGGTATCATCCCCCCGCTAAACAGTATCGTGATCAATACGCCGAGCAGGATAGGATTTCTGCCCCGGAGATGAGGCTTGGACAACGGGTAAGCCATCAGCGATGTAAACGCCAGGTTGATCAGCGTTCCTACTACCGTAATATAGATCGAAACGAGCAAGCTTCGCGGCAGTGTGTCGGACGAGAAAATATATTGGTACGATACGAGCGACCATTCTTTGGGCCATAGAATCAACCCGCCCTTGGCGACTTCAGCCGGACTGGCAAACGAAACCGCCAGCACATACACGAATGGAAGAACACACACGATCGCAACGATGAATAAAATCGAATGGTTAATGATATCAAACAGGCGATTGCCCCAGGTTTGATCTTGACGCACGTTTATTCCCTCCTGTCATTTCAAAACATGTATCCGCGGCATCCTCCTAGTACACCCCTTCTTCCCCGAATCGCTTGGCCATCCAGTTTGAACCGAGAACCAGAATCAATCCGACAAAGGATTTAAACAATCCGACGGCTGCGCTGTAACTGTACTGTGCCTGCGTCATCCCTTTGGTGTATACATACGTATCGAATACTTCACTCACTTCCCGGTTTGTCGGCGTGATCATCAGGAAGATTTGCTCGAAGCCCGAGTCCAGGAAGTTGCCTAAACGAAGAATAAGCAAAATGATGATCGTGCTGCGGATGGCCGGCAGCGTGATATGCCACAGCTGGCGCCAGCGTCCGGCTCCGTCGATCCGTGCGGCTTCATACTGCTGCAGGTCTACCCCTGCAAGGGCGGCAAGAAAGATCACCGTTCCCCAGCCTACTTCCTTCCAGATAGACTGGGACACAATCATCGTCCGAAACCAGTCCTTCTCCAGCAGGAAAGCGATTTTCTCACCCGTTATCTGATAAATGATTTCATTAAGAATGCCGTTCTCGGTCGTAAACAAGATATAGAAAATACCTACGACGACAACCCAGGATACAAAATGCGGGATGTAAATCAAGGTTTGCACAAACCTTTTGAAGCGTTCCCGCCTCAGCTCATTCAGCATGAGTGCCAGTATAATCGGCAGCGGAAAGAAAAAGATCAAATTATATAACGCTAAAATGATGGTGTTTCGAAAAAGCATCCAAAACTGCGGTTCGCTGAAAAAGCGCTCAAAATGCTTGAATCCGACCCACGGGCTGCCGAAGAATCCGGTATGCGGCTTGTAATCCTGAAAAGCCATCGTCACCCCGTACATCGGCACGTATTTAAAAATGATAAAATACAGCACGCCTGGCAGCAGCATCAGATACATCCACCTGTCCCTGACCAGATCCCTTAGTAAGAGCTTTCGTTTCTCCAGGCGCAGTTCCCTCTTTACTTGCGGGCCGACTGTTGCCGGAGCTTGATTTGTTTTCATAGCACCTCTCCTATAAAATTTTGTGAGCGTTACTTCTTGAATGAGCTTCGAACAAAACTCACTTTGGAAGCATGGGTATTGCCTGTTTGAACATCGTTCTTGTTGGTTGTATGCGTTTTCACGGATTAATTATCCGTCACCATCCTCGTGTCCGGCTATACTCCGTTCATGACTTCAAGCACCAGCCCTCGGTAAATGCCTTTTCAGCAAGGATTGCAGGATTTCACCAATTTCCCTGCATGTGCCGTATTCCACCTTCTGTATGCCGCATATGACATACAGATAGGAGAAGGATCTTCGCCCTCTACATAAGCCATGCAATAAATGGTTCCGAATCTGTATTTATAATGGCACCGTACGGGCGTTCTTTTTCGTGCAAAAAAGCTGCTCCACCGCAGAACATTCTACGGATGGAACAGCTCCATTAAGTTCTTGTTATGGTGGCTTACTCAAAATTGAGCCATCATGCAGCCGGGTATGTCTTCATCTTCGAATCGACCTGCTCATTCTCAAGCTAGCCTTCTTCACTATGCTGCTCCCGGTACTGGCCGGGAGTTACCCCAAATGTCCGACGGAAGGTACGAATGAAGGCGCTGATATTCGTGTAGCTCACTTTCTGGCCGATTTCCGAGACCTTCAGCTCGGTCGTGGCCAGCAGATTTTTGGCTATATTCATTCGGTACTCGCTTAAGTATTCACTGAAGGACACACCCATCTCTTTCTTGAATACCCGGCTGATATAAGCCGGATTAAAATTCATGACCGCCGCGCAGTATTCGAGTGAAATGTCTTTATCATACTGCTCTTGCACGATCTCCACGATTCGGCGGGTAATGCTTACGAATTGCTTATCCGCCATGTCCTCCAGAATCCCGATCACAGGTTTAAACAATTTGGAGTGGAACCAGCTCGCAACTTCGCTTCGTGTCTGCAGCCTGAACAGAAGCTTCAGCTCCTCTTCGCCATTCCATAATTGCTGCATCGACAGTCCCTGCTCCTGGGCTATGCTTACGGTCCTTGACGCGAGCTGCAGCAGCAATAAATGATGCTCTTGATAAAGCCCGTCCTTGCACAGCAATTCATCCAAATAACGCTGAAACTGCTGCTCCACCTTCTCAAGCTGCCGTTCTTCAAGGGCAAGCATCATCTGTTCTTCAATCAGTCTTAATTTCGTGTATACCGTCTTCTCTGCACTTCCTTGATCCACAATATCGGCATAGCGTACGATGATATTCGATCCGAGAATAAATCGTAATTTGAGTGCCTGGCTGCTTTCTTTATAGGCGCGCTTCGCATTGGACAACCGTTTGAAAGGAAGGCTGATGCCGATGCTGCATTCGAGCCCGAGGTATTCCTGAACCTTGGTTTTGATGTGCTGAGCGGTCTCATAGAACAAAGCTTGCCCGGCTTCGGTATCCTCTTCTTTACAGGTCAGCAGCGTCACCTGGGAATGATTCAGCACGATGGGACTGAAGCGGGCCTCTTCCGGCAGGGTTTCCGAGACGATATTGCTTACCGCAAACAGAAGAAGCTCCCGGTCCTGTTCCTGGAACCGCGACTGCTGAAGGTTATCCAGCTCAAGCTGCAGCACCCCGAGGCTTTCCCAGCCCGTTGGAAACCCGTAGCGTTCGGAAGCGTACTTGCCATCGGCTCCGGACATTTGCTCAGTAAACAGCTTCAGGACATAGAACTCTCGCAGATGGACCGTTTGGGATTTCATCTGTTTGTCCAGCTCGTTTCTGGAAACGGCAAGGGAGGTCAGGCTCTCCCGAATGAACTCAAACTCATCTTTGCGGCTGTCATCGGCCTGCTGTGGCTGAACGTTCGTCGCGAACTCATGGAGTCTGCGGATTGGAGAATACATCCTCCGGCTGCCAAACCAAGAAGCAATCAGCACGGTCACAATAATCCCGAAACAGGCGGCGGCGGTAATCAGCGCAATGTTTCCTGTCTGGTCCGTTACTTTATCCAGGGATACGACGGATACATAGGTCCACCCGTTATATTCCGATTTAGCATACAACACGCTCACCTTTTTACCTTCGCTCTCCGCATGGAATGCACCTTGGAGCTGATCGGACTGCTGAATCCTTGCCGAAATCTCTCCGTTGATCGAACGGTAAGCCTCACGATCCTGAACTGGCGACAGGAATGCATCTCCCTGCTCGTTCAGGATATACTGAGCGGCCCGCAAATTGACGGGCTCCAGCATACTCCGGATATCTTTGGCGGTGATTTGCAGAATCAGAATACCCGTCGGCGACGCATTCTTCGACAGCAGCGGTATTTTATGCACCAGCCGAAGGGTTGTTGCCGTTTGTTCGGCGCTGTTCCAATGATCCGTCTCCACCGGATTCGCGGTTTGCGAGATTTCTCCCGAGCCCGCTGCCCAGAATATGCTTTCATTGGTATCCAGATACCGCTCGAACTCAGTTTTGTTCAATCCCTCCAGAGGTTTGAGGGAATTTAAATCCACGACCCATTCATGCTTCAGATTAACGACATACACCTGATTTAATATGGTCTGCGTCTGCAGGTTAAACATTTCCTTCATCAGTTCCCGGACCTTAATAAAGTCCTGTCCGCTTAACTTGCTGTCCATCACAGACTTCAGCAGCGAAGAGTTCTCAAACTGCAGGGCGGTTCTTTGCATGGAATCGAGCACCTGCTCGACCCTCATCCGGGTCTGGTTCAACAGATGCATATTACCCTCGTTTACCTTCTCCTCCACATCTTTGGCGGCAATGAAATAAGAGAAAAATCCGATAAGAATCGTCGGGAAGGATCCCAGCAGTAAACTGTAAATGAGTATTTTGGATTTGAATGTTCCCAATATCGTCTGCTCCTTCTTGGTATTAGATGTAAAGAACAGGACTAACAGGACATTATAAATCGATATGTACGCTTCCAATGATAACGCTTGCAAAAATAATGATTTAAAAATCATACCATACCCTGGCCATAATTTTTAGTCTCCACATGCTTATTTGCCAGCATTTTGATCTATTTATGTCAAAAGCACTTACTTGTGTTTATTCAATTTAGAGAAATCCAAAAGTTTATTGCTGATAAAATTGCGAATACGCCTGGTTCACTCATATGCAAACAAGCTCTTGCGAATTGGCAAGAGCTTGTTTGCAATAGCCCATCATTCAGGCTGGAACATGATCTTATTCCGCTGAGTCGGTGACCGCACCTTTAGATGCTGAGGACACTAATCGTGCATATTTGTATAATACGCCTGTGGAAACCTTGAGTGGAGGCTGCTGCCATGCTTGTGCCCGTGCAGCGAAATCTGCATCCGATACGTCGAAGTTCATTTCTTGCGTTTCACTGTCGATGGTGATCATATCCCCATTCCTCAGCAGCGCGATCGGCCCTCCTACCTGTGCTTCTGGCGATACGTGGCCAACTACGAACCCATGCGATCCTCCCGAGAACCTGCCGTCCGTAATCAGCGCAACCTCCCCACCGAGACCTTTGCCTACAATGAGAGCCGTTACCGACAGCATCTCCGGCATACCCGGTCCGCCTTTTGGACCGCAATAACGAATAACTACCACATCACCCTTGCGGATTTCATCCTTCAAGATCGCTTCGGTTGCATCCTCCTCGCTGTCATACACCTTGGCCGGTCCGACAAAACGCAGGTTCTTCATACCCGACATTTTGGCAACCGCACCTTCAGGTGCGAGGTTACCTCTTAGCACAACCAATGGCCCATTTGGCTTCAACGGCTTATCGATAGGGTGAATGATTTCCTGGCTGTCCAATAACGGTGCAACCTCCGCCAGATTCTCTGCCAAGGTTTTGCCTGTAACCGTCAGGCAATCCCCATGCAGAAGCCCCTCGGCGAGCAATAATTTCATGACGCCCGGTATGCCGCCCACTTCGTTTAAGTCCTGCATGGCATGTCGTCCGCTTGGCTTGAGGTCTGCGAGGTGGGGAACGCGCAAACGGATTCGCTCGAAATCGTCTAACGTCAAATCAACACCAACCGAATGAGCAATGGCAAGCAGATGCAGGAACGCGTTAGTTGAACCGCCCAAAGCCATGACAACCGTTATCGCATTCTCAAATGCCTTTTTGGTCATGATGTCCCTGGGATAGATATCATGTTCCAGCAGCGATATGACCTGCCTTCCAGCTGCTGCACATTCCGCTGCCTTGTCAGGTGAAATAGCCGGTGTGGAGGATGACCCGGGCAGGCTCATCCCCATGGCTTCTGCCGCAGCGGCCATCGTATTGGCTGTGTACATGCCACCACAGGAGCCCGGTCCCGGGCAGACGCTGCACTCAACCTTATGGAGCTGCTCGTCTGACATTTTTCCATCGTGATATTGCCCGACCGCTTCAAAAGCCGTAACGATATCCACGTTCTTGCCTTCGAGTTTCCCGGGTTGGATGGTACCCCCGTAAACATAAACAGCAGGAATATTCATCCTTCCGATCGCCATCAGGCATGCGGGCGTATTCTTGTCACAACCTCCGATCGCCACGAGGCCATCGAATCGCTCGGCCCCTGTCACGATCTCAATCGAATCCGCGATGGCTTCACGGCTGGGCAGGGAGAACAGCATACCGCCATGTCCCATCGAAATACCATCCGAAACCGTGATTGTGTTAAAAATTAGCGGGGCGCCGCCATGGTTGCGTACCCCTTGCTTGGCCTCTATGGCTAACTTGTCTATATGCATATTGCACGGAGTGACTTCACTCCAAGTGCTGGCTACGCCAATCATCGGTTTCTTGAAATCCTCATCTGTAAAACCAACAGCCCTCAGCATCGCTCTGTTCGGTACCCGATTGACACCCTCACTGATTACTTTACTGCGAATACGCAAATCTTTTTTGTTTGTCATCCTTCCCTCTCCTGTCTTTTTAGAGTAATCCATGCAGATCTTGCATGGGACGCATGAAATTTTGTTTCATCATCGCCTGTGCCCGATCACTGTCCTTCTGCTCGAAAGCGCTGATAATCGATGCATGCTCATCGACCGAAGCTGATGTAGCCGCAATCGGCTGTTTTAAGAACACGTACTTAAACCGCCGGATATGCATCTGTAGAGAAGCACTATATGTAGCGACATAAGGATTATCTGTGAGCTCCACGATGAAGTTATGAAACTGTTCATCCATCTCCATGGCTTGATAAGCTTGCCCGCTCTTCATGGCATTTTCAAAATCCACATTCATCGCCCGCAATTGCTGAATCTGCTCCGGAACAATAATGGTAGCGGCCACTTCGGCAGCTAATGCTTGAAGAGCAGCCATGGTCGAATACATCTTAAAGATATCTTCCCTCTCAATGGCCGTAACTTTTGTTTCTTTCCCAGGGTGCGTGGACACGAGTCCTTGTACTTCGAGCAGTTGAAAAGCTTCCCGGATCGGTGTCCGACTTACGCCCAGAGACTCTGCCAATTCAGCATCGAGCAATTTCTCGCCAGGCTGCAATGTGCCATCGATAATCCACCGTTGAATTTGGGAGAATGCTCTTTCCTTTGCGGTCATCCGTACGGGAGAGACAAAATTCTTAGGTACTGGCATAGTTTATCATCCTTACTATTCATGTTTGTTATATGCAATATATCGCATACATATATGAAATACAATACATATTTTTGCTGTTTATCAATTCCCACAAATATTATCTTCTCGGCAACGTACTCCTAACAAACGATTTAGTTTGCTCCCATTGATAAAAATAACAACCAGAGGAAATACTTAAGCAAAATATCCAAATGCTGTGACCCGTTGAATCAGGAGAGGTGTTTGTACAATGTCATTTTCCACATGGGCGGGTTCGAACCAGCCCAACAATAGCAATAATATTTCTGCCAATCCGAATGGGAAGAACTCAGAGGATATGGACATATCGGTGAATCTGGAAGAAACCTTATCCGAAATCAAGCAAGTTCTGGGTGATAGTGACGATTTTATGGTTTATGGATTCCAAGTGTTCGGGCAGCATCCGGCTGTATTGTTATATTTCTCCGATATGACGGATCATGCCGTCATCAATAACACGATTTTAAAGCCCCTTAAATATGGGCCGCGCCATATCGACGTTCATAACCTCCCGCACGATGCGTTAATGGAAACCATAATGAAAGATACGCTTTATCATAGCGAGGGTTTTTCGGAAAGGAAAATTTCCGTTATTACCGACAACCTGCTAAGGGGACAATCCGTTGTAGCCATTGAAGGACTGGACGAGGCAATTATCATTGACACACGGCAGATCACGCAGCGCGCTATTGAGCAGCCGGCGACGGAGCAGGTCATTCGCGGGGCCAGAGAGGGATTTATAGAGTCCCTGGGAACGAATATTTCTCTGCTTCGCTATCGGCTGCAAACACCGGATTTTCGAGTGAAATCCATGGAGATCGGAACGAAGACCAAATCCAAAGTTGCCATTTGTTACATGGACGGCATAACTAATCCCGGCATCATAAAAGAAGTTCAAAAACGGCTGGATGCCATTGAAATCGACGCCGTTCTGGATTCAGGTTATTTGGAACAATTCATCGAAGATAACCATTGGTCTCCGTTTCCGCAAATCCAGTATACGGAGCGGCCCGACAAAGTCGTGGCGAATCTGCTGGAAGGGAGAATCGCAATTCTGGTTGACGGCTCCCCTCTTGCCTTAATCGCACCTACGGTGTTCAGCCAGTTCTATCAGACCGTTGAAGATTATACCGAGCGCTTCGTCCTGATGAGTGCGATTCGAATGTCCCGTCTGGTTGCTCTAGTATTTTCATTGGTTTTTCCCTCGCTGTATGTGGCGATTATTTCGTTTAATCCGGAGCTGATCCCTACAGAATTTGCGGTCGCCGTTGCCGGTGGACGTGCCGGCGTTCCCTTCCCAGCCGTGATTGAAGTGCTTGTCATTGAAATCTCGATGGAGGTTTTAAGGGAAGCGACCATACGCTTGCCACAACAGGTCGGCGGAGCTTTATCCATTGTCGGCGTGCTTGTCATCGGGCAAGCTGCGGTAGCGGCCGGGTTCGCGAGCCCGATAACCGTTGTTATTATCGCTTTAACGACCATTGGCTCTTTTGCAACCCCGGCCTATAATGCGGCTCTGGCTCTTCGACTGCTTCGTTTTCCGCTGATCATTTTAGCCGGTATCTTCGGTCTATACGGCGTCATGGTTGGCATCATTTTGATCACCAATCATTTATTGTCACTTAAATCGTTCGGTGTCCCGTACTTAAGCCCATTTGTGCCAGGCAACTTCCAAGGCATGCGGGATCTCCTGACCCGTGGGCCGTTGTGGAAAATGAAGAACCGGCCTTCCTTCCTCCATCCGATGAACAAAACAAGATTGGGTGATCAAATGAAGGAACAGGTGGATCATTCTTCGTCCCATATCATGGATCCCGTCCAACCTAACGACGAGAAAGGGCGTTAACGATGAGAGAACAGCGCCAAATCACTGTCTTGCAGGCTTCCGCCGTTACGATCAGCACCATCGTTGGAGTAGGCGTTCTTGCACTTCCGTTAGCTGCGGTGAAGGCAGCGGATGCAGGAGCTCCGCTCGTCACTTTTTTGGGAATGCTGCTAGCGTTTGTCGGACTTTTTTTCATGACCCGGCTTGGCATGCGGTTTCCGAGTGACTCTTACATCGAGTATAGCGAGGTTATCATCGGCAAATGGCTCAGGAGAATCGGAAGCCTCATATCGATTACTTTCTTTGCTGTCTTAAGCTCTCTTGTTGCAAGAGAATTCGGAGAGGTCGTTGTCACAGCCGTATTGAAAAACACGCCGCTCGAGGTCACTGTACTGGTCATGCTGCTCCTGGCTGCTTTTTCTTCACGCCGAAATATCATGACCTTCGCTTATATTCACCTATTCTATAGCCCCTTTATCCTAATTCCTGCGCTGTTGATCGTTGCCCTGTCGTTAAAAAACGCGGACATGATTAATGTTCTCCCAGTGTTAGGGAACGAAATTCGAGGAATTCCGGCAGGCATCATTACATTGTCCACCATGTTCCAGGGATACTTCATTATGATGATGGTCATCCCTGCCATGTGCAAACCGGAAAGAGCGATGCGGTCCAGCATATGGGCAATGCTGATTACCGGTGTGCTCTATATATTAATCGTCACGGCAACGGTTAGCGTGTTTGGGGCGGAAGAGACAAAGAAGCTGTTATGGCCGACGCTGGAGCTGGCAAAAGCAACTTCATTACCTGCCAATGTACTGGAACGTTTGGATGCGGTCTTTCTTGCCGTCTGGGTAACCGCTGTCTTTACATCCTTGTTCTCTTGCTACTACTTTACGATTTACTCGATAAGCAAGTTATTCCGATTAGCTGATCACGGGATGATGTCCTTCTTCATCCTGCCCATCCTGTTCGTTTTGGCCATGCTGCCCCAAAGCTTGGTTCAATTGAATGAAGTGAACAGCTTGATATCCAAATTCGGTCTGCTGATAACCATCGTATATCCTGGCGTGCTGCTTATCATCGCCATGCTGCGTAAAAAAAGAGGTGCGTCCAAATGATCGGAAATCTTTACAGCGGTTATTTGGATGTTGCCATCTTGATCTGGGTGTTATCCGGCATGTTCAATCTGCTCATCGATAAAAATAAGTATGAACAATCGAACATGACCAAGGAAATGAAGGTATCTCGTATACTGGGCTGGATTCATATCGTGATCGGAACTGCGTTGTTTCTAAGTGTCATACTTGTTAAAGCCCTGGTGTAAGTGAGCATGTTCACCAAATTTAGGAGGATTTCAATGAGGAAAAGAATAAGCGTTAACCTAAACGTAAAATTCATGATCATCCTTCTTCTATCCTGCTCACTTCTGACAGGCTGCTGGGATCGGATGGAAATTGAAGAGCGCGCTGTCGTTCTAGGCATATCGATTGATACGGCTGACAAGGACGCTGAGGCACGAGAGGATGAAATATCTCATCTTCGTGGGAAATACCCGGCACCTAAACAGGAATTAATCCAGCTATCCGTTCAAATTGCTCTTCCCGGCAGAATACCGCTCGGGCCAGGGGAAGGCGGCGGTTCGGGAGAAGGCGAGCAGGAAACGGTCTGGGTGCTTGATGTTGTAGGACACACCGTCGACGACGCCATGATGAATTTACAGCAGCAAATATCAGGCAAATTGTTTTTTGGCCATCTGCGCGTCATTGTCGTATCAGAAGAGTTCGCCAGAAAAGGATTGCAAAATTTGAACGACTATCTTCATCGCAACGCGGAAGTTCGCCGAATGGCCTGGTTGATGGTGTCAAAAGGAAAGGCCAAAAATCATATGCAGGCAGCACCTAAATTGGAGCGTGTCCCTGCGCTGTATCTAGCATCCACATTGGACGATGCCGTCAAACAAGGCAAATTTCCAAGTAACTACGTTGGGACGTTCTGGAGCAATTCTTCAAAGAAAGGCCAGGAAGGATTTCTGCCTTATATCAAAATCATGAAGGGAGATAATGTTGAAATCAGCGGAATGGCTTTTTTTAAAGGGACCAAAATGGTAGGCGTGACAAAACCGTTTGAAATTGCCGGGTACCTGGTCATCAAGGGAATTAGTCCCGCAGGATACCGCGGAATTATTCATATTGGGAACGATTCACAAGTCGTAACGATCCATGCGACGAACCGGGAATCGGAAATTAAAGTCGATATCAAGAACGGGGTTCCCCATTTTACGATTACGGCGATGACAGAGGTTAATATCGAAGAAAAAAACACAGATACCATCCCGATCAACAGCACGAAAATTCTAGAGGAAATTGAACGCGAGAATGAACATTCCGTTAAACAATTATTAATCGGATTAATCCAAAAGACGCAAAAAAAAGAATCCGATATATTCGGATTCGGCGAATTGGTAAGAGCCAAAAAACCATCGTATTGGAAAAGCCATGTTAAATCTGCGGAGCAATGGGGTGAAATCTATAAAAACGTAACCTTTGATTACCGTGTGACGTCCAAAGTTCGAAGAATGGGGATGAAGGCGGAATGATGCTGACGTTTGTCGTAAGAATACTCACCTTCATTACATCCAAGCATCCGGGCCTACATCATGGACGGAAAGCGGGGGATTGGCCCGCTGCTTGCCTGGAGCATACTCATCTGCACCCACGTCCGGGATATACCGAAGCTGTCCATCCATGTCAATCTCTGCAATGAATGGAGTTAGGGCAGCGTCAACGGCCGGGCTATAGACGGATAAGCGGATGAGGCCGTCCATACTGCGCACCAAATGGAGATCTTGTTTGGTCATCTCTCTGTCCACGATGGAATTGTTCGAGATCGGTGCGTTCCCCGAGAGCATATTTCCCTTGTACACAGCCCGTTCCTGGTCGGGTGCTTGGATCACCGCATCGGTTTCATGAAATATGGTGCCTGCATGGCTAAATATCAGATTGTTATAAATCTTTGTCCCGACAGGCTGATAGGTTCTGCCGCCCAGATTGAAAGTCGTTGTTTGATTGCCGACATTCACGATGGTATTATTGTAAACTTGAACGTTATACTGCCTCCAATGTCCCCGCAAAAGTTCCGTTCTTTGTTCAGCCGGCAGATCGCCAAGCCTTGCAGTTTGCTCTTGGTTTCCACCCCAACGAACGATTGGATTCGTGCTGCCTTCCGGTCCGCCGTCATGTGTTCCGCCATCAAGACGAATCACTTTGTCCGTAAGGCCTTCCATGTAATTGTTGTAGATTTTATGATCGTTGCCGTAGATCCGGAACCCGCTGCTGCCGGGTGTCACTCCATCCCCGATCAGATGGTTACCGTAGAAGCTGTTACGGTTTCCATGCCGAGATACAATTCCGCCGTATGAATGACGAATCGTGTTGTTCCGAATGATATTGTCGCTGCTCTTCACCGATATCACTTCATCTTCACCGTTAAAGCCGTCAAATAAATTGTACTGAACCGTAATATAACCGGATTCGAGCGAGGTACTGGAAAGCCCGAGCCTGATGGCTTCCAATCCGTTGGTTACCCGGGGACCAATGTCGTGAAAATAGTTATACTCGATGACGTCGTATTGCGATATATGCTGTCCGCTATGCCCTTCGCCATCATAAATCAGGACTGCGCCAAAACCTTTCTTCGGTCCAATATCATTATAAGCGATCCGGTTATGGCTGCTCGTACCTTCAACACGGATGTAATGTCTGTGCGTGCCATTATCCGTCATGAGTTTCGGATCTTCAAATGGCGTTAACCCCTTATACACTTCTCCGTTCGGATTATACCGCTCTTCACTGTACCGGCAGCTGTCCTCCACATTGAGCAAGCACCATACATATCGGTTTTGAGCTTTAAATCGGTAGGGCTGACCCGTTTCATCCAAGGCAAAGGTGTTGCCCAAAATAGAAATTCGGCTGGAGCTTTCCAGCTGAACCCCTGGATGAACTCCGGTGAGCGCCCGCTGTGCCAAACCCCGGTCCATCAAGGTCTGTTTTCCATTCTCATCGCCGATCCCGTTCCGGAACGTGAGTCCGCTGACCTCAACATAACTTGAATTTTCGATGTGCATATAGCTGTTCCCGTTAATAATTGCCTTGCCAGACTTCCCGGTAATCCGAATCGGATAGGCCGCTGAGCCGTGTTTATCCTTCACAACAAACGGACCGTTCTGCTCATAGGTCCCATCCTTCAGTTCAATCAGCGTACCAGCCACAGCCTGATCCAGCGCTTGCTGCAATTGTTCCGCCGTGCTGACCGAGACGCGCTTCATCTCCGGAGGCTTTACATCTTCCTCCTTCACTTCGCCAGCGTTTGG
This sequence comes from Paenibacillus sp. LC231, assembly GCF_001860525.1. Lineage (NCBI taxonomy): Bacteria > Bacillati > Bacillota > Bacilli > Caryophanales > Paenibacillaceae > Paenibacillus > Paenibacillus sp. LC231. The sequence continues at coordinate 34,098 of NZ_JFOM01000022.1, read as the reverse complement.
TGGAAGCGGTGGTTGCGGCTCTTCCGGTGATTCACCCGGCACTTTCCCTGCGTAAAGCTCTACTTCCATGATACTGTTCCAGTTTCCCGAGCTGCCGCTGGCATTATTGCCATATCCGATCAACCTCAAATACCTTGCCTTCACCGTAGGCTGTAATACATAGGTTTGCATGACGCTATCTTCCGGTTTCAGCTGCCGGCTGAACTGTCGTTCAAAAACAACGGTGCTGGATTGGAAATCTTCAGTATTCGAAGCTAATATCTCAAAGCTGGACTGACGCTCTCTAGCATTCAGAAACGCAATGTTCACATAAGTAACGGTTTGTTCCGTGCCTAGATCAAACTGCAGCCATTGACCTTGACCCGATGCGGACCAGCGGCTTTGCTGGCTCTCCGCGTCCTCGCCCCATACCCCATCCAATACATTTCCAGGTACATAGTTCGTGCCCGGTTGGTGGCTGCTTGCCGTTACCGTGCTCTCGATTCGGTTCATGCTGCTCCCTCCTGCATCATTTGATGCCCCTTGGGCTTTTGAAGGCGACATCATCAGTGTTCCGGCCAATAGGACCAAGACCAGCCCCATACATATCAATCTATGATACCGTTGGTTTAATGCGTTTATTAACGTTTTCATATCCGTTCACCTCTCTTCGAATATTAACGCCCATAACCATAACCCATCAGAATACGCGATGAACCCAGCCTCGAAGCTTCGCCAGAGCCTCGATGTAATAATAATCCCCATAAATTAGCGACACATTGATATTGGTGTCCGCTGGCTTATGGCCGGTTCCGCCAAACAGGATTCCCTCATGCTCATGGACCTGAAATGCTGCATACTCCGTCGACAATGCCAGGACGATTCGCTCAGCGGCTGTCCGGTATACAGCCCCAACCTCCGGAGTTGTCAAGGCAGCGAGCTCCAACAATCCGGAAGCAGCAATGGCCGCTGCGGAGGTGTCACGTGGCTCAGCATCGGGATTCGGTACCCGGAAGTCCCATAGCGGCACCCCCTGCCCCTGTAAGGAAGCTATAAAATGATGAGCTACCCGCTCGGCGGCATACAGAAAATCCTTGTCGTTCGTAAAACGGTAAGCGTTAGCCATCCCGTACAGCGCCCACGCATTCCCTCTCGACCAACAGGAATCCGGGGCATAGCCCTGCCATCCCTTATACTCCAGCAATTCCCCGCTTTCCGGATCAAACACGGCTACATGACAGGTGGATCCATCGGCACGGATCATATGCTCCAAAGCCATATTCGCATGAGCATTCGCCACGTGGCGGAATCTCGGGTCTTCACCTTCTTCGGAAGCCCAGTACAAGAGGGACAGGTTCATGAGGCAATCGATAATAGCCCAACCCGGGAGATCCTTGTTCCATGCCCTGATGTACTGACCAGCCAAGTTAAATCGTCCGGCTAGAAAGTTAGCCGCCGCAAGTCCTCGCCTTCTGCCATCGGCATCTCCGGTTAACTTATATTTCAATACGGCTGTCGGTAAATACTGAAACCCGACATCATGATGGAAGCGACTCTCTTCCAAGGTCAATCGTTCCATCCGTATATCCCACTCCCACGCCGCTTCCTTATACTTCGCATCCCCGGTCATATCGTAAAAAATCCACAGCATTCCCGGCCAAAATCCTGATATCCAGTTGTCCAAGGTCAATCCGTCGTATTCCCCATCCTTGGCTGCATGGGGTGCAAGTTCAGGCTCCCTAGCCAGCATCCGATCCACCTTCATCCGAGCAGCGTTCCACCACATATCCAAGTCGAGTTCATGTTGAATCTTTAATTTACTCATCATATCCTCCTTCGTTATCCTTTAATGGCACCGATTAGGGCACCTTTCACAAAGTACTTCTGCAGAAACGGATAGACCAGCAGAATCGGTACCGTTGCTACGATTATGGTTGCATGCTTGAGCGTTTCGCCGATAACGGCAACCTCTCCTCCGCTCGCTCCGCTTGCCATAGAGCTTGCATCATTCAGAAGCAGCAGCTCTCGCAGGACGAGCTGAAGCGGGTACAAGGAGCGATCCTGCAAATAGATCATGGCCTGAAACCACGAGTTCCAGTGGCTGACTCCGTAATACAGCAGCATGACGGCGATAACCGGCATGCACAGCGGCATCATGATTCGGAATAAGATAACAAACTCATTGGCTCCATCAATCTTTGCCGATTCCTCCAGACTATCAGGCACCGCCTCAAAAGCCGTTCTCATGATAATCAGATTAAAAGCAGATATAGCCTGAGGGATAATCAAGGACCACAGCGTATTGGTGAGCTCCAGGCCTTTCACTGTAAAATAGAGCGGAATTAAACCTCCGCTGAAGAACATGGTGAATACGATAAACAGCATCATCTCCTTACGATATCGCAAACCCTTACGGGACAGCGCATACGCTCCGAACGCGGTCAACGTGATATTGAGCACCAAACCGCCCGAAACGATTAAAAACGTATTCAGGTATCCTTGTATAATCATCGGATTGTCAAACACGAGCCGGTATGCATTAAATGTTATATCCAGCGGCTTCCATAGAATCCCCGAATGCTGCATGTATCGGGTTGGATCGCTCAAGGAAGCAAACAGCACGTATATCAATGGATATAACGTACATAAGGTGATTACGGTCAACAAGACGTAATTCAAAACATCAAACAGCTTTTCGCCAACCGATCGATTCCCAGCTCTCCATTCCATTCCCTTCACCTCCTACCACAAGCTGGTTTTGTTCATTCTGCGGCTCAGCCAGTTTGAGCCGATAACAAGCGTGAAATTGATGGCCGAATTGAACAACCCTACCGCCGAACTGAAGCTGTAATTGAATTCCTGCAACCCTACCCGGTACACATAGGAGCTGATCACATCTGCTGTATCATAGGTTGACGGGTTATAGAGCAGGATGATTTTCTCGCTGCCAACGTTCATCAGCCTGCCGATTTCAAGAATGAACAGGATGATAATCGTAGGCATGATCCCTGGCAAAGTCACATTCAACATCTGCCTCCACCGATTGGCTCCATCTATCTTCGCGGCCTCATATTGTTCCTGGTCGATACCGGCCAGGGCCGCAAGGTAGATGATGGTCCCCCAACCGATGTTCTGCCAAATTCCGGAGGTTACGAAGAGGGTCCGAAAATACTCAGACTCCAGCAGAAGAGAGACCCGTTCCCATCCGAAAAAAGCCAAAATATCGTTGATTAACCCGTCGCTCATCGTGAATTCCTTAATAATGCCGCAAACAACAACCAGCGAAATAAAATGCGGCATATACGTTATGGTTTGAACCGTGCGTTTAAATGCGGTTTTCCTCACCTCGTTCAGCAGAAGCGCCAATATAATGGGCGCCGGGAAGCCAAAGAGGAGCTCATAAAAGCTGATTAACAGCGTATTTTTGACGACCCGCCAGAAATAGATGCCGTTAAAAAACGATTCGAAATGCTCCCAGCCGGCCCATGGACTACCCATGATGCCAAGACGCGGAGAGAACTCCTTAAAGGCGATGGACGCCCCGTACATGGGGAAATAATGAAAAACCGCAAAGTATAGGAGTACCGGGATTAACATGATGTACAGGAAACGATTTTTACTAATGTCCTTTAACAAGCCCCAATTTCGAGGATCCAGTCCTGCCGAGTTAGAAGGAATTGACGTGCGTGTCGGAGGCGGAAGTTTCGCCATGCCGTGCTCACTCCTTATGTTCTGTCTATTGAAGGTTCAAGTTAGCGAGGGGGATGAGAGCCCGCTCCATTCCCCTCGCAATTCATTATCTGCTGTTGTATCGATCCAGGGCGCTTTGATAGATCTCAACCGCACGTTCAATCCCCAGCTTCTTGATTTGCTCCACGTACTTGTCATAACTCTCCATCGGCTCCTTGCCGACAATAAACTTGACAAACATTTCCTCTTTATAGTTGCTTACTTCGGTTAGAATCTTGCCAAGCTCCTTGCTTTCTTCGGCGGTTGGCGTCAGGAATCCAGGCAGTATATGCTTCTCGGCATCCGTCTTCGCCCATACTTTCACGGCCTCATCCTGCTCAGGGAACGTATTCCAGTTCCGGCGTTCATCCGCTTCGTAAGGTCCATTCGGCTTGGAATACTGCGATACCATCTGCTGCAGACTATATTTCTCATTATTTTTAATTAAATCGGTATACACCGGCGCACCGTTCTCCATCGCGTAGCTCTCCCCATCAATGCCGAAGTTGTAGAGCATCGCGCCCTCATCGCTGTAGGCATAATCCAGCCAGCGTACGATCAATTCCGGATTTTTGGCGGCGGTTGTGATGGCTTTGCTTGGTCCCGGATTGTACTTGAAATCCCGTTGTCCGATAAAGGGAATTTCGTCTTTATTGAGAGTTGGATACGGAGCTCCTACCAGCTTGAACTTCGGATCCTGCGCCTTCATAGCATCCATCCATTTTCCCATGCCGCCGCTGAGAAGATGTACCGTTGCCCCGGTCTGCCCGGTCAGAATTTTGTTGTCCAACGCTTTGGTATCGGTGAGCGCAAAGTCCTTGTCAAACAATCCTTCCGCAAACCATTTGCGGAATAAGGCCAGAAAATCTTTATACTGCGGATCTATGGGACCATACCTCACCTTTCCTTCATCGTCGACATAGAAGGAGTTTGAGGTGCGGTAAGCTCCGATGAAAGCATCGCGAATCTCAAAGTTCCCTCCGGTGTAAGTGACACTTAGCGGTGCTTTGGCACCCTTCTCGTCACGAAAGGCAATTAACGTCTTCTCCCACTCCTCTATGGTCGTTGGAACTGGAAGACCAAGCTCATCCAGCCAATCCTGACGGATCATGGGACCGCGGAAGACGAGACCGGATGGATTGCGAATCATGGGAAATACATAATATTTGCCGCTATCTGTCTTGACCATTTGGTCAAGCGCCGGATCCGCTTCGAGTTTCTTCTTCAAGTTTGGAGCGTATTGATCAATCAGATCATTGAGCTCCAGGATGACACCGTCCTGAATGGCTTTCTCCGGTCCGCCCGGATAAGAGCCCGCACTTCGTCCGGTCCAATCGTATTCAATGACATCGGGAAGCTCATCGGACGCGATCATCAGATTGAACTGCTCCGCCGTCTGCTGATCATTAGGATGAATATACTCCACCTGAACTCCTGTTTTTTCGGCTAGCGCTTTCCCAAACGGCGTATATGCCAGATTGGAATAGAAGGTTACCGCATTCATGTTCAAGATTTCCCATGACGTGATCGATTCGGTTGTATTTAGCGGATACGATGAACCGATTGCGGTGGCTGTACCCTTCCCGGCCTCGTTCGGCTTACCATCCGGCGTGTCATTCTTACTTCCCGACGAACATCCCGCAAGCACCAGACTTGTTAACAATATGGCGGTCAGTCCTGACTTTACATTTCGCAACAAGCTGTCTTTGACCCGCAAATGTTGAACCATCATCATTCCCCCGATTGTAAGATTAAGGTAGCGGATAGGCCGGCATGTAACCCTATCCGATGTCATTGTTCAATAAAACCCGTGTCCCTGACCATAGACAAAATCTAAAATCGCAGGCAATTCCTTAAAAATCGATGGATTTTCATCAAAAATCCGGTTTACAATGCGGCTTTTTGATATTTGCCGGGGGTCATGCCTTCGAATTTTTTAAAGATTCGCAGGAACGTGCTGACATCCGAATAACCGACCTGGTAAGCGATTTCATTGACGGTAAGCTTTTGCAGAACAAGCAGTTCTTTTGCTTTAGACAGACGGAGGCGGTTAATGGTATCCAGCAAGGCTTCTCCTGTAAATTCCTTGTACAGTCTTGATACATAAGAGGGGGTCATCTGAAAAGCGTCGCCAATCATTGAAATATTCAGTTTCGGGTCATACAGATGCTCTTGGACATACTGCGAGACATCTTCGATTAGATAACGATGATGATTCCGTTTCTCGGCCAGGATCCAATCACAGACTTGCGCAAGCATCTGTTTCATCCGCTCCTTCATCTCCGGAACATGATCGCATTCGAGCAATAGATCCGCATCGATGAATTGCTCTTCATATGTTCGCTTGCTGCCCGCTTTCACTTCCTCAAGCGTATTCAGCATCGTGCTTGCCAGGTTGTACATCAGGCATTTGGCGATTGGTACCGAAACCGGATGCTTTGAAAAATTGGCTTGGAATATATCATCCAAAATGGCTTCTGCTTTGTCGTAGCTCCCGCTCTTCACCAAGCCTATAAACTGCTGCTCGACACTCAAAGGATAATAAAATTGACGGATTTGCATACTCTTGTCAGAAAGCGTGTCCGTATATGGGATGAACTGTCCGCTCCCCATCACAATCCGGTATTCAAGTGCGGCTTGCGCTTCTTGATAAGAAAGGGCAATGCCATGCAAACTCGAATGAACCTGACCCACAGCCACCGTAAGCTCTGCTTCAATATGCTTTCGCATGAATTCGCGAACCTGAGCCAGTATTCGATTCAACACACATTGCTCCTGCTCCTCTGACAAGCTCGCTTTGAAGTTAACGACACAAGCAAGCGCATCGTTCATTTCTGTTGTAAAAACGATCGCTTCATCGGAAGCTGTATCCTCAAGCACGTTGGTCAGTATGAAATAAAGCATTTGCTGCTTCTGATCCGGGAGTCCACGAATGCCAAACTGCTCAAACTTGCCATAATGATCAATCGATATCAGCAGGACGACAGATCGGTCGGAATGAAACTGGATATCGTGCGCAGGCAGTGTGGTATGGAGAGACTGATCATGGTCGGAGTACCCCTTTAACAGACGCCGCAATAAATGCGCTCGTATTGTATTGCGATGTTTGTGAAGCGCCGTTTGCATATCCGCCTTTTCATGAAAATGCTGCTGAATCGTCCCCTGCAGGAACGAGTACTCGTTGGCTCCCGCGTCAAACCTCAGACCGAATTGCTTGGATAAACTTTGCAGCATCAACTGAACCGGCATATAGTTTCTGCGTAAGAACAATACTGTAACGATCCCTCCGATAAACAAGCTCAGGGCGATGCTGATCCATGTCAGATGACGTAAATCTTTCATCTTCTCATTAAATAATGCTGCTGGCAGTACGGATACATATTTCCATCCGGTTACTTGCGACGTGATATAGGAAACGGCGAACCGCCCCTCGCCCGAGTCCATGTAGATCATTCCGTTATCTCCTTGAAGCTGCTCATAATTCAGGCCAGCAGGTACGGTCGGATCCTGTCGTGATGCAGCGATATACTGACTATCCGTATCGATAATGAACATACTGGCATCCTTTTGCCGGGGAACGCTCTCGATGAGCTTCGAATCCTTGATCAAGAACAGGACAACAGCAGGGGGCTGTGCCGGGGAATTAAATACAAGGGAATGAGCAAATACAACCACCGGGAAGCTCTGAAGGCCATCTTGAAACTCCATAGATTTGTAACCGTTTACATATCTTTGCTCAAACAGTTCCATCCACTTCTCATAAGAGGGTTCGTCATTTCGCCGCAGTTTTTGATAGAGGCCCCTGCCGCTTGTGTGGCCATAGGTTGAAATCACTGTATCACTGTTCAAATACATGACGTAAATATCCTCAATCGAATCGTTTGCATTTTTATAAGTTCGCAGGCTTTCCGATATGCTGAACACATCGTAATACTGGTGATCTCGAAGTGGTAACTCCACGCTGGAAAATGCCGATACCCCCTTGTTTAGCGCGATTTCCAAACTTAAACGCTCCAGGCTTTTCAGCTTGCTGTCAATGGACATTTCCATCTGCTGAAGAAGTAATTCGTTTGCCCGATTGGTCTCGCTCTTCACTTGGTGGTATGAGAATGAATACAGCACAAAGCTGATCAGAATCGGCACCATTAGTACGGTGACATAAGAGAACAGCCACGCCACAATGACGCTGCGATTATATTTGCGAAGGATGCTGAACATATGATTTTCCTCCTTACAGCCTTTGGTGATAACAAGAGCAGCCTTCATAGGGATAAGGCTGCTCTTGAGACGAGAACGGTTGCAGGTTTTTACGATGATCTACCGATTATTGGGGAAGCCCATACAATCTCCACGGTTTACGACTGCCAAACAGATTGCATTTGCCCTTCTCAGCAGGGACAGGCGAGATGCGGAATCGAATGGATCCGCTCCCATGGGCTCTGTAAATATAAGCCTCCTCACCAGGCTTCAAAGCCAGATCAATCGTCCCATCTGCCTGGATTGGACACTTCCTCGTGATTCCCCCGATGTCAATAACCAGGCCGTCGTCCGCAGATGTGACCATATCCGTTACGATCCGGCAGGGCTCTCCGGCAAGACTGCAAATATGTATCCAAGCCGTGCGCCCCTCCTCCCGAACGGCGCTAACAAGAAAACCTCCTTCTGCCCGCAGCTGATGGAATACCGACTCCGGCCACTCTTTAGGGACTGCAGGGAATACATAAATCCGCTCCCCTCTGCTCTGAAGCAGCATATCATGGATCGATTCCGCCCCGGCCAGCGGCGTTTCGATGACCGGTCCCGCTTCTTTATACATGGTGTTCGGCTTAATGAGATGCATTAAACTTCGCAAATACGCGAGAGTTTCATCTCCTAAACCTAACTTGGCTGCGATGGAGGCGGCTCCGGTAAAGCTGAAACCGCGCAAATCTCCTTCAAGGCCGATCCAATGGCGGAGCGACCGAAGAATCAACTCCTTCTCCTCTTCGGTTTCGCCGACGATATGTAGTGGAAAGGCCGCCAGCATATGGCTGAAATGACGGTGTCCGAATTCCATACGCTGACCCTCGCCGACCATATACCCGGATGAATCGACCGGGAAAGGTACCAAACGCTCGAGTACTTCCCGCCACCGATCATGCAGCGGGTCATGAACACCAAGCTGATCCGACATGCGGATTAACGTTTCACATCCCCAGCGCAGCAGCGCTAAATCATAATGAGTATCAGCTGTCTTCACCTGCTTAAAGGACCCGTATTCCGGTGAGACTGTGGGAGGTAAGTGTAGACAGCCGTCCTGTCCTTCCTCAAGAAGATGTAAATATAAACCTACACTGCGCCGCAGAAGTGGATATACCAGACTTCGCAGCATCTGATCATCCATGGCATAACGGTAATGACGCCAACAGTTATGCATCACCCAAGTTAAATTCCCCACCTCATCTGTGACCGGACTGTTCAGATCATAGCTTGAGCTTCGACCTAATCCTGCGGAGTCTGCACGGTATGCTTCGGGAACATTACGGATCAATTGATCCTGATGCCCCTCCAAAGAATGAATCAGCGACATGCCCAGATGGAGGCGATTGGCCGTATAGATCGGAGAGTAACTCATCTGAACGTTCATATTGAACCATAGTCCAGGCCATGGCGTCGATGTGAGCCACGGCCCCTGATTATCGATAGGGAATGAGTCTGCCCGGGTCGCAGACGCAAGCTTATACATCTGTATCCAGTAAAAGCTTTCCAACTGCTGATCCGGTATGGAAATGAAGCTTTCCGGATAGTAATGATGCCACCACCTGCGATGCTTATGAATCCAAGCTTCCCAGCCTGAAATTGATTTCGGCACAGCCCGAAGTTCCCGTATCGCCTGATCACGAACGAAATCGTCCGTGCCATTCATTACGGTTAAAATGCAGATCTGGCGATGCGAGCTTTCCACCCCCTGCTCAGTCTGGTCAGGACGGTGAGTTATCCAAGCCGTAGTGCAGCCATCCCCGCTTCCATATTCCTGTATACCGATCGATACCTCACCGGATTCTATATGCTGAACGGTAGTATCAGGTATATATTGGTTGAGATTGATCCCGTCCGCGTTCTTCAAAATAGGGTCAACTTCCGGATAGGCGTACCACTTCAGCTTCGAATGGCGTTCACCTTCATCTGCATCGAGCTCCAAGACAAGTACAGGCGCCAATGCATGCACAAGCGCACGAATTCTGACTTCACCCTTCGTAGTCGGTATAACCGCCCGGAGCTCCGCGTTCCATAACTCCAGCCGCATTTCATAGGGCTGATAAATCCAACCCTCCAGCTCCAATGCAAGCTCGCCAATAGGCACGCGTACCGGAAAAGCCTCTGCATCCGGACGCGATACGGTTATATCGGAACGTCCAAGCACAAAACGCAGCACATTCCGTTTATCCCGATGTTCTTCACTGTAGATCATCGCTCCGAGCATGCCGTTTCCAAGAAAAGCTCCTTCATCCCAGCTGATCGGACGCGTGGTCCAAACCATATCGTGTCTGGACATAAACACGGGCCAGTCAATGGCATTCTCAATTCGGGTAGTCACGATATCCCTCCCATTACAATGAAATGTTGTTTCTTATGTGCGCCTGCTTGAATTCCGATGGTGTCATCTGCGTATATTTTTTAAATACGTCGGTAAAATACCGCCGCTCTACATAACCAAGCGACTCCGCAATCTCCTGGATTTGCCGATCCTCCAAGAGCAGCCGTTTGGCCATCTCCATCCGTTCTTGCGTGACAAATTGACTAAATGCCATTCCCGTCACTTTCTTGAACAAGCCGGCAAAATAACTTGGGCTTAGATGAACTGCCTTCGCGCAAGTACTTATGCTGAGGTCCTGATCCAAATTGGACTTCACATAATGAATGGCTTCCTGGATGATTTTTGCGGCGGCGGAGCGGTTCTGATTTTCAATGCGTTCACAGCCTAGCGTCACGATGCTATTCAGAATCTTCTTCATGTCCGTTAAGGATCTCTCCGAGCTGACCCGCCCTTCCCGAACGATCATGTTCAAATCGGATAGTTCATTCATGGGTACCTTATCTTGAATCGCCCTTAGCATCATATACGCCAGCTCATAGTACAAGCTGATGAAGTATTCCGGCTTGGGAAGCGGCGACCTGTCCGTAAACTCAGTCAGGATATGATCAAGCGTCAGTAAAGCTTGGCGGACGTTTCCGGATTGTATGGCATATACCATTTCCTGCTCTGCGGTCCGTATGCTGCGCGGCAGGGAGATGTCCGTATTAGCTATATCTTCATATGAAATCACCGCGTTGCCGCCGGTATAGAAATGGTATGACAGGGCATGCAAAGCCTGATCGTACGATGAGTTCAATTCATGGATAGACGTTACGGGGCTGCCAATTCCTATTGAAATCGTTAAGGAAGTATATAATCTGACATGCTGACAGCACGCCTCCGCTATGGCCGCTGCTGAAGCTGATAACGGTGTATTCAACACCGCGACTAGGCGGTTAGCCGAATCCCGGAATACCATCCCTTTTGTATACAAAGCGATGGTCTCCTCCGTAATATTCTTCAATGCAAACCGGGCGAGCTCCAGTTCATTCATCGGCGAATCTCGATGCTTGTCAGCAAATCCGTCGATTTCAAGAATCATGACAAGCAAATGCCTGGATTCCAAATCCGGCTTTACATACTCCCACCGCTGCACCTCCTGTTCGTTCACCTTATGATGCAACAGCAACGTGAACAATTCCTGACGCAGGAACGGCATGCTCTCCTGAACCCGCTGCTCTAATTCAGCGATATGATCCTCTTGGTTTCGTATCGCTTCAATTTCTTTTTTTGCCTTTACGACAATTTCCTCGATATGAGCCAGTGAAAAGGGCTTCGTTATGAAGTCAAACGCCCCAAGCTGAACCGCTTGCTTCGCATATTCAAAATCACTGAATCCCGTCATCAATATGAGCTTGCTGCGCGGCAGCAGCTCTTTGACACGCCGGGTCATTTCCAGACCATCGAGCTTCGGCATTCGAATATCGGTCACGATGATATCCGGTTTGCACGAGGTGATCAACAGGAGTCCGTCTTCTCCATTGATTGCCGTCCCGCTTACGGTTATCCCATGATGTTCCCAGTTGATTTGCTTGGATATGCCATCGACGACACTCTGAATGTCATCAATAAAGCATATGGTTGTCGTTCTTGCGCTCATCAGCTTGAGTCAACTCCCTTCGAGTTGTGGGTAACGGGGGATGATAATCGAAACTCGGGTACATACATTAGGTTCGCTCTCCAAGTGCAAATCAGCCGAGCTACCGTACTGTAGCTGCAATCGCAACCGGACATTATATAACGCATAACCCGATCCAGCTGAGGATGCCGGTTGTCGAAGGAGTGGATCAGCTGTATTCTTTTCGTTCAGCCCCATACCGTTATCTTCAACGATGAAGTACAGATAAGAGCTATCCTGTTTCACCTGAATCCGTATGAAGCCACCCTCATTGCGATCGTTAAAGCCATGCAGGATTGAATTTTCAACCAGCGGCTGCAGTATGATTTTTAAGATCGGGTGCTGCATATCCACTAAAGGATCAACCTCGATCATGAAGGTAAAGAGCGTTTCGTAGCTTTTCTGCTGAATGTTTAAATACTGCTCCACGTGCTGAAGCTCATGTGCAAGCGTTGTCATCTCCTTGCCGCGATTGAGGCCGAGCTGAAACAGCTGTGACAAGGACAGCACCATTTCCTGAACATCCTCCAATTGATTCAGCTGGCACTTCCAGTAAACCGTGTTCAGCGTGTTATATAGAAAGTGAGGATCAATTTGAGCTTGCAGGGCTTTCATCTCGGACTGGCGTTTTTCCTTCTCTGCCTGCTTCACAACATCAAACATTTCATTAAGCTCTTCCAGCATCCGGTTAAAGCGATAACCGACCTGCGTAATTTCATCATTGTATTCGCTTTCATAACGTACGTTAAGATCGCTCATTTCCACCCGTTTCATTAGTGATTGCAAGTGGCTTAACGGCTTTATGAGCAATCGGGTCAGCATATTCGCAAAAGCAAACGACAGAAGCAAGCATCCCGTGATAACCCCAAGAATGGTCAGCTTGATGCTGTCCATTTGCTTCATCAATTCTGATTTAGGCAGGAAGCTGAATAGCGTCCACTCCTTCACTCCCCCCAGCTTGGTATAGTTAACGAGGTACTCATAACCTTGATCCGAATACTCAAAGCTACCCTGCTCAGCAGTCAAGGCCTCCCTGTATTTAGGCTCATGTTTCAGCGTATCCGCGATGATGGAATCGTTTAGAAGCACATCGCTCCCATCGGAGGAGGCTAAGAGATGGAACTGCTTGCGATTTTTATCCTCCGAGGCAATTAAGGATCGAATCGAGTCGATTTTGACATTCGCTACAACGAAAATATCCTCGATATAATGGGAAGGTATGCCCTCCATCACAAAAGAAATGACGTTCTCCCGGCTGGAAAAGAAACGGTCCTCATGACCGGCCACCCATAATTTGCGCTTCTCGCTTTTGATATGCGTATACAGCTCCGAATCATAGAACGAATAGGAGAAGTTACGCTGCTGACTTGTCTGGTAATAGTCACCCTCACGCGTGGCGATAAGAATAGAATCGATCATAGGTTCATACAGCTTGGTCTGTACAAAAGTCGATTGCAGCCCGGACAAATGTGTATAGTAGTTCTCCGCCTCCGAGTAGCTGCTGTCCATCCCCAACGCTCTTCGGTAAGCCGTATTGACCATCATTGAGTAAACCGCTTGCGTGACATGATTCAGCTTCTCATCCAACACCTTGGATGTTTTATGAATCGTTTCCTGACTAAGCTGATAGGCATTGTCCTTCACAACTTCCTCCGCGATCATGTAGCTTAACGCGCCTGCGGTTGTAACCGCAAAAATGACAATGAGCATAAACGCGATCCAGATTCGGCGTCTGAACGATAGTCGGTAGAGCATTGATCAACATCCTCCGTCTCTATGTTTCGGCTGTGGCAGCAGTTGTCCGCTAATGTAGATCAATCACTTAGCCATGAGACTTTCTGAGGATGCAGCGGATCAAATGAAGGAATGGCTTGCATGTTCACTCTGCCGGCGGCCCGTTCCTGATCTAATGCTGCGTTGTAACGCGCGTTCAGATCCTCAACCAATGAATCAAGATCTCCGCCGATCATGATGTACTTTACGAATTCGTCCTCCCACTCCTTACCCTTGGGCTTGAATCCTTGAGGCGATGCAGGCCATAATCCGTCATATTCACCTGGGAAGAAGCTGGTGATGCCGTCGATATCAGGTTTCCTGGCTTTAGCGGCTATCGCCTCCACGGATAAAATGCCAAGTCCTGCTTCCTGATACCCAATCAGCACTTCATCGCTATACATATAACGGAGAAACTTCCAAGCTTCCTCCTTATGCTTCGACTGGCTGCTAATCGACAACCACCTCGTCGCTCCAACGCCCTGGTTGATCACTCCTTTATAGGTCCCGTCAATCGATGGGGGAAGAGCAGCTCCCCATTGGATCTTGGCCGGAAACTGATACTTATAAATGCTGGGTTCCGAAGAATAGGACAGATACATCCCGATCTTCCCGTCGGCAAATTGTGCCCGAAGCGGATCGATGTCCAGAGATTCCGATCCCGGCAGCGTACTGCCATTCTCCTTCATGGTCCGAAATGCGCTTATAATCGGTATAAAGCCTGAGAAATCATAGCTGCCTGTCGAAAAGTCATATCCATCGCCGCTAATTCCGCTTATTTCCGCGATCGGAACGGCTGACCGGCCGAGAGCGCTGGCAGGAATTTTATAGGGGAGGGCAAAACCGTAAATGCCATCCGCTTTTCCAATTTCGGTGATTCGACTTGCCGCCTCCACCAACTCGTCAAGCGATTTCGGAGGTGAGGTTATGCCTGCCCGCTTAAACAGCTCCACATTATATATAAGACGCAAAGTTGATCCGCTGTTAGGCAGGCTGTATATATATGGATCAAAGACGTTGTATCCTTCGATGAAGGCTTGCTTCCCGAACCTGTTTCTGATCTCGGGCGTTAAATACGGGTTGAGCGGCTCCACATATCCTTTTCGGGTCATTTCAGCGAGATCGATCGGGGTAAAGATATCGGGTGATTGCTCGCTGGCAAATGACAAATCAAGCGATTGGGCAAAATCATCTGCCATCACCGTCATCTCAACCTCAATTAAATCGCTATTCCCCTCGTTATAACGATGAATGACCTCTTTGATATAATTCGCGTCATGACGCCCCGTTGACCAGAATCTCAGCTTTGTCTTTTCTGGGGCACCAGCCATATCTGATGCCGTTGATTGCGAAAATATACGGCCAGAGCCCTGCCCTTTGCCACCTTGCATGCACCCCGTTACGGTTATGCTCAAGCACATCAATGCAACCAGCGGTAATCTCCAAGTGATCATGCACGCTCCCTCCTTGTGCTTGTATCGTAGCATAACCTATTTTGTGGATATAGACAGAACGGTAAAAAAACTGTAAAGGGAAGAATATCGATTCATCTCCTCATACGAAAAAGGCTACCCCGAGCAAATGCCCGGTGGTAGCCTATTGACCATTGTTATGTCCTGCATGTATCTTGCACGAACCTAAACTTTAAGCTTGCCCAAACGGCCTAACGCTTGAAGGATACTTCGGCTGCGATAGGCAGATGATCCGAAGCTTCCGTATGGATCACGCGCTGATTCGAATGCTGGACAGCAGGTGAGGTCAGAATGTAATCGATCGTTGCCGACGGATTGATTACAGGAAACGTATAGGCATCTTCGATTCCCTGAAAGCTGTTTACGAATAAACCGCTGTCCAGCAACAATTTAAACTCTGAACTGTTTGGTTCTGCGTTGAGATCGCCCATCAGCAGCGCCGGTCCCTCAGAAGCTGATGCAAGCTCAATGATTTCCTGCGCCTGTGCCGTTCTGCTGGTGACGTCCAATCCAAGATGCGTGTTGTACACATCCACGTGGATCCCCTTCAGATTGACAACAGCGTGTAGAACACCGCGCTGCTCCTTCCCGAAGCTGCTCAGCAGTACATTCTCGGATCGAAGGATCGGATACTTGCTTACGATGGCTGTTCCATACTGGCGGTTATTCGTCTGACCTTCCGCAGGCTCCAAGTCTAGATTCGCACCATAAGCATAGTGATATCCGAGCAAACCTGCCAATTCCTTCGCTTGGTCTTGAAAGTCGCTTCGTTCCCCGTAAAACCGGTCTACTTCTTGAAGGCCGACAATCTCTGCGCCGGAATCACGGATAACATCGGCGATTCTTTGCAGGCTTAGCTGCTCATCCAATCCAACTCCGTGATGGATATTGTAAGACATCACTGTTGTGCTTACTTCTTTGCCTTGTCCTTTTCCAGCCGCCAGCCCCCCGTTGTAAACATCGGAACAAACAACAGGCAGGCGATAAACGAGACGAAGCCTTTTTTCATGGACAAATCTCCTTCCATAGTCGAATGCCAGCTATGCTAAATTTACTGTTGTTACAGTTATCAGAGGCTAACTCGGCGGAAGTTAATTAAATATGCTATCCGGAACGTAATACACTTTTTGCGTATCTTTTTTGTTTACCGGGTCCGTTACGATCGTAAAATAAACATTGCCGTTCTTTGTCTGTACGCCCTCGATTTCATGGTTCCCCACATTCGTTATTTTCACGAGGGTCTTGAATGTCCCTGCGTTTGTCATCATGGCAATCTGCGGGATATCGCCTTCGGCACCGCCTGACGTATATATTTTCGTCTGACCCAGCATATCGGCCCCCTGGAAGGAACCATTCGGCCTTACGATCGCACTGCCCGACTGCGTAAAGCTGCCAACAGCGGCGTTAACCGCAGCTGCACTGTCCATCCGCACCTGTTCATTACTGTCCAGAAGCTTATTGAGTGCGACCGTGTCATAAATCGACCATGTTACGGTTCCCTCTTTGGTTTGAACCCGGAACACCGTATGCGTACTGTTGCCGCCGCCATCCACACGGTAGGTCTCACCTAGCCTTGCCCCCGTTTTATTGGCGTAATTCATGTAGGTGAAGCGATGCAAATCCGTATAATCCACGGTCTTGCCAGCCGAATATTGCAGCCTAGCTACCTGCAGCGACCAGTAATAATCCGTTGAAGGATCTGCTTTGGAACTAAAGTAAAAGTAATTGATGCCATTGTACGTATACATATCCAGCGTTTGGCAGTGGCCGGTATTCGTAACGGTCATTTCATCTACATAAGTAGCGTCTTTCCCGTTAATGAGCAATCTTGAAAGATAGCAATTTCCCTTCGACCGCTGCGTGACATAGAGATATTTATCCGCGATATAAGCCTTCTGAACGGCCACATTATGATTAAGTCCCTTTAAGTTGTAGGCGAGCGTTGCTGAAGCGTTGATCGTTTTCTCAGGAGTCGCCGCGAATGCGGGCAATCCGGACAAACAAAACACGAGAGCTGCAAGTATTGCGGACGTTAGCATTTTTAAATGCCGATTCATATGCCTCAACCCTTGAACGTCAACCATCAATACACCTCCATTAATAGTAGGAAAGAAATTGGACTGCCCCCGAAAACGCACGAAAGACAAGGTTCATGCGGGCATTTTGCCATGATATAGGATATCTTCCTCCTCTCTTTATACAGAAACATCGTTTCATTCCAATCAAGTTTCTGCTTCATTACAAAAAATGGGGGATCCACTATTGAGTTTACCATGTACCTCAGGAATTTCCCGTGTATAAAATACTTAAAGTTAGACGAATCGCATGGTCCTTTAGCCCTTTTTTTCGCTTGCGCTCAGAAGAGGTCGTCAGTTACTTTTATCGAATGTCCATCCGATCTTTGTAAAATAAAAATCAAAAAGCCGTGTCTTAACACGGCTCCTTGGTCTCAAGCAGTTTTGGGATGAAGAACAATGGATATAACATCAGGTAGAGATTAGGCGCCCACCACATGATGTCAAAATCGGACTTCATGATCCAAAAAGCGATCGCCTGCAGTCCGGAACAAAATGTCAGGATGAGCGAGATTAAGGCAACGCTTCTCCACTTTAAATTCATCTGTTTATGTAGGTAAATGCTGTACATTCCGGTGATCGAAATGAGTATATCCAGCGGGAAGAACGACCAATTCCAGGCCACTAACAGCTCATTGGTATAATCCTGATATAAATATTCCTTGGGAATTAACGCTAGTGCGGTGATGACCCAATACAAGATAAATCCGATATCCGTAAATAAAAACAGGCCTTTTAATGATTTACTCAAGTGATATCCTCTCTTCTCCTTAAAGAATAATGATCGTTCAAACCTTCTTCTTGATAATACCGGATAACAGGATCTCACCCATATCCCTCAGGCTCTCCTGAAGCGTAATGCTGCTTTTATTCTCAGACGAGTCCTCAATTAATCGATAAAGGCCTCCAACATACAAATCAATAAAAACTTTGCTGTTAAACGGGCGTAACAATCCTTGATTAATTCCTTCTTCAAATAGTTCAGTGATGCTGTCCCATTGTTTATTCAGAAATTCATCCAGCGTCTTCCATTGATCAGGATAGTAACGCTGAAGCTCGGTTATGAGGTTTAATCCGATAAACTGAAAATCAGTCGGAATGAGGATAAGGCACCGCTCAAGTTTATCGAGTGTATTCAAATCAGGATTATTCATGATGTCCTTTTCTTTTTCTTGAAGCTCGATAATGGCCTCACGAAAAATCGTTGAAATCAGCACATCCTTGGAAGGGAACCATCCGTACAGCGTCTTCGTGCTCATACCCAGTCGTTTGGCAAGGTCCCCCATCGTAAAGCGTAATCCTCTTCTCTTGATTTCATGGCTTGCCGCCGCAACAATTCGCTCTTTCAATAGGTACACCTCCTTGCTCGGAAAATAATAAAACGATAATATTTTCCTTGATTTCTAAAATCATATCCCAATTTCTTCTTCTAGTCAACGAACGTGTTTATTCACGACAAAAAGAGACAGCGTTAAATGCTGCCTCCATGTATCGATGCATCGTGCTAATGTTTAAGAACCCTTTTTTGTTTGAGCTTCGTTTTAGGACTTTAACCTTAACTGAACAACGCCGGTTTCCCATTCCGAGTGGGCCCCCACTACGATGTTGACTCGACAAGGAACTACTTCGAATTCCATATTTCGATTCCATATAGCCAATTCCTCGAAGCCAAGCTCGAAGGTGACGGTGCTTACATCGCCGGGCTCCAGCGCTATCTTCTTAAATCCCTTTAATTCCCGCAAACGGCGGGTAATCCCTGATTGATCGCCTTGAATATAGAGCTGTACGGTTTCAAGTCCTTTCATGTCTCCGCTGTTTCTCACTTCCACGCTGACCTCGACACGGCCACCGGATCGAAGTTCTTCCAGCGTCATTTCCTTCTGAGACATCGTTGGAGTTCCGTATTCAAACATGCTGTAACCAAGACCGAATCCGAACGGATATAGCGGCTTGGACGGCATATCGACATAGGGACGAGGCTGTCCAGCGTTCTTCTGATTATAATAAACCGGCAATTGACCCACGGAGCGTGGTATGGATACGGATAGCTTGCCGCTCGGATTCACCTGTCCAAACAGGATCTCGCCAATGGCACGGCCTCCTTCGCTTCCAGGATACCAGGCACACAGCAGTGCATCGCTGAGCTCAGCTACCTCGGCGATGGCCAGCGGACGTCCCTGAATGAGTACCGTAATTACTGGTTTGCCGAGCGCGTGAATTTCCCGGACCAATTGCTCCTGTATGCCGCCTAATCGGAGATCGGCTAGATCGACGCCTTCGCCGCAATCCATTTCCGTCGGATCGCCTTCTGCTACAATGGCTGCACCATTACTATCAAACGTATCTCCGAATTGACGGGCACTGCTGCCGCCGAGCACGAGCACGACCGCATCCGCGGAACGGGCTGCTTCAACCGCCTCGGGTAGGCCTTCCGTCGACATGCCTCGTACACTGCATCCGGGAGCAAAGACGATGTCCGTGCCTGCGGGTGCAGCCATCCGAATGCCTTGAAGCGCCGTGACTCCGCTGCCCTCGCGCTGAATGCTGGTGTAGTCCCCAAGCTGGTTGTAAAGTCTGTCCGCGTTAGGTCCGATGACCGCCAGTCGTTTGATCCGGCCGCTATTCAGCGGCAGTACGTTTGAGTCGTTCTTGAGCAGCACAACCGCTTCTCTTGCGACGGATGCATTTAAGTCTTTAGCGGCAGCATTATTGACGGTTGCAGCTGCCAAGCCTTCGTCTATGTATGGCTGCTCGAACAGTCCCAGTCTGAATTTAAGCCGAAGCACTCGAGCCACCGCCCGATCGATGTACTCCATATCGGCCTTCCCTTGTTTCACCGCTTGTTCAAGCGTGGTGAACGACTTGTCCCACAGGCTAAGATCAACCCCGGATGACAGGGCAAGTCCTGCCGCCGATTCATAATCTCCCGTTATGGACACCAAACGGTCGATGGCCGTTCCATCCGCCATGACAACCCCATCGAATCCCCATTCATCTCTCAGAATGCCGGTTAACAGCTTATCATTGGCATGACATGGAATGCCGTCAAGCTCATTATAGGCCGCCATGACTCCTGCCGCTCCTGCCTTGATCCCGGCCTGCGCAGCCGGCAGATGAATTTCGCGAAGCTCCCGCTCGCCAACGGGAACCGGTCCTGCATTGCGACCGCCCTGCCCTGCTCCCTGAGCGCACAGATGCTTAAGCACGGCTGCCGCCTTGTCCGGGCGCTTCCACTCTTCTTGCTCTCTTCCCTGCATGCCGTGCACAACCGCTTCCGTCATCCGCGCAGCCAGGTACGGGTCTTCCCCGTAACACTCCTCGGAGCGTCCCCACCGCGGATCCTGCAGGATGTCCAGTACCGATACCAAGCCGATGTGAGCCCCGCGGCTGCGGATCTCGGAGGCCACTTGGCTATAGGCGCGTTCAATTAATTCAGGATTCCACGTTGATCCGATGGCCGTATTAACGGGCAGAAGCGTTCCGTCTAGCGCCTGATGACCATGTGGACATTCCTCCGAGAGAAGAACAGGAATGCCAAGCCGGCTGTGTTCGATCACATAGCGTTGTATGGCATTCGCTACCTTGGCATTGTCTTGCGTAGGAATCCCGTTCTCATAGGTCACTCCGGACCAAGGGTCCGCACGGAACAGTCCGTACAACGCCCCCATGCCTGCTCCCCACTCGACATGCTCTTTGAATAGTTCGGTTAGTTCAAACTCCGTTTCAGTCCCTTCGCATTGCCGATATGCCATCCAGCCGTACAAGTACTGGTTCAGCTGCCCGACCTTCTCGCGCAGCGTCATTCTCGACAGCAAATCCTCTACCCGCTCGTCAACGGGAAGCGCCGCATTCCGATACTTATCCATTTTCCCCTTCTCCTTCCAATCTGGTCAGTATGTTTATTCTTTGATATTCAAGACCCGATATTTCTTGGGTGTCATCCCCGTGTACAGTTTGAAGACGGATACAAAATACTTGTATTCTTTATACCCGACGCGATCTGCAATCTCAAACACCTTGTCCTGCGTTGTCAACAGCAGATTTCTCGCCTCGTTAATGCGCAGTTCGTTCATGTATTCGCTGAAGCTTTTTCCCGTGCTTTGTTTGAAAATATTGCTGAAATAGCTCGGCGTGATTTTCAAATATGCGGCCACTTCCGATGCTTTCAGATCACTAAGATAATGTTCCGCCATATACTTCTTGGCCCTCTCAATGATCCAGAACGATCGGTCGATCCCAACCTTGTCGATAAGCTGCAGAAGGTCAAACACTTCCGTGGATATCGCCTGCCGGATCGCATCGGCATGATTGTATACATCCAGATCGAACGTCCTTTCCAGGCCATGCTCAAGCTGGGTCAGCCCGCTTTGCCGAAGGCGCTGCCGCAGCATGATGGACAGTTCATCACAGACCTTCACCATATCCGTCAATAGATAGCGCTGATCGCGGAAAAATTGGAACATGCCGCCCACCAGCTCTTCCAGCATTTCAGCATCCTGCTTGAATAACGCCACGGACAGCTTCGAGACCATGTCCGAACTGTCAAAATCGCGCAGCACCCGGCCGTTATCCACTTTCGTCTTATAGGCGGAATCCAGTAAAGGGCAGTTATCCAAAGCATGATAAGGCAGCAGGTTTCGAACTTCCGAACACATGGCTGCGGTTTGATCCAAGGACGTGTAGGCATCCGATACCGCGCAATACATGCGATGCTCTTTCGGCCAAGAATCCAGCATATTTTGCAGGATTTCATCCCACTGCCCTTTCAATAGCGGTTGATCCGTCATCAGCAGGGTCATCAGCAAATTTTTATGCACGAATACGGATACGTGACGGACTCCGCGTGATTCCAGGTTATCACGTATCGTATGCAGCCACAATTGCTGAAGTATCGCAAAATCCTGTTCGGTCACGGAAGCCGCGAGGTTTGAGAACTTCTCCAGCTGCGTGGCTATGAGTTTATACTCGGCACTGGTTAGTAGATATGGAGGCACAGGTCTAGCTATTGAGGTTTCGTACGGCGCGGCCATTTCGGCGAGCCAAAGCTCGGCGTCCTTGACTGAACCCTCAAGACGGGTATCCTTCCGGCGAACGTCTTCCACGATTCCCGCCACGACCGCCACCAATTCTTCAATATCGACGGGTTTCAATAAGTAATCGGTTACATCAAGCTTGATGGCTTGGCGTGCATACTCGAATTCCTCATAACCGCTGATCATGATGACCCGAATCTGGGGGTGGCAGCGCTTCAGCTCCTTAGTAAGCTGAAGACCGTCCATTCCCTCCATCCGGATGTCCGTCAGAACCAAATCAATCTCTTGTTCTTGGACCACCTGCAGCGCTTCACTGCCGTCATAGGCTTCCGCAACGACTTCAACGCCATGATCCGCCCAATCAATCGTATAGCGCAGGCCTTGACAGATCACGGGTTCATCATCAACGATGAGCATTTTTACTGTCTTATCGTGTTGCATCATGCGATTCACCACCGTAGGTTTCAGAATGTGGGAGCTTGAGGCGAATCAAGGTACCTTGCGTTGAAGCCTCGATTACATCCAGACCGTAGCGTTCTCCGAAAAACAGGTACAGACGTTCATGAATGTTGCAGAGCGCGCCTCGATTGTGACCGGTCTGAACCCCGGTACGGAGAGACTCCCGGACCTCCTCTAAGGTA
This sequence comes from Paenibacillus sp. LC231, assembly GCF_001860525.1. NCBI lineage: Bacteria > Bacillati > Bacillota > Bacilli > Caryophanales > Paenibacillaceae > Paenibacillus > Paenibacillus sp. LC231. The sequence continues at coordinate 11,162 of NZ_JFOM01000022.1, read as the reverse complement.
ACATCGTCCATTCCGCGGCCGTTATCCTGCACGTCGATCCACATTTCATCCTCACGCTTGTATGCTTTGACCGTTATTTTCGCTACCGGCTCCCCTCGATCGATGCCATGCTTGAGGAAATTCTCAACCAATGGCTGTATGGTAGCCTTCAAAGTTAGCGTATTTGCCAGATCATATTCCATGTAAAGCGCGTATTTCAATTTTGGACCCAGCCGCCTCTGCTGCAAATACAGATAAGAGCGCACAAATTCCATTTCCTTTGCCAGGCTGGTCTCGTACTGGCCATTGTTCAGGCTGGAACGCAGGAACCGAGACAGGATTTCGATGAGCTGACTGGATTCGCTCGCCTTCTCCAGCCTGGCGGTCCAACGGATCATATCGAGCGTGTTATAGAGAAAATGCGGATCCATCTGCTCCTGAAGCAGACGCAGTTCCGATTCGCGCTCACGCAGTTCCAGCTTGTATTTATGCTCGATCAATTCTTGAATCGTGGATACCATATCGTTAAACCTGCGGTTCAATTCGGAAATCTCGTCCTTGGAACGAATAGGGACCCTGGCGGAGAAATCGCCGAGTTTTACCCGATTGGTCTCAATCTTCAAGCGCAGGATCGGCCGGATAATCGTATAGTGGAAGCCGATCAAGGCCGATAAACCCAACAGGAGAATCCCGCCGAGAATGACCTGCATCAAAATGGTTACGCCGCGTAGATCCTGATCAAGCGCCGCCTTGGGCACCATGGAAACGATAATCCAGTCGGTGTTTTCCATCCGTTGATGAAAGGTCAAATAATCATCACCGCCGTGACGGTAAGTAGAAGTGCCCGTCGTCCCTGCGGTTACGATATCCTTAAACGCTGCCTCATCGCCGATATTCAAGGGAAACCTGTCTTTGGAGGGCAGAACAGGCCGTCCATCGGAATCCACAATGAATACCATCCCTTCGTCCCGCGTTAACCCCCGTTGAAGCTGTTTGAATATACTGGCTTCATCCATACGGATCACAAGCCGGGCAAGCGGCAGCGTGATCTCGTCGTAGGAGTTCAGTACACGGAACAAGGACACGAGGCTTACTTCTCCATACCAACCGCTGGTTGAAGGATAGGCACTGCTCCACACGATCCCGCCTTTGTGCTCGTCTGCGAGCCGGTTCCATGATTCTTCGTTGCCGTGAATCGGCTCGCCCATCTGAATGGAATTGCCGTTAAAGCCGGTGATGGATATCGATTTGATATAATTTTTGGACATTAACTGAAACGTCAGGAAACCTTCGAGATTTTGCTTCAACCGCTCCGCTCTCTCGCTCTCCGGCGGTGGATCCAGCCGCAAATATTGACGCATGTCATTGCTCAGTATCAAATAATCGGCAATATCCTCAATCATGGTCGTTTGCTCTTCCAGTTGACTCGTTACAATCTCCAGACTGCGCTGGCTTGATTGGATAAATTGGCCCCGCAGCACTTCGTTCAGCTTGTCTTGGGCAAGGACGCCGACCCCAAGCGTAGGCAAAATGACAAAAAAGAGGAAAATGACCAGTGCTTTCTGTTTCAGACCATAATTCCCGATCCAGCCAAAACTGCTGCGCATGTCCATTCCCTCTTTCGATGTCCTCATGATGTAGAATTGAAATCTGTTTAACCTTTAACTGCTCCTGCCGTCATACCGTTAACCAGTTGTTTTTGCAGCAGCAGGTAAAATATGATGATCGGTATAAGCGCGATCGTCAGTGCCGCCATTTGCAGCGTCAAGCTGGCCGTCTCGATGCCGACAAAGTTGGCGAGTCCGAGCGGCAATGTCTTCAGCGACGATGAACTGATCAAGACCAGCGCGAACAAATACTCGTTCCAATTATAGATAAAGTTCAGAATCACGACAGTTGAAATGGCAGGACGCGTGATCGGCAAAATGATCGACCAGAAAATTTTGAATACGCCCGCGCCGTCCATGACGCCCGATTCTTCGAGATCCTTCGGGAATCCTCTCATGAAGCCTTCCAGAATAAAGATCGTCAACGACAAATGGAAGGCCGTGTATGGAAGAATCAACGATAAATGCGTATCCAGCAAATGCAGGTTTCGCATAATCAGAAAGATCGGAATCAAGGTCGCGTGGATCGGAACGACCATGCCCAGCAAAAATATCGCGTAAGTCGCTCCGCGCAGTTTAAAATTGAACCTTGCCAAGAAGTACGCCGCAAGCGATCCGAGAAGGACCGTCACGACCAACGATACCACGGTTACGATGATACTGTTGAGAAAGTAGGTATCCATATTCGCAACTTCCCACGCTTTTGCGTAGTTGGAGAATTGCAGTTCGGTTGGTATGGAGAACGGGTTCGCCGCATATTCCTGTTCGGTTTTGAAAGAATCTACGATCATCCAAAAGAAAGGGATTATATTAATAATAGCGAATATCCCCAAAAATGTGTATGCCGTTAAATGGAACCATTTCGTTTGTCTGTACATCTCCTCCCTCTCCCTTCTATTCTTTTTCTCTAGCAATTCGATTCACGATCGTAATAACGATAAGGCTAAACAGAAGAATCAATACGGATACCGCGCTGCCGTAGCCGAACCTCATATTCATAAATGAGTTGTTATACATATAGACGGTCATAACCTCTGTCGCATGGGCCGGTCCTCCGCCGGTCATGATCTGGATCAGATCAAACACACGGAACGAATTGCTGATGCTGTAGACAACGGAGACGAGCAATGTCCCCCGGATCATTGGAATGGTAATGCGCATGATCCGGCTTAATCCGGTCGCCCCGTCAAGGGCTGCCGCCTCATTGACTTCATCGGGGATGTTCTGCAAAGCTGCCAATAGAATAATCATATACAGTCCGCAGTTTTGCCATATATAAGCGATGCTGATCGAGATCATGGACCAAAACGGATCGCCTAGCCAATTCTGCTGCCAGCTCTCGAGTCCCAATACACCAAGCAGATTGTTCAGCATCCCGTATTCCGTGTTGTACACCATGCCCCAGATCAGGGACACCATGACCGATGAGATGACCACGGGCAGGAAGCCGATCGTCCGGAAGAAACTGGAGCCCTTAAGCCCTCGATTCAGCAGCAAGGCCAGCAGGAGACCAAGCGGGATCTGTCCCGCGATCCCTGTAAACATAATGATGACGTTGTTTTTAACGGACAGCCAAAAAATATCGTCCTTGAAAATATCAACAAAATTGTCCAGCCAGATAAACCGCATAGGTGTGATCCCATCCCAGTTCATCAAGGAATAATAAACCGATAAACCAATGGGAAAGATGGCAATGCATATATATATAATGAGTGCTGGCGCCAAGCCCAAGAAAATAGCCCATTTTGTATGCTTAAGCGTATGCATTGGCGTAACTCCTTTCTTTCTGTCTTTAATAAGAAAAACCCGCTGCCGGGTTTTTCTTTGTACCATCATGATCTTGACTTAGGGAAGTGCGCCCTTACTTCATGTTGTCGAACGCTTCCTGAACCTCTTGAGCGAGCTCCTCCGGCGTTCCTCTGCCAATCGTCAGAGCCTGCAATCCGTTCTGCATGACATCAGTAACTTGGGTCGGAATCACGCTGTCGAATACCGGCGCCGTTCCCTTGTTGGTCAACTCCAGCATTTCCTTGAGATACGGGCTCGCATCTTCAGGAATTTCAACGTTGGCCGGTACGACAACGCCTTTACTGATCAGATCTTTGTACAGGTCCTCATTGACAAAAAATTTAATGAATTCCTCGGCAGCCGCCTTCTTTTCATCGCTCAATCCTTTTTTAATGGAAATGCCGTACTGAACGACGCCCGCGCTTTTCACCGGATCGCCGGAGCCGCCAGGGACGCTCGGGAAGAGCGCAATGCCAAATTTGTCCCCTTCCTCGTTGTTGATCCGGATTCTTCCGTCAACGGTGGAAGAAGAGATATGCATCGCTGCTTTACCTTGTATGAAGTAGTCCTGGCCTTGCACGGAATCCATGTTGTTCGCATCGGTATTGAATGCCCCCAGCTTGGCGAGTTCGTCAATGACGGCAATCGCTTTCACATATTCGGGATCGGTAAATTTGGCTTCCTTATTCAGAATTTTCTGCAAGAAATCACTGCCTACATAGCGGTCACCGATAATCGACAAGAAGGACGATTGAAGAGGCCATTTCTCTTTGTTGCCTAGGGAGATCGGCGTAATGCCGGCTTCCTTCAGCTTTTTCACCGCATCAATGAATTCGTCATAGGTAGCCGGAAATTGGTCATAACCGACTCCAGCGAACATTTCCTTGTTGTAGTAAATAATATCCACGAAGGTTTGTTTGGTCGGCACGGCAAATTGACTGTCGTTCTGGTTGAACCCGGCCAATGCGTCCTCCGGCAATATATCCTTCCAGTTGTCCATCAGGCCATCCAGCGGCATCAGCAGATCCCCGGCTACCAAAGGAGCCAGATCGGCACCAGGCCATACGACATTGATATCCGACAGGTTGTTGGCGGCAGCCAGCGTGCGCAGCTTCGTTTTATACTCGGTTGCCGCTACCCCGTCCTGCTTGATGATGATGTCGGGATGCTGTTTTTCAAACTCGGCGATCCGTTCCTTGTACACCTCGTTATCCACGTTCGGCGAGGTCCATGGATGCATGATGTTCAAGGTAACCTTTTCCGGCTCGGCAGCGTCTTTCTCTCCAGACCCGCAGGCTACGGTTGACATGAGCAGCAGCGCGGCTGTTCCGGTGAGCAGCCGCGTTCTAAGCTTCTTAGGCGTTTTCATGTGATATACCCCTCTCTCTATATTACATATCGTGTTCTTATATTTAACAATATAAGATATATTAATTATACAATCGGGCTCTCGATCCCAATATCCATTAAAAAAACGATTTCATCTAATTTTTTCAAGTCATTTTAAATAACGATAACTTATAAAAAACATATTTTCATTTCTAACGTCAATTTTGGTGGCATAACCATCACAACTCTCAAATGAATGGTATCGCTTACAAATTAGGTTCTAGAGGAAGCGCGACAGAGAAACCAACTGCTCTGCCACGCCCTCACTCCTCCCGTTATTGCGGTTCGTTCAAAATATAATCTACCAACTCATCCAGAGGAACCGTAGCGAGCGCAATCGCCGTATCCGTCACGCCATAATAGATATAGAGGAGCCCGTCCTTGACCACATTGCCTGTCGGGAACACGACATTCGGAATCTGATAGCCGAACTTCTCATAATACGTCTCCGGCTCCATAATGAAGCGGCGGGTTCTGGCGATGATTTTTTCCGGATTTTCCAAATCCAGCAGCAAGGCCCCTACGCGATACACCGTATCTTGGTCCACGCCGTGATAGAGCACCAGCCATCCTTTGTCTGTCCGCACCGGAGGCGTTGAGCCGCCGATTTTTTTAAACTCCCAATCGTTGTTCTCGGCCTTTGCCAGCAGCTTGGGCTCGTCCCAATGAACCAAGTCTTCGGAGTAGCTGATCCACATGGCTGCTTTTTCGGTTCCGTATTCCTCCCCTACATATTCTTCCGGTCTGCGAAGCAGCACATACTTGCCGTTGATTTTCTCCGGAAACAGAATGTTGTCGCGGTCATTGATATCCAGCGGCGTTGTATCGCACAGGTACTCCCAGTGAATGAGATCCTGGGAAGTCAGTATCCCGGAGCGAGTCAGCCAGTGGCCTTCCTCTTCGCCCCAACCGTCCGGATACTCGGGAATCGAGCGTTCGGGGATGCCGGCTCCCGTCGGGTAATAGTTCATGGCACATGGCCGTAAGGCATAGTTCAGATAAAAGGTATCGTCGATCTTGACGATCCGCGGGTCCTGGATACTGCCGTAGGGGAATCCCAGCTGATCCGGCGTTACGACGGGCTCGTCCAGCACATGAGTGAAATGCACGCCGTCCGCACTCTCCAGGAGACCCAGGTAGTTTTTGCAGGGAGTCAGCGAGCCTGCCGTCCGTTCAATCATATAGAATTTTCCGTTATCGATAATGACGGCCGGATTGAATACCGTCACCTTTCTCCAATCGTAAAGTCCAGGCACTACGATCGGATTCTCCGGATGCCGGGTAATTTTCATGGGTAAGCCTCCTATGATCGTTATGTAAGTGTTATCAATTCTTGACTTCATTATAAGAGGCTTGACCCGTTCATAATATCCTGCAAACTTTCAATATTATCCGAAATATTGATATCTGTGATACTTGGCTGTTAAATAACGTAAAAAAGCGGTTCAATGAATGAACCGCTTCGATCTTTGGCCATATGCCGATACGTATATGGGATGTTCCTTATTTATGCGTTATCCAGTAACAGCGCGATGTGTCTTTTAATTGCCGCTTTCTACCTGTTTACTATTAACTATGCACCAGTACTTTTAAGCTTAGACCTAGCGCTTGCGCAGTTGATTCTTGAATTTCCTCGAATACGGCCGGGTTTTTCGCAAGAGACATGCCGTATGAAGGAATCATTTCCTTAATTTTCGGCTCCCATTCTTCCATATACTGCGGGAAGCACTTCTCTAATACCTCGAGCATGACGTGAACAGCTGTCGAAGCGCCTGGGGAAGCACCGAGCAAGGCAGCGACCGAGCCATCCGCGGCACTAACCACTTCAGTACCAAATTGAAGCGTTCCTTTACCCTTCGGTGTATCCTTAATCACCTGTACACGTTGGCCCGCCACGACGATTTCCCAATCCTCGCTTTTGGCGTTCGGAATAAACTCGCGTAATTCTTCCATGCGCTTTTCATTCGATAGCACCACTTGCTGGATTAGGTATCGCGTCAATGCCATTTCTTTTACGCCAGCCGCCAGCATGGTGAACAGATTGTTCGGTTTGACGGATGTGATCAAATCAAAATTCGACCCCGTTTTTAAGAACTTCGGCGAGAAGCCGGCAAACGGACCGAAGAGCAATGCCTTCTGGTTGTCAATATATCTTGTGTCCAAGTGGGGAACCGACATCGGTGGAGCGCCAACCTTAGCTTTTCCGTATACTTTGGCATGATGCTGCGCTACCACTTCCGGGTTCTTGCATACCATGAATAATCCGCTTACCGGGAATCCTCCAATATGTTTGGACTCGGGGATACCGGTTTTTTGCAATAAATGCAGACTTCCGCCCCCGCCGCCGATAAAGATGAACTTCGCCGTATGATATTCGGTTTTACCATGCTCGATATCATGAACTTTCACTTTCCACGAACCATCTTGTGTACGTTTAATATCCTTGACGCTATGCTTGTAGTTTATTTCGACGTCTTTGCTCTTCAAGTGGTCGAACAGCATGCGCGTTAAAGCGCCAAAGTTAATGTCCGTCCCGGAGTCGATTTTGGTTGCCGCTAACGGCTCATTCGATGTACGCCCTTCCATAATAAGCGGAATCCATTCCTTCAGCTGATCCGGATCCTCGGAATATTCCATTCCTTGAAAGAGCGGGTTGTTTGACAGCGCTTCAAAACGTTTTTTCAAAAAAGCCACGTCTTTTTCGCCTTGCACTAAACTCATATGAGGAATAGGCATGATAAAGTCCTGCGGATTACGAATCAGATTGCTGCTTACCAGATAAGACCAGAACTGTCTTGAAACCTGAAACTGTTCGTTAATATTGATCGCTTTGCAGATGTCTATAGATCCGTCAGGTTTTTCGGACGTATAGTTAAGCTCGCACAATGCGGAATGGCCGGTCCCCGCATTATTCCATTCATTGGAGCTTTCTTCCCCCGCGCTTGCGAGCTTCTCAAACACTTTAATCTCCCACTCAGGTACTAACTCTTTCAATAAGGCTCCCAATGTTGCGCTCATGACGCCGGCACCGATTAAGATTACGTCTGATTTTTTCTCCATGTTGCTCATTATAAACCTTCCTTATCCCATATATTTGAAAAAAGAATAGACATCCCTGCTAAAAATGTCATTAAAAAGCAAGGCGTCCTCTGAAAACACACGTTTTCTGTGTCAATTATCACCATATTATAGTCTATTATAAATATTGATAGATTAAAATACCTACTATTATCTAATCATTATAAACGATTTAAAGTTGTTAACAAAGTGAGAAGATCCTCCACAATACCCAAACTCCCAAGAAACCAAGCATGTACATAGGATTTAGAGATTAAGTCATTTTTTTACCACTAAAAAAAGCCGCAAGAATCGCGACTTCTTAAGCCTATCTGTCCCTTGGCCTCCGAGACTTTATCGACTGCATCTGATCGGCATTTCGAGAACCTTTTGTAAATGAATAAATATGAATATCAGATTGACACTTTGTCGCTATGCAGCTACTTCCCATTGCCAAGCAGCAGCTTCGTCTGGATCTCCAATTGCTTCTCCAGCGAGATGAGATCGCCTGCCGAGAACTGATTGATATCCAATGTGTAGATGCGATTGTTTTTGTAAGCCGGAAGGGATTTCCAGATGGCACTCTCCAAAATCTCCTTGGCACGATCCCCGCCTCCGTCCGCATCGTAAACCGTCACGAACATATAATCCGCGGCCATCTCCGGCAGCGATTCCAGGGAAATGTCCAGACCGGCTCCTCCGTTTACGATCTGCTCTTTTACGGCTTCTGGCGGCTGATAGCCGAGACCCGAATACAGATTGCGAGTGCCGCGCCCAAAGCTCTCACCTACAACCCAGAAATTTTTCGCCCAAATCTCATAGACGCCAACCGTTTCTCCTTCCTTCACGACTCCGTCCAGCTTCGCCTTGGCCTCAGCAAGCTTCTCCTCATAGTGCCGAATCGCTTCCTCCGCTTCCTCCGATTTCCCGAGGAATTCTCCGAATTCACGCAGCTCGGCATACAGATCTTTTGCTCCCCAGGGAATCACAATCGTCGGTGCGATTTTGGCGAATTGCTCATAGTTCTTATCGGAAGGTCTAATAATGAGATCGGGATCAAGCGATACGATTTTCTCAAGCGCCGCCTGATCGTCACCGATATCCTCGATGCCATCGGTCAGATCCTGCAAAAAATATTGATTCAGGCTGGCCGTACCGGCGCCGACTGGCTTAACGCCCAAGGTTAGCAGATGGCCAAGATATTGCGTCGCGACAATTCGCTTCGGATCCTTCGGAATCTCGATCTCGCCCATGACCGTTTCATATTTACGTGTTGCCCCTGTTTGCGGGTCGCCATTGGGCTTAACAATTTCACTTTGCTGCTGTGTGTCTCCACAGGCGCCCAGCACAATGACCATACTTCCGATCAGAGACAACATCAATCCTTTAAGCAACAACCACATCTTTTTGCCCTCCATCATGTTGATAATGATTATCATTATTACCATGATAACGGCAAGGGTTGCACGGGTCTATTGCGTTCCGTAAGCGGTTCTATGGACATTTGTTAGAAGCTCGGTGAGTATGGACAATTGCTGCTCCAAAGCAAGCGGATCATTATATTTAAATAGCTCCAGATCGAGAAAGAACACATTCCCGTTTCGAACGGCAGGCAAGCATCTCCATTCCTTGCTGTTCATGACACGTTCTGCATATCCTGCACCTCCACCACCTTCCCAGATGGTTACAAACATATAATCTGCGGCATACGCTGCCAGCATGTCCGGCGTTAACTCCAAGCCGACTCCCTCACCTAATACGTGTTCTGCAAGCGGTCCTGGTGGCCGAAACGAGAAAGTCTGGTATAAATTGCGCAGTCCTCTGCCATACGCCATATTAACCGCCCACAGCCGATCCGCCCAAAACTCATACACGGCAGCCGTAGCATGTGGACTGATCAGTTTAGCTACTTGAGCAGCAGCTAGCTCCTCCTTCGCTCGAAATCCATCCATCCAGTTCTTCGCTTCGCGTTCGCGGTTAAGTGCTCTGCCTAATCGTAACAGTTCGTCGAGCGGGTCTTCCTGTCCCCAAGGAAGTGAAATGGTTGGAGCAAGCTGGGATAATGGCTCGCTGTTCGGTCCGGACGTGACGATCAGATCGGGCTGCAACGATGATATCGTCTGGAGCGAACGGGCATCTCCTACGTCCGCTGCATTCCCCAGCTTTCCGACATAGGGACGGGCACGCAGCAGATTGGTCGAGGTTCCTGCAGGGGTAAGTCCAAGTGCCAGCAAATGGCCGACGTATTGCAGGGCCACAATACGCTTCGGACGCTGGATATAATCGCGCGGAGAGTAACCGAAATACTGCTTGAATTTCCGGCTTAAATATAAACCGTCCTGGTAGCCGATTTCCCGCGCGATTCGATCGAGATTACGATCGTCGCCGCTAAGCAATTCCTCCCTGGCTTTCTCCAGGCGAAGCCGCGTCAGATACTCCGTGAAGCCGGATCCCGTTGCTCTTTTGAACGATACAGAGAAGTGTTCCGGCGTTAGTCCTACCCTCTTCGCCATGTCGTTTCGCGTTATCGCCTCGGCGAAATGCTTCTCCATATAATCCACCGCAAGTCTCATGCGCTCCAGCCAATCCTCTTCCCGCTCCTCATCATCGGTTGACTGCAGCAGCGTACCCAACAGTTGTTTAAATACCGCATCTATGCGAAGGTTTGTTGCAAGTCTCCCGCTGCTGACTCCGGGTAATTGCTTGAATTGGTATAGTTCTTGAACCAGAACAAGTGCCTCGTGAGTAGCGGTGACGGGAAGCTTACCGGTGTCCATCAGTGCAGAGATTCGCCTGCCGTATACGATTCGGCTTGGTGTCCGCTCCTTGATCTCCCATACATCGTATTGCAATTCATAAAGCTCGAGGGGAACCGACGAGTTTGGCGTCCGGCGTATGTCGGCAATCGTCCCCGGCGGACAATAACAAATCGCCTTCGCTTTCAATCGATGCCTAACTCCATTCAAATACAAATCACCTGAACCTTTACTTACCAATAACATGGTATGTGTTTCCATGTATCCACCGGCAGCCTCTTCGGTATGACCAAGCTTGATATAGTGTACTCCAAACAGCGAATATTGCGTTTCTTCCATGCTGACGGCCACCCCTTCAGACTGTAACATTGTTTTATCCTATTATAATCTGGATGATAATCATTCTCAATTAATATTCAGCCGCTGAGGTTATGTATCGCTTTGCCTTTTAGAAGAATTAATCAAAACCACCCGTGTGAACGGGTGGTTTGCTCTGCGGCTGAAAGCCTTTGTTACTGGCCAGCCCTAAAGGGCATTGAATCGTTCGCCAACCGCACTACTTTTTCGGCTACCCCTTAAGGGGCCT
>NZ_JFOM01000021.1:0-85321 GCF_001860525.1 Paenibacillus sp. LC231 | reverse complement strand
ACTTCATAGTAGAGCGACCTCCTGGATGGGCTTTTTGAGGCAATGACCTCGTGTGTAACCCCATCGTACCGAGGCGCTCGTTTTTGTTCAATCTCCAAAATATTCGTATTACAGGAATTCTAACGGGTAGATTAGCGTAATAACAGATAAGCCTTTAATAGTACTATTCAAAAAGTCTTGTGACACTATCCATAAACATATGACAGATATCGAACGACAAGAACATATAGACATTGAAAGCCGCATAAGTTGCGGTCTTTTTGTTTTAAGTATATAAGTTCTTGTCATAACTCAATGACAAAGGCGCCAGCGAAGGGGGGAGTACCCAAGCCATTGCGGTGGATGCGTCCGGGCACGCCTATATGACTGGTGCTTTTGGCGTCGTTTTCCCGTTACGCCGAGCGCTTTTCAACCCTCTAACGCCGGCAGCACAGATGCAATCGTGTCCAAGTTCGATCCGACCGGGTCTTTTCTTGTCTATTCCACTAATATCGGAGGAAGCAGTACCGATGAAGGTCTTGGGATTGTCGTGGATCCCATTCGGCAACGCCATGATTACGGGAATTACAACGTCCCCCAATTTTCCAACGACACCCGGAGCTTTGCGCAGCGTTATTTCGGAGCTGAGCCCGGATGCCTTCGTTGCAAAGCTGAATGCTGACGGTACCGCTTTGATCTACTCTACCTTTCTTGGCGGAGTGGACGGTTTTAATTTTGGTCGTAGCGTTGCCACGGACGGTTCCGGCAATGCTTATGTGACAGGGAATACCATCGCTAGCGATTTTCCGACGACGCCCGGAGCTTTCCAGACGGTAAAACCCAGTCCGCCCGGATTTTCTAGCTGCAGATCAATTGTATAAATAGAATAAAAGGTTTCAGAAAGATACGTTAGATATATATTTAAACCTTAATCATCGGCGACCAGCATGTACGAAACGATTCATGAATATTGAATCATAAAAGTAATCAAGGGTGTCCCAAATGTCATTAGCATAAAAATGACGATGGAAACCCTCTTTTTGTTTTTATCAGCTTGTTCGCCGAAGCTGTAAAAGAAAACATGTATAAAATTAGTTTTATAGGGAATTTTACGCGGGTAGCATGTAGTGTTTAAACAAGGGACTTATCTCAACCTAAGCACTAATAAAATACTTTGTTTTCCTTGAACTCCTCATCTGCTCGTACAAAAGCTTATCCTTTCGACCCCCTACCCGAATTTACACAAGCTGGGTTATTTTTGTCGTGAAAAAACCAACTTTTAGTAACAAATAGGTGTTGTATATTTAAAAGCTAGCAATGTAATGAAAAGAAGTAATTCAAATTTGCAGTTAGTTTATAATTTAAGTTAGGCGAGTGCAAATTATGAATCAAAATTCCCCGAGAATCCAAGAGAAAAAGCAATTTCTGTCGTAGAAAGATATTTTAGTGATTTACAATCAGGTGATTTTGAAGATGCAGTAAAAATCTCCGATAATCATAGATTTAAAGATGAAAAACATCATCAGAGAAAACTATCTTATATAACACTCATATTCATGTGAAGGATTTCAAAATTATTTCAGTAGATGACAATGTGAAAGTGGAGGAAACAGCTAATGGTGAACTGCTGTAATGTATGACGATGATTTCAAGAATGGTAAATATAAATCGCAAATAAGGACGTATTTATTGATATGACACCTTCCCTCCCCAACATATAAGACAGTGGAATATAAAAGACTAAAGTTCCATTCATTATTTTTCTAAAAGTGAACTACCTCTTATGGTCGATCCAATGTTATGGATTTGAATAATGGTTCAACCATAGTATATTAGCGAATCGAAAATGGTTCATTTCCACCACCCATAATACCTATGTAAAATAAGATCATATTTAGTAAAATAGGGAATTTATTACTATATACAAATACTGGGATGATATCTATAATTTATATCTAAATTAAATAAAACTTATAAGGAATCTTTATCACTAAGGGTACCTTTGAAACAAGAAAATTTGTAAGCGCTTTTACTTTATAGGCATTCATCTGATCAGTAACACGAATATAGGAGGGGTTATATGAATATTACTATTATAGGAGCCGGAGCAGTTGGAGGTTATTTTGGAGCAAAATTTATCGAGCATGGTTTAAATGTTAATTTTCTGATCCGTACTAAAAGAGCAGAGCAAATTACTAAACAAGGACTTATTATAAAAACTAACACAAATTTAACAAACATAAAAACACCACGCATCTTCACAAATTCTAAAGATATAGCGGATGTTGATTTAGTAATTGTTGCAGTGAAAAATTATCACCTCGATGCAGAATTGATGAAGAATCTTATTGAACTTACAAATAAGGGTGCATATATACTCCCACTGATGAATGGAGTTGAACACTACAAAGTTCTTTCAGAAAAATTGGGGGATGAAAAGGTTTTAGGAGGTACATGCAAAATAAGTGTGACTATGGACGATGACGGCTATATTCATTGTATCGGAGAGCTAAAAGAAATATACTTTGGTGCCCTTTTTCCTACTCAAAGAAATTTTTGTGAAAGATTTGAGGAATTAATGAAGGACTGTAGTATCAAAGTAATAAGATCAGAAAATATTATGAGAACTATTTGGGAAAAGTTTTCGTTCATAGTAGCTTACTCAGGAGTGACATCAACCTCAAGGTTAAACATAGGTCAACTGATTAATTGTGAATCAACAAAGAAAGTTTTTAGTGATGTACTTAATGAAATGATGTGTTTATCACGTTCCTATGGTGTGAATCTTGAAAAAGACTTTATTGAGAAGACAATACGTTGGTGTGGACGTTTACCTAGTGAAGTTACTTCCTCAATGCATTTTGATTTAACTAATGGTAGAAAGTTGGAGATTGAAAGTATACAGGGATCCGCTATCAACCTTGCAAGACGAAAAGAAATAGAATTGCCTACAATAAAAACGTTATATGCACTACTTAAACCATTTGAGAATGGAGTTCCTCAGCATGTATATGCATTGGATTAGAATCTCCAGGGGAAAGTGGCTTTAATAGGTATCAATTTTTTAAAAAGTGAACTGCGTACCAAAGATACTCTTCGTTTGAGCGTAGGGGAATATGCCTTGCATCCTTCCCCAAAGCGCTGCTTTCATTTAATTCCCTATGCAATTACAGAATAGTATGCAAACTCAACTCGATTTGAGGAGGAGAAGACTATAAAAATTTTAAACTTCTTTCCTGGTCAAATAGATTCTGAATTTAGTGATTTTTTCGGGACATCAGAGCTTTTCGATTTCTTACCTTCACTTGAATATAATGTCGAAGAATATATAAAAAGTTATACCCTAAAATCTTATATTGACCCAACAGCTAAAATATCTCCTAAGGCAACAATAGAGGGCAATGTATTTATAGGAAAAAATGTAGAAATTCAAGATTTTGCTTATTTAAAAGGACCCCTCGTGATTTTTGATAATGTTTTTATAGGTAAGTCCTCATTTATAAGAGACAATTCAATAATTGGTACAGGTTCAAAAATAGGACACTGTTGCGAAGTTGTAAGCAGCCTTATATTGAATAACTCTTCCATAACTCACTATTGCGGAATATCCAGTTCAATAATTGGAAGTAATGTGCATTTTGGGGCCTACATATCAACTGCTTCCGTTTTACTAAATGAAAGTCCTATAGTAATGATTAATAAAAATAAGGAAAAAATTAAATTAGGGATAAGTAAATTCGGTTCAGTTATAGGTAGTAATTGCAAAATAGGATCATATGTACTTCTTAACCCTGGAGTAATCATTGAGCCTAATTGCTTAATATTCCCTCAAATTTCATTGAGAACTGATTATTATCCAGAAAATTCGAAAATCTATATACCAAACTACCATTCTTTAATTAATACTGCTCCACTAAATCAGTTCTAATTATTTATATAAATATTTCCATTAAAATACACGAGGTGATTAAGCAATGGAGAATAAGTTAGTGGTTTATGGAGGGAATATAATTAAAGGTAATCTAAAAGTTAGTGGGGCCAAAAATTCAATACTAGGGCTGATTGCAGCAGCCCTAATTGCTCATGAACCAGTGATTTTTACCAATGTACCGAATATTCTAGATATAGAGAACTATTTGAAAATATTGAATAAGTTGGGGGTTGAGTCAAATTGGATAAAAGAGGAGGGTAGACTCGCGATTCATGCCCAAAATTTTGATTCTCATATTATTGATGTGGATCTAGCACGGAGTTTTAGGGCATCTATTGGTCTTATCTGTCCTCTATTAATAAGGAAAAAGAAAATAATGATCCCATTCCCTGGAGGAGATCAAATAGGGGAACGACCTCTAGCTGAAATGATGAGAGGAATTGAGATGATGGGTGCAAGAATAAAATATGAGTCTGGGATATTTTTAATTGAACGAGATGAGATTTTGAATGGAATTGATATAGAGCTAGAATATCCTAGTCATTCCGCAACAATAGTTTTAATGGTATTGGCTTCTTTTGCACAAGGGAAAACCACGATTAATAATGCAGCATTGGAACCGGAAATAATTGATATGCAGAATTTACTTACTAGAATGGGAGTGAGAATTTATGGCGCAGGCAGTTCCAAATTAATAATCTATGGAACTGAAGCTGTTAAAGGATGTGAGTATGATGTAATGCCTGATCGCTTACAGATAGGTACTTATGTAGTTGCAACGCTTATGACGGACGGCGAAATATTGGTGCCTCGAGGTTATTTGCAGAACCTAGAGAGCTTTATGGATTTGATAAAGAATATTGGTGCAATAATTGAAACAGTTGACACTAACACGATTAGGATTTCTGGGAAGCGCCCATATAGGAGTGTGAGTTTCGAAACAAACCCATACCCTGGAGTTCCAACTGATTTACAGGCCATTTTAACTGCTTTGCTAACAACTTGTAGTGGAGAAAGTTATATCAAAGAAAATGTATTCGAAAATCGGTTGCATCATATACCTGAAATTATTAAGTTGGGGGGAATTATAGAGATATTATCAAACAGAGAAGTAGTGATAAAAGGGCCAACCAAATTTGAAGACAATCATATAGTAGCTGCCAAGGATATCAGAGGGGGAATGTCTCTTCTCCTTTGTGGACTTTCATTATGTGAGGGTGAAAAAGTTACAATAAACAACACTTTTCATATCGAACGGGGCTACCCCGATTTTGTTAAGACTTTTAATTCATTAGGCGCGCATATGCAATACCAGGAGGGTGCTAATGTCTAAGGATCATAAAAACTTGAAAGTCTTGGTAGAGAAGATTGAAAGCATGAATTTGGGGAAAATAAGACTTTGTGAGCAAATGTCAAAACATACAACCTTACGAATAGGAGGATTGGTAGATATATTTTTTATCCCTCATGACATTAGATCACTGAAACAATCTATTGAAATGTTTAAGCAATTAGATATACCTTGGAAATTTATTGGTAATGGATCGAATGTTGTAATAAAAGATGGTGGAGTGAGGGGTGTTGTTATTAAATTACCGGAAAATATTTCCAATACTGAATTTAGTGATCATTCTATCAGTGTTTCTGGTGGGTTTTCATTGACTAAACTAAGTATTCTTGCAAGTAAGGCTAGTATGTCAGGATTGGAGTTTGCTTGTGGTATACCTGGAACTATTGGTGGGGCTATATACATGAACGCTGGGGGTTATGGGTCCGAAATGTCTGATGTTGTGAATTATATACATGTTCTTGATGAAAATGGAGAAATGCATTCCATGCACAGGGACGAATTAAATTTTGGACCTCGCAAATCTATATTACAAGGGAAAAAATGGGTTGTATATCAAGCAAATTTAAAACTAATAGAAGGAAATAAAGAGAGTAGTATTAAGAGAATGAAAAAGTTTATGAATCACAGAAAACAAACTCAACCATACGGAATTCCAAGCGTCGGTAGTGTTTTTCTAAACCCACCTAATGAATATTCAGGTCAAATTATTGAAGCATCGGGTTTAAAGGGATATAGAATGGGAGATGCCCAAGTCTCTGAAATACATGCTAATCATTTTGTAAACAAAGGACAAGCAACTGCATCTGATTTTTTAAAGTTAATGGAGCATGTAAAAAAAGTCATCGCCGACAAATACAACATTAACCTAATACCAGAGGTGGAAATTTTGGGTGAGAATCTCTAAACTAATGTCCCATTGTAGAACGATAACTTTCAAATAAAAAATTTATAGGAGGTATAAATGAGGATTGATGAGGTAATAAAGTCTCATGCTATCAATAGCCCGGAAAGATTTGCAGTAGGTTTTATGGATCACAAGGTAACGTATAAAGCCCTTGACAAGATGATCGACAATTGTACCAACTTCTTGTTAAATAAAAATCTAAAACCGAAGCAAAAAGTAGGAATTATGATGTTAAATACTCTTGAATTTATAATTTGGTATTATGCAGTTTCAAGAGCTAATGGGATTTCAGTATTGATTAATCCCCTACTTACCCATCGAGAAAGCGAGTATATTCTAACAGACTCCTCACCGAAATTCATAGTGTCTAGAGAACCTTTTATTAAGAATATAAGCGATTGTATCAAAAAATATAGCACAATAATAGATATTGATGAACAGCTTAATAAAATTACAAGTTTTAAGCCTTCCTTACAACCTACACAATATGAAAAGACCGATGTAGAAGATTGCACAATAATTTATTCATCTGGGACAACAGGCAGACCCAAAGGAATAATACTTACACATAATAATCTCTACAGTAATGCGAAAGTTTTTTCTGAATCGATAGGTTTAACCCACTTAGATAAGACCTTAATCGTTTCCCCGTTATTTCATTCTGCAGCTCTAACATGTTGTTTAAACTCCACACTGCTAATAGGTGGATATGTCCATCTTTTGGAGCGCTGGAAATCCAGCGAACAAACCCTAACTGTACTAGAAAAAGAAGAAATAACATTTTTCTTTGGTCCCCCAACAATGTATACGTATTTGTTAATGGATCCCAAATTAACTCAATATAATCTTTGCTTGCAGATTGCCTTTACTGGGGCTGCACCTTTGCCAATGGAAGTGTTTGATAAATGGAGGGAGATTTTCAATTTTGAAATCACAGAAGGTTATGGACTTACTGAAACTTCACCAATGGTTACTTTGAATCCATTAAAAAGGAAAAAAAAGAAAGGCAGCATAGGAGTTGCCTTACCAGGAGTAAAACTTAGGATTGTAGATGAAAATGGCAATGATGTGACAATCGGAAAGGTCGGGGAGTTATTAATAAGTGGTCCAAACCTTATGAAAGGCTATCTAAATAATGATATAGAAACTGAGAAAGTAATAAAAGATGGTTGGTTATACAGTGGTGACTATGCGAAGCAAGATGAAGATTCTTATTATTACATTATCAATCGTAAGAAAGAGATGATAATATATGGCGGGTTTAAAGTCTATCCTAGAGAAGTAGAGGAAGTTATATATAAGCACCCGAAAGTGTTAGAAGTTGCTGTTACAGGAGTACCTGATGAGGTTTATGGTGAAAAAATTTCGGCAATTGTCGTACTGAAAAATGAAAATGAAGTACTAAGTTTAGAGGAATTAAAAGTATTTTGTGAAGACAAACTTTCGAGGTACAAGATTCCTTCAGTCATAGCTCTGGCAAAATCATTACCAAAAACTGAAAGTGGAAAATTGATAAGATCTAGGTTGTAAAGCTTCACTAAACATAATACAAAAATCATAATGAATCTTTAAGCAAAGCTAAAGGAAAGACTTTGTTGTAGTATATTTCCAGATAAAAAGAGATCTAAAAGCAATTGATTATAGAAGGAAATTTTTATGCATATTTGAGGTGTGATATTTTGAGAATATTAATGATGACTCCCGATTATCCACCTAATTTATATGGTGGAATAGGCACACATGTCTATAATTTAGCTACAGGATTTGTTAATGAAGGTAATTCTGTGACAGTGCTTGTTGCTAAAATTAATCGACATTCTGATGACCCTAATAATTTTGAAGTTAGTGAAAATGGTAAGCTTACTGTTATTAATTTTCCCACTACAATGGATGGAGATTTCAGTAATGAAATTGATCCTCATTTTAGTAAAACACGTATCGCAACACCGTTTAAATGGGCAGAGCTAAGTAATAAATTATTTCCTATGGTATATAGATTTTTAAAAAGTGTTGATCCATTTGATGTATTTCATGCTCATGATTCATTTCATGCCTTCACTAGTGTTGCTATAAAAGACCTTTTTAATATTCCCATGGTAACAACTATTCATTCAATTTCAGCTCCCCCTAACCATTTCAATGATTCTTTGCGAAGATATATGTTAAATAATTCTAATAAAGCTATTGTTGTTAGTAAATGGTTGAATGAAGAAATAGGTACAAGGTATGGGGAATTAGCAACAGATGTTCATGTGATCCCCAATGGTATTGACTATGATTCTTGTGAAGACTCTTTTAGAAGGGCTTGTAACCCTCAATTTCAACCACTATCTATAACATTTTGTGGACGCCTATCGCCTCTAAAAGGCTGTGATGTTTTATTAAAAGCATTTGCAATTTTAAAAAGAAGTAATAGTTCCTTTAACTATAAATTGAAAATAGCTGGTGACGGTCCATTAAAAAATGAGCTGAAATTACTATCTGAATCCTTATCCATTGATAAAGATGTTGAATTTTTAGGATTTCTCAAAAATAACGAAGTGAAATTATTATTAAGACAGTCATCTTTACATGTGATACCTAGTATAGAAGAGTCATTTGGGATAACAGCTCTAGAAGCAATAGCTGAGGGCATTCCCGTAATCGCAAGTCAAACAGGAGGACTTTCTGAAATTATTGAAAATGGTGTGAATGGGATTGTATTTCCGTTAGGAAACTCTGAGATATTAGCAAATGAAATGGATAAGTTACTAAATAACCCCTATACCCGGTCCCAATTAGCCAAACAAGCTCTAAAAAGAATAGAAAAGTATAGCTGGGATAATATTGTAATTGAGACGAATAATATTTATAACATGATAATTAATGATTAATTTGGAGGGGATAATGGATGGGATATGTTGAAGATTTAAGAAGGTTAGTAGGAACTAGGCCTCTAATTTTTCCCGGAACTGTTATTATTATTCTCAATGATTCGAATGAAGTCCTACTTCAACAAAGAAAACAGCCTAGAGGTTCTTGGGCAATTCCTGGTGGGCTTATGGAATTGGGAGAAACTACGGAAGAAACAGCGAAAAGGGAAATTTTAGAAGAAACAAATTTAAGGATTGAAAATCTAAATTTGCTGAATGTATATTCGGGAAAAGAAAATTTCATAAAAGCACCGAATGGTGACGAATTTTATGTTGTTGTAATTGCATACTACACTAAACACATAAGTGGTGAGATGATAATTAATCGTGAAGAATCTCAGGATTTTAAATTTTTTCCGCTTGACGAAATTCCAGAGAACTTAGCTAAAAGTCATAAAACAATCATAAATGAATTTATCTCTAAATTTTCAAATTAACTCGAGGGAATTTTTATCTATGGATCAAACTATAAGCGTTTATACACAGATATAAGGGGAGGTTGAAGGGAGTTTTTTAATTATAACTCTATTACTTGGAGGAAAGAAAAATGGAGGTTATTTCGGTTAAGCATCTGCATAAATCATTCTTTCTTTCGATATCTAAACGATCTGGTTTTTTAGGTGCGTTATCTACTCTATTCTCACGAGAGAGGCAGGAAATACATGCCGTTAATGATATAAGTTTTTCTATTAATATGGGAGATATTATTGGATTTATTGGACCAAATGGAGCTGGAAAGTCTACGACAATAAAAATATTAACGGGTATTTTAACCCCAACTTCAGGTGAAGTAGAAGTTTGTTCAATATCTCCACACAAGCAAAGGTTAAAGAATGCTATGAACATAGGTGCTGTATTCGGCCAGCGAACCCAGTTGTGGTGGGACTTACCAGTTATTGAATCATTAAACCTACTTCAACGCATCTATGAAATAGACGATAGAACATATCAGAACAAACTTAAAGAATTCATTGACCTTTTATCATTAGACGAATTTATTAATCGCCCAGTACGCCAACTATCACTAGGACAACGTATGAGAGCCGATCTTGCAGCAGCGTTCCTGCATAGCCCAAAAGTAGTATTTTTAGATGAGCCGACAATCGGGTTGGATATTACAGCTAAAAGAAAAATGCGGGAATTTATTAAAATGTTAAATTCGCTTTATAATACTACAATCATACTGACTACACACGACATGCAGGACATTGAAGAACTTTCAAGCCGAGTTATGATTATAAATCATGGCAAAATGATCTTAGATGATACAATAAGCAGTTTACGTCAAAGATATGCTGGTAATCGAACAGTGAATTTTAAACTGGCTGAACCAGTAAGTAGCATAGATATTGAACGATTTGCAGCAGAATATACTATGATGATTAGAGATGAAATGATTTCTGTCCAAATCCCAGTAAATATATCACCAGCCGAAGTTTTTGCATTTATTGATTCTAAGTATAAGATACTTGATATGCAACTTATCGATACAACTGTAGAAGATATTATAGAGAAGGCATACACTCTATGAACTTTTTACGAAAATATTTTGCGTTTACAACTATAACTTTTAGAAATGGTGTTCAATATCGATTCTCCTTTACCATATATATCCTCGGAACAACTATTCAGCTAGCTGTTCTCTATTTTATTTGGAGAGCAGTGTATGTTGGGAAACCGTCAATTTCAGGATTTACAGAATCAGAAATGATTACGTATCTTTTCATTTCACAAATATTAAATTCTATTTATGCATATAGGAACTCCCCAGAACGTATTATCTTTGATCGTGTCAAAAATGGAAATTTAGCTTTCGACTTGATTAAACCCGTTCGTTTCAGTATTGCTCGCTTGATGGAGAATATCGGGGGAAGTTTAGTCAGTATCGTGCAGGCATCAATCGTCATGCTGATTATAACGTTTTTATTTCCTACTATAATTCCTCCAGCCGGAATTGGATATGTTATAGCTTTTATTATGAGCGTAGTATTGAGTTTTTTGATTCTTTTTTCACTGAGCTTAATCACTGGATATATATCTTTCTGGACTATGAACTTTTGGGGTCTACACTTCTTAAAAAAATCTTTGTTCGACTTTTTCTCAGGAGCAATCGTCCCACTTTCTTTGTTTCCTGCTTGGGCTATGACGTTAAGCAATTGGCTTCCATTCAAAAATATCATCTATACCCCAACTTTGATTTATATGGGACGATACGATTTTAACGACACACTTGTACAGCTTTTAATACAAACTTTTTGGAGTGTTGTATTATGGTTAATCTCTGAAAGTCTTTATAAGTTAGCAATTAGGGGGTTACAAATTAATGGGGGTTAAAAAGCATATCATACTCTACCGCTACTTTTTGATTAAAAATCTACGTGAGAGTATGTCATATAAGTTGGATTTTTTGATGGGAGTATCAGCACATATAGCGAGACAGACGGTCGGAATCCTTTTTTTATCAATTATTTATACCAATACCCCCGCGCTAAATGGATGGACTTATCATCAGTCCCTAATGCTCTATGGGTTTGCACTTATCCCAGCAGGTCTGGATGAATTTTTTCTCCGTAATATATGGACTTTACCCAATAAGTATGTGCGTATGGGTAATCTTGACAGACTATTGTTGCGACCAATAAATCCCTTATATGCGATTACAGTGGATGGTACAAATCTACATGGTTTTATCTTAAGTATTTATGGAATAATTGTTTGTGTTTATTCTGGCATAGAGTTAAATCTGGTTTTTACACCTATGACATTTCTCTGGATACTTGTTCTCATCATATGTGCAACAAGCATATATTTTTCAATAACAATTTTAATGGCTACTTTCAGTTTTTGGTTTATAGATGTTATGAGTTCAATGGTTCTTATTGAGAGTTTAAATCAGTTTTTAAAATACCCCCTGGCAATCTATCCCTATGCCTTACAAATATTATTAACGTGGATTATTCCATATGCATTTACAAGTTATTTTCCAGTTGAATTTATACTCGGGGGTTCTTTAGCTGCATATGCTTATATCACCCCTGTGATAGCATTGTTACTACTATTTATCGCATCACGTTTTTTTGTTTTTGGTTTAAAACGCTATAGTAGCGCGGGAGGGTAAGAAAGTGAGGGTTATATGAATCATAAAATCAGTATAATTATTCCAGTATATAACACGTTGAACTGGCTCCAGGATTGTGTAGATTCAATATTGAAACAAAGCTATGAAAATATAGAGGTTATCTTGGTTAATGATGGATCAACAGATGGAAGTGGAGCAATTTGTGATTCAATAAAAAAACTAGATACTCGAGTTCGTGTTTATCATAAATTGAATAGCGGACTATCTGATACACGGAATTATGGATTAAAAATGGCTTCTGGTAAGTATATAATTTTCGTTGATTCGGACGATATTGTTGCAGAAAATCTAGTAGAAGTACTTTATAATAACTGTAAAGAAAACAAATTCAACCTTGTCCAATGTTACTATTTACGTTTTGAAGATAAAAATAATTTATTTTCATATAGTACCGCGCCACCGGAATTAATCGTTTATGAAGGAAAAGCAATGCATTGGGGTCTTATTGGTAAGGGAAAAACCCGGCCAATGGCGTGGGCAAAGATTTTTGAACGTTCACTTTTTAATGATGTTACATTTCCAGTAGGATTAATTCATGAAGATGAAGCTGCAATTCATAGGATCTTATACAATGCCAAATCCATGGCCGTTATTAACGATAGGTTGTACTTTTACAGAAAAACACCAACTAGTATTATGAACAATAAATTCAGTATGAAAAGATTCGATATTCTCTTAGCTCTTCGAGATAGACTTGAATTCTACAATAATTTGGGCTGGCATGATCTTGGGTTTGCAACAGCTCAACGATATAGTGTAACAATTATTGATTTGTACAGAAAATCAGCAGAAAATTTTGAAAACCCATCACAACAATTAAAATACTTAATTGAATTATATAAAGAAAGTTGGAGTTTATTGAAGGAATCTCCATTTATGACTGATAGAATCAAACATAAGCATGAAGAATGGTTAGAGGATCCCACAAAAGGAAGTTTATATAATGTTTTTGAATATTTTAGTGTTTGATGGGCCAGTGAAATATTTACAAAAGCTCGATAAAAGGAGTAACTGACTGTTTGTGCTCATAATGTGATATCCCCTTCAATAAAAAAATTCTAGTATCAATGACGCCAAGTTTCGACTATAACTTATCGCCTTAATAAACGGCACTTGGCCCTCACATGTCCTTAAGAGGAAACATCTTTTTCGTTGTGGCAATTAACTGACCTATAGCGGTCATTGTTTTATCATAGGCACATTAGAATCGAACACTGGTTTAGATCAGTTGTACAACATCTTGAGATAAATGGCGCTCAAAATCAGATTCTGTAAAGAAATCAAAACATAACTCTTGCTCACCTTTCCGATTTGTACTTTTCATCAAATGTAGAGCCTCTATACATGCATGGGGAATAGGATAAGTCATCAACCGATAAATTTCATTCAAATCACTTTTAGTTAAGGGGCTGGTGCCAGGAAACCTTTCGCCCCATTCTTTGGTGAATCCAAATATCTTAACGGGGATATTCAAGGCTTTCCCCATTAATTTTTCCTTTATATTAATGGCAATGGACAACCCAAAAGGGTCAAAGTCTGGCCATATGGTAATAGACACTAGATTAAATGTTGAGGCATAGGAAATAAGCTCAATTTCTTCAGAAGATATAAAGCCTTTACTGTAAAGGAGAGACCATTTACATGGGTCTAACCACTGACTATCAACTAGTGAATCGAACAAATCTTTGTTTTCAATAATGAGAAGATGGGGGGAGTCCCAGGATATTATCCGCATT
This sequence comes from Paenibacillus sp. LC231, assembly GCF_001860525.1. Classification (NCBI taxonomy): domain Bacteria; kingdom Bacillati; phylum Bacillota; class Bacilli; order Caryophanales; family Paenibacillaceae; genus Paenibacillus; species Paenibacillus sp. LC231. The sequence goes on along the minus strand of NZ_JFOM01000021.1, from coordinate 71,369 downwards.
TTATGAATCATACTCCGAGTTAAAGATAAACTTCCATGAAATGCAAGCCCATAGTTCGTATAGCCATTTAGTTCCCATGAAAAAGGACCGGTTATCCAAATTCGTGACTTATTGGAGTGAATACCAAAGTCGGATAGTTTTTTTCCAAGTAATTTTCGTAAGCGATGCTTATCCCCTTCTGAAAGGGCTTTTGTCGAATAAAAATACTGTTGCGAGAACATTTTCCAACTCATGGTTTTTTGCTTCTGATTGTGGTCAAAAAGAGCAAATAGCAGTCGTATCATGTGTATGGTAGATGAATCTCTCTTTATTTTTACGAATTGAATGACCTTTTTTATGAGATGTTCGTTTTCGGTCAATGGCTTAAGGTCCTGGAACGCCATCGTGAGTGAATCGAGTTCGGCTGTATTCGTGTCGAAATTCATTTCCATGAGGCGAGCAATATCAGATTCAAACATTCCAAGATTAGCAGATACGAACTTGGGATCCCAGGTCTGGATACGATTGTGGAGCTTTTTCTCGTGCATGACTAGCAAGCCCCAGTTAAATAATCTCATTACGGATTCGTCAAATAGTTGATATTCAACATGAGTTAACCAGTGTGCTTTCCAATTTTCCCATCGCTTGCGAGTCTTTGATTTGATTAGATCTAAGAGGAGGGAGCGAGTCAACTCTAGCATCTCTCCCTCTAGAACATTATCTAGATCATAAGGGGGTTCACCGGCTCCATATCTGATCCGTTCAGATATGGGAGTTTGACGAGTAAAGCCACAATGTCTGCAGGTAGAGACTTTTATTTTCCTACTTGTATAGTTTTCGTTTTCGAATTCAACTGGAGTCCACATCGTAATTGTTTTGAAAGAATGTTTGGTTGTGCCACAGGTCATCATTGGTTTCCCCTTATGTAATTAAATCTACGGACGAATTTTTCCGTAAGTAATCGGAGGCGCTACTGTTTCATTCCTCTTTTTAGGTCGGAAATTAAGTAACATATTCATCCATGGCATCATCAATTTGATGTTTTCAGAATAGGGCATCCCTATAATGATTTGAGCCTCGGAATTACTTAGAAACTGGCCGGCTAAGGCAATACGCTCTTCATCCAAATGGGCAAACGGTTCATCCAATAACATAAAGCTGAGTACGCCATCTGCTTTAATCGCAGCGAAGGTTAGAAGTAATGAAGCAATGACTTTTTGTCCACCGCTAAGTGCACTTTTATCCCGGTAACTTTTTGCCGGTTTCCCATTAAAGCCTAGACGATAATCAACCTTCCAACGCTCATCCTCCAAATAAACAGCTCTTAATGAGGCTTCGAAATTACCCCGCGCTGCCATTTCCTCGAGTGATTTCCGTACTTTTTGAAATACCTCATCAACCATAATTCGGTACTCGTTTTTAGCTTCAACACGCTTCTTTTCAAGTTTGTCCAAATCATCTTGAATTTTTTGAATCTCCTCTTGATGTTGATCCAGAAGCATGCGGTGTTTTTCATACGACTGCTCTAATTTGACTGTAGCTATTTCTTCTCCCGGTCGGACGGCTCCTCCTGATATATTATTCCGCAATATCTCGACAGCGGATTCCTTCATTTCTATACTCTTTCGGTATTGCTCCGGTTTCTCTAGTGTGGCCAATTTATCGGCAACAGCTAATGCCACTCGTTGTTCTTCGGTAAATTGACTCCGAATTTCATCGGCTTGGGCTTCGATGTTGATTTTCTGCGATTTCTTATCCCGAATGCTCACTTCAACGATAGATAATTCACCACGATAACCGTTCAATTTTTCAGTTAGTACGCCAGCTTGATTACTAAGTTGATTTTGAAGGGTGACAAGTTCTAATAGAGAATTCGTACATTCATCTCTCGATTTCGTCAGGGTATCCATCTCATGTTGAAGTTGCTGAAGGATCATGTAGGTGTGAGCGAGAGTATCTTTTTTACTAGGTAATAGAAGAATTTGCTCCTGGGTCTTAATTTCTTCTATTATTGCGTTCAGCTGTTCCAATAAGAGAACTTCTTGCTCTTCTGATTGAATTAGTAGGGATTTTTGTTCGAGTGCATGTTTCTTGTCTGCCTTAAGCTGGGCTTGAAAAGCAGACTGACCACAATAAAGACCTTTTGCACCAATAGAACGTCCGCCACGTTCAACAACATAATAGGGAGACGGTGAATTTAATAAAGCACTATTACCTTTACGAACCCAGGCCCATGCTTCTTCAAGATTATGGGCAATCATTACATTTTCAAATCGCTGTAAATAACCAGCTATTCGTTCGTCTTTAAGAAGGATTTTGTTCAGAACGGCTTGTTTTTTAAGCTGTAAATACGCAGGTTTATAGGGTGATACCCAGAAAGGATACTTAATTGCTTGTGCTTCTTTCATGACTTGGACCATGTCTTCAGGACTTACAACGATCGTAAATCGTTCCGTTCCTAACATAGCTTCTATAGCTTCTTGCCAAGACGGATCGGGGATGTCGATACAATCGGCAATTAATAAATGATCAATGGCTTTAGATTCCAGCCATTTTTTTAATTGTATAACGCCGGCAGGAAATTCACTTTTCTTTGATGTTTCCATGCGAGCAATTTTATGTTCAAGCTGATGTAGCTGATTCTTCAAATTTGTTGTTATGGTTAATTGGTCTTTATAGCTTTGATTCAATTGATGTTTTCCCTCAGATAGTTGAGCTATGTCTTGAACAGGAAGGGGATGATACGTCTCGATGAACGTGCTTAGTTCTGCAGCATTACGTTCATGATTGGATATTTCAACCGCTGTCGATGTTCGTTTTTCCGAAAGCTCTCTCATGGATCCATTTAATTCTATGATGTTTATCTTGGTTTTGGATAATTGCTGCGTATGATCGGCAAGCAATTGAGCATTTGTCTCTATTTTTGAAATTAATTCATGTTCTTTTTGTAAAAGATCTACTATTTCTTGGTTGAACTCCTCATATACATTCATTAAGTGTGCATATTCTGAAAGCGGAAGTTCCAATTGAAGAGCTTTTATCTCATGCTCGAGTTCGAGTATCCGCTTGCAGAGGCTGATGTTGTTTTCAATTTCCCTCAATGTAAGTTCTTGCTGTTGTTTCTGTAGATTAATATGAAAATACTGTTCTTTTAACGTTTTAATATCCGCTTTAATCTGGTTAAAGCGGTCCAATCTCTCTTGTTCTCCACAAATCTGCAAAATATAGTCAGCCAATTTTTCTTCATTGAGATCCATAATATCTTCCGTTTTACCTTGGTCTAAACTACAAGCATTGATGAGGGATCTGGTTAGACCGATCTCTTGCATTTGCCGAGCATATTGCTCCATATTCAACCAGCGGATGTAGGCCTTTAAATCAAGATCTAAATCAAAATAGCCATCAAAAACGCAGTATTCACGTTTGCATGGATCGCGTTTGATTCTACAAACAATAGAAACGGTGTCTTGCCTTTTACCAATAGCTTCAAATGGACGTTTTCCGTAAGTGGGATGAATGGTATTCACGAAACGTCCGACAATATAGATTTCATCGACATCATCCCGTTCAAAGAATGTTTGAAGAGATTGGTTATTATCGAATTTTCTTGACCCAATGAGTACTCGGATCATATTCAGGATGGTCGTTTTGCCGGCACCATTATTACCAATTAACCCAATGATTTGTGCGTCTAATGGGATTTCTTGACGCGGGAAGTAGGAAAAGCCTTCCATTTCCAGATTCAGAAAACGAATCGGCAAATACTTTTTATCCATAATTCTCTTCATATGTATCCCCACCTTCTTTCGTTATTTCCGTAAACGCAAGTGACGTTTCTTCTTTCAATGCATCAGTTTCATTGATAAGAAGATCAATGACATGCTTTCGGACCTGTTCATAAAGTTTTGAATTATCCACAGCTGTGGATAAGCGGGGGCCCGCGATCATAGAGGTTGTACCGCGAACCCCTAGTATAAAACCTTGTTGCTTCAGCACGGTTAAATTTTTCCTCAAGTTCTGCATGGAGCCAAGCTGTGATTTAAAATTTTCAAATAGTTGTTCTTCGGTTACATGGGGATCCTCATCCATTTGTTTTTTTAGCGAATGATCATATTTGGGCAAAATGAGATTGCACCAAAGAATCACAAGTAATGCCTTTCCAACAACCGACTGCCCCTCATTAGGTGGAAATGGACCCTCGGTAAAAGGCTCGAGGTGACGAATATCCTGAGATAAACGTGCATCAAAATGCTGGGAAATCGGATCATCGACAAACTCGTATCCAACCTCTCGAAGTCGATTCGTTACATCTGTACGAAAAGTATCATCAAACTCGAGTCGAGGAATTAGATGCTTAGGACATGCTTTGATGGTTAGCATCGCACAAACTTCTTCCGGGCTATAATCCATCCATTGGTTTAAGTTAAACATGTGTACCCATCCTTTCAATGAGAGCATCTGAAAGCTGATGAAAAAGGTGTTCTTGAAGGGTCAGACTATGCATTTTCGTATCTAACGTGTACCCTATAAATGGGGAATCTCTCCAAAGAAACTTCTGATTTTCCATTGCGCAGAGTGCAGCCAGATACATGAAACCTTCAACCTTTTCCGATAAAGGCTGAAGAAATTGTTCCAAAGTCAGGGACTCCTTGACTTTAAATTCCTCAATTAATGCGGTGGTCAATTTTTCGGAATAAGGAGATTCGATAAACATGTTCTCCAGCATTTCTTCCCCTCCACTTACTTTTCGGCTTATTCTTCTTCCACGGCTATGTTTTCTTTGCTGTAGAAATAATTGCAAGGATTCAATTAAATTGTTTTCGTCGAACCAAGAAGAGCCAGAGGGTGTAAAAACCCCTTTATCAATCCACGCGGTCATTTGATAGAAAGAAGAGCCTGACAATAAACGGTCAATATCACTTTTGGTGAATGGTGCAGAGCCCAGTACTTGATGATCAAGATAGTATTGTTTACGCTCATCATATAAACTCATGACTCGTTGATGGAAGGTGAGGAGTATTTCGATGCCGTGCTTATCTGCTTCTGTAAGTTCTAATCCCTTTGAAATCTTGTAATTCGTGATGTCCGACATGCGTTTAATTAATTCATCAATATTTCCGACAAATTCACTGATTTTGTGGATAAGTTTTCGTATTCGCTCATCATTTCTGGATACTAACGCATTGGCGAGTTCCGAAATGTGACGTCTTACCGAGTACAAGATTTGATCCCGCAACAGCTCCATGGACGATAAACTTAAGCCCATCAGATCAGCAACCTTTAAAATTTCGGTTACTGCAAGCTGGAAGGACATTTCATCCATTTCATCGCCCCGATAAAGAAATGGGAGGAAACGTAGAAACAACAAACCACTTTTGGATAGTGAATATTGGAGTGTACCTTCTTGTCGAACTAACCATGTTCCCTCAATAAGGCTATTCAGAATGGTATCAAGTTCTTTTGCAGTATATTGGGGGAACATCGCCTCAATATCTGCCCGAGAAACGTGACTTTGCTGTGTTTCTCGTGATAAACGAACCATGAGGGAGACCTTATGCCCGAACCATTGTTTGGAGCTCGTTAAATGGCTCAGTAGTTGATATAAGTAATCAAAGCCTTCCGCATAGCCCAGATCTGGGAGTTCCTGTTCTACAATGTCTTCTTCCACGATTCTATCACCTCTTCTATCAGTTATTTCCCGGATGAAAAAATTCAAACTTAAAAACCCTAAACTTTTTGGATTTCAACTTTTCAAAAAGTACAAGTTTAGCTTTCGATGAAATGGGAAAAAAAGGTGAATATATGAAAAATCAAGAGGTGAGGGGTTTGGAAGGTTTTGCCGAGGTAACTGTAAATGGAGTTCTGTTTAACGGAAAATATTACACATGTTCACTAGCGATCAAAGAGAAGTGGTTTGAACAAGCTGCGAAAACCAGCCACTGGACACTTTCAGCGTACATGAACGAGGAAGAACGTTTGATGATCCTGCTGCCTAGTCAGGAACAATATATACCTTGCCTGATGCTGACAAGACGGATTGTTATGCCGGAGATCGAAAGTTATCAAACAAAGATACAACAACTGAAGGAAGCACGGAAAGATAAGAAACGGTTAACGTCTAGAAACTAAGGAGGCTTGCGTTTGAAATACGTAGATCGTTTTCAAAGTTTCATTTCGAAGGGTCATTACCACAGGATGATAGAGAGTGAGAAGAAGCTTTCTTGTTTACGCGAAAACATCCGTGAATATCAAACAAGCACAGGAGAGAAACGCCTAGAGTGGACAGAACTAGGCGTTGTTGGCTTTTTTCAGGGCATCCGTGTTTTTGAGGATGATATCGAAGCGCTCAAAGACCACTTACTACAGCTTGGGGTACTTCCCGTTGTAACAAAAATAGATTTGGAATCGTTGCCAGTAGATCTTCAAGAAAGCATGAAATCATGGACGATTCCCAAACGCCCCACGATTCGTTTTTCACCAAATAAAACCGTGAGAATCGATCCTACGAGGTTACATGGTTATAGGGAATGGGTAGGGAATATGGACGTTAATGATCAAGTAAAGGCCTGGACGCATGAAAAAGATAAATATGAGGTTTTATCTAATGAATGGATGCATTTAAAAAGACTCCTAGTCATTGATATCAAGCCATTACAGAGATTCAAACTTTCGTGCGGATCCGTAGCATGTGTTCCTTCAAAACGGGAGGTTTTGGGTGTCGATGTATTTCAACATATAGGGACCGAAGCCCTTATGACATTTGGTCGGGTCGACATGAAGAAAGTAATGCTTTATACAGGTAGGGGGATCTTGAAAAAATCGGACGTGGATACATATCGAAAGGTTGTTGATGTGAATCTAAGATATACCTTAATGCAGACCCGTAAAGAAGAACTTCGAAATCAATACTATCACGAATATCTGATGAACCTTTAGTATAACCAGCAGAATATGAATGTATAGCGTGCAAATCTACTAAGTGCCAGGTTAGCACTAAAGTAATTCTGATGTAAAGTCATGAAAAAAACAATATATGGTATAATGGATGCAATATTCAGCAGGAGCGCACAACGAGATCTCAAGTTGTGCGCTTTTTTGTTACAAATAGGAATCAAAAATCCTATCCCCCACAATAATATTCAACTCGTTCAACCTACCTCTTCATGCAACCATACCTCATGCAGGCTGCCTTTCCATTTCTTAATCATAAAGGAGGTTAACTCAATTATGGCGAAACGAAAACGTAGCACTACACGAAGCGTCATTGCAAGACGAATAAAGGAAAAAAGAGGACAAGGGCAAGGAGCGACGTATAAACCTTGGCTGACGATTCACGATGTTCCATCCATAGGGGTTGTAAGTCGCATAAAGGGTTGGAAAACGGGAAGAATCCATCACTTGTTATCGGAGCATCTTGAAACAGCCTATTTTTATATGTGTGAGTGGTCCCCCCGTATTGTGGATATTCGGGAGCAATTTCCGCTTTTACCCCAAGAAAAGACGATGTTTATTGCGGATACTTTAAAAATTAGGTATCCCTGTGATCCGAAAACAAAAGAACCCATTGTGATAACCACGGATTTTATGCTTACGGTTCAAACCGAACACGGTTTGGAATATTGGGCACATACGGTCAAACCGCGAGATAATCTAACCCCTAGAACCATAGAGAAATTTGAAATTGAAAGACGTTTTTTTGCAGATGAAGGGGTTCAATGGAGACTCATTACAGATAAAGATATCTCATACAATCTAGTTAAAAATGTGTCCTGGGTTCACTCCGCACGAGGGTTGGAGGGGATGAGTCATTTGAATGAATCCATCATCGACTCCGTTGAGCCCGAATTGTTTAATTTGCTGCAGAGCAGGAGTATGTCTTGTTCCAAATACGCTGCAGAGTGTGATCTGAGATTTGGATTTCCTATAGGTACAAGTTTGTTTATTGTCCGCCATCTTATTGCAAATAAACGGTGGCTTGTAAATATGAATCGAATCATTCAACCAGCGATGGATCCGATTGATATCAAGCGGGCATAGTGGGAGGAGACAAATGGAGATACAAGTGAATGTCATCCTGCAAAGTGAGAGGGCTCAAGAACGAATTTTATATATCACCCCGGATAGACGGTTTTTGTATACCATATCTATCTTTGAAGATAGACCCATTCCGGTAAAGAGGGAGTTTACCGAAATTGAAAAGGCTCTAAGTAAAGGTTTATATACCATTGCTGAGGTGGATCCCTTCGCAAACCTTATGGATCCCCATTCGAAGTATGTAAAAGAACACAGTTCTAGCATTGAAGAAAGGTGGGAATTAATCAAAGACTTGGTGGATAACGAACCTGCTATCTATAACCGGACACACCGGGGGGAACTGATAAGGGAACGATCTCAACAAACAGGCAAAAGCAAGACCTTAATTTACCGGTATATACGATATTATTGGACCGGTGGAAAGATGAAAAACGCACTAGTAGCGCACTATTTTAATTGTGGCCGGCCAAGTAAGAAGGGGGAGAAGAAGACTTTCACAAAAAAGGTCGGTAAGCGAAGTCTGCTCGCGCAAATGCATCCGGAATCTCCAGAATATCAAGGCGTTATCATCACAAAAGAAATGAGAAAGATCTTGGGAGCAGCCCTTGCCCAATGGTATAAAACAACGGATGCAAATAGTATGGAATTTGTTCACGAGCGTATGTGGCACACGTACTTTCTTGAAAAAGTTATGGTGAATGGAGAACTAAACGAGATTCCATTGCCCAGTCACAAAGTCCCTACGATTGATCAATTACGGTATTTTTACAGACAAACGGAAGACTACCGTAAGGTTGTAATGGCACGTGAGGGAGTTCGGAAATACCAATTAAAATTCAGACCTGTTCTTGGTAATGCTACACGAAGAGCGGTTGGACCAGGCAGTATTTTCGAGATTGATGCAACGATAGGAGACATCTATCTCGTCAGCCATGCTAATCGAACCAAGGTTATCGGAAGACCTGTTATCTATCTTGTTATAGACGTATTCAGCAGGATGATTGTTGGATTCTACGTGGGACTAGAAGGCCCATCTTGGCAGGGTGCCATGATGGCTATCGAGAATGCGACCACGAATAAGGTAGATTTTTGTGCGGAATACGATATCCACATTAACGATGAGCAGTGGCCATGTCAGTATATGCCTGAAGTCATTGTGGGGGATCGAGGTGAAATGGAAAGCAAAAAAGCAGATTCTCTTTCAGAAAGCCTTGGAGTCACAATCAAAAATGAACCACCGTATCGGGCGGATTGGAAAGGAATAGTAGAGTCTAATTTTAAAACGGTGAATACCACGATTAAACAATGGATTCCTGGAGCAGTGAAGCCTGACTTTAAGGAACGTGGCGGAAAAGACTATATTCTCGATGCTAAGCTGTCGTTACGGGGCTTTATTAAATTGATGATTGAACTGATCATGTATCACAATAATAGTAAAGCGATTAGGCATTATCCGCTTGAGACCAGCATGATTCCTGATTCCATTCTGCCAGTTCCGATTCACTTATGGAATTGGGGGATACAGAATCGGTCAGGCCATCTTAAGGCATTTCCCAGAGACATTATTCGATTAAATTTGCTTCCTTGTAAAGAGGTAACAGCTACAAGGCTAGGTATAGCCTTTGAGGGAATTCATTACAAATGTGACGAGTTGACGGAGGTCGGGTGGTTTGTAAAGGGTGATTCCCGTTCAGTCACGATAGCGTATGACAGAAGATGCATGAATTCGATTTATGTGAAATCTCCAGATGGTCTCCATTATTTCACCTGCCGTTTACAGGAGAAATCGGATCGATTCAAGGACCTGAGTCTGGAGGAGATAAAGATGATACAACAGGAGGAGAAACTTGCGCTCGTTTATCATAAAGACACTCAAAATCACGCCAAATTTAAGATGAATGAAAGATTTGAGCAAATCAAGCAGGAGGAAATCTCGTTAACGGAACAAGCACGAAGTGAAGCAAGTATCAGCAATGCAGAGTTTAAATCGAATATTCAAGAAAATAGGGCGACAGACCGAAAGAAGATACAAACCAAGGAAGCTTATCGTTTAGGTGTTTCTGATGAAGTGCCAAAAATAAATATAAACGACGAATTAATAGAGGACGAAATGTTTACAGAGGTACGAGGCTTAACTCTAATCGAGAAATTGAAGAGGCGAAAAAATGAAAATGATAACGAATAATAGCTCCATACTAAACAATGAGAAAGGTATGGGAATGTTCCTCACAAGATATAAAAATTAACGCATCAAAGTCAGGAAGTTTTTGATCACCCGCATTTGTATCTAGCTGTAGAGCTTGAGACAAACATAACTAATGGACTATAGATTTCTCTTAATCCAGTAAAACCGAATGAAATTATTCTCATGGAATAAAAGTAAAGAGAGGAGGGGTTAAATGGTTAAAACCATTGAGCAGTACACACGCAATCCGATTTTGAAAGGTGTTGTTATAGAGGCTCAGTATCATTCCGATCAGGTAATCAAGGGTTACATTGGAAATCCCATGATCGAATCACTTCCTAGAATTTTGGACGAAGATGAATTACTGGATGCGATACCCCACTATCCTGATTACGATCACTCACAGCGGGATCTCAGTAGAAGGCTCAGGCTGCATTGTGTGCAACAGCTAAGTGATTATGTGGAAATTCTCCCTATCCATTTGTCCATAGAACAGCGATTTTCACGGATGATTCGGCATGGCTATGTAGCACGTAATCCTCTGCAAAGGGAGTATGCAAGACAATTTCATGTCGGATTCGATAAGATTCTGAAAGCAGGAGTGAATGAGAAAGGCGAGAACGCAGCAGGCATACGATCAACTGCAGCTGGATTTAATATCATTGGTGTTAGCGGCCAAGGGAAGTCAACGGCGGTGGATCTTAATTTGCTCCTGTATCCTCAAGTAATTCAGCATACGGCTTATCATAATCAACCACTCGTTTTGGATCAGTTGGTGTGGCTTAAATTAAACTGTCCCTATGATGGCTCGATCAAAGGACTTTGTATCAACTTTTTTCAAGCCGTTGATGCGGTACTGGGTACCTCTTATTTCAAAAAAATTGTTACGAATGGCTCGACCACGGACACATTAATCCCACAAATGGCCCACATCGCTTCCCTTCATTGCTTGGGGACGTTAGTGATTGATGAGATTCAGAACTTAAGTCTAGCAAAGAGCGGCGGTTCTGAGAAAATGCTGAATTTCTTTACGCAACTTATCAATACGATAGGTGTTCCGGTGGTTCTCGTTGGTACCTACAAAGCACTTCGGTTGTTCGGCGGATCATTTAGTCAGGCAAGAAGGGGATGCGGACAAGGAGATATGATTATTGACCGCATGTCGGATAGTGAAGACTGGGATTATTTCATATCCAGTTTGTGGAGATACCAATGGACGGCCACCCCAACAAAATTAACGGAACCGATGAAAAAAACAATTTATGAGTTAACCCAAGGCATTATTGATATAGCGGTAAAACTCTATATGCTTGCCCAGTGGGATGCTATCGCTCTTGGAGAAACGGAGGGGGGAAAGGAACGCATTACAGTTGCCAGGCTTAAGAAAGTTGTTTCCGAACACCTTCAATTGGTTCAGCCGATGATCAAGGCATTAAAAACTCAAAATAAATCAGCCTTATATGATATAGATGATTTGTATCCGAAATGGAATGACTTCTCTCACTATCTCGCTCAATCAGAAGAAAAGGTAAGTATTCACGGTAATCTTCGAGAGAAAGAAATGCCGACAGAAAAAATAGACCACGACCGTAAAACATACATGGAACTGGTCAAACTGGCTGTAAGTTTAGGTACCACAATTGAACAAGCAGAGGAAATTGCTCTGCATTATATAAAAAATCATGAGCCGCACGCAGATGTTACTGCTTTACGGATGGAGGTGGCTAAGCATATCTTAAGCGGCTTTGACGAAGCTGACCCGAACGATATTCGAAACCATGTACCCAAAAAGGGAAAGACAACGCCAGAAGAGTTATACAAATCCTTGACCGAGGCTGGATATACCGGATCTCAAGATGTGTTGTTCCCAGATGAAGATGTCTCGTAATCGAGAGTGCAAAAGTTTAGTTTCTATGAAAAGGGGAAAACTAGAAGTATAAACCAAGATAGGACGTGGTTATACTGACTGGTTTCTTCCCTTCCTTATTTCCAGATGAATTACTGTATAGCGCCCTAGCGAGATACCATTTATATGCGGGGAATCATAGCAGCAAAGCGACTATGACTGAGTTATATAATGGTTCTGTCTTCTGTGCTGCTACAGGTTTGCCAGCACACATAGATCAAATTAGCCATCTTATGAGGCATAATATGAGCCCTTCAGAGATCATCCAGTCTCACACCCTGTTACCGTATTTTGCTGCTTTTCTTCCCGAAGACCGAACTCATTTCGTAAAATCAGCCATGACGGGGGAACTAGGCAGAGCCGTGAATGCTCGGTTAGGTTTACTAGCTTCGACGGTGAAAAATCCTCCTTTTCTTAGAGTGTGCCCTCAATGCATCATAGAGGATGAGATAACGTACGGGCTTCCATATTGGCATCGGTCACATCAATTACCAGGCGTTCTTGTTTGTTATAAACATGAATGCATATTAGAAGACTCAGTGATTCCTTACACTTTAAGACGAAACAGGCACGAATATGTAAGTCTGAAACGTGATCTCATTCGTAAAAAAATGGCTGCGCCTCATTCGTGTAACGTTCAAAAAAAACATTTGATTTTCCTTGCAAAACAATCACATGCGCTACTTAATATGCCGTATGACGACGAATACCTGAACAATATCCCCATGTATAGGGCAAAGTTATCGAAGCGCGGCTTCATCACCCCGAATGGAAATATACGTTTTCAAAATCTTCGTTCAAACCTATATCAAACACTGGGAAAGGACCTACTCCACATGTGTCACTCCGAAATCAATAAACATTCGGAGGATACCTGGTTGCATAAATTACTGCGCGGCCATGATTATATCCATAGCCTGCGGCATTTGCTAGTGATGCAATTTCTTGCTGAAACTATAGATTCGATCTGCGAAATGCAGAAGGAGACCTATCATCCCTTTGGTACAGGTCCATGGCCGTGCTTGAATAAAGTGGCAGATCATTTTAAAGAAAACACTATTCCGAGTTGTATAGTCACGAGATGTTCGGATACAGGGCGACCTGTGGGTACGTTCAAGTGTAATTGCGGTTTTGTGTACTCCAGAAGAGGGCCGGACACAAGTGAGTGCGATCGAGTGAAAATCGGTAGAATCAAGCAGTTCGGCATCGTTTGGGAACAAAAATTTGACGAACTCCGAGTTAACTCAAATCTTTCACTTAGGCAGAAAGCCGAGTGTTTAGGGGTTCATCGCTCTACCCTTTATTTAAAAATGAAGGAGCAGCCTAGATCCATGGATAAGTATGAATCATTTGGTGAAAATGTAAGAACAATCGACCTAGATCTGCTTTCCGAAGACTTGTCGAACCAAACAAATGCCACTTGTTATAGCACGGCTAAAGAGGACATACTTCAAATTCGAGTCGATTGGGAGAAAAGGGATCGAGAGCTTCTACCGATTATTTCTCAGGCAGTTAGAGAAATTAGATCAACCTCGGGTAAACCGATTCGAGTCACCATCTCAGAAATTGGAAGAAGGATTGGGAAGCTTTCATTATTAGAAAAGAAGCTCGTAGCTTTACCCAGATGTAAAGCTTTGATCGACAGGGAAGTAGAGACTATCCATCAGTTCCAAATCAGACGAATTGAAGTGGCTGCGCAAAAATTATTTGAAGAAGAACAAAGCGTAGTCAAATGGAAATTAATCCGAAATGCGGGTTTGCGTAAAGACGCTGCTGTCCAGTTAGACAACGTAATTAATAGTGTGATCAGTTACTACAATGGAGTTGAAGGCAGAACCGATTGAAAAACGAGCAGAGTAGGTGATACTTTTGAGCCGAATTCAAATGTTTCCATCTCCTTACCCAGATGAGGAATTAAGAAGTTTAATTTACCGATATGTTCTCCGTAAAGGGTGCTCCTATATAGAAGGGATTCAGGAATTAATGGGAATAAATTCTAGAAGGGTGCCCTTCCTGCCTCATAATTTGGAGGTGCTTCAGAGAAAAGTGCCATCTTTATTCCCCGATAGTGATACACTTCTCCTCCAACATACATTTTACCCCTTTTTCGCTGCCTTTTTGTCTGACGTCAATCGTGACGAATTACGGTCAAGGATGATCGTTTATCGACAAGGTGAAAAATATGCAACTGTTTTAATTCCTCCTATTATTTCGAAAGATGTTCGCTACTGTACTCAATGTATTACAGAAGATGAGGAGCGTTTTGGGGAAGTATACATTCATCGTTCTCATCAAATTGGTAGTATAGACGTATGTCATAAGCATCGATGTGTTTTAATTAGTCAGTGTCCGGAGTGTGAAGTGTCATTGGGGCAGCTATATGGCACAATATTTCTAGGATCTACCCACTGCCCGAATGGGCACGAACTAAGTGGCACAATAGACACGTTACACCAAGATGAAATTATGCAGTTAAAACTTCGGATTTCTAAAGATGTCTATCAAATACTAAATGGTGAAATTAAGATTGGTGACCTGTTTTACATTTACAACTTGTTAGCAAGAGAAATGGGTTATCAGCATCCAGATGGTAGGTACATGAATCAAAAATTCCATGAAAAATTCCTCCAAAGATATTCACCTCGAACACTAGAAGAACTAGGGTTAATACCAGACTTACTAGAAAAACGAAGTGCACTACAAATTTTCAGCGAAAAGAATGCCATCCGAAATCCAATTGTTCATATGTTGGTGTTGGACTGGTTAATTGGAGGTTATGGACAACTCCATAAGTATGAAAGTGCACATAAAAAAACGCCCATTCCATTTGGTAACGGGCCTTGGCCATGTATAAATAAGGTTTGTGCGAAGTATGCCCAAAATGTGATTACCTCCAATAAGCAGCATTATTGTTATTCTACTAAAAGAATCAGGGGCAGATTTCTATGTAAACACTGTAAAATGGAATATCGGTCCAGCTGCGTAGACGGACAATTAGAATTTGATTTCGCTACTGTAAAGGTGGTTGAATATGGGCCGTTATGGCACGAACAACTTGTCATTGAATATAATAAAGGGAAGAGCATGAATAACATAGCTGCCTCCCTAGGAGCTAATCGAAGCACCATAAAAAAATACCTGCTTCTTTATATGGGGAAGAAAGTTAACCAAGAACATCCTCTCACTAAAGGAAGTTTGAATTGGATTCATAAGCTCTATCTCACCTATGATCAGACGCAGAGTATCAATGAAACCAGTATATTACTCCATACAAGCAAGAGCGTCGTGACCCGCTATATAAATGAAAGAGAGAAGTATGAGAAAGAAATCCTTCCAGCTATGAAAGAAGCTGCTGTGACGTCCGAAGTAGAGGTAGAACCAAGGGCGAAGCTGATGGAATTATTAGAACGATTCCCAGGGCTCAGCAGATCCGATCTACGGAAAATCATGGGGAGTAAAATCCTATCTAAACTTATGAAGGAAGAGGGTAACGGGTTAGAGAACATTTTGCCTCTGACAGATCACCCATTTAAAAGCCCTCTTTGGGAAGAAGAAGATACAAAATTAATGTTAGTGATTAAAGAAGTTTGTCAGCAATTATATAAGAACCCTCCTAACAAGCAAATAAAACGGTATACGATTCTGAACTTATTATCTACTAAAGATAAGGCTCGAATCATACGTTACAGTGAGAAGTTACCGCGATCTACTAATATGTTAGATCAGTATTTGGAATCAACCGAACATTATCAGCTCAGAATGATTCCTCATACGGTTGCTTTGCACAAGAAGCATTATGGAAATACTACGTTGCCTATGATACTTAGTTCATGCAGATATAAAAATTGCTCTCAACAGGTACAACTCTCTATTCAGGAATATTTACGAAGTAAGGAGTTGTAGTAGAGAAAGGAGGTAATCCTATGGCTAAAATCATCAAAAATGCAGTCCGATGTTTATCCTGTAATGATGTGATTGAATCTTGTCACAGATATGATGTACAAACATGCCGTTGTCGTAACATTTCTGTAGACGGTGGCCGCGATTATCTGAAACGGGGATACCCGCCTGGAAAACCAGAAGAATGGTATGTAGAATTATCTGAATGGGGTTAGAAAAAATGAAAATCCAGTCTAAAGTCGAATGGCTGCATGATGCAGGATTCATAGTCAAATGCGGCATAACTTCCATGCAGTTCCTAATCGAAAAAATTTCTTTTGAGACAAGAGCCGAAGTTTTAACAACTATAACGTGGAGCTTGGGATTATTGAACCCGGTTTCACTTTGAATCGAAGCGAGAAGAAGTGTGTTTCACCTGTCGAAACTGTTTTTGAAGGGTTCGGGCAAGGTACTTTAAAATGGATGAATTACAATATGGGCTATTATCTTTAAACAAAGGAGAATACGAATGATATTTGAAATCACAGCTGAAATGAAAAAGAAGATAAAGAATTGGGATTCTTGTGAGTCACTAGATGTAACAGGTGGGAAGTTTTCTTATATTTTTACACCAACAAGTCTAGGAGTTGTTGTTCAAGTTCATTGCGATATCTGTAATAGAAAATTAGATCTTACAGAAGACTGGTTGAATTAATTTGCTTATTTGATGATTGCTGTGCATCTTTAAAGTAGGATAAAGATTTTATAAAATGTGCTATTTTACACAACCTTCTATTTCTCTCTATATGTACTCAAGTGTATGACTTGATTTTCTGATATTAATCACTATTACAAATAATTACTTTTGTTAGACTAGACCTCCATGGAACGATGATTTTTTTACTAATGCCTTGTTTTAATTATTGCTTCATAACGTAGTTGAATAATCTCCCACTTCTAGCTGGTACCCGAAGTGGGAGGATTTGGATTCTAATAGGAGCTTAAGCTATTGGTGGTAGCCGATACACTTTTGATGACTTATGAGCCAGCTAGGGTCGCTTTGTAGGTTTCTGAGAACTTACATAATAATAGGAAGCTTACAATGCAATCAGAACAGGCGATATAATATGCACTGTATTAAAACCTGGAATAGAAAGCGTAAAAGTACTTTCATCTTGGAACATTAACTCTAACCGAGTTCGATCATTTGCTTCACGAAAAGGAAACTAATATTATTATTGGCCTTACCGCTTAATTATTTCATCAGAATCTGAAGTTTTTCGTTGACTTTGTGATAGTTCTTCGTAAATATCTTCAGCAATTAATAAGTGAGTGTCTATTAGCATGTTTGATTTTGATAAAGAAACACTAAATATGCGCATGCAAAACACAGTGAATATAATTGCTAAAAATATTATCGTAACAGAATCTAGAGCTGCCTTACTAAAAGTCAGCAGGATATCTACTTCTTTAAAAGTGGCAATGAACAGAGTGGCTATTATAGCCATGAGAGGTACGATAGTAGAAACCATTTTTAGTATATCTTCGAAAGGGCTATCTGAGGATAGTTTCTTTTTTTGAATTTTCAACTCTAGAAGTGCTCTCTTAAAAATATGGTCCGACTCGCTGAGGAGATGAGAATAAGCTTTAATAAGTTTCATCGTCTCTTCTTCATGTATAAGATATTGGGTATGGAATATTTTTACAATTGGTTTTTCGATCTGATTTTTCAATTTTATATATTTTTTCCTTTCAACATAGATGCTTATAATTATTAGCACCAGAAATAGACATATTGCGACTAAAAGTACTATATTTATCACCCTCCCATATTATTTATTATCGGTGGTATTAACGCTTCTTTTTAGACTGGAAATTCGATAGCGGCAAAGCTAATTTGAATATTCGGTGGTTAGGCTTGGGACCGGGAAGTTGAGAGTAACCAACTGTTTTATTAAAAAAATTGGACACTTATAGGCCAATAAATAAACTATTAGCTTCAGCAGCAGATACGGATACAAAATTAGACCCATCCAAGCAAACTAAAAAACAATACTGAGTCTTGCTCTTAAAGCCATCCAAGGGGAGTTAGTGGAAGAGGAATTACATAAGATTGTTTGAAAGCATTTAGTTCAATGTACGGAAAGGTGAGATGGTGGATAACAATTTTGCTTTTCTATAATGTGTAATGGCATGGCAGTCAATCCCTAGTACTTGTTACCTGGACAGCTAGTACAATAGGCAGTAGACTGAGAAGTGAGTTGCGTGAATTGGGGCATGAACCTTATGTTAAATGCATAGCAGATTGATCACAAGGAAGGATGGGGATGTTGTTTAAAATCCTAGTTGTAACTCAATCAAAAGACGTAACAGTTGACTATCTTATTTCTACATACAGCGATTACATTTATTGGTTTAGAATAAATGTTGACCAACTTGATGACTATCAAATTCAGGTTACCAATGAAGGGGTCATACTTGCAAAAGGCAACATTTGGAGTATATCCAGTTCCTGTATTGATGCCGTTTATTATCGTAAAATTTCACTCCCTGATCTTTCATCTTATGAGAGTCATTATATTCCAATGATGCAAAGAGATATTATGAATTTTATTGAAGGTATTGTTGAGACATTTGATAAGCCGTGTATAACAAAACCCTCCATTCTGCGTAAGGCAGAAAACAAAATTGTACAACTTAACATTGCTTCTTCATTGGGGTTTCAAATCCCTCAAAGCTTAATTACAAACGATGAGGTATCTGCTTATCAATTTTGTCAAGAGAAAACATCCATTGTAAAACCTTTATCAACTGGTCGAGTTAAAGTACCTGGAGGATGGGAAATAATCCAGACTAATGTGGTGAATAGAGAACATGCTGTGAGCGGGCTTTCTCATGCACCTTCTTATTTCCAGACTTACGTAGAGAAGTCGGAAGGTGAGTATCGCGTTACAATTGTTGGAAGAACGGTATATGCTGTTCGAATTGACTCCAGCAATACAATCGATTGGAGAAGAAAGAACGCAGAGAACTTTTATCAAACAGTAGAGATACCAATTCATATAATAGAATTGTGCTACAGACTTATGGATGAATTAAAAATAACATTTGGTGCCTTTGATTTTATAAAAATGGGAGATGAATATTATTTTCTTGAAGTAAACCCAAACGGCCAATGGCTATGGTTAGAGGAAAAGGTTGGTATCCCCATCTCTCAATCTATTATCAATCAATTAATAAAGGACGTGCACTTAACTTGAAGATTAGCTTTTTAAAATTCTATAAATTAATGAATTTTATGGCCTGGGTCTTCCCCTTCTTTGTTATCTCAGATGATGACAATTTTGGGACGTTAGAAGAAGAGTCAAGAGAACTCCGATTTTCATTTTTAACCATAAAGTTTGGTGACGTCATTTATTATTTTCTCTCAATAGGCTTCTGGTATGGAGATCATAATGAGAAAGCCAAATTTCCAAAAGGATTTCGGTTTATGTATTCACTTCGAGTTTCGCAATATAAGCGAGAATATAATACTGAAAAAATTAATGATTTAAAGACCAAACATATTGCTTTTCTTCGAACTAAGGACTCAGAAGAACTTAGTGTATATAAAGAAACTTTGTTATACAAATTGGATCAAATTAAAGAGAAGAGCACAAAGACCACCAATAAATTTCTTGCCTACTTAGCAATCATTGCATTTCTAATTCCACTTTATATTCCTGGTGCTCTTCGAATTGGCGAAGTTTTTGATAAGCCTATGTGGTTAGTTATTGCATATATCTACCTGGCTGGTTACTTAGCTTATAACCTCATTAATTTTGTTAAATTGTTTTTTAGGTTCGTTCAAGTGAAGCCGTATGCTCAATTTAAGTATTCAATGATAAAGAATTCAAGCAAACCAAACATTGACCTGCTTACAGCACTATACATTGAATATCAACTGCGCGACAATGAAAGTGTTGAGGAAGTATCCTTCATTAAAAACATAGACGGGTATATGAAAAGTATCTTATTGATAAGCAGTTTTTTACTTGTTTTTGACATTATCTTTGGCTCAGTACAAGCCGAAGAGAAAATAAAACCGCCGGTAAGCCCAATAAGTAAAGTCTTTCATTTAGATTTATCCCAGTCCTCAAAAATGCTTTTCACCGATCAATTTGATGTTATAAAAAAATTTGGAGAAGATCTGGTTTTAAATAAAGTAACAAGGATAACACTTATCAGAACTGGTGATGCGGAATCAGATAATTATAACCGGATTGTTCAAATAATTACTTCATATAACATAAATAAGGCAGAAATTATACAAATACAGGATAAACCCAATGACATGTCCGCCTCAGGACATTTACAAATTATAGTAGAAAGGAGGTGAAGGATATGAAGAAACCTTACATAGCAAATTATGTAATTAGGTCTAGTTCAAGTTCAGAGCGTATTATTACAGAAACGATTGAGCAATCAGAACCTGATGAAATTCTCTTATGTCAAAACGATGATTACAGAAAACAAACTGCAACAATTGAGCAAACAGAACCTGATGAATATATTTTATTTTCTGATGAGTGGAGAAAGGAAACTCGCTCTATTGAAAATTCTGAACCTGATGAAATGATTTTCTGGTGAGTGAAAAGAGGGTAACCTAAAAAACAAACTTACAGTTGTATGAAGAGAAATACAACCTCTAAAGTATCACAAATTGTTCGTTGGAAGATCCGCCTGAGTCATAGAAGTTAAAGTTATGAGGCTGCGCAGTTGCGCAGCCTCATTCATAGCCGCATATATTTTTTCTTATGTCTTTTAAAGTCGTTCTCTTTAACGAAATAAAGCTCGTTTGTAACCCTAGTCATTGCTACATAGAGTGGGTTTATTTGAGTAGGTGATAAATGAGTGCTTGAGAAATCTTCCTTAAACAGTGCCGCAAAAGTTTTAGTAAGAATAATACAAGCTTTCTCGTAGGTGTCGCCTTTAGAATAACCCCAATTTATAGTGGGCAAGCAATTATATTTACGGCTATCATTATAGAATAATTTTATAATACTAGTATCTTCCATTACCTCTGAAATTCTAGAATCATCTTCCAACAACTCGTAGCGCCCTTTGATTGTGCTTGATGAATGTAAAATAATTTCCAACTTATTTCTAATGAAACTGCATATTTCCTCCGGAACTCGTCTACTGTTTATTAAAGTACTTTCATCTATGTCTACAGCACCTTTAAAAAGTGCTTTATATTCATCCCTTGAGATAAATGTTTTGCCTTTCTTCGAAAAAGGTTTATTCGTTGAAAAGTTTGATTTGCTAACCGAATGTTGATGAAAGTCCCCTACAGCAAATACGTTTATATTTTTTTCTTTAATAATCAGGGACAATAAATCAAAGTCCTTCCCCATGAAATCCTGGAGTTCATCAATATAAAGCTGGTCGCAAAATTTGAGCATACGTCCTAATATGATTTTTTTGACTTCTTTTGATTGTGCTAATACTAAACCAGACATTCTAGATGAATAATATTTTCGATTATAGATATAGTGCCTATAGTCATTTTGTTTATAATACTTATAATTTGGTTCTCCGTTTATTCTCTGTGGTTCGGGCTCTTTGTTAATTTCCACTCCAGTCGTTATAAGACCTTTACTGCCTCCAATGATTAAGATGGGTTCAAAGGGTTTCAGCAGCCATCGATAAACAAAACTAGCAAATGTTAATACCTGTGTGTTTTTTGGTATCTCTCCATGAATATTATGGATCTCTTTTTTTAGATTAGATACATTCTGTCTAGTATACGTAATGACCAGATTTTTAGAAGTCGGGTTTAAATGATTAGCTATATAGCGTGTTTTCCCCGAACCAGCTACAGCAAGCATTATCGTTGAACGAGCCATTCTATCCCCTCCTGAATGTACTCGGGTAAAACAATAATATTTTTAAAAGTATTCTCTTCAGATATCCGTAAAGCTGCTTCTGTTTTATTTTTTAGCATATATGCAAGGTTTTTATCCATGGGTATTTCGCGATATTCTGCTTTTGTACCAGGCTTAGTATTTGAAATAGTTTTAAGATTAGCAGCGTTTTTATTAAAGAGGCAAACCTCAAAAGTAAACTCACTAACTAAATCGGAACATTTAACATAAATATTGGTATGGTTTTTATTTAATTCATGAATAGATTCAATAGTTTCTTGGTCTCCATCATTATCAGTAATAACTAATAAAGAGTTATTAATTACTTTTGAAAGTTCGATATAGTGTTTATAGGTAATTCCCCCGCCCGATAGGATTTCAATGTATTTTTCTTCTAAAGTATAAGCCAAAGAATTCTTTACAAGTTGTGGCAACAATATGTATTCACTATTTCCCTCTACAAGAATTATCTTCTGAGCTAATATAAAATTCAATAACTGCATATTATCTGTTTTCATAAAATAATCTGCAGTTTCATCAGGCACTTTACTTAGAGAATGGTAGTTTTCATTGCTAATCCATATTGTATTTTGCAAATTCAATCTACTGACTATGAGTGGATTATGTGTAGTAATTATCAACTGAGCACCATCACACATATTTTGGATATCTTTTATTAGTTTTCGAGTACTGACATAACTCAAATGATTTTCTGGTTCTTCTAATAGAATTAGATCACTCTCGACCTCTAAGGCAATTTCCGTTTTAATTAAATTTTCTTTTCCTTTTCCTTTATTTTGAATGGAGATCCCGTTACTTTTTAAATCCAGTAAATTCTCTAAAATTGTTTTATTTTCGTCAATTCCCAAATTATATTCTTTTATAGTTAAACGTTCGGTATTCTCGTCAGCAAAGTTCTGGATGTTTTTCCTTAATTGATAAGAAAGATTTTGCCTATCCGATATTTCAAAGTTATTATTAAAAATTCTTTTTGAGTAGGAATCAAAGAGATTGTTTTTTCGAATAGAATTATCAATTAATACGTTTTTAATTGGTGACTTACTATAAATATATTTTCTTCCGGCAAAAGTGATCCATTCCGCTATGTAGTAATCTGTTGGTATGAATTTTCCATCATAACTCCCATCGTACATTGTCTCTAAAAGTTCGCGATAATTTTCATCAAATTTGTACATGAAATTAATGCCGCTCTTGGGTATAGGAGACGATGAAGAATGGAGTCCATTAAAGTACTCAGAATTCAAAGCATTTTCACCACTAATAAATAACTCAATTTCAATTTTAGGAAGAGCATCGATGGAAGGGGAATTTTTATATTGATTCACAACATCATTATTAAAATACTTTTCGAAGTTATTGGTAGTATTGAATATTTTTTGATTCAGTGCAACATCGATAGCTTCTAAAATGGTGCTTTTACCAGCCTCATTCTCACCGATCAGTACATTAATCCCTTCTTTGAATTCAATATCAAAATTTTTGAATTTCTTAAACCCCTTAATCTTTATCTGTTCGATATACATAAAGTTCTCCTTTTTTAAAGAGTTATCAATGTTTTTGTCATGGTTACGGACCAACGATTGAAGTATATTAACTATTTTGGTATGGATCTCTAAGCGGTCCATTAATATCCGGAGGGGCAGCTTAATCAACCGACATCTTTTGAGATTTCAATACTAAGCAAAGCGGCAAGGATTTTGATCGACTGCGCTATCAGGCATGGTATGATGATCCGTGAAGAGGGTCTGTATATTTAGACGCGTTGGATCGTCTACGTCAGGACTACGATGGGATCCTTAGCGAAGGAACCAAACTTATAGAAATGGTGTATCATACAAATAAGAGTATGACTACTGCAGCGATAATGCTTGCTAATGCTGATACAAATAATATTATGACTGCAGCAGAGATAGTGCTTGCTAATTTATTCGACTTTTCCAACAATAACTCCCCAATCATATGGCTTCTCACTTCCCAGAATAAGACGTTTGGGGAATATTGTCAAAATATTGGAGGCATGGTAGAGATCAGGACAACAAATGAGTATCAGAAAGCTTGTCAAAATGGGCCTTTTCATTCCCTCTGATTACTGAGTACAGATGTTTTTTTGCTTCGGCTGGTACGGTCGTGATTCGTTCAAAATCGTTATATAAAATGGAAGGGAGAGTGATAATATAGTAGAAACGTGTGTACTGATAATAGTGGAAACATTTAATCAGCACATAAAAAAGGAAAGGAAGGGTTTCATTGAGGGAGGGAGAATATGATTCAAATAATATTTAAGAGTTATATCATTCATAATTGAATAAGAAGAATGTGTGTGGGATAATACAATAGGGGAACGTAAGTTCTTTAATTTGATAATAGGACTGTGGTAAATGGGCAAAGCGATTGATGCAATAAACGCTGGTTTGACTTATCAGAATTTATACTTTTGGTTGTTTGCTTCTGAATTGCTACATAAAGATTCGAATATCAAAGAGGTATCTTACGAAGATGATCGAGTTAAATCTTTGGATGATGTTGTTGTTGAATATATAGAACCTGTTACAGGGGACTATGGTATTGATGATGAAATCACTATGGATTTCTACCAGGTTAAATATCATGTTAAAAATACGCATCAGATTGAATTGCTAGACCTCATTGATCCTTCATTTATTAATGCTTCAACGCACTCTTTTTTACACCGAGTAAGGGATGCCATAAAGCAAGGATATACAAATGCCCGATTCCATTTGATAACTCCATGGAATATTCAAAAAGGCGACCTTTTAGAAAATTTATTGGATAATCATCACAACAAGTTGAACTTAGATTCTTTTTTTGACGGAAGACAGAGAACAAAAATCGCACTCGCTCGAAAATCGATGATGAAACAACTTGAACTACATTATGAGGCTGAACTACGGCAAATCCTAAGAAGTATTCGGATTCATCATAGCAAGCCAGGTATTTCACTTTTGATTAAAGAACAGCTTAATCCAAAACTAATGCTTGCTGGGCTTAAACCGATTGATTCAAAGGTTCTCGTCAACCCTTATAATGATCTAATTGTGAATTGTGCAAGTAAAGGAAGTAAAAGCTTTAATAAAGTTAATCTTCTGAAGTTATGTCGAAAAGAGCGACTATACTCGGGTCAACCTTTAATTCTAAAGGATGAAATCCCTGTAGGAATCCGGAGCTTTCTTCCCTATACTGAAACATTAGAAGAAGAGACTAACCATCTTCTGTGTCTTAGTGACCACTTTGATCAACGCCTAATTAAAACAGATCAAAGTTGGAACGGTGACGTTGCACCAAAATTAAAGGGATTTATACAGGATGTCTTTTCTCTAGGCAATGCCTACTTGATCCAATTTAATACACACCTTTCTATAACATTTGTTTCAGGAATGATACTGAATCCAAAATCAGGAGTAAAAGCATTTCCTGTACAGCGAGGAGATGGATTGATGGCTTGGATTCCTGATGTACATTTTGAAGAAGACCAGAATTACACGACATTCATAGAAGAGTTTTCATCTGACCAATTAGATCAAGGTGATACAGTAGTTGCTATTAGTGTAACTCGAAATGTTAAACCTCACGTAGAATGGCACATAGAAAATAACAAGCTAAAAGTACAAGCTTTCTATCATTTTTGCCTGCCGTCAGAGGGATTTAAGGCAATAAAAGATGGCACGCATGCTTGGCTACTAGCTGAGCAAATCATTAAGGCACTAGATAGACGCAATCCAAGTCAAAGAAAAGGAAAAGTTCACCTTTTTATTGCAGCGCCTGGTGGCTTTGTTTTCTTTCTTGGTCAACAAGCATCAAATATACCAGAAATTATACTATATGAGCATAATTTCTCTGGAGATGGATCATATTCTCCTTCATTTATACTCCCACTTTAATAATTTGGAGGTCTCATTATGAATATTCCCACCTATTTTGCAAGATTCCTTAAAGAAATTCGTCTAACAGAGAATCAAGTGAATGATCTTATCAAAGGACATACTACTTTGAGAAATAGATTAGAAGAAGACGAGGATCTATCTAAAATTATTGTAAGTACATTTCTTCAGGGGAGTTATCGAAGGTCTACCGCTGTTCGTCCAAAAGGAGACAGTCGATCGGATGTCGATGTAATTGTAGTGACTAAATTGAGTATGGAGGAATATAGCAATCCAGAAGATGCACTTCAAGTATTTGTTCCATTCATGGATAAACACTATGCAGGTAAATACGAGATTCAGGGACGTTCAATCGGAATTTCATTAAGCTATGTAGATTTAGATGTTGTTATCACGGCCGCCCCCTCGGAAAGTGAAGAGGGAATTTTGGAATCTAATAGTGTAACCGACATGCGGGCTTTGGAGGATATTGAAACATGGTCATTGAAGAAGTCTTGGGAAGTTCTTGAAGAAACATTGGATACGAGCTCTGTTTTAAGAACATATTCTAATGCGAATGAACCTGAGTGGAAATCGGTTCCCCTGTGGATTCCCGATAGAGAGGCAAAAGAATGGAAACAAACTGATCCTCTAGCTCAAATTAAATGGACTCAAGAAAAAAATAAATCTTGTAATCGCCACTATGTTAACGTCGTTAAGGCTCTGAAATGGTGGAGAAGATCAAATGATGTGCCTAAATATCCAAAGGGCTATCCTTTTGAGCACTTGATAGGCTTATGCTGCCCGGATGATATCCAAAGTGTTGGTCAAGGGGTGACCGAAGTTTTGGAAGAGATTGTAAATAACCATCCTACGAAGCCAGTTATGCCGGATCATGGTGTACCAGATCACGATGTAATGGGCAGAGTGACAAATGAAGAATATGAAGAGTTTTACCAGCTAATTAAAGAAGCAGCTGTAATTGCTAGAAGGGCTACAGATGCTACTACTGTAAAAGAAAGCGCAGAGGAATGGAATAAGCTTTTTGGTTCTAAGTTCCCAACCTCTGAGGCAACCAGCAAGAGTGAGAACAGCTCTGTTGGATTTTCAAAGAGAGAAAATCCAACAACTCAAAATGTTATGGGTGGACGTTTTGGATGATAAATATCGCAGTATCTGAAAATATATACTCTGGTTGTATTCAACTTGATATTGTTAAGGGATACGAACAATTAGAAGAGCTTTATTGGTTTGAAAAGTTAGATAGTTGGGTCCTGCATTTTAGTTTAAATGTGCCTGAATTAAACCAACTCTCTTCTGTACCTCAAACTACCCAGTGGTATATGCTAATAGATCCTCTTTATCCAAGAGGATCTATTAGCATATTTCCCGATAAAATTAGAAGTATCACTCTTACGTATCAACACATGACTGAAAATATAAATGTTGACTATGTTCCTTGGAGATTAGGAAAGATTTGTACCGATTGGGATAGCGGTCAACTGGAATTGTTATCGGACAGTGATGAACTTTTAGATTCTGACAAGCGAATCTCTTGGCATGTACAGAGATTGAAATTATGGCTGATCGCTGCCTCTAACGATTCTTTGGCTGTACCTGGAGATTATTTCGAATTACCTCATACACATTTCAAATCAGAGTTATCCATTGTTTTTGCGGAAGAGCGAAAGGATCTTATAAAGTGGAGTGAAATCTATACTCGGTCTGGTTTGGTATCTCTAAGGGAGGTTAAGGAGAATTCGGATACTATTTATATATCACGCTTCTTTGATAGAGAGTCAGAAGTATTGCAAACCTATGATTGGGGAAAAGTTGTAGAGCTTAATACCCAAACTAAGATACAATATGGAGTATGGGTATTGCTACCCTTTAAACCTATACAACAACCTTGGTCATACCCCAAGACAGTCAGCGATTTAGAAATGGTGTGTAAAGAACACCATTTTGATATCTGGAATGAGATATATGATTTAATGCATACATTCCGTGAGTATAATCGTAATTTTATTATGATTGGCTTTCAAATTCCTCAAATCGTTGGGGAAGAAGATCAGGTGGTTCATTGGATCAGTATTGAAATTGCGAAGTTGACTAGGAAAGTCAAAAGGATTAAAGGATTTAGAAAAGCACGTGACTATTATTTTCATCGAGATCGATTGAATGAGCTAAAACCAGAAAAAGAATTAAATTATATCCGTACTGAGAACTGGAGCAAGGAAGCGATTCTTAGCCGCGGGAGTTTAGATAAAAAAATCCATCAGGATAGTGCATTTTTGATAGGTGCTGGAACGCTTGGTTCAGCTATCGGTGAATTACTATCACGCACAGGCATATCAAAAATCACTGTTTGTGACGATGATATTTTAAAAATAGGGAATCTTTCACGACATATTCTCGGTGTGGATAAAATATCCAGAGAAAAAGCAGAATCTTTATCTAGACGAATAAATCAGAACAATTTACACATTTGGTCATCACATATAAATAAATCTTTCCCAAATCTGAGTGAAGATGAGGTCGAGATTTTAGAAGAACATGACGTCATTATTGATACTACGGGTAGCGATGCAGTCATTGACCATTTATATTCTTTCGACTGGACACTTCCTAAAAGATTTGTGTCTATATCGCTTGGCTTCGGAGCCAAAAGAATGTTTATCTTACAATCAAACAAGCATCCCTTTCCCCGTCAGGTATTTTATGATTTTCTTAAACCATGGATCGAATTAGAACGAGAAGAAAATAAGAAAACAGTCCTTCCAAGAGATGGAATTGGCTGTTATCATCCGTTATTTCCGGCTAGACTTGATGATATTTGGATAATGGCAGGATTAGCAATAAAAGAAATGGAAACATGGTGGCTAGACCCGTTGGGATCTAATATATTTGCTGTATATGAACAACAGCAATTAAACGGGGTATCAGCAGGGGTAATACTGAAACAACGAGAGGTGTTTCAATAATGCTTGTTTATAGATACAGAGATCATGAAAGTGGCTTGGAAGTTGAATTTAGCGAAGATATTTTAGCGTTTATGTTAGCACAATGTACTTCTTATGGTAATTTGGAAACAGGCGGCATTTTAGCAGGTTATTATGACGACACATATAAGAAGGCCGTTATTCTGGGAAGCAGTGCTGCTCCTACTGACTCAAAACATAGTAGAACTAGATTCTACAGAGGTGTAAAAGGCCTTAAGGAATGGTTAAATAAACTTTGGAAAAAAGAGAAGGCTTTTTATTTAGGAGAATGGCACTTTCATCCTTTTGCTACAAGCCAAAGGAGTTCAATTGATTCGAAACAGATGAATGCAATATCCGCTAATCAATCGATGAATTGCCCAGAACCAATATTATTCATCATTGGGGGAGACCCTAATCATAAATACTCAGTTTCCATCAGTGTTTTTTTTGATAGTAAGAAATCGATAGAACTTAAAGAGTATTCAGTTGAAAAAATATGAGATAAGCTTAAAACTACCAGTAGTCTAAGTCAGAATCCTCAGAATTCTAGCACACAACTATATATCAGTATTATAACTGAATTATGATAAACTCAGAAAAATCAATAACTTCAGAACACAACTTTAATACCAAATAACAGCACAACATGTGCAATGCAAATAAAGTCCTTTACCAGCAAAATAAACTCGTATTGAGCAATTAAAAGTCGTATCAGAGCCGAGCAGGTGCAGGATTATTTCCTGACATTTGCTCGGCTTTTCTTTTTGGGGCAGGAGTGGGAGATTGGGGGAAGGCAGGAGAATGCAGGGTTCTTCTCGAATCATATCTCAGAGGCTTTTCTCAGGCATTTCAAGGCTTCTCAGGCGTTAGAGTGGGTCTAACCTAACACAGGCATTTGCTCACGCTTTCACCCAGGCTATTTCTGACTCTGTAGCCCGATCTTATCACTGTCCTTTTCCTCTTCGATACGACTTTAAAATGCATTTCCCAAACTCCACCTAAGCTCCAATCCTTGTCCTTTCCCATGTGTTCCTGATACGAGTTTAATTTGCACAAGTTGTCAGACAAATCAGGGGAAATAGGCGGCAAATGGTGTAGGGGCGGGCTTTTTTTAAGGTGAGGGGAGCGAGGGAGGAGCCATACGATTTTATTTTCGTTGCATAGCATATGATATTATTTTGTATTGAAGCTGTGTTCTCTGTTGTATAAAGTTGTGTTATAAAAAATATGTAGTGTCCAATGAATAAATTAATTGATATTAAAATTGTGCTCTACTGTTGATTATGGAATTATTGTTGTGTCCTAGTACTTAGGTCGAGTAATTGCAGGATATTTCCTGACTTTTGCTCGGCTTTTCTTATTGGGCCAGTATTAAAGGGAAGGGCAGGAAGATTTAATGGCTCTTCTCGAATCATATGTTCAGGCAAGCATCTATTCCAGGGTATTGTTCCTGGGTTAGCTCAAGAGATCCTGTGCCTTTACACACAGTCCTGTTACCCGTCCTTGATACTACTTTAAATTACATTTCCATACCACCTTTCAGCCGAAATCCCTGCCGTTTCTCTGTTTTTCCCGATAAGACTTTCATTTGCTCAAGTTGTGGGACAATTAAAGAAGAAGGGCGAGAAAAACTAGTCCGGACAAGGGGTTGAGCGAGTTTAGATAATGGGGGGATACGACTTTTGCTCGATAAATGGATGTGGTATTTCTATTATCCCCTTTGGGTAGACATGCGGTAAAACACCCGATAAGATGAGCTTAACACAGTAGACTGGAGGAATAGTCATAAAAAGAGGCGATATCCTATCGTTACAGCATAGAGACGAAAGTTTAGGCTGTGATGTTAACATCCAATAATCTTAAACGCCCGTATTAAAAAGTTTGAACCAAGCGAATAAAGTTTGACTGGAAGCCGGAGCTGAATTATTCCTGATTTCACTCCGGTTTATTTCTTTTTTCTCCCCGATGATTTCCCTGATCAATATCTCTCGTAAGCATGACTCTCTCGATTTATGCCTAACCCTCATCATCCTGTCCCCTGTGTTTTCCCCTTGCTTTTCCAGGATGATTCCACCCAGATTTTCAGTCAAACTCGGCCTTGCAGGGAATGAAGGGAAGGGATTAGGAAAACGAACAGCACATGTTAATAAAAAAATGTGGAACCGCTGAAGTCAGTCCCGATGAGATATCATCGGGAAGTTGAAGTTATAGATAAATGGGTTAAATCAGATTGAATTTGCAAGCAGAATTGGAGTTCTGCACGGAACACAGTGAGCTTGAGCTGTAAGATATACTCGCTATCCTACATAGGTTACTTAAATTTAATTATCATAGGTAAATCTGAGCTTGTCGCTAGAGAGACACTTTTTTGAGGAATGAAGTTGAACAAATTAGAAGCAGTAGATTGTCTTTGGTGGAATTTTAATCGTAGTTATTATTACTAAAAGGGCATTATCGAAGTTCAATAATGTTGTAATCCTCCCTTCATCAGTTACAATTGAATAGCAAATGGTACACATTAAAAGTCACCCATATATTTCACCCTAAACTTGCTATATTAACATTTTCTAGCCACGTGTATGATGCAACAAGTAAGAACCAGCAACAATCGTGGAATAGAAAGTACGTGTTGATGGTGCTGGATTGGTGATTTAGCGACGTTTATGAAAGCATGTAATAGCCTAGTTGTCTGCCAATAATTTTAGCCAAAAACACAGAAGAGATTACCTCGAAGGGCTATGAGAATAACTATTATCATGATTAACAGATAACGAATTACACGGTTTGTTAATCTATCGTTTGTTTCTTTATTTTGGAGAAAAGGGAAACCCAACTCATAGGGATTTCCCTTTTTTGTTATATAATATATCTTTTTGGTGTAAAGGATTTTTTAGACTCTACTTAAAACTTGTGATGACAAAAATTCCCTTTATATATTGATTTACCCTAAAATGTATGTTATTTTTTGAATTGTAAAGAAAGGAGGGGAGTCCTATGAAGAAGAAAAATCCTATCATTGAGGGTACACAGCCAGCTTTTAACAATTGTAATTGTTCAGGACCAACTAACCCGGACAAAGAAACTAGATAATTAGTAAGTTTTTGCCAGGGACTTTAATGAGTCTCTGGTAATTTTTATTCAATAATATTTAGATGCGGAGGATCATCTGTAATGTATATAGTTCTTAGTGATAATGTGATTTTACGTGATGAACATCGATATTTAGATTCAGAAGCAAGATTCTTTTTTAATGCTTATACAAGACATTCAGAGTTTGTTTCTGCTGCAGCCTTTGATTTATTAGTACATTTATCAAACTCTAGAACTAAAGAAGAGGCGTGGGACTTTTATTATGAAAGGGCTTTACAGTTAAAAGAGTTACCAGATAAGGAAGAGTTTGATCAGTTTGTAGATGAAATGATTTTTCGCGGTACTGTTATTGAAACTGAAAAAAAAATGCAGGTAAGAAGGCCGCTTTTAAACTTAGGGATTAATTATCCCTTTTCCTCCAAGTATACACCGATGACATTTCCGACAAAGGTCAATGTTACAAGTACTATGAGATGCAATCTCGCTTGTAAACACTGTTTAAGAGAGTCATCTCCCTTTGTAGATACCTCTGATGAATTATCAACTGATGAAATAAAAAAATTATTTACGGATTTAGATAATCTAGGTGTTATTGAGCTTGCATTTTCAGGTGGGGAAACAACTACACGAAAAGATATCTGTGCTATATTGGAACATGCTAGTACACTCAGGTGCTTCTTTGAATTTTTTACGAATGGTCATAGAGTGACTGATGCTGTATATAATACTTTACTGGAAGTGAAAAAGAAAAAGCAGAGAGGATTACAAATTCATTTGTCGTTAGATGGTGACGAATATTACCACGATCAGATTCGTGGTAAAGGGTCATATGAGCGTGTGATGAAGACGCTTTCTAGATTTGCTAAAGATGATTTTAATGTAATTGTTGAATCTGTTTTAGTTCCCGAATTGGTGAAAAATGATGGTGTTAGAAAGGTTATTGAGGCGTGTATAGAGAACGGGGCGAAGGGAGTTAGTTTACATCCTGCATCTGTATCTGGAAGAGCAAGTTTAGATCCGGATTATTTTCAATTTACATTAACAGAGTTAGACTTTTTCTCAAAAGAAGTATCAAGATTGAAAAAGAAATATAATTCTATCAAAATTGAGTTTCAAACATATTATTATCCAGGACCAAAAAGTTCAAGTAGTGAAGTAAAACTACCTCCTAATGTTGGACCTCAGGGTATGTACTTGTTGGCTATCGGAGCAGATGGAAATGTCTATCCTTGTACAGAATCCATCGGAGATAAGTCGCAAATTATCTCAAATGTAAGGGATGAGGGAGGAGTTCTTGCGGCATGGCGTAGTAGCAAATGGGATTTTTATCGTGGTGGATGGAATCTCGAGGACTTAAAAGTATGTTCAGGATGTATTTTTAATGGTAATTGCATGATGCAAACTTGTCGTTGTTATGCTCAAAGAACATTATTGAACAAATTTGATGCAATGCCAGAATGTTATAAAGTGAGGGATGAGATATGGGAAACATCAAAGATTTAAGCTTCCCAAGTTTAAGTACTCATATAGATGAGCTTATGCGAATTAGTAAGGAGGAACTATTGTCTTTATGTTCAGATCCCGAAGCTTGG
Source organism: Paenibacillus sp. LC231 (assembly GCF_001860525.1). NCBI lineage: Bacteria > Bacillati > Bacillota > Bacilli > Caryophanales > Paenibacillaceae > Paenibacillus > Paenibacillus sp. LC231. Next base: position 37,915 of record NZ_JFOM01000021.1, on the reverse strand, counting down.
CGGGTTTCCCAATATTATTCCATTTTTGTAGAAAATAATCCTGATTTAATTTTGAAACATAAGGAATTTCTTGCACAACGACCTATGCATTGGTCATTGCTTATAAAACTGTTGAAAGAAAAAGGAATAGATAATTCATTTTTGAACATTCCTACAGATATTACGAGGCTTGTTGACAAACCTTGTATATTTGTAATACCGCATTTCGGATTACATATGTTAGTTCCTTTAATTTTGGCTCATTTTATTGAATCTGGTTCTCATATAGTAGCTTCTGGGATGGAAGACGGAATGGAAGTTGCTAATAGTGTCAATGAAATATTTCCAGATATTCAGATACATTTTAACAAGATTCCTGATATTTGGATTCTAAGAAAGCTTTATCGTGCATATAACAAGGGGAATTACCCTGTAATTTATCCAGAATTAACAGCATCAGATGATAAATCTTTGTTTCAAATAGAATTATTAGGGGAGAAACTAGGGGTACCTAGAGGTGTTGAAAATTTAAGTCGTTTATGTAAAAGTAACGTGATACCTGTAGCCATGACGTATGATAAAAAAAAATATGAACTACACTTAGGTCCAATGCTCAGTTATTCAGAAGAAGGGAGTATTCTTACACCATTGTTCGTGTGGATTGAAAAGCTAATCGAACAACATCCAGATCAGTGGTTTGGTTGGCAAATGTTTGATGAAATGATGAATCAGAAAGCAGTGGAATATGCGTAAAAATATAAATATATTTATAGTCTCTTTGGGGGCACAAGCACTGCAGGGGAGTATCGTTTTTATTGCGATAGCGTGGTATTTTACCCACATTACCAGTTCACCGTTGGTATTCGGTTCAATTATGTCATTTCGCTACATTCCAAGTATTTTGTTTGCAATGTTTAGCGGAATAGCGATTGATCGTATGGATAAAATCCAGCTTGGTATTATCGCTTCGATTTGGAATGCTGTATCACATGTCTCGCTACTTGTCGTGGGCATCTTCAATCTTTCCGCAGAAGGGACTGGTTATTGGATCTATGCATTAATTGTTGTATGCATAGGGATATCTAGCTCTTTCTTATCACCATTAGAAAGAACACTTATTCCATCAATTATTGATTCTGAGCGGTTAAAATCGGTAAATAGTATTATTAGCATGGTGAAGCAAACGGTTGGGCTTGTTGGTACGAGTTTAGCTGGAGTTTTGCTATTTTTAGGTGGCTTTAATCTTGCGATGGTTGTTGCGATTATTTGCACTATTGTCACGTTTTGTGCATTTTTGTATTTACGCTTACACATACAATTACCAAAACCGAAAATATCTCCAGAAGAAAAGGGAATTGTCAATGCAGTTAAAATATTGGGGGAGCTATTAAAACAACAAAGATGGATTACATATGCTATTATAACGACTGTATTCACGAATATGGCTTTCGTAATGCTTATGGATGTTCTCTTACCACACTTGTTTGCTAGTATGAAGTGGAACAGTTCACCAATACTTGGGATATGTTTTACGGTGATGGGGATTGGGACGATAATTGGCGCGTATATAACTCATCGAGTGAAAAAACTAAACTTAGAAATTGCTGTTATCTTATATGCTGTATCAGCTGTGACAGGCATAATCGCTGGGTTTATGGCGGATTCGTTTCTAGTTAGCCTTGCGTTATTCGGTTTATTTAGTTTGCTTTCTGCACCAGTGTCCATCATATACTTAACAGAACTACAACAAATCATTCCAAACAAACATTTAGGCAGTATACAAGGCTTTATCGCATCTGCTGTTATGATAGCACAGCCAGTTGGAGTTTTATTAGCAGGATTTCTTTTGTTAACATTTAGTGGGGGCACAGTCGTAATGATGGCTTGTACCTTGTCTTTAATAGCTATTTCGATAGGTTGGAGGCAATTACGAAAGCAGAAAAATAGTATTATGAGAGAAGAAGTAAGTATGTAGAGTTTATTCTAAAAAAGTTGGTGAAAAACAACTTTTGTCGTATTTACTTTATGAGGACTACCTGGTGAGATGTTTCTTTTGATATTATTTCGAATTCTTTATTTATAAACACAGAAATACATTAAACAGTTTCTCCAAAAGGAGCTGCCAGAAAATTCAAAGTCAGATGAAGTCAATGATTTCTTTTTAAAGTGTGCAATACTAAGGTTAAATACTTTAATGGATTCGATCTGTAGAGATTCTTAAAGGACGCGTACCTATTCGGTTGGAATTTATCACAAAGCTTATTAGAACGGGGTTTAGCGATGGTTAACTTGAGCAATATCTAGTTCCCGACTTTCTTTTTATGGTGATTATTATAGTTCAAAACTTTCTCATTTTTATGTTTATCACGTGATGTGGATAACCCAATACAATTAACTAAATTAGTTTCACACTTTTCTATCACCTGACACTCGTCACGTTTGTAGTTGTGAAATAAATATAAAATTCATTTCCAGCAAATTAAAGTTGTATTGTGCAATGGAAAGTCATATCAGAGCTGAGCAGATGCAGGTTATTTCCTGACAATTGCTCGGCTTTCTTTGTTTCGGGAAAGGGATAGTGGGTTATTAGAGGGAGGAAAACTGAGAAGTTCTCATAAAGTTAATCTCAGGCTTTTGCTCCGGTGTTAAGGTTTCGCTGGCATTGGAGTATGGGGAATCCAAGCACTGCTCTGGCTTTAAACTTTAGGGCTCGATAACTTGTTTTTACCACGCATTTATAATCCATCTAACCAAGGATACATACTTATAAAAATTTGATTCTCCATCCCAAGAATATGTATCTAATTCGACTAAAAGGTATAGATAAATGCCATAGGAAAGGGTCAATAGGATTGATTGTTCTACTTTACCATCTGAATTTCTAAATACCCATTTCCATAACCAATAAATTCCTTAAGGAAGAGAAATAACCACCAAAGGAAGCGCATGAGATATCCCATAGCAAAATACATGAGGATAGAAGAAAATATATAAGATACCCAAAAGATCCCCATCAACAGAACGAATAAGATCATATATATGAAGTAACTCTTAACCTTCCATCGCAAATAATAGCTCCGTTCAGTTTTTGGAATATTATATCATAGGCAATTTTAACTTCGATGGAACTTGAGAATACATGTTCAGTGGGTTATTCAGAAGTCATCAAAACCTGCTGCATTCCGATCTCGGTGTTAACGAACCAGTCTGCACACATCAGCGAAATTGAATACATTTCACGATTTCGGAAGAACAGAAAGGCTGCGCCCCTGAAGATAAGGGACGTAGCCTTTTTGTTATACTTACTCGATCGATTCCACCTGAATGACAGGCACCTGGGTGATCTGACCGGATACGGTGCTGTCACTACTTCCGTTATGGTCTTGTTGGACATCATCCGGATTGATATCCTCGATAGTGACGGCGTCGCTTGGATTCTCGGTTTCATCTATAGTGTCTCCATTGTGTCCGTCAACCTGCTCGGTCTCCGGTTCAACGGGATTTGAAGTAGTGGAACTCTGGCTTCCCGGGATCTCCAGCTGCTGATACTCGCTGCTGAATGACCCGATGAGGGTCACGTTTCCCGCTGTGAAATCCAGGGCTCCTCTTAAAATGACATGGTATCCATCGCGTTCTGCAACGACTTCGGCATAGGCATCCTCCAGGATATTAACAGTGAAGCGAACCTTCTCATTCGGATACTTCTCGATATTAGCGATATCGATGTCGGTATAATGAACCTGATATCCTGTGAATCCGTATTGGTCTCCCTGACGCTCGAAGATGGCGATCTCGTCTGGGCTTGCTCCTTCCAGATTGGTGACCAGCAAAGACTTATCTGGCTGGACCTGGTAGCCTTCGGCCGTGAACTGGAACAGCGGCGTCAGATTGGCATCACTGGCTTCATAGCCTGAATACAATATCAGACCGGTTCCTGCATCGCCCTCCACTAGGATAACCGGATTCTTCGCGGTGCTAAGCGATTCCTCGACTGAAACCTGTTGGATGGCGATGTCGGACGGGTAATCATGGTTTTGGAATAATTGCACCGTTTCATCGGCATTCAAGACCGCTAAATAGATGATATTCCCCTCATCGACTCCAATGGCATAGGCCAATCCTCCAAAGCGATTCCCGCCTCCGCTTACGTAGCTGAAGCTGCCCTTCATGCCAGCCATATTGAACAAACGAAGAGGATCGTGAATGGTCCAAGCCAGTTTAGCAGCTTGCAGTTTACTGCTCATATCCTGGTATCCCGACAGCGCTTCATAGAGTGCTACCGCTTCCTCGTGGTTCTGCTCTTTTACCATTCCTTCCGCAGCCGCGATCCACCGATTGATCTGATTCTGAATATATGCCATGATTTCCGCGTTCTTCCGCTCGTTCCGTTCCAGGTAATCACGATACCCCATGGCGTGCGAAGCAAAATCGGAGGGCCGCTCTCGCTGGACATCCCTTTGCAGCATGGTATACACAAGCTCATCAGTCTTTCGGTTCAACCAGGCAGCCGATATCGACCGGTTGGCATACTCGGAACCCATGGATTGCGACCAACTTAGCAGGTCGGTATACTGTCCGGCTCCTGCCATACGGGTTAGAACCATTTCGTCATAACGCTGGAACAGACGGAGCAGCTTGTCATTCTTCTGCTTCTCCCCGCCGTAGAATGAATCCGGAATGCGGAGCAAATTCCATTTGAAGCTGTTGTCGTCATACTGCTGCTCTTCAAGCAGCTCGTCGGCCTGACGGTTAAACAAACGAATGAACTGCAGGAATATCCGTTTCACATCGTCGGGGATTCCGTAGAACGCAGAAATTTCATCGTAGTAGGAAGCATAAGCCCCTTGTTGCCCGGCAAGCTTCTGCTCCGCGTCAAGCAATTCGGCATACACGTTCATGAAGCCGGAGAAATCGCCTGCTTCCCCGACCCGATTCAATCGATGATCAAGCGAGGAAAGGCTCTGCTTCATGGAAGTAATGGGTTCAAGCTCTTGTAGTCTTGAGGCAAGCAGCTCTTCTTTATATAGAAGGGAGCGATTATTTCGCGCCTTCTGATACCACTCTTCTGCCTGAACGAGCTTCTTCTGAGCATACAATAGCTCTGCTTGCGCCATCGATTCGATTTTCTGATAGATATGAATTCCCTTATATCCGATCAGCAGCAGAAGGACTATACATAAAAAAAGATACAAATTACGCAGGGTTAGCGTGTTTTTCATCGTCATAACGGTATAGCCCCTCTAATCCCATTTTTGAAAATCAGGGTCCGAGCGGTAGTGTTCATTATAAATGGCCGACACCCGGTCCCGCAGGCCGTTCCACGACAAGCCGGGATTGCGGCGTACGATCTGATACAAGCGTAGGAAGCGATATCTCGGCAAACCATCCGCATAGCGGCTAATGAAGTCAGGGAAGGTATCGATGTATTTTTTCTTCCGTACCGCTGCCCCGGCGGCGTCGATCATAATCTGCCTGCCTTGCTCCATCCGCAAAATGTTGGATTCATGGTCGAGCAGGTATTGGATGGCTTTGCTGTTAATCAACTCGCGTTTAATTTTGGCGATTTCACCGATATAGGCGGCTAAGTCCGGATCAAACTCATCCAGTAGCAGCGGCTCAAGCTCAAGCTCCATATCCTTGCGCAGGCTGAAGCTTTGAAGGAGAACGATCTGCTGCAGACGGATGCGGTCATTTCGGACCAAAAAGGCAATTTCCCTGACGATTTCATAACCTAGCTGGGCATCTTCCTTGATGGCGGCAGAAGCCGTCGCTTTGTTCAGGTCAAGGCCTTCAAGAATCTGTTTTCGCTGACTTCTTATAAGCTTGTCCAGAGCGTGCAAGGTCTCGGAATGCAGCACTCGCCGCTGGATCAGCCATAACCATACAAGCAGGGCCACCATACAAGCAAAGGAGATCACGATCTGCAAGAAGGTCTGACTAAGAAGCACGGCAGAGAGCCCTATTATATAGAAGAGAAGTCGGTCACTCTGCATGAAACGCTTTGCCATTTTCTCTGCAAGTTCCATAACGGGAACAAGGGCGTTGCGTTTACAGTGAGCGCAGCTGTCTTCCCAAAGAATCGTGAAATGGTGGCAATGTTTGCAAACCCTTAACTTTTGGTAGACATATCTCGTTTTATTATAGGGGCGAAGTTGTACGGGTTTTTTCTTATCCATGCTGTTCCCTCTGTGAGTTGGCAACTTCAAGCAGAGTCTGATGCAGCTGCTCCGGTGTCGGGGCGTTCTTCTTACGCTTGAAGTAGGCCGTGATCTTGATGATGACAAAAAGAAACAAAATCCCGAGACATCCGTATGTAATCATATATCTATTCCTTTCGGCATCATATTTGTTCGAAAATGGCGGGTGAGGCTTGTGTCCTAAGTCCGGGTGGTACGACTGATTATGTTGAACTTTGGCAGGTATAATTATATCATATGGACATAGTGCTGGTATATTTTAGTGATTAGCATGGTATTTTCTATATAAATACACCAGAGAAATGGATGTTCCCGTTATTGTTTTTAAGCTTTTTTTCATGTGATTTTAAGATTTATTGCCTACAGTTAGACTCATGGTCTGACAAACGAACCGAGGCATCCACCTGATGCTAGACTAAATGGATGAAGGAGTAATTCAATGTTACGTAAAAATAAATGGCTGCTCTCTTTGATGGCAGCGATGCTGCTGATCTTGACCTGGAGCGGAGGAACCATGCCTCAGGCAATGGCTGCCTCGCAAGGCTCCAAGATTGATGCCGTACTGGTGATGGATGCCAGCAACTCGATGAAAAACAGTGATCCGGAGCGGATCAGCAGCGAAGCGATGAAGATGTTTATCGATATGCTGGCCACCACCGGCGACAAGGTCGGCGTCGTTTCCTATACCGATCGGATTCAGCGGGAGAAAGCCCTGCTTGAAATTCAGTCGGAGGCGGATAAAACGGACCTGAAGGAGTTTATCGATCAGCTTGATCGCGGCCCGTACACCGATATATCAGTAGGTCTCGATGAAGCGGTGAAAGTGCTGAAGCAGGGAATGGACCCGGCGCATGCGCCGATGATCGTTGTTTTGGCCGACGGTAACAATGACCTGGATCCAAACACAGGCAAGACGAGCCAGGAAGCGTCAGACCAGTTAGATCAAGCTGTCAAGGAGGCCAAGGGAAGCGGCATCCCGATTTATACGATCGGGCTGAATGCCGACGGGAAGCTGAATAAAGAAACGTTGGCTGAATTGGCAAACCAAACGGGGGGCAAATCCTTCACTACCAGTTCGGCGGATGACCTTCCGCAAATATTAAGCGAGATTTTTGCCAGCCACCAGCAGCTCAAGATCGTTCCGGTACAGTCGATTACCGGCAATGGAAGCTATCAGGAAGTTACGGTTCGTGTGCCGAATGCGAACGTGCTGGAGGCGAACATTTCCATTATGTCCTCAAGCCCGGTCGACGTGAAGCTGGTCGATCCTGCCGGCGCTGAGCAGACTATTCCTTCGGGCAATGTCCTGCGATCTACTTCCAATTCCTACTCGCTGCTCAAGCTGCTGAAGCCGCAGCAAGGCGATTGGAAGCTGCAGGTGAAAGGCGTATCGAAAGACAAAATCGACATTAACCTCGTATTCAACTACGACCTGGAGCTGACCATGGATCCTCCGCCACCTTCAAAGGTAAAGGCAGGAGATACGATCGATATTAAGGCATATCTCGTCAGCAATGGACAGAAGCTGCAGGATCAGGAGCAGTATGGCAATATGACGGCCAAGCTGTTGGTTAAGGATCTGGATACCGGGGACGAGTCAGAGGTCGAACTTGAGAACAAAGGCGGCAGCTTTGAAGGGAATTACAAGCTTCCCCAGAAGCACGACTACGAGCTGAGAGTACGGGCGGAGGAGCAGAGCTTCTACCGCGAAAGCGCGCCTGTGAAGATAAGTGCAAAAGCGGCAGCCGCGGGCTCCGGAAGCGGTGGGAAGGAGATGACTGCGGGCGAGGATGCGAAACCTTTTCCATTATGGCCCGTAATCATTGGCATCGCGGCGCTGCTCCTTGTTGGAGCGGCTGCATATTTCATACTCGGCGCGATTAAGAGAGCGAACAAAGGCTTTGTCGGTCAGATCGTGATCGAGATCAGGGACGAGAACACCGGCGAGAAGACATTCCCGCAATACAAGAAGCTGACTTCGTTCAAAGGGAAGTTCAATCTGCATCAGCTTCTGCAGCTTGCTCCGGAGCTGAAGGAAACGGAGAAAATCCTGTTCATGCCGGGCAAGAACGACCGCATCATACTTAAGAACAATTCTTCAGCCGTGATTGAGAAATCCGGCCGCGCGCTGGATGCATCGAATGGCACGGAGCTTAAGAACGGAGACCGGCTGAGAGTTTCCCTGCAGCAGGCGGACAAAACGATATTATTTGAATATTTGGCTTAAAGTGCGTGTTCAAAAAGGGCTGCTTCCTGACTCACTTCTTATCAAAAGCGGACTTTTTGAACAATCTCTTAAAGCCATGACCTATCAGGAGGGGAAGTTATGAAACCGGTAGTAAGAGAACATATACAACAGCTTGACGTTTCACTCGGAGGCGGCATTGTCAGCGAGAAAATACGGGTGGATACTATCGACAATCCGATCCTTATCATTGGACTTGGAGGGACGGGGATCGATGCGCTGCTGCGCCTGAAGTATCAGATTAACCGCCGCTTCAAGCTGCCGGAGGATCCGTTGTCCAAGAAGAGAATGGACAAGCCGGACAACGTGGAGTTTCTGGCTTTTGAGACCAACGAACAGGATAAGAATAAACGTTATAAAGGCATCGGGCTTGATCCGATCAATGAATTCGTGCTTCTCTCCAATGCCGAGATTGGAGGCCTCCTCCAAAACCGCAGCATCTTGGAGCCGTACATTACAGATTGGCTTTCGCCAGAACTGAGCATTACCGATGGTATGAACGGGGCAGCAGGCGTACGCCAAGCGGGCCGTTTGCTCCTGTTCACGAAGATTACGCAAGTGGTGCAGGCGATCGACAAGAAGATCAAGACGCTGTCGGTCGGCACGAACAAAAAGCTGATGGTTTTCCTGCTGACGGGGCTATCCGGCGGTACGGGCAGCGGCTGCTTTTTGGACATCGCCTATATCGTCCGCGGCATTATCGAACGCGACCACGGCTCTGCCGGCATTGACCGCGTGAACACCCTTGGCTATCTGTTTACGCCGGATATTAATCTGGCGAACAAAAGCTTGAGCGAGCATACGCGCGAATACATCAAGAAGAACGGTTACGCCGCACTCAAAGAGCTCGATTACTGGATGAACGTGGATGCCAGAGGCGAGCGTTTCAAACAGCAGTACGGTAATATTCTGAATGTGAACTCTCCACTGCCTCCGTTTAATCTCTGCCATCTGATTTCCGCTACGAATACGGAAGGCAAACTGCTGGAGAACGCCTATGATTACTGCATGAACGTTACCGCTGAGAACATCACGAACTTCATGGCCAGCGAGGAAAAACAGTCCGGCGAAGAGTTTGCGATTCATGACTATATCAGCAACATCCGCACCAATATCGCACAGATGAACAAGGCGTACCCTGCCAATTACGACTACAACATTATCGGCGCATCTTCAGCTGTTCTACCGATTGAAGAGATGACCACTTATCTCGCGTACCGCGTTTTCGGCAAAATGCAAACCATGTTCGAGAAGGCGCCAAGCCAGGAGGACGTCGAGAAATTCGCAAGCAAGCTGGGCATCGACCTGGACTCGATGACGAAGAACTTCGAGTCCCGCGTGCCGGAGCCGCTCCCCGGGTATCAGAATAGCGAACGGCTCAGCTACGCGAACGTTGTGAAGAACCAGGTCATCAATATGGACACGGAGCTGGAGCAGAATTTCCTGGCGAGAGCCCGCGAGGAGTATATCAAAGCGAAGAAGCAGCTGCCGGGCGAGATCGTGGCTCAGTTCAGTGATCAAATCCGCCGCATGTTCCTGCATCCGCAGCAAGGACCGTTCTATGTGTCCCGGTTGATCTATACGGAGAAGGGCTTCAGCCTGCTGAAGATGCTGCTGTCCTACATCGAGGCGCTGCGCGAGAATCTGACCCGCATTCCCCGTGACATCGAGTCGGCCAGGGAACAGGCCATCGAACGCCTGGGCGATGCGAAGAGCGCTTTTGTCTCCAAGGATAAGAAGAAGAATATCTATATTGAAGCCAAAATCAACGAATATTGGCTGGAAGCGGATGTGGAACGCACCGAGCAGATGATTGAATTCTATGAGGATTTATACGATCTGCTGAATCAGGAGAATAACCGGATTTACAGCGTGTATACGGAAATTCTGAATGCATTGAATTCGATTTTCGCCAAGAACGGCGACATTCTCGTCAACGGGGAAGAGCAGCAGGACCATAAAGGGAATAAAACGTATTACTGGAACCTGGTCAGCGTGCCCGACATTTCCGACGTGATCAACAAAATCATGGATCAGAAGGATGTGGACGATCTCATCCGCGATTTCGCGCAGGAGCTGCTGAGCCATGCCAATCGTTGGACGCGGGAGCAGGAGATCGATATCGTCAGATCCATTTCGGAGTTTCTTACCGATAAATTCGGCGATCTGATCACCCGCTCGATGGAGGATTTCCTCGTCATGAAATTCGGGCAGGAGGATTCCATCGAAAAATTTGTCGAGCGCAATATCGCCAGCAAGCTGGATGACGAAGCCGTGCCGGTCTTCCATCTGAGCAACAGCGCAGGCAATCTGTACTTCCCTTCCTGGGGCTTCGTGTCCGTGCCGGTACAGGCACCAAGCATTCTGAAGGGGATTCGCAATTATCAGAACAATTCGGTCGGGAAGTCTCACTTCACCGTGAAGGAGAGCGAAGTGAAGAACCGGATTTTCTGGTTGAATACGAAGAACGGCGTGCCGCTGTTCGTCTATACGCCGCTTAAGGTTTATGAGGAAAGCTACGAACGCACGATCATGGACAAGGAAGGCGTCGGACGTCACTTGGTTCAGACGGACCGCAACAATTGGACGTACCTGCCGTCGCCGATTCCCGAAAAATCCTGGGGGGATACCTACGTCAACCCGCGGGTTCAGGAGTACAATGCCCGGGTTCGGTCCGAATTCAGCCAAGCGCTTGAGTATAAGGTCGTCATCCAGAAGGATGTTGACCAGAATACGAGCAGCCGCTATGCGGTCGTGTTTACGAAGCCATTTGATCTGAACGAGCTGCTTCGCGCTTATGATTTGCAGTTGGATAGTCCCAAGCCTAATCTTGGGGAAGTGAAGCGGGCATGGACCGAGCTGAAGCGGCTCTTGAACGAGGGGCTGGAGCGGGTTGGCTCTAAGGATATTTTCAACAGCATCAACGAGGATATGGCCAAGGAGAATCTGATCCGTTCGCCGGAAATGATCCGCATCGTGCGGGAAGAGCTGAAGAAATATGCTGCCATCGCGGCCAAAATCACGGAATTCGAGCTCTTGATCAGCGACAATCAGAATGAAGAGAAATGGCTTGATCAATTCATCGAGGCGTTGTACACCGGGACGATCACCAAGAAGGGTGCGCTCTTCGTTTATGATCGCGATCCGGAGGAAGATTCCTGGGAGCCGTTTGCCAACCTGCTGAAAAGCGTGAACGACGTGGAGTATGAAGTCTACAAGCACTTCCGTCAGCTGGATGAGAAAAGCCGAAGCACGCTGCTTCGCAAATCCTCCCGCCGCGATCAGGAGCTGACCGCTTCCGAGGACATTACGCCGCTGCTCACGAAGCTGGAAGAATTGGCCGAGCGGTTCCTGGAAACGCGCGACCGGCTCGAATACGAGAAGGTGGAGCTTGCGGACGGTGAAGAGCGATACCAGTTCTACAGACAGGTATCTTCGAAATTAAACGACATCCGAAGAAGGTTGAAATAGACGATGAGGGAAATTCTTCGCCAGTATGCTGCCGGTTATGCCAAATCGGAAGAGCAGCTTACCTTGAAGGAGGATGATCAGAGCAGCATCCACTACCCGGAGGTATACTTGTTCATTGGCGACAAGACAGCGTCCGCCATCGAACCGATCATGGAAATTCATGACCGCAAATGGGATAACAGCGCAAGCGTCGTTTATTTTCATGTGGGAACGGACCGGAGCGGAAATCGGGAGCCGAAAGGCTCCGACTCCTCCGGTCGCCTTCATCGGTATCATCTGCAATTGCCAGCGTCAGACGGCTCATCCAAGTCCGCACGCAAGGAGCTGTATCAGGGCTTCCATCGGGACCAGCGCCACCTGGCCGGGTTGAATAAAGCGATTCGGAAGCTGAGCCACCACATTTCAGACTATGGACGCAGCTATTCATCCTTTGACCGGATTCATCTGTCTGTCATTACACGGGTCGACGACCCGTTCAATGTGTTTATACCGGAAATTTCATTACTGGCCGCATCCATCTTCCAGCAGTCATTCAAGTCGGTGCAAATGGATATGTATGCGATCATTAATGAAAGGGAGCAGATTGATTCCTATGGTTATGCGAGCTCTGTGGGCGTTGCCTTCCTGCGGGAGCTGGAGCTGATGCAGAGCCGGGAATACAGCTTCTCCGCGCCGCTGCAGGTCACGGAGGATGGGCTGACCATTCCGGTCGTTCACCCGGCCTCGCCGCTGTTTGATCTCGTTTATGTACTGTCCGATAAGAATGAACGCGGCATAACCGGATACGCAGGCATGCAGGATATCTATGATATCATCTGCCATCTGGGTTTGCTTAAGAACCGGAAGCAGAAGGATGAAACCTATGACGGCATCAGAGGCATTTATAACAATACGTCGTTCAAAAGCAATATCATGACCGAATCCGGCCGCCAAGGTTTTGTCTCCGCCGGCTTTGCCCGGGTGAAGAGACCAAACGAGCCGATTGCGCTAACGGTGCTCTATCATCTGTGCCGCGGACTTCTTCTTCGCATGAAGGGCGGGCCCGAACCGGAGGTTCATGAATGCCGGACCTACTTTGGTCTAAATCCGGAGGCCGTATCGGCAAGAGCGGATTTAATGCTGCCCAACCCGGAGCATCTGGACGGGCTAAAGGGTATGATGTCACACCCCGTCAGTTATGCCGGGCTGAAGCGGATGAACATTCGTGAAGCAGAAGAGGCATTGTTCGGGGATGGCTGCCGGCAATTTTTTCACAGCAATTACGAGCTGGAGGTCCAAAAGAGGCTTAGAGATATGAGTACTTCTGAGGAGCTTCAACGTGCGCTTCGTCGAACCTTGGCGGATCATCCGCAAATCGGTTGTTATCAAATCGTGAAGTGGACGAGCGACAAGGCGGGAGAGGGGATACTGCTTGAAGCGGTTCGTTCCCGAATCCGGGATCTCGGCAGCCAACTGAAGAGCGAGCAGGACGGACTCAACCGCTATTATGAGGAAAGCGTGGAAAGTCAGCCGTTCAAGAAGCTTCCTTTTCGGGATAAGCAGAATGTGCGCCATTTCATTCGATATTTCGTGGGCGAGGTTTATAGACGCAAATATGAGCTTTTGCAGCTGGAAACGGAGCTTGAGCTTTACAGGTTGTATGAGACGGAGCTCGAACGGATTCACCGTGAGTACAAGCAGCAGGCGAACATGCTGGACCAGCTCGAAGCGGAATTGCTGGAAGCAGCCAAGTCGAGCATCCGTACCGCAGATGATTATATCGGCCAGAACCTGATGGAGTATTATGGCCTGGTCACGGAAGAGCTGATGCTGGAATTGGAGAGCAAGCGCGGCCAGGGTGTATTCTTCGAGGAACGGTATGTCGGCAATCTCTCCATCGTTACGCCTGAAGGGATCGAACCGATCCTGTCGAGAATGATCCGGGTCTGTCTGAGGGATCTATTGACGGCAGAGCCGTTCGTGCAGACCTTCGAGGAAGAACTGCTGCGGCGGGCGAACGTAACCATCGACTACAATAACAAGCAGGTGCTTGCCAAGGAAGATCTGTTTAAGGTGCTTTACCGGATGCTGGAGGAGAGCTCCGTTACGTTGGTCAGACTGCTTGACTATACGCAGGAGCATCGATATGAGGAGAAGTACTTCTTCGGCGATGCCGACAGCGAATTCGTCCGTTACGCGATCCACGCCGATGAAGCTTTACGGGTGTACAAGCTTGGCATCGTGCATGAGAAGCGCTCAAGCGGGGTTGAGAAGCTGAACCTGATGGGAGGTTTCCACTTGGAGGATCTGATGTACTACCGGAATGGCAGAACCTACTACGAGACCTATACGGCAAACGGTTATGAATTTCATGGAATGGAACCGGTGCAACTTCCCGAGCTGCGCTAGCGTTCTTAGATTCTGATACAGAGAGTAGGCGTGTATTGTGCAACGAAAAATAAACCCTCTCCTGCTGCTGTTTAGTCTAGTCGGTGGGGGAATCGGATTTGCCATTGGGGAATTTTTGCTTCGCCAGTGGGGGATAGGGCTTCCCGTCATCGTGGTTACAGGGATCTATTTCGGAATTTTGGCCTTGTGCATCGGATTGGCCTGCTTCATCGCAGAACTGATTTCCCCTCGTTTGAATGGGAGCTCATGGAGACAGCGATATACAGGCACATCATGGAAGCTGCTGATTCCATCCACTTTGGTGGCACTGTTCCTGTTAGGTATGCTGTTTGAGTGGGTGTATCAGTTGAACCCGGGCAGCGCCAAGCCCGTGAAGGACATCGTGCTGATCATTGATAATTCAGGCAGCATGAAAGAGACGGACCCGAATCAGGACCGATATACGGCGGCCAAAAATCTGATCAACCGCATGGACGAGGATAACCGTGTATCGGTGATGGTATTTGATCATGCAACAACGTTACTGCAGCCGTTCACGCGTGTGAAGAACCAAGAAACCAGGGATGAGATCATCGCGGAAATCGACGGTTTGGCAACGACCGACGGTGGCACGGACATCAGTCTCGCGCTGGAGGATACCATGACGCATATCCAAGAGAGCCATGATGCCGCTCGAACCGCCATGGTCATTATGCTGTCGGACGGCTTTAGCGAAACGGATCATGCGCGTGTGCTTGCGGACTACAAGCAGCAGCAAATCGCGGTGAATACGATTGGCCTCAGCCTTGTTAACCCGGACGGTGCCCAACTGCTTCAGACGATTGCCGCCGAAACGGGCGGGCAATATTACGATGTGCAGAACGCGGCAGATTTGTCTTTTGTTTTCCAGAAAATCTATGACGATGTCGGGGATCGTTCCCTGTTGACGAAACGTACGGGTGTTATGGAAGATAGCGTTTATTATCAGATTGTAAGAATCGCTGCGATGCTGCTCATTGGCGCTGCCATGGGCCTTGCCCTCGGGATTGTGTTTGATAACCGCCATCTCGCGCTTAGCTTCAGCATCGGCGGAGCGGTATCCGGCGTGCTCGCAGGCGTTGTTCTGGAATATGGCCTATCCGGGGGAGAAGTGGGGGATGCCTCCATTCGTATGCTGGCCTGCTTCATCCTAGCAGGAGTCATCGCCTTGTTTACGTTGGTGATCCCGGTTAAGGAGAACAGCAGGATCATTCGTAATGAGCAGCGGCCGGGCCGAACGGGACGAGGACAACGGCCGAATGATTCAACAAGCCGAGGATTTTAAAGCAGGGGGCGTTCGATATGCGTTTTAAAAATGCGGAGCCCGGAGAATGGGTCATTCAGGGACTAAGCTATCAGTTGGAAGATGGTTTCTGTACGCTCCGCTGGAGCTGGCCGCCAGGTCTTCAGGCGGTATACATTCACCGCGAGATGGATGATGGATTTCGTCCGCCCGCTGGGGCTTTGGAGTCTGGCAGCCTGCGTCTGTATACCCGAGACGAGTACAAGGCGAACAATGGGTATCGTGATCGGGTGGACGGAATAGGTCAGATTATGTACACGGTGTATGCCATGTCTTCCGAAGACGGAGAGATGGCCTTAATCAGGCAGCCGGATGAAGCGAACAGCATTCAGTTCAGCACCGGCAAAGCCATGCTGGCATACTCCATCCGCGAAAAGAGCCGCTGGCTGCGGCCTTATAAGACGATTGAAATTCAGGTGACGGCGGAAGTGCCGGTACCCAAGGACGTTTTATGTTATGTAAAGAAGCAGGGGGCTTATCCGGTTAACAAGGAAGACGGCATCTTGTACCCTTTCGTTACGGATTTTGCAGCGGGACGCAACGAATTGCCTGCGATCGAGGTGGGCAAGAACGATTATATTCGCTTGTTTTTTACGGATGGCAAGAAGTATGGACAACGGTATGAGCTCGTTTATAGATAGAGAGATCGAACACACAGTAACCACGATGAACGCATCAGTGTGTAATTCATAGGGTTCAGAGGGAGGTACGAAAGATGGGCATTTTTGATATATTCAAGAAAAAACCGGAGCCGGAGCCAAGGCCGCTGTTCTATGATATTGTGTGCCCTTACTGTTTCAGTAAGTTTGCTCCGAAGGAGGTTGTCTTCCGGGCTGCCCACGACCGAGAGGATGACGAGGACTATGCGCTTGGGGAAGATGATGAGCTGAATCGGTACCGTGAACGCTTTGGGCTGGATTCGGTGTATGATATCGAAGCGATTATCCGTCCGAGCGACATACCGGAGGAGCAGCACATTTATTCGGATCACGTACTGGTTGGATTGAATGACCGTTACGGCGTCGTCACGCGCAGACGGTTGTGCCCGAAATGCCACAATGAGCTTCCGGTAACCGCCGGGAAGGTGCCAAGCAACATTATCTCGATCATCGGTGCTTCGCAAGTGGGTAAGTCGGTCTATATGACTTCGCTCATTCATACGCTGCAGCATACGACGGCAGATCATTTCGATGCGGCCTGCATGCCGCTGAATGCCGAGATCAGCCGCAAGTTCCGTACCGGCTATGAGGAGCCGTTATTTGAGCGGGGAGATTTGCTGGCGTCTACGCAGAAGGAGAAGATGCAGGAGCCCTTCATTTTCCAATTCGTGTTCAAGGACGAGTCCAAGCCGCCGTTAACGCTCGTATTTTTTGACGTGGCGGGCGAGGGCATGGTGGACGAGGATTATTTGGGCCTTCACGGACAGCATATCAAGAATTCCGCGGGTATTCTGTTTATGGTGGATCCGCTTCAAATCCGCTCCATCCGGGAGAAAATCCGTCTGAAATTCGGTGACCAGCCCGGTGAATGGGTGTCCCAGTATGATGAGCCGCGGGATGTCGTGCTGACGATGTTCGGCGATTTCATCGCTTATGAGGACAAGGGCAAGACGGATATTCCAACGGCCGTCGTGCTGACCAAGAGCGACATGCTTCACGCGCTTAAGGATGAGGATGGCGAATATGTGAAGCTGAACAGCAACATTTTTAACAATGTGGTGCACCGCAAGCATATGAATTTGACCGAGTTTGAAAATATTGACGGCGAGATCCGCCGTTTTATCGAGAAGGTGGACCGTCCGTTCAAGGGGACGATGGATGTATACTTTTCGAATACTGCATATTTTGCCGTGTCGGCTCTCGGCAGCAACCCTGTCGACCAGAAGCTGCAGAGCGTGGTCAGCCCGATTCGGGTGGATGAACCGTTCATCTGGCTTTTGTACAAGCTGAAGTATATTCAGGGGAGGGAAGACTAGTGCCGGATTTCCCATCCCGAACCATACAACAGCAAATGTACACGCGGGAGCGCCGGGGCATATTCCGTTCAGCCGAAGGCTTTGATACAGTGGCTCGTTCGTCCGGATTGGAGGCCTCCTTTATCAAAAAGGTGCTGCATCCCTTTTGCCAATACGAAGCTCCTGCCGAGCTGACGGCACGCAGCGAGAGGGAAGCGGCAGCTTATCCGGCCGCCCTTCATCTGTTCCATACGGAAACAGGAGAAACGGTGCTGGGGCGCAGCGTGTTTCAGCCTGCGGACTTTACGGGACTTCGCAGTGCCTTTTTTACGCATCACTATGTCATTCCCGACGGTTTCCTTGAAGATGAGCATTCCGCTTATCAGACTTGGCTGCAGGCCTCATTCGCCGATCATTACGATATCGAAGAAGGCGTAGACCTGCCGCAGCTTCCTGCCATTCCGGTTGAGGCCGATTCTCAAGCCGCCTTTTCCTATAAGAAGGCGCCTGCCTTATTGCAGGAGCTTGGAATCGACGAGAAGGTATTCAAGCAGCTGCTCTATGCATGCATATCCGCGGCTGCCGGGAAGAAAAAGGTATATATCGTTCTGGATGTCCCGGTGGAACAGTTGTCCGCGAAGGCGGAGCAGCTGCTCTTTGTGTTGTTTGGCCGATTGCCCTATGCGCTGCGCCAGGTGCTTGGATTCGTAACCTATGCCAAGGAGCCGCAGAGCAAGAAGGGACTTCACCTTATGTTCGTGGAGAAGGGCAGCCTGCGTCTAAGCGACCGCAGCATCGAGAAGGATTATTTGTTTGAGCTCGCTGCCGGCAGGGTCATCAATGCCGATCTGAAATGGTCCGAGCAGCCTTATCTTGATTTTGCATGGGAAACGCTATTGGACCCGGATCGCTCCGAGCGCTTTTTTGCCTTCGCCGAGCAGATGCTTGCCGATATGGAGCCGGGTCTGGGGATCTTGCTGGACAGCTACGATGATTTATGTGTGCTGTTCCAGATTGAAGAAGGCCAAGAGGGCTTGTACCATGAGCATAAACATGCCGTTCTGCGTGCAATTCTGCTGTATTTGAAGCCGGCAGGTGCCCTTGCTTCTAAGGGACGGCTGGATCAGCTGTTCCACACCCTGTTTGCCCAGGAATTCGAGCTTGTCAAAGGCGGACATGTTCCGGATGCAGCCATTGCCGGTTTCGTTAGGGATTATCACGGCATCAATCCCCGGCAGCACCATGATCTGATTGTGGAATATTTTATCCGCTCATTAAATAACGCCTTATCGAAGCGGCGTCAGGATGTGACCGAGGCGATTTACGACTTGCTGGAGGGCAGCCCGGCCTTAAGCCGAGCCTTCTACGCCAGGGTGCTGACGAGTCCGGGACTGCCGGCATTGATGTTTGATCCGTACATGAAAAAACGCATGCAGCAAGCGGCGTCACCTACAGACTTGGTAGATCTGATCGGCTTGTGGGTTCGGAACCACCCGCTCCTGCTGGAACAGGAGAATTACATCAGGTTAGCCGAAGCCCAGCTTGTCGATAAGCTTAAGCAGGATTCGGATCCGGTGAGAGCGGTCAACGCCGTCCTGGACCAATTGGATTCGTTGGAGCACCATCCTCAGAAGGGAATCGGTCGTTACCAAGGCGGAACTGCATTTGCAGACCGGTTGATATATGCGGCAAACCTCTTCCTCTTGCGTGAGTTGGAGCCCGAGCAATTAAGCCAGAAACAGCTGCTGGATATCGGCTTTCTGCAAATGCCGAAGGAGTTCAAGGGCTGGGTAGAGCGGTTTGATTCCCGGATTCGGTCCAAAGCCGCGGTCATGCTGGCCCTTCACCAATGGTCCAGCCGAGAAGAAGCAAGAGTGGAGGTGCTGGAGGATCTGTCAGCCGAGGAGCGGGAACGAACCCAGCAAATCATGCGGAAATGGCTGCAGAACCATGTGGTGCCACCCCGATTTGATAGCATTACCCTAGCCTTTTGCACGGAGATTCGTTCCAGTGCCGTAGACTATCGGGGCTTGCTTGATTATTTGCACAGATACGTTAACAGTCCGGAAGTGGTATACCAGTATATGAAGTGGTCTGCCGAGCAACCTGTATTCGTTAGACCGCGGGGACTTGTTCCGGCTTATGCCACCGCCATCGTTGATTATTTCAAAACCTATGACCGTGAAGCGTTCAAGAATAAGGAATATGCGAAAACGTATTTCGATTCTCCTGCTCCAATCCTTAAACCGGTGTATACGAAGGTTAGGGCCGAATTAGCTTCGCCGTTGGTGCGATGGATTCGACAGCATTCGCGGTTCGTAAAAATCACGTCATCTTTGCTTGCGGTGATCGTTATTGCTGGCGCTGTCTTCATGATGATCCAAAACGGCAAGGGACCTGCGGATGGCAGTGCCGATCCGAATCCGGTCACTACTCCTCCGGTTACCGCACCTCCGGCTTCTTCCGATACCGTTCCTGAAAAGCCGTTACTGACGGCGACGGTAGTGGAGGAAGGCGAGCAGAAGGGCAAGACCGAGCTGAGTTTCCATTTTAAACAGCCGGCAGCTTGCCGGGATTTCAATGTGGACGAGCTGCAGATTGTAGGCAAGGATGCAAGCACGTTGTTTGAAGCTGCCAGCCCTGAATTAACGCGGGTATGCGCGGATGAAACTACAGGCGAAGCGGAAGCCGATCCATCAGGAACAGAGATTGAATCAACGGAAAATCAAACGGACCCGAATACTGGGACAGCAGAAGGGGAAGACTCGTCTGATCCTGCTGAAGGTGCAGATGGGCAGTCATCGGAGAGCGTTGGTGACGCTCAGGAAAACCAGACTTACTCAAGTCAGGTTACCGTGAAGCTGGATAAGCCGCTTGACGTGTCCCTAGTCGAAAAGGTTGTTGTGGATGGCGTCTCGTATGAGCTGTCCGACGAAAGCGCGCTTTTGGAAGAGCCCGAGCAGACTCCGGAGAATGAGACGGATGAAGGAGTTTAATATAGAAAACGAGCAGACGATCATTCGTCTGCTCGTTTTTTTTCGACGCCTCTTTATATGCACGACCGCCTATTTATGCTGGCAGCAGATTTGTTCTTCTGTTTCGAGGTTTTGTACGGTTGCGTAGGTGTTGCCCCATTCACACATTGTATTTAATACAGGCACGAAGGATTGGCCCAGCTCAGTTAAACTGTATTCTACCTTAGGCGGCACTTCTTTAAATACTTCTCTTCGGACAAGCTCATCTCTTTCCAGCTGCTTTAATTGCTCGGTTAAAACTTTCTGCGTTATGGTTGGCATGAGCAGATAGAAATCCTTGGTTCTCCTTGGTTTTTGACTCAGAAAAAAGAGGATTAAACATTTCCACTTTCCTCCTACCGTATTCATAAAAATATTGATTCCCGTATTGAGACCATTCATTATGGATTCCTCCTAAATAGGCACATAAAGGTGGCTAACCCACTTTATTGTGCGTTATTTTCTGCCACTGTACGGTCCATTATAATCGGAATGTGAAGCAAATAAAACATTTGGAGTGAGTGAGCACAATGAGTGTGAGAGAGATATTGGAACAAAGACGTTCTGTCAGACATTATGATCCCCATTATAAAGTGGAATCGGAGACGTTGGCTGCTTTGATTGAAGGAGCCAGCCAATCGCCCAACGGAAACAATATTCAAGCGACACGGTACCTGGTTATAGACGACCCGAAGTTAAAAAACTTGTTACTCCCCATTGCCTTTCATCAGCAACAGGTAGTAGAAGCCTCCGTACTAATCGTTGTACTGGGCGATTATCAAGCATTTGAAAAAGAAAACATTATAAATATCCATGAAGATGGATTCCAAAAGGGTTATTTTGACGTAACATTAAGAGACTATTTAGCCAACGCGGCTATCCAATATTATCTAAATAAATCAAAAGAGGATTTAAAGCTCGAATTAGTAAGAGACGCAAGCCTGGCGTCCATGTCGTTAGTCTTACTGGCGAACGAGGCGGGTCTTCATACGATTACCATGTCCGGGTATGATTCCGAACAGTTAAAGTCGGCCTTACAGATTTCTGACAGGTATGAAGATGTGATGCTTATAGCCATTGGGAAAGGAATTAAACAAGGTCATAAAACCGTTAGACACGATGTGGACAAAATCATTTATACAAATAAAATATAATTCATGGAATGAAATATTAGTTATGCGAAGCCAAAGCAGCCGATCACAATGATCGGCTGCCTTTTTCTTATTGATTGATGGTGAATCGATTACGGATAATGGTTACCTCCAAAATGTAATCTTGTCAGAGCTTAATCGAACGGACTCATGCCCATTTTCTTTGGCTTTCCCTAATGAGATGATCATGACAGGAGCATAGCGTTCTTCATCTAAATCGAATGCTTTTGCTAGCTGATCAGCTTCAAAGCCTGCCATTGGATTCGTATCATACCCGTGTGCACGAGCTACTAACATGAACTGCATGGCAAAGAGGCTGCTATCGACTTTTGCAATTTCAACTTTCATTTCTTTTGATAGTGTCGGAAACAGGGATAGAATGGTTTCGAGTTGACGATCTCGTACTTCAGCTGGCATTTTTCCTTGTTCCACAGCTGTATTGTAAATTTCTTCAGCATATAAATAGCTTTGGGAATCGCCAAAAAGTAATAACATGGCTGATGAAGTATCATTCTGTAACGTATTGAACCTCACAAGAGGTCTTAGCTTTTCTTTTCCTTCTGGAGTATCGACCACAATTACACGCCAAGGCTGCATATTTGCAGAGGATGGAGCCAAGCTGGCTTCCGAAATCATGTCGCTTATCTCTTCTTTCGATATTTTAATGTTCTCGTCATAATTTCGAACAGAACGTCGGCCCATAACGATATTGGCGAAATCGTTGTTTTGAATATGGTTAAACATAGAACCTCTCCTTTTGATAACATAGATTTTTTGACTTTGTACATGTCATTCGTTATCATATTTCGTATTATGAACTATGAACCTAGGTTTATAGCAAGAAATAAAAGAGGTCCTATTATGAAAATAAACGATGTATCAAAATTAACGGGTCTGCCCATATCAACATTGAGATTCTATGAACGTAAGAACCTGATTCCGGACAGCTATGTTAAAAGAGATGCAAATAATTATCGTGTTTATTCTGAAGACATTGTAGAGTTTCTAGATGATGTGAAGGCACTTTTATCCGTAGACTTTTCTATAGAAGAATTAAGTTTGTTGGTAGATCAACAACTTAACTTATCATACGAGGCTAAGGCGGCAATGATTGAACAAAAAATCAAAGAAATTGAAGAGATCCAGAAGCGATTGAAAAAATCGAAGAAATTCTTGAATGCCGTTTTGGAAGGAAAGGCAAATTTTCAAACCAAGTGTTAAGGACAATTTAATGATCTATTAATCCCGACTGCAATATAAAGGCTGCGATCAACTGCTGGAATGCTCGCAGCCCTTTCATGAATGGATCCGATTATGAAGATCGGTCAGAACTTGTTGGATCATTCAACTGTCATGGTCATTATGAGGGATTCCCGTGGATATGTGAAATTATCCTTTTTTTATGACTAACAGTCCTCGTAACACCAGACATTGATCTGGTTGCCATATGGATCATAGGTATGGAACAGGACAAGAAACTTGGGATTTCCGGCAAAATCGGTTACCTTCCATCCTTGTTCCTGCAAACGTTTATGGGTCTCGAAAAAGTCGGCCTTCTTCCGGATTACCCAATAAGGCCTTGCAGCTATAGTGAACGCGCTCTTCGTTCGGTCCATCCGAACGGTTTCCAGATAGACCGGTGCGCCTTCGTTAGTGATGATAACGGTTGCGGAGGTTCCGTCCTCGCTGATCCGTTCGACCCTGCCGCCCAGATTGGTCTCGTACCAAGCGATGGCTTCATCCAGTCGGTCTACGCCAAAGCGGGGAATCGCTTGGAATGGAAAGCGTGCGTCCGGTGCCTTAGCAACCAATGCCTCCGTACCTGGTTCCGGTTCGATTGCCGTTAAGCGGTTGCCTACCGGATCGAAGAAATCGAAGGAACGGTCAAAGGCACCTTGGGTCACATCGGTTACTTGAATATTCCGTTCGCGAAAATAGGCGTGTGCAGCTTCAAGATTCGTTGTGGTGAAGCAGAAGCGAACATTCCCGTTCTGTCCCCAGTCTACTGCAAAATGCGGGTGATCATGTTCCACCGACTTGATATGTATGCATCCCAGTGCCGGGAAAGTAAGGGTGGCCATTTTTTCGACCGGGTAATCCTCTTCGTATGTCACTTTCAGATCCAAATGTGTGCTATACCAATCGATGAGTTCCTTGAATCGATCCCAGGGGGCCACGATAAAACCTCCATCAAAATCATCCAGCCTTAATCCAACCATTCGTTTGATCCTCCTACAAGAAAGTTTTGGAAATGGAACAATCCTAGTATAAACCTTCAAGTAACTTGAAGGTCAAGTGAAGCGAGTTTGCATTACAGGAATCATGATTTCGAATATTGGAGAATCGGGAAAATGCCGTTCCAGGCGCTTGCCCGCAGGTTCGAAGCCGAACTTCTGGAGAAAGCGGATCGTTCGCATGCAGATGAAGGTATCCTCCCATGAACTATCCACCGATATGAACAAGGTAGGAGGGATGGTCTCCAGATAGGCTTCCGAAGAAGTCGGGAGAGGGGGTGGCTTCCGAGAGGACTCCGTTATGACTTGATATCCGACTTCAATCTGGACCGCGTGCGGGAGGGAATCTATCACCTTGATCAAGCTGGAGCCTTGGGTGCGAATGTTGAGGTCACGGAGTTTGGCAGCCGCTTGTTTCATTACTCGAGAGTAGGAGTTCACTGGCTTGTCTACCAAAAACGGCTGCCATATGACGGTTAAGGGTTCTTCCCAATTGATGAGATGCAGACTGCCATGATCCGATTCCATTCCATTTAGATATTGACTCGCAATCTGAACCGAAAGTAGACGTGCTTCAGCGTCCCGCCGCCAGCGTTCAAGAAGCTGGATACGCGTACTTTCATCGGCCTCCAGGAAACAGCGAATATCCCCTAGACTGATTCCCGACTGACGGAGACTGTTTACAAGTTTGGCTGTCTGAATTTGATGGTATCCATAGAACCGGTAACCGTTATCGTGCCGTTCAGCCGGAACTAGAATGCCTTTGGATTCATAGAAGCGAAGGGCACTGGGAACCATGCCCGTGCGTGCTGCGAATTGCGCGATACTCATCATTGGCGTTCACCCACTATTTTTGAATAAGTTCCAAAAGAGCACTTGCATATTGAATGTACTAGATTCTGCTGCTCCATATAATATCATAAACAAAGGCGAAATCGGTATTGATGTAGCTTTGTAGGGATGATACAAAATGAGAATTGAAATAAAGTGAGAAGCAAAATCACATCATAGAATGGAGAATTTTTATGGAATGCAGGCTTCACAATAAGGTATTCTGGATGTGAATGAGTGGAATTGTGATAACAATGGAACTGGATTGTTGGGCATGCAATAGTTGAGAGATGGGAGGTGTGGAACAATGTCATATCAAAAGGCACTTGAGGCATACATAGCGGCCACGAATACCCATGATTTTGACAATGTAGCCCGGCTGCTCGACGGAGAAGCGGTCTATTGGTTTTCGGACCGGAGCTGTCATACGTTGGATGAGATTCGGGCCTATTTCGAACATGCTTGGCATGTTATTCAGGATGAGGTGTACCGGGCGGAGGATGTAGAGTGGATCGCGAGTGATACTCATACGGCGGTATGCGTCTATACCTACCACTTCGAGGGCTATCATCAGGGGACATTTACGTCCGGAAGCGGGAGAGCTACGAATGTATTCGTGCGCGGTGCCGAGGGCATATGGAAATTAAAGCACGAGCATTTAAGTTCGATTCGATGAATCGGTTGGATATCATTGCATAAATAAAAGAAAAAGAGTCCTTGGAGGGCTCTTTTTCCATTTGTAAAGATTGCAGGCCCTGACAGATGCAATCCTGGTTGAATTTATTAACAGAATATAAAATTACAAGAATTTATCCCGTATTTATGGAAATGTATCCCTTCTCAATCGATAGTGTAGGTTCCATGATACAAATATATGAATATTTATGTGAACTCGAATGAATTCATGAAAGGAGGCTGTAGTAGAGGGCTCGGACAGTGATTCCATCATGAGTAGAAAGGGGGGACTGAACTCTACATAGTTGAGCTGGAAAAATTAGTAACCGCTTTCAATAGAAGTTTGATTTGAGCGATCTGCGAAATTAGGCAAGTCATCAAAGAACCACCCGATGACACCGAGGGACAGACATCCATCGAAATGCTGTATCATTTGCAATCGAAATTTAATCAACAGAGGTGAAAACGGTGACACCCTTTCTAACGAAAAAGCACCCAAAATGGGTGATATGTTTTTTGGCCCTTATTCTTATTTTTACGCCACTGCTTAATGCGCCTGCATCTTATGCGGCAGAAAGCACTCCTTCTACAGACGTTTCCACAGACGTTCCTACAGATATTTCCACAGGTAACTCCGGCCTAGAGCCTGCGACTGTAACGAACTCAACGTATAAAGCCTTGAGCAATGCTCAGGATCCGCTGGCACCTCAGAATCTTCGTATTGAAAGTGTCTCTCATAATATGGCGATATTTCAATGGGATTTCAAACCCGTCGAAGGTGAAAACAATATACAGGTGTGGGACGCGGATTCAGGCGGTTGGCTGGCATGGGGCAATTATTGGACCCGTGCCGTGACCGGATTGACACCTGAAACGACCTACAGAATCTATATTACGTGGGACGGCGACGTGAAAAAGGAACACAAAAGCAATGTATTGGAATTCACCACAACCAAAGACGAAGCAGAATATAAAGATGCACCGTTGACTCCTCCAAGCCATCTTAAAATTGACGATGTAACGGAAGATACGGTTACGCTGAGTTGGGGGGCGAGTCCCGGAGCCGAAGCTTATGACATTTATATTAATGGAGCATGGAAAGGCGGCACTTGGGAAAACTCCGTTACCACGGCTACTTATGGAACTTTGGAAGCAGGAGAGACCTATACTTTTAAAGTAGGTGCACAAAGAAGCGCAAATGGAGCTTTGGAAGCATCCGCCAATAGTAATGCCGTTACCCTTAAGTGGGGGGAACTGGCTCAACCTCAAGGATTGCAGGTCGTGACGGCTACACGATCTACGGTTTCACTGGGCTGGGCACCGGTGCCCGGGGCCACAAGCTATGATATTTATCAGGATGGGGTAAAGGTTGGCTCGAGTAACGAGAGCCGGTATGTAGCTGCTGGACTGGAAGAAGGAAAGACCTATTCGTATAAGGTCGTGGGCCATAACCGCCTATGGACTTCGCCAGAAAGCGAAGCAGTATCGGTAGTGCCTGGCAGCAATTATAACAATATTACGTACTACACTTCTTGGTCAGCTAGTACCGAAGAACGTAATTTTCATCCTGGTGACGTAGATGTATCACAGATCACCCACATTAACTATGCCTTCGCCGATATATGCTGGAAAAAATACGGGAGCGGACCAAGAGCCTGCGAAGATCCTAATATTCCAGCGCAGGACCGATACGTCCATGACGGAGAAATTGTAATTGGAGATCCGACCTTTGATTTTCAAAATTTCGCTGCTTTCGAATCCGTCAAGGCATCTAACCCTCATTTGAAGCTCATGATTTCAGTAGGCGGGTGGTCATGGTCTGATAATTTTTCTAACGTAGCCATGACGGAAGTGACACGCCGTGCTTTTGCCGACTCTGCCGTTAAATTCCTTCGGGAGTACCAGTTTGATGGTCTCGATATTGACTGGGAATATCCTGTTGAGGGCGGAGAAGATTCGAATTCCAGAGCACCGGAGGATAAAGAAAACTTCACATTGTTAATGAAAACCATTCGCGAGGCGTTAGATGCAGCCGGTTCAGAGGACGGCAAATATTATTTGCTGACGATTGCTTCCGGTCAGGGAGACAATTTTACCGTTAACGCAGACTTTGCGAATTCTGTCCATTATCTGGATTTTATTAATATTATGACGTATGACTACAGTGGCAAAGAAGACCCATTCGGTCATCATAATTCACCATTGTTCTATGATAAAGCACTTCTGAGATCCTCGGCTCCAAGAAATCATGTGATTGGCGGTTTGTTAGGCCATTTGAACGGCGGGGTGCCGACACATAAGTTAATCGCGGGCGTACCCTACTACGGTAAGGGCTGGGATGGCTGTGGTCCGCTTGGTCAGTATCAGACTTGCAATAAGGGTGGGACTGCTTTGAAATCGTGGGAGCCTGCCATTTTCGATTTTAGCGATCTCGAGAATAACTACATCGACAAGAACGGCTATAAAAGATATTGGAACGAATCCGCCAAGGTACCATACCTGTACAACGATCAAAATAAAGTGTTCATCACCTACAACGATAAGAACACCATGAAGTACACCGCTTCTATCGTGAAGTCGCTGGATATTGCCGGCGTCATGAGCTGGGATATCAGTGGCGACCGCAATAAGACGCTGACGACTCAACTCATTAACGACTTGCCGATCGACGGCAAAGTCAATGCTTCAGCACTTCCGGCTCCGGCGAATCTCTCAAAGGTAAGTGTCGGCGCAAGCTCCATTCAGGTGAAATGGGATGCTGTGGCAGATGCAACGGGATACGAAGTATATGTGAATAATGCTTTGTCAGGCTCGGCTATAGAGAATAGTTACACCGTGAATGGCCTTAGTTCTCTGACAAACTACAAGATTCATGTGCTAGCGGTAGATCGAACGGGGGATGAGATTAACCGCGTCTCCAGCGCTTCGAATCTGCTTAGCGTAACAACTTCAAGCAGCGGTTCCGGTGGATCTGACGGTTCCGGCGGATCAGGAGGCGCTGGAGGATCTGGTTCACCAACGCCTTCGAAGCCACAACCGCCTAAAGCCAACGATCAGCTAGAGGCAAAAGTCACGCTTCTTGGCGATAAGGCTGTCGTGACCCTACCTACAGCTGCAGCTGTTAACAGCATTAACCTTTCGGATTCCTCCAACTTCCAGATTCATGCGGGTGCAGGTGCGAAGCAGGTTGAGGTTGAGATTCCGCAAGAAGTCATCGCTGCCGTTGCAAAAAAAGGAGCCAAGGCCAGTCTCTCCATTATCGTGAACGGGACAGAATACCGGATTCCGGCTTCGCTGATTACGGTTCCCGGCCCTGTGAAAGTCTCGATTGTTTCTCCAAAGGCTGCCGATGCAGCGGGCGTGGAGAAACTGATTAAGGGAAGAGAAGTGCTAGCTACTCCGCTGTTGTTCAAGCTTGAGCAAATCAACGCGGATAAGACAACGACCGAACTGAAGCATTTCGGCAAAACCCATGTCAGCGAATTTGTTACTGTAGATGCGAAAAAGATAAATATAAAACGTGCCACCGGAGTGGTTTATATACCAGGTACCCATGAGCTTCGATCCGTTCCGACCTTGTTTAAAGTTAACGCGGATGGTACGGTAACGGTTGAAATCAAGAAAACCGGCAGCGGTGTTTATGCCCTGCTTCAGCAAGATATCCGGTTTAGCGCCGCGATCCCTTCATGGGCACGAGAAGACGTTGCGCAGGCTGCTGCCAAGCTGATCGTATCTGGTGCAAGTAACGGATCTTTTGACGGTAATCAACCCATTACCCGTGCCGAAATTATATCCATTGTGGTGAAAGCGCTGGGTATTCTCCCTGACGACAGTTACTCCAACTTCAAGGATGTAGATCCGAAATCCGGATATGCCAGAGAGATTGCAGCTGCGAAAGCGGCAGGGTTAGTGAAAGGACGCTCAGGCGATATCTTTGATCCAAACAGCTTGATTACGCGTGAGGAATTGGCCGTTATGCTAAGTAATGTGCTGAATTATGCCGGCAAGAAGAACGAAGCGAACCAAGGATTGTTAAACAAATTTAAAGACAACGCCAAGGTTTCATCCTATGCGAAGTCGTCCGTCACCTTCGTTGTGGAGCAGAAGATTATGCAAGGCGTATCGGCCTCCAAGCTGGATCCGCAATCCCATGTAACCAAAACTCAGACGGTGGTAACCGTCATGAGATTGCTGCGGGCAGTGGGTTTATCTAACTAACATGGATTCGTAATACAATGGGATGTCTCGCAGGCGAGTTTTAACACTGCCTGGAGGCATCCTCTTTTTTTTGATATGGAGTTATAGCCGTCTGAATCGCTGCTGTGTTTGATTGAACATAGCAATTGAAGAGAAATGCCGGGCTGCTGCTCATGCTATGATGAATCTATCAAATCGACGAGGTGATTCGAAATGGCTTTGAAAAGCGATAATATTTTTGTGAACCTACCAGTGAAGGACTTGGAGAAAACGAAGGACTTTTTCTCAAAAATCGGTTTTGAATTTAACGCGCAATTTACGGACAAAAACGCGGCTTGCCTGGTCATCGGCGATAACATCTTTGCCATGCTGCTCACCGAGGATTATTTCAAGACGTTCACCAAGAAAGATCTGTCGAATGCCGCGAACACAACGGAAGTAATTCTGGCACTATCCGCCGAAAGCCGGGAGCAGGTGGACGAAATCGTCAATGCCGCACTTTCCGCAGGAGGGTCGCCTTCCAATGATCCGGTGGATCATGGCTTTATGTACGGATGGAGCTTCCAGGATCCGGACGGCCACCTGTGGGAAGTCATGTATATGGATCAGAGCCAGGTCGAATAGAAGCATTGCAGCAAGCAGATGTATCTTCAACATGAAGCAGCATATTTCTCGTAAAATGAAGCGGCAGAGGTCTCCGAGGTGATGGGGGAAATCTGCCTCTTTACTTTTATTTGGAAATTCGTTATATTTGTATGTGCAAACAATCAAAGATGATTCAACAGGATGAACTCAGCGAAAGAGGTAACCGTTATGTTAAATACGTATATCAAGGAATGCCTTTACTTCACAGCCAATCGTCTTAGCCGGGTCATTACCAAGATGGCCGAAGACGAGTTTGCAGCAAGCGGATTGTCACCCACATATGCTTATTTGCTTATGGCTGTATATGAGAAGGAAGGGATCTCGCAGAAGGAATTAGGCGAAATTCTTCACCTGCAGCCTTCTACTGTAACCCGTCTGGTTGAGAAG
The DNA here is from genome assembly GCF_001860525.1 of Paenibacillus sp. LC231. NCBI lineage: Bacteria > Bacillati > Bacillota > Bacilli > Caryophanales > Paenibacillaceae > Paenibacillus > Paenibacillus sp. LC231. The sequence continues at coordinate 7,226 of NZ_JFOM01000021.1, read as the reverse complement.
CTGGCCGTTAAAGGGCTGGTTTATAATCGGGTGGAAGGAAGGATGTCATTGATCTATACAACTGATAAAGGAAAGGCTTTGGAGAAAGTGATTCACGAGTGCTGGATGAATTTGCGCAGTCGTTATGGCGCTATTTTAGGTCATGCCGAAGGTGATGAATTATCACTGCATCTATACGAGGTGAGTGATCAATTGGAGGATAAGGACTGAGGTCTTTATCTTCGCGGAATTATAATTGTATGTACAAACAAATTGATATAGGGAGATCATTTGAGATGATGCGTGTTAAGCGTTCATTCTAATCGGGAGGTGAGTCAGACTGCAAGCTAGCTGGTGATTTTGGTTGACCACAAAATAAAAGGAGTGTTGTTTATATGGAACACCTGCTCGTAATTAATGCACATCCGAGGGTAAGAAGCGAGTAGTCCTTGAGCTTGCAGGTGCTTGAGTTTTTCGTAAGCAAGTATGCAGCGCAGAATCCGGCCAGCCTAATCGAACAGATCGACCTATATCGGGAATTCATTCCCGCCATTGACGCGAATCTGCTGAACGGGTGGGAAAAGCTTGAGAGCGGGGAGCCGTTATCCGAGGATGAAGGGAAGATGATGGGGCGGATGGCTGAGATCCTGCAGCAGTTCAAGGGGGCATCCAAGTATGTAATCGCCATGCCGCTCCACAATTTTAACATCCCTTCCAAGTTGAAGGATTATATGGATAATATCATCATTCCAAAGGAAACGTTCAGATATACGGAAAGCGGGTCCGAAGGACTCCTTACCGACGGAAGAAGCGTTGTGGTCATTCAGGGCAGCGACGGCATATATACAGAGAATGATGGGTACCGTGAGATTGAATATTCGCATAAGTATTTGAAATCCATGTTCGAATTCCTCGGTATAACGGATTATGAGATCATTCGTGCACAAGGTCGCGCCACGCGGGATGTTAAAAGTATTTTGCACACAAGCCAATTGGCCGCAGCGGAAGTCGTGGATCGTTGGAGTTCCGTATAAATAACGCGAAAAGGCCCTCCAAGTGAAACTTGAAGGGCCTTCTAACATTAATTGACTTGGACTTCGGTCGTTACCTGCCACAATACGCCGAACTTGTCTTCCAGCAACCCGAACAGCGCTCCCCAGAATTGAGTCTTCAGCGGATCAAGCACCTTACCGCCCTGTGCCAAGCGGTCAAAAGCTTCATGCGCTTCAGCATCGCTCTCAAACGACAGGCTCAGGTGAATCCCGTTCCCGCGCTCCAGGGTTTGGAATATGGAGTCCGACATAAAGATTGGAATGCCTCCGGCTACCAGACTAAGATGCATGACCTTGTCTTTAAGCTCTTCCTTGGTTCCGGGAATCTCGCCATGCGTTTGTACGGACAGGATCTCCCCGCCTAGTGCTTGGGTATAAAACTCAGCCTGCGCTTTTGCATCCTCAGAGAAAATATACGGTGTCAGTTTAGCCACGTTCAACATCCTTCCCAGTTTTAAAATGATGGATTTGTTTTCCTTGGCTTTATTATAAACGGTCTGCGTTTCCCGTATTTCTTCTGAATTGCTAAATGTTGAGGCAGTGCTAAAGGTTTGTTTTTACAGAATAGGGGACAACAAGCGTGAGATGGATTCCTTGAACTTGATCCACCTTGATCGCTCCAGATACTGCTTCATCGTAAGCTGGCTGGATACGCGCAGATCCTGATGGAAGATGTGAGTCAACTGTTGTGATAATTGCTCATCGTACAGGAACGCATTCACTTCAAAATTCAGCTTGAAGCTTCGAACATCGATATTTGCCGTGCCGACGGAAGAAATCTTCTCGTCAATGATAATCGTCTTGGCATGAATGAAGCCATTATTGTAGAGGTACACGTTAGCCCCGGTTCTCAGCATTTCCCCGATATAGGATAAGGTCGCCCAGTAGACAAAGGGATGATCCGGTTTATCGGGAATCATCAGGTGAACCTTGACGCCGGACAGCGCAGCAATGCGGAGCGCATCCAGAAGGCTGGCATCAGGGATAAAATACGGCGTCTGAATATGAATGGATTTCTTGGCGGACGAAATCATTTTGATATACCCATTCTTGATGTGCTCATACCTGGAATCGGGACCGCTGGTCACAATCTGAATCCCGACATTGCCAGGCGAATCGATCTTGGGAAACAGATTCGATTCATAATAAATATCGTGATGGTGCGAAGCCTGATTCCAATCGAGAATGAAGCGAACCTGCATCGCATAAACCGCTTCACCTTGAATGCGCAGATGGGTGTCCCGCCAATATCCGAAACTGGAGTTGAGACCCAGGTATTCATCCCCGACGTTAAATCCGCCGACATACCCGATATCGCCATCAATGATAGCCAGCTTTCGGTGATTCCGGTAATTCAAACGCAGATTAATGAAGCGCAGCTTGGACGGGAAGAAGGCCTCGGCTTCTCCGCCGGCTTCGCGAAATGCTTTGAAGAAGCCCTTGGTTAACTGACGCGAGCCCAGCTCGTCGTAGAGAACCCGGACCTTCACGCCTTCTTTTGCTTTTTTGGTCAACAGGGATATCAGCTTCTTGCCCAGCTCGTCGCGACGGATGATGTAATATTGAATATGTATGTAGACTTTGGCTTCCTCAATATCCTGAAACAACCGTTCAAATTTCTTGCGTCCATCCGTGAAAATTTCAACGTGATTGTCGTCCGTAAGGATCGCTTGATTCTCGTTGATATGCATATGGATCAAATCGCTGCTATCCGCAGCCGCTTGATTGCTGAACGGGTATTCTCCGTTATTCATCCCTTCCATTTGAGACAGCAATACCTTCTCGATTCCGGTTTTCTGCAGATCATCCCAATGAAAGAGACGGATTCTTCTTAAATTTTGGGCGAACAACAGGTACAGCGCAAAGCCCAGAATCGGGATAAAGGACAGCACCAGCAGCCATGCCCAGGTGGATCCGGCATCCCGCCGTTCCCTGAACACGACGAACATGGAGAACACGATATTCAGTATGATGATCAGACCAAGAATGATGGATGTAACATGCATGTTTTATATTATCCTCCTACACTATAGCCTTACCCTTGCAATCCTACATATTATACGTGAGGCGTTAGGAGAAGTATATATCTCCAGGATGAAGTGAACGGAATGGTTATAAAAGCGATAGCACCTTAGATCCGACCCTCTCAACAGTGCAGATGGGAGCGATTTGTATATGGATACATGGTCATGATACGATGGTGAAAAAATAGGAGAAGGGGCATGCTTTTTGCTAAAAATGAACAAGTTTTTCAAATTAAGTCTTGCCGTGATCCTGGTCCTCATTATTATTTATTTGGGGTCGCTGGTGGATTTTATATTCAGACCGGTACTTTCGTTCTTCTCGATCATCCTCGTGCCGCTGATGCTGTCCGGGTTCTTCTATTACCTGCTTAGGCCGCTGGTTGATTTTCTCGAAAAGCGCAAGCTAAATCGCTCGCTGGCCATTCTGCTCCTATATGTCGTGTTTGCAGGCATACTTACAGGTTTTATTATTGGGGTATGGCCATCCCTGCGGGATCAGATCGTGGCCCTTGTACAGAATGCCCCCGCTTTGTTTGCAAAGCTTGGCGAGCAGCTACAGGAATGGGAGAATAACGGCTTCTTCAAGGATATATTCCCGGAGAACGCAAATCCGCTTACACAGCTAACTGATTATTTGAACCAAGGCTTCACGTTCCTCACGAATTATATTATGAACCTGTTTTCGTTTGTTTCGAGTTTTGCCATCGTTTTATTTACGTTCCCGATCATGCTGTACTACATGCTGAAGGAAGGCGGAAAGTTCGGGGAGATGATTGTCAGCTTTTTGCCTGACCGATTCAAGGAAGTAGGAGGCTCGGTGCTGGATGAAATCAATAACGCGCTCAAAGGGTTTATCGTGGGCCGGGTCCTCATCAATCTGGCGCTGGGCGTCTTGATGTATCTCGGCTTCCTGATCATTGGCCTGCCTTATGCGCTGCTGTTGACGGTTGTCGCGGTCATTGCGAATTTCATACCGTTTATCGGAGCTATTCTTTCCTCGATCCCGATCGTGATCATCGGGTTCATCCAGTCCCCGGGGACGGCGATCTGGTCGCTTGTTGTCATTCTGGCCGCCCAGCAGATTCAGGATAACCTGATTGGTCCGTATATCTTCGGCAAACAGCTGGCAATCCACCCCATTACGATCATTATTCTGGTTTTGGTGGGACAGGATCTTGGCGGAATTATAGGGATTCTGCTGGTGGTACCGATTTACATGATCATTAAGATTATCGTAACCAGAGTGTATCAGCTGTTCTTTAAGGAAAAATGGCAAAAAGCATAGACGCAGGATAGACATGTGGCCGCAGCTGCATGCTGGAGCCGCCTAAGAGCGTGGAATCGTTCTTGGCGGCTTTTTGTCTGCCTGAGATATGAAGGGCCGCTTGACAATGGTATGAAAAAAACATAATCTTGAATTAAAGATATTAAATTTAAAGATTATATTTCATCATACGAACCGAAAATCATGTAGGGAAACATCGGTATGGATACGAAACGATGAGGAGTCGATGGAGATGGCATTACAAACGGCAGGCATTCATCATATTACCGCTTATGCGCAGGATCCGCAGAGAAATGTTGATTTTTATACAGCTGTGCTGGGGCTAAGACTGGTGAAGAAGACGGTCAATTTTGATGCGCCTGAGGTTTACCATTTGTATTTCGGGGATGAGGCGGGGCACCCGGGGACCATTATCACCTTCTTTCCGTCTTCTGCTTCACGAAGAGGGATACGTGGAGGAGGACAGGTTGGGTATACAACATTTGTCGTCCCTGCAGGTGCCCTGCCTTATTGGGAAGGGCGTTTACGGAGATTCGGCGTTCCTGTCATGAAAGCATTTCGGTTTAACGAACATTATCTTCAGTTCTCTGATCGCGATGGACTTTCTCTTGAGCTTGTGGAGCGGGAGGGCGGACCGAATAACGGCTGGTCCGTGGACGATATAACTCCGGATACAGCGATAAAGGGATTCGGCGGTGCGGTTCTGTTCAGCAGCAAATGGGAGGAAACGAAGAAGGCGCTGGAGCAGGTCATGGGACTGACCTACATCGGAGAGGACGATAATTATGCCCGGTTTCAAGCTGCGGGCCTTTTCGGCAACGTGATCGATTTGCCGATGCGGGATATCCCTTTGGGAACCGGAGGCGCTGGAACGACCCATCATATCGCATGGCGGGCCCAAGATGATGGTGAGCATGTTACATGGCAAGAGTGGGTGAAACAACATGGCTTTTTGCCAACAGGGATTAAGAACCGCAACTATTTCAGATCGTTATATTTCAGGGAACGAGGGGGGATCTTGTTTGAGATCGCAACCGATCCGCCCGGGTTTACGGTGGATGAAGATCTGGACTCGCTGGGGGAGCAATTGAAACTTCCTGTCTGGTTTGAACCGGAGCGAGCCCGTATTGAGGAAGGACTGGAGCCTATACAAGTCAAAAATACAGGAGAGGGGCAACTCAAGTGATATCCATAGACCCGAATACTCAAAGCGAACGGGACATCTACAAGCTGCTGATCGGGAGCGTTGTTCCGCGGCCGATCGCTTTCGTTACGACATTATCGGAGGACGGTGTGCTGAATGCCGCGCCGTTCAGTTATTTCTCCATTCTGACGAGCAATCCGCCCATGCTGTCCGTCTCCGTTCAGCGGAAGAACGGCACGGCGAAGGATACAGCGAGAAATGCCATGCAAAGCGGCGAGCTTGTCATCCACATCGTGGACGAAGATACTGTTGAAGCCGTGAACGAAACGGCGGCGAACCTGCCTCCGGACGAGAGTGAGCTTGACCGAACCAATTTAACCCCGGTCGTAAGCGAGGTGGTTAAGGTTCCCGGCGTTCTGGAATCCAAGATTCGCATGGAATGTGTACTGGAGCAGATCGTTACCTTGAATGGCGCGGATCAACTGCCTGCTGCCGATCTGCTGATTGCCCGCGTAGTCCGCTTTCATGTTTCGGAGGAGCTATACGAGCAAGGCCGGATTGACGCTGCCAAGTTGAAGCCTGTGAGCCGTATGGCGGGAAACATCTATTCTGCACTGGGAGAGATGTTTACGATCGAGCGGCCGGTATAACAACGGACGGGCGGATAAAAAGGTTAGGACGCAGCGAATATCAAGTTATGAATTCATATGCCGTCATTCGATACTACGTAGGTTTAAGAAAGAAAAGGGGCTTGTGGAATATCATGCCTGAAGTATGCAAACTCTACATGAATGTGGAGCTGATATGATGAATTCACAAAATAGGAGTGGTCGACAAATGAAGTTTGAATCCAAGGTTGTCATTGTGACGGGAGGCGCCAGCGGGATCGGCGAAGCAGCGGTAAGGCTTTTTGTGGAAGAGGGAGCCAAGGTTGTTATCGCGGATTATTCGGACCGGGGACAAGCAGTTTCCGATGAATTAAGAGGGGCAGGCTTTGAAACGCTGTTCGTTAAAACGGATGTAACCCAAGAACAGGAAGTTGCAAATATGGTGAAGCAGACGGTTGAGCATTTTGGCCGTGTCGATGTATTGTTCGCCAATGCAGGCATTGCTCATGATGCTCCTGCCGATCAGTTGTCGATGGACAACTGGCAAAGAACGATTGATATTAATCTGACAGGAGTGTTCCTGTGCGATAAATATGTAATCCAGCAAATGTTATCCCAAGGAACCGGAGGGGCGATCGTAAACTGCGGCTCAATCCATAGCCATGTCGGAAAAGCGGGAGTTACCGCCTATGCTTCCGCTAAGGGAGGCGTTAAGCTGTTAACCCAGTCGATGAGCGCAGATTATGCTTCTAAAGGGATCCGGGTTAATGCCGTATGTCCGGGATATATCGATACTCCTCTTATTCAGGGAAGAACGGAAGCGATCACCCAGCACCTGGTTGGCCTTCATCCGATGGGCCGCTTGGGACAGCCGGAAGAAGTCGCTAAAGCCGTGTTGTTCCTCGCCAGTGAAGATGCGTCCTTCATTACAGGCACGAGCTTGCTGGTGGATGGCGGATATACAGCCGTGTAAATGAAGCAAAGCCCCGATATGAAAATCGGGGCTTTCAGATTGTCGAGAAACCCTGTACTTTTTTCAAAGTACAGGGTTTCTCCCTTTCTAAGTAGTCACTTCAAGAGGGGAAATGGGGGGATTACCCCCTGTTTTCCAGGCGATCCAGGTGGATCGCCATC
>NZ_JFOM01000020.1:0-85681 GCF_001860525.1 Paenibacillus sp. LC231 | reverse complement strand
TCACTATATCGATTAAAAGTTTGACCTTTCTTCGCTGGCATAACAAAAATCCCCTCCGGTATCCAGTGTTTGAGTTCATTGTAACATGTCCTCTTTTTTCACTGTCTACCATCAGGGGATAATACCAGGATGGGGCATACAGCGCGCTTTTATTCAAGATATCAGAAAGTATAAACTTCGAAGCTAGTGACTTCCTGATATCGCAAGAAAAACCTCATCTAACCGCGGTCTGTCATCTGTGAAAGTACGTCGATCGACGTTTTTCTTATAGATAGCAGAAAGCATAAACTTCGAAGCTAGTGACTTCCTGATATCGCAAGAAAAACCTCATCTAACCGCGGTCTGTCATCTGTGAAAGTACGTCGATCGACGTTTTTCTTATGATTTACTTACCGCTGCTGCTTCGGCAGCATGCTTGCCTGCCGTATAACCGGTTGCAAAGGCGGCTGTAATATTGTAACCGCCGGTGTATCCGTGAATATCCAGAATTTCACCGCAGAAGAAGAGGCCGGGCATCAGCTTGGATTCCATGCTTTTGGGCTGGATTTCCTTGAGGCTGACGCCGCCGCCTGTCACGAAGGCCTCCTTCAGCGAACGGGTGCCCGACGCGCGGAACATGAACTTTTTTAGAATCGAGATAAAGGTTGTCAGCGCCGGTTTGGAGATACCGCTGCAGATCATGTCGCTGTCGATGGAGGATTTGGATAGCAGCAGGGGGATCATTCGTTCCGGCAGCATGCCCTTGAGCACGTTTTTGATGCTTTTTCTCGGCTCATCCTCCAGCCGTCCTTTGAGTTCGGCCTCAAGCTCCGCTTGGGAGCGATCGGGGAACATATCGATGGCAATGTCCACATTTACGATATCAAACTTCCGCTGCACCTGGCGGATGAATTGACTGCAACGCAGCGCGATCGGACCGGACACCCCGAAATGGGTGAACAGCATATCTCCCCGGTGGGCAATCACTTTTTTTCCTTTCGGATTCCAGACGGAGAGCTCAACATCCCGCAGTGACAAACCTTGCAGCTCTTTAGAGGCAATAAAAGGCTCGGTGGAGACGATAGGCACTTCGGTTGGATACAGCTCCGTAATCGTATGTCCTGCCGCCTCAGCCCAAGGATACCCGTCCCCCGTTGAACCGGTTTGCGGCACAGACTGCCCGCCGGTTGCAATGATCACGCAGGAAGACTTGATCACTTCCCCGGATTTCAGTTCGATCCCGGCCGTCCGGCCGTTCTCATAGAGAACTTTTTTCACCGGACTGTTTGTCCGGATGTCGGTACCGAGCTCCTTCACTTTACCAATCAAGGCATTCACGACACTGGAGGCTTTATCCGTCACAGGAAACATGCGCCCATTGTCTTCTTCTTTGAGGCGAATGCCAAGGCCCTCGAAAAAAGACATGATATCCTTATTGTTCCAATGCTGAAAAGCACTATATAGAAAACGGCCGTTTCCCGGGATGTTGGCAATCAATTCATCCTGTTCTTTGGCATTCGTCACATTGCATCTTCCGCCGCCCGATATGCCAAGTTTACGGCCTAGTTTATCTCCTTTGTCAATCAGCAGAACGGAAGCTCCTCTTTCCCCTGCAGCAACACAGGACATCAATCCGGAAGGTCCGCCGCCGACGACAATAATATCATATTCAAGCATGTTTGCTCATAGCTCCTTTGGGGGTATATCAATTAATAGATGAATCTTATTATATAGGATTTTTGCGAATTATCCCAAACCTCATGAATAGGACATAGGATGTAGTTTACCCGGGCTTCGAAAGAGAAATTACAAGATATTGTAATATGATGTCGCCTATGCTTTAATCAGAAATATTAGATGCGTCGTCCAATTGAGGTGATCGATCACTGTGCTGAGCCTATGGAAAGATATTTTGCTGCAAGTTTTGCTGTCTGGTACACTCATCTTTCATCTGCCGCTTCTCCTCGACAGACATCTAAAGTGCCTGAACAAGAAGAATCCGGATGATCTGCTTCGATTTCGCAAACATATTGTCATTGCATGCGGAATCAGCACTGTATTATGTGTTTTGATCTCGGCCATGAACGATTATTACGTACCGATCAACCTTGGCGTAATTCCGTTATTTTTAGGCATATTATATGGAGGTCGTCGTTCAGGGCTATTTCTTGCAGCTGTGTATATCACAGGCCAAGGGCTGATTAATGGCTGGTCCACGATCGGCCTCATTCTGAATATGCTGGTTCTGGGGTATTCGCTATTACCTTGGATCACCTCTAATTTCAGGAAAGGCTCCATGACCGAGAAGATTTGCTGGCTGTGGAGCGCGCTTATTCCGGCCATGCTGATTATTGTAGCCTCCCACGCGATTGAAGGAAAGGTTAAGAATGATGCTCTGAATCCGGATACGATATTGGTGACCATTTTGTATATGCTGATCGGCATTTTTTATTCTGGAATGATTGTGTATTGGATCGAATTAACCAATGAGCGTCTGGGCGCGGGCCAATATGATGTGAAGAACAGAGAGTGGTCATCGTTAACCAAAATGATGGAGATGATTCCTTTAGGGATGGTCGCGGTAGATCGAAGCGGCAATATCATCGCCTTTAATCAACCGCTTATCCGCAGCTTTCGAAATGTGTTTCCCAATCTGTCGACCAAGGATGTTATCGGCAGACCGTTGTTTGACTTATTGGATGGCATGATTCAAAAAGAACATCTGCGCAGTCGGTTTCATAGAGCGATAGATGGAATCGAAAGCACCGGTGAGATTATGCGAAGCGCTACCAGGGTGTATTCCACGGGCATTTATCCGCTTATACATAACGAGAACGGCGACATCTTGGGTGCGGTAGGTATTATGGAAGATATTACGGAGCTGGAGCGGCTTCGGACGGAATTTATTAATGTAGAGCGTTTAAGTTTGGTTGGCCAAATGGCGGCGAGCATTACCCATGAAATTCGCAATCCGATGGCTGTCGTGCGTGGATTCTTGCAGCTGATGCAGGAGAAGAGTCCGGATACGCTGGACCATTATTACCGGATTGTCATGGAGGAGCTCGATCGGGCCAACGGTATCATCAGCGATTTTTTATCCCTCGCCCAAAACCGGGTTGCAGAGAAAGAAGAGTGTCACCTACATGACATTATACATGAGCTCAGTCCCCTCTTGTGGGCTGACGCGAATTTGCGCGGCCAGAGCATTGAGCTGAAACTCGGAACCGAAATTCCCCATCTGCAACTGAATGCCAAGGAGATGAAACAGCTGATTCTGAACCTGTGCCGAAACGGGATGGAGGCTATGGACGACAAGGGGACGTTGACGTTCGAAACCAGGCTCGAAGGGGATCAGGTCCAGCTTTATGTTGCGGATACCGGGATTGGCATCTCCGAGAATGAGCTGGAGCGTTTGTTTGAGCCTTTCTTTACGACGAAGAGCAAGGGAACGGGGCTGGGACTTGCCCTGTGCATGAGCATTGTACAGCGTCATCACGGGACCATTGATGTGAAGTCGCGGCTAGGGGAAGGAACGGTTTTCATTATTTCCTTTCCTGTCCGCTCGTTCCCGCAAAGCTTACCGGAAACCGAGAGTGCTGCCGCTTCCGAATAAACGGATTGGTAATTAGGCATTCTAAGGTAGAGCTTAGGGTAAAGGAGGGATTCGGATGAGTAAAAATGATTCCAAACAACAGGAGCAGCAGGAGCGTGAAAACAAAGAGCGCCGTGGCGAGCCCATCGTTGACAAGAAAAAAGATGGGGTAAACTATCCTGCTACCTAGTTCAAAGAATGAAACAATGAAAGACGGGCGGTATCCTATTTTGTGATGCTGCTCGTTTTGTATTTTCTTGCTTTCACTCTTTAGGATTGTATAATATAGATATCGATGAGCTGTTATAATTCGAACAATCTTGTTTATATAAGGAGTGAAGCAGTTATGGGTATGTCTTTTGACCGATATATGCGCGATATGGTTCAACCGATGCGGGATGAGCTGACTAGCTTGGGAATCAAGGAGCTGACAACACCTGAAGAGGTGGAGGAAGTGCTTCCGGCAGCGAAAGGCACAACGCTGGTCGTTGTAAACTCCGTATGCGGATGCGCAGCTGGGCAAGCACGTCCTGGTGTAGCTATAGCGCTTGAGAACCAGGTGAAGCCGGATCATTTGTATACCGTGTTCGCAGGACAGGATAAGGAAGCAACGGCGAAAGCCCGCGAGTATTTTGCTCCGTATCCTCCATCCTCCCCATCGATTGCGCTGTTGAAGGACGGAGAATTAGTGCATTTTATTGAGCGCCATCAAGTGGAGAATCGTTCTGCAGAAGAAATCGCGGCGGATTTGACCGACGCATTCAATCGCTACTGCCAGTAATTCGGCAGTTACATAGGCCCCGAAGCATTCGGCATATTCCGAAGCCGCGGGGCTTTTGTTATAGAAGCACTTCATAAAAGAGAGAACATACTGAAAGGAGTCATCTATCATGAGCCTACAAGAACAAATTATCGCCGAACTGGGTGTCAAACCTACCATTAATGTGGAGGAAGAGGTGCGCAAGCGCGTTGATTTTCTGAAAACCTATGTGAAGAACTCGGGTACTTCCGGATTGCTGATCGCCATTAGCGGCGGGATTGATTCGGCGGTGGCTGCCGGTCTGTGCAAACGGGCTACTGACGAGCTTACGGAGGAGACCGGTAAGGAATACAAGACACTAGGGGTGTTCCAGCCATACGGCGAGCAGGCTGATATTTCCGACAGCTACGCCACGGCGAAGGCCTTCGATTTGAAATATACCGTCGAGACCAATATCGAGGAAGCCGTGAACGAGGTTGCACTGGAGGTAGAGCATGGCCTGAAGAATATCGGCGTCCATAAACATATGAGCATTCCCGGCAAAGGTAATGTGAAAGCAAGGGTGCGTATGGTGGTACAATATGCGCTGGCATTCGAACAGAATTTGATCGTTGTCGGCACGGATCATGCTTCCGAGGCGATTACCGGCTTCTATACCAAGTGGGGCGATGGAGCAGTGGACATTACGCCGCTGAGTTCCCTGAACAAGCGTCAGGTTCGTATGCTCGCATCCTATTTGGGGGTTCCGCAATCGATTCTGGACAAAGCGCCTTCTGCCGGCCTTTGGGAAGGTCAGACAGACGAGAAAGAGCTCGGAATCAGCTACGAGGATAACAGCGATTATCTGGAAGGCAAGACGATCAACCCTGATGTTCAGCAGAAGCTCGAGAGCTATTACAACAAAACCGCGCACAAGCGCAATACGATTCCAGGCATCTAACATACGAATACCCAGCAAATAGCCTTCCGGAGAAATACCCTCCGGAAGGCTATTTATTTAGCGAGGCACTAGGTTAGGTATACATGATGTTGTAGGTCGGTTTGAGAACGCCGTTGGCATATTGCTTCATATCGACCAGTTCGAGTCTTAGCCGGGGTTTGACACTGCCGAACAACGGAACGCCGTCGCCAACGATTACCGGGTTGACCTTTAATACAAGCTGATCGATCAGTTGATGCTGAAGCAGGCTTCCTGCCAATTCCCCGCCGCCGCACAGCCAGAGCTTACCGTCTGTCCGTTGTTTGAGATTATGGATGTACGGGATGGCGTCCTCCTTGACTAACTCAACTTCATCATTGGATTCGAATTCTAATGACCGTGAGAATATATAATGTTTGAGTCCTTTGTAACCAGGCTCACCCGGCTTAGCCCCCATCTTAAATCCAAACTGATAGGTTTTACCGCCCATCAGCACAGCCTCAAACTCCTGAATCTCTGCCAAGAAGTCCGGAACATGATCCCCATCGAATAAAAAGAGAGTGCGGTCGATCCTCCCATCCATCATGGCTTGATCTGCGATAAAATAGTCAAGCGAAACGGCAACGTGATAAATCAATGAGCCCATAATATGCTTCCCCCTCACATCATGCTATTTTGTACAGTCTATATGGATAAAATTTGAAACACAACAATTTTATTTAATTCATTTTGTTGTAACACCGTTGGTCTCGCGTTGAGGTACATCGACTGATACAATAAGTAGGAGTATATTTTTTTGGACAGGAAGACTGGATCCATGAAGGAGAGCGGACGATTGTGATCTACGGAATCGGACATGACGTGCTGGACATGAAGCGAATGGAGATGTTAATGACAGGCCCGCATGGAGAGAGGTTCATGCAGCGCGTGCTTACGCAGGGCGAGCAGGTCATTGCCGCCAGCAAGGGGGCGAAACGCACGGAGTTTGTTGCCGGGCGCTTTGCTGCCAAAGAGGCGATATCCAAAGCCTTTGGCTCCGGAATCGGGGGTGTAATCGGGTTTCGTGACATCGAAGTGCTGCCGGGTGCTCTTGGCAGGCCTGAGGCATGTTTATCCCGGGAAGCCTGGGACCGCCTTGGAATGGAGGAGTCCGCCCATTATGCGATTCATTTGACGATTTCGCATCAGGCCACGCTGGCTTCCGCTTTTGCCGTGGTTGAGAAGATAAAGTAAGGTTAACGAAGGAGATTACTTATAGATGTATAACAAGGAACACAAACAATACTTCAGCCACGAGCTGCTGGATTGGTATGAGATCAACAAAAGGGATTTGCCTTGGCGCAGGCACCGCGATCCCTACTATATATGGGTATCTGAGATCATGCTGCAGCAGACCCGGGTGGACACGGTAATTCCTTACTTCCACCGGTTTATCGAACGGTTTCCAACGATTCAGTCGCTTGCGGATGCGCCGGAGGACGATGTATTGAAATGCTGGGAGGGCCTCGGCTATTATTCCCGGGCACGCAACCTTCAGGCTGCCGCCAGGCAGGTGACAGAGCAGTATGGTGGCGTTATGCCGAGCGGCAAAGAAGAAGTGTCGGGACTTAAAGGCATTGGTCCATATACCTCGGGTGCCATTCGCAGCATTGCCTTCAACATTCCTGCCGCCGCAGTGGACGGTAACGTCATGCGTGTGCTGTCCCGCTATTTTTTGATTGAAGAAGATATTATGAAGGTGAAAACCCGGACCAAGATGGAGGAGCTGGTGCTGACGCTGGTTCCGGATGGGCGAGCATCGGATTTCACCCAGGCGCTGATGGAACTGGGGGCGTTGATCTGTACGCCGAAGTCTCCTAAATGTCTGGTATGTCCGGTGATGGAGCATTGTACAGCGCGGTTTGAGGGCAAAGAGGAGTCCCTTCCTATTAAGACGAAGGCCAAGCCGCCGCGTCCTGAATACCGCCTTACGGCGATTGTAGAGGGCACCGGCGTGCACGAAGGGAAGATTCTGATCCGCAAGCGTCCATCCACCGGTTTATTGGCAGGGATGTGGGAGCTGCCGCATGTAATTGTATCCACCGAGGGGAGCGGCTTACCTACCGCGATGTCCGAGGAGACAACGATGAGCCGATTGAGGGATGCCCTACTGGAAGAAGGGGTTCCGGTTCTGCCGATCGGCCATGTGATGGACGCTGAGCATACCTTTAGCCATATTCAATGGAATATGGGCGTGTACCGCTGTAAGTGGCACGAGGTGCCGCCAGCAGCCCTGCAAGCAGCAGAGAGTGCAGCGGCTTATGAGACAGGCGAAGAGAACTTTCGCTGGATTCACGTGCATGACATGGAACGCTACGCATTTCCGAATGTGTTCATTCGGATTTTGAACTCGTATTTCTCATCTTGAAGCCGAAAATACCCTTGGAATGTAACAGCATGATATCGATATAAAAAGGCTGCTTTCGCGGTAGACAGGGTCTACAGCTGAAAGCAGCCTTTTTTTGGTATGATATCGGTTTTTAGTTAAGCGATATTATTTCGCGTTATCGTAACGTTTGCCGACTTCTTCCCAGTTTACTACATTCCAGAATGCAGAAATGTAATCAGGGCGTTTGTTTTGATACTTCAGGTAATAAGCATGCTCCCAAACGTCCAGGCCGAGGAGAGGAGTTTGACCTTCCATGATCGGGCTGTCTTGGTTTGGTGTGCTGGTTACTGCCAGTTTGCCGTCTTTAACAACGAGCCAAGCCCAGCCGCTGCCAAAACGGGTTGTAGCCGCTTTTGCGAAATCTTCTTTGAATTTATCGAAGCCGCCGAGCTCGCTGTTGATGGCATCAGCCAATGCGCCAGTCGGTTGTCCGCCGCCGTTTGGTCCGATAACTTCCCAGAACAGGGAGTGGTTAGCATGGCCGCCGCCGTTGTTGCGAACCGCTGTGCGGATGCTTTCCGGTACAGCGTCAAGGTTAGCGATCAGTTCCTCAAGGGATTTGCCTTGAAGCTCAGGAGCGTTCTCAAGAGCAGCGTTCAAGTTGGTTACGTAGGTATTATGGTGGCGATCATGGTGGATCTCCATCGTTTGTGCGTCGATATGAGGCTCGAGCGCGTCGTTTGCGTAAGGAAGTGCTGGTAATTGAAATGC
Source organism: Paenibacillus sp. LC231 (assembly GCF_001860525.1). Taxonomy (NCBI): domain Bacteria; kingdom Bacillati; phylum Bacillota; class Bacilli; order Caryophanales; family Paenibacillaceae; genus Paenibacillus; species Paenibacillus sp. LC231. Next base: position 77,292 of record NZ_JFOM01000020.1, on the reverse strand, counting down.
CATAGTAAAAACCTCCTGTAAATTTAGTTTTTGGTTATGATGAAAGGGTCTTCCTTCATCAGGAAGTCTTTATCATCCCGGAGAAACGTAATATGTAATCCGGCTACACTACATATATTAAACCGTTTTGGGTGATTAAATCAACTTTTATGTTTGAAAAGTCGACAGAGGGCTAATTTTTTGCACGATGGAACGTTGTTTCAGCGCAATGAATATTAATGGAAAACTTTTCTTTGAAATTTGTCGTTATATATATAGTCTTGAACAAATCTATGATTAAACGTCGATATAGAAGGGATATGTCGAGGTAGAAAGGGGTCGGTACATAACATGAATAGTACAAAGCTCAGAGTGACTGCCATTCTGATGGCTGCCATTCTGGCTGCGGCACCGCAAGTGGAAGCTGCAGCATCTAAGACGCAGCCATCGCAAATCACGAAGTCGACTGCGCAGAAGGGTGCAGCGCTCGCCTGGAGCGTGAAACTTGGCAACTACGTCACGGCAAAGCTTGACCATGCCGACGTATGGCAGCAAACCGGCACGAATGTGGCGGTATTTACACTGACTTATAAAAACGGAGGGAAAAGCGCAGCGCGCCTGGTATCTTATTTTCCCAAGGTGGTGCTTCCCGGCGGTTCGGTGACGGCAGCCAATCCCATTTCCAAGGATCTAACCAAGAAGAAGGTAGAACCTGGGCAAAGCCTGAGTGTAACCTACTATGCGAAGACCGATAGCAGCTCCTTGTCCGGCATGAAGCTGGTGATGGACGTATGGAATCCGCAGGTCAAAGGCTACCTGCAGCGTGTCGGAACGTACAGGATGCCGGCCAACTATTCAGCCGCCGTACCATCCGGTTCGAGCTCCAAGCTGCAACTGGGCGGCAGTCCGGTTACCGTACAGGCTGAATCACTGGAGATCATCAAGTACGACGGGAAAGTCATCGCCAAAGTCGGGATGTATATGACGAACCATGGCGGAAAGGTATGGAATGACCGCGGGTTCGAACCGTATTTGGTGACGGGAAGCGGCAGTTCATTCCTTCTGCGTCATGAGGCAGGGGCCGAGGGTGTGCCTGTTCAGCCGAAAGAAAAGAAACTGGTTTATTACATAACGGAAGTTCCCTCCTATCTTAAAACGACCGGTTTGCGTTTCTTGTGGACCGAAAACGATGAAACGCTGAAGCTGTCGTTGCCGGTCGCATCCTTCAAGCTGCCTGCGGCAACAGCTCCAAAGTGGGATGTCGCGGCTGGCGCGGCCAAGAAGTTGACCATCAAGGGTATTCCGGTCGATGCCAGAATCCGCCAGGCTTCGCTGCGCGCCGCCGGGGGACAGGGCATATGGAGTATCGAGATGGCCTTCAAGAACAAAGGAAAAAAATCGGTGGAGGTTCCGGCCTACGAGTATGCGATTAAAGCATCCGAAGGCTCCTTCCATCCTTACACTCCGGATAACAAGGCGGGTTTGACACTCCGTCCCGGGGAAGAGAAAACGATGGTGATGGAAATAACACTTCCGCTTGATCTCAAGCAGGACCGGTTGAAGCTGCAAATGATCGGGGCATCTGGCCCTGTCAGCTCATCCAATCCGCCGGCGGGCTCGGGTGAACCGGGCAGTGAGACGACCACCGAGGTCCAGGAGTCATTGACCCTGCCGATTGCATATTTTGCCATCCCTTACCAAACGGAACGCAAATCATCGATCGGCGTGGAGTACGACGCGCAGACGGCCAAAGGATTTGCGTACACGCTGGAATCCATGCAGCGTCTGCCATGGCAGGATCAGGATCTGATCGTTGCGAAGCTGCGTCTGCGGAATACCCAGGAATCCAAATCGCTGCCGCTGCCTGAGCTTAAAGTAAACGTCACAGCGGACGAAAAAACGACGCTGGCCGGTTCGGAGGTTATTGCGGAGGAGCAGGGTTCCCTGATTCCCCCGGGCTCATCAACCGAGGTATATGTCATGGCGCGAATCCCTTATACCAAGGATATCCGTTCGCTCCGCTTCGAGCTGTTCTCGCAGCAGGATACAGCCAAAACGTCGTTCCTTACCATGACCACGTCCGGCATGACGCAGTCGATCAGCACCTTGGAGAAAGGGAAGCCGTATACGGTTACCGCGATTGGTAAGCGCGCAGAGGCGCAGGAACGGCGGACGGTCATCTATGAAGGCGTGGACTCCGATATTGTCTATTCCGAGTTCTTGCTGACCAGCAATGAACAGCGCCGCGTTCAAGCAGCAGTGCTGAAGGGGTATTTCCAAAGCACGGATGGCAAGATCTACGAAGCGGAAACCATTCAGCCGGAAGCCTCGCTTCAGCCGGGATCCAAGCAATCGATCGTCTTTTGGGCCAGAGTGCCGAAGGGGGCTGCAAGCGAATTGGGGCTTGCTCTGGGTACGGCAATGACCGGAGGCAAGCTTGCGGAGACGGGGAAAGACGCTACCGGTGTCATGGGCGTGAAAAAATTGATGCTGAATCCGATCAGACCAGCCGTAAGCTCCGGACTGACGAATCTCGATTGGTATCCTTACCACGTTTCGGTTACGAAAGCGGTAGGACATCTGCAGGAGGGCAGTTCTTCCATTCCGCTGAATATCACGTTTGATGTAAAGCGCAGCGAGAGCATCGTTGCGGCGGACTCCGGCCACAAGCTGATTCTAATCATCAAAGACAGCCTCGGACAGACACAGGAGCGTACGCTCACGCCAGGTACCGATATCCAGGTGCCGGGCACCCGGTCGGTGTCGATGGAGCTGTCGGATGAGCAATACAAAAAACTTCGCGGCGGTTGGTTTAACTTAACCCTGGTGGACGAATTCCAGAATGAGCGGATCACGCTCGGCAGCCAAAGCTACAATCTGATATTCACGCCTACTGCAGTCCCCGACGAGGAGAGTTAAATTAAGAACCGGAAAGGAATAGCGAACATGTTGCGTTTGGAAAATGTATCGCACAGCTTTAAGAACGGTAACGAAGTGTTGAAGGTGCTCCATAATATCCAGTTCGAAGTCCAGAAGGGAGAGATGATTGCCCTGCTGGGCAGTTCCGGGTCGGGCAAGTCCACGCTGCTCAACTTAATGGCAGGACTGATGAAGCCGACGGAAGGCCATATTTATATTGCCGATCAGGATATTGTCAAATACGGGGAAAACAAGCTTGCTGTCTTCCGCCGCAAGCATATCGGATTTATTTTTCAGGCCTATGAGCTGATCCCGACGCTCACGGTTCGGGAGAACGTGGAGCTTCCACTGGTCTTTCAATCCGTTTCTCCGTCCAAGCGCCGCAAGAAAGCGATGGAGCTGCTGGAGATGACGGGGATCGGCGATAAGGCTTCGTTGTACCCGTCCCAGCTGTCAGGCGGACAGCAGCAGCGCGTCAGTATTGCGCGCTCGTTGATTACCGAGCCTTCCGTAATTTTTGCGGACGAGCCGACGGGCAACCTGGACACCAAGACGGAAGAAGAAATTATCCGAATCATGATGGCGTTGAATGAGTCCATGAAAACGACGTTTGTCATCGTTACCCATGAGATGGAAGTTGCTGCTCAAATGAAAAAAACGATTATGCTCCGTGACGGTTATTTGGTTCAGCCGGAGGACTATACAACGCCAGCAGCAGGTCAACGGGGGCCAAACGCCCCCTCGTCCCTGCCTGGGGTCCCGGTTCATGCGGAGGAGGCAGGTGAGGTCAGCTGATAATTTTAGACAGCATACGGCTGGCATGGGGACAGATCAAACGCCGTAAAGTGGTGACAGCCCTGTGCATGACCGGTATTTCGATTGGATGCGCGGCTATTATCGTAGCGATCAGCATTGGCAACGGCGCCCAGAATTATTTGGAGACGGAAATTATTGGCGGCATGAAGCTTGACGAAATTACGGTGACTCCGCAGGGCTCAAGCGGGCAAGGTGAAGGCAGCGGCCCCACGGTCGGAGCTGACCGGGGATTGCTTACGGATGATAAGGTTCAGGTGATTCAGGGCTTTGATCATGTCAAATCCGTTATAGCCACCAAGCAGCTCGGGTATTTTAGAGCCATTTCGTCCGACAACCTGATCAACGACGGCTTCAACGTTGTGGCCGTGGACCTGTCAAAGCTCAAAGAGCAGGGTAACAGGTTCAAGGAAGGCGGCCCGCTTGATCAGATCGGTGCTATGGTGCTCAATTACGGAGCAACAACCGGATGGAAGGATGCAGAGACGAGCGAAAGATTAATGAATATGATCAATAGCGATCCCAACAATCCGAAGATATGGGAAGAATATCAGATGTATGAGAGCACCGTATCGGAAATGAACGGGAAAAATATTCAGCTGGAGCAGATGGACGGTGACAAGAAACAGCTTAGCCCGCAGCTTTATGTTGGAGGCGTGCTGGACGTGCCTACGGGAAGAGATGCCCAGTTTGCGATCTACGATCGTCAGGCCTATATTTCCTTTGATACGGCGGAATGGCTAACAAACAGTTTGAAACTGCAAAATGGGACAGCTTCCAAACAGCGGGTATACGATAATCTAACCGTCAAAGTGGATGATCTGCAGCATATTAAACCGCTCGAGGATTTGATCTCAAAGCTTGCGCTGAATGCGAGCGACAATTTGGCTATGCGTGATCAGGTCGCTTCCCAATTGGATACATTCAAAGCGATCGCTCTCGGCATCGGCGTATTTATCCTGTTATTGGCCTCGATATCGATCATCGTAGCGATGACGATGTCTACGCATCAGCGCCGCAGACAAATCGGCATCATGAAGGTTCTGGGGGCGAATATGCCGCAAATCCGCAACATGTTCATCGTAGAAGCCAGCCTGCTCGGTTTGCTTGGCGGATTGCTTGGCATCGTATTCGCATTTTTGATCATCAAGGGACTAAATTCATTCATTATGGCTTCGGCGGGCATGTCTGGGCTGCAAATTGCGGTTACGCTGGAGACGCTGCCGATCGGCATTGCATTCGCCGTGATGACCGGAATCTTCTCGGGGATCTATCCGGCGATCAGTGCAGCAAGAACGAACGCACTTCTGGCCATCAAGCGGGATTAGGATAATGAGTTTCGGAAAGGAAGCTAAATCGGTATGATAAAAAAAATCATAAAATGGACGGTTATCGTTGCCGTGCTGGGCTTGGTGGGATATTGGGGATATGGACAGGTGAAACCGAAAGAACCCGAGATTCCCATGATGGAAGAGCCGCAGGTCATCTCATTTCCCGTAACCGAGGAAAGCATCGTCTCGACCGTGCAGGTCAAGGGAACGTCCGAATACGGGCGGGAGACCAATGTGTACGCACCTTTTGAAGCGAAAGTGGAGTCTTGGAACGTAGAGAACGGCCAGCAGATCAAGAAAGGCGATGCGCTTTTTAAATTGGAGCAAACGGCCATTCGCCAGCAGCTTCAGCAGAAGGAAGCCGAGCTGCAGAAGCGGAAGCTGGAGCAGGAGCTGAAGGAGTTCACGTTAAATCAGGACCTCGATAACGCCCCGGCGTTAGCAACGGAGGCCGAGCGCCTTAAAATGCTCGCAGACCAGGAAAATGCTCGGCTGAGCAGTCAGCTGGACGAGGTTACCAACGATATTGAACGCCAGACGCTGGCCGACTTGAATGACAGGCTGAAGAAAGCTACATATCTATCACCTGCAACAGGCCTGTTTCTGTTCGATCCGACGCAGCAGCGGCCGCAATCGGTGACGGCGAACCAGTATATCGGCAAAATCGTCGACCTGGATTCTCTTCGATTAGTGGCATATGTCGGGGAAAACGATATATTCAGCATTAAGCAGGACATGGCGGTTGAAGTAAAGCTGCCGTCCATCAAGGATCTAAAGCTGAAGGGAAAGGTGCTGGAAGTGGCCAAATTTGCCGAGACGACGGCTCAGGAGAAGCAAACCTCCCAGACACCACAGTTTAAGGTAATCATCTCGCTGCCGAAGGAAGATCGTTTGATCGGCGGGCTGACGCTAAACGGAGACATTGTAACCAAACGAAAGGATAAGGCGGTTGTGGTTCCTAAACTTGCCGTTATGACGGACGGAGGCACCTCCTATGTCATGGTGGACAAGGGAGGCAGTCAGATTGAACGGCAGGATATCGAGACCGGCTTGCAGACGCTGGATAAAGTCGAGGTTGTGTCAGGGCTGAAAGTGGGCGACACCGTCGTTCTCCAGTAAATATGATGAACGTAAACACAGCGTTGCTCAAAGGCACATAGCCTAGAGAACGCTGTTGTTTTTTTACTTGCCTATATCAACGATAGGACTGGGAAAGTCCGGTTATTTTATTAAAATATAGATCTCAATCAGAAAGAAAAGGCTTGGAAATTCATGGGTGTAATTTTAACAGTGAGCTAATGGTTTAACAGCAGGAAACAAACCTGTTATTCAACAAAAATATGGAATATTATCCAGCCAAAAAGATGAAAACGCTTCATATAAAGCGCTTTCAGAAGAAAACTCGTGAATTTACGAGAAAGATGTGGTTTAATGGACAAGGAAAGAGGATTTTCGGGTTTTTTGTAGTAACATAAATGTCAGGTTTGCGTTAACGGAATACTAGATTTTTGTAAACCGGGTAAACCGCATCATGCTAACGAAAAGGGAGATTTTGAAATGCATGTTCGTTCCTTTCAGTTGAGTGACTGTAACCCCGTAACCGAGCTTCTGCAGATTGCTTTATCGGAAGAATGCTACGAAAACACGATGGAGCCCTTCTCCAGACAGCTTGCTTGGGACTCCGATCTGATTATGGTGGCTGAAGAAAACGGTGAAATCGTTGGTGCCTTAATCGGTACGATCGAACGCAATCATGGTTGTTATTACCGCATTGCCATTCATCCCGACTACCGCAGAAAAGGGATTGGCAAAGCATTGATTTCGGCAATGGAACAGCGTTTTCAATCACGGAAAGTCAGTCGGATCATGGTAGCCGGAGACGAGCACAACGCCGCAGCCATGCCATTTTATGAAGCTATGGGATACGGTGCCAGCCAAATCCTGCGGTCGTTCCAGAAGCTCAGTATCCTTGGTCAATAGTAGTCATGACGAGAGCGGTACATACGAGCGGGCGCAAACGGCGGCCTTAAGCTTCGACAGAGATAAGAAACGACATTTTTTCGATATGAAGCATATCTTTCAGCCGTTGCAAATGGGTGGGAGATATGCTTTTCTATTAATGTACCTTTTTGAAGGTGCCGCCTTTGGTACCCGAAGGCGAAATCGAAGTAAAGTAGGTGTAGCATGGGACAAGTGATTTCTCCGGATTCAACTGAGCATGGCGAGAACAACGGACCTCAGAATCAACCTGGCAAGAAGAACAGCTGGGCTGCCGAGCTTTGGGATTGGGTAAAGACGATTGCGATTGCATTTGTTATTATGGTGCTTCTAAATATGTTTGTGTTCAACCTTTCTATGGTTAAAGGTGAATCTATGCAGCCGACACTGGTAGCATCGGAGCGGCTATTTATTAATAAAGTGGTATATCGCTTTGCCGAACCGAGCCATGGCGATGTCATTGTGCTTAAGGACCCGAGTGATGGCCCGGATAAGAAGGAGTTTCTTGTAAAGCGTGTCGTTGGCGTACCTGGGGACACCATTGAGGTAAAGGACCAGAAGCTGTACGTAAACGGAGTTGCACAGCAGGAAGGATATACCGATGTCCCGATCGAGGACCCGGGCTTTGAGCCTATAACCCTGGAAGAGGGCCGCTACTTCGTTATGGGAGATAACCGCCATCTTGGAAAGAGCAAGGACAGCCGCATGTTCGGCAGCGTGAAGGAAAGCGACATCGTGGGCAGGGCTGAATTTATTTTCTGGCCGTTGTCCGAGATCAAAAAGCTGTAGCTGAAAAGACAGAACATCATCCCAGGAAAGGAGGCGCTGGAGAATGACCTACACACTCGGCTCGTATGCTCCTCCGCCTTCGGTATGGGAGGAGCTTAAGCAGGAGCTTAAGACCGTTGCACCGGAGCTTGGCATTGATGATATCGGCTTTGCTTCGGCGGAGCCGTTCGAATCCTTGAAGGGAATATTGCAAAACCATCGGGATAAAGGGTATGAGTCGGGCTTTGAGGAGTCCGATCTGGATAAGCGGGTTACTCCAGCCCTTCCCGGTACGGAGCCGAAGTCCCTGATCGCCATTGCCATAACGTACCACTCCAAGATGGAGAACCCGCCTAAATCAGAGCCTGGCAAGTACAGGGGGATTATGGCGCGGTCTGCATGGGGAAGGGATTATCATCAGGTTCTCCGGGAGGCCATGAGCCGCCTGGAGGAATACATTAAAGAACGCGTGCCGGATGCAAAGCTTGAAAGCATGGTGGACACGGGCGCGCTTGTTGACCGGGCGGTTTCGCAGCGAGCCGGGATTGGCTTTAGCGCTAAGAACTGCGCCATCATCTCTCCGAAGTTCGGTTCCTGGATATTCCTCGGCGAAATGGTGACCAATATTCCGTTTCCGCCGGATACGCCGGTAACCGAGGACTGCGGGGAGTGCACCAAGTGCATTGACGCTTGCCCAACCGGCGCGCTTGTCGGTCCCGGGCAGCTGAATGCCCAGCGCTGCGTTTCTTTTCTAACCCAGACCAAAGGGTTTCTGGACGAAGAAGCCATGCGCAAGATCGGTAACCGGCTGTACGGCTGTGATACCTGTCAAATTGTTTGTCCGAAGAACCGGGGCAAGAATTGGACTCATCAAGAAGACTTTAAGCCCGATCCCGAAAAAGCCAAGCCGCTGCTCCTGCCCATCCTGGATATGACCAACCGGGAATTCAAGGAGGCATTTGGAGATACTTCGGCCGCTTGGCGCGGCCGAAAGCCGATTCAGCGCAATGCTGTCATCGCGCTTGGCAACTTTAAAGATATTTCAGCCGTACCGAAGCTGAGCGAGGTACTGCTGAAAGACCCGCGCCCGGAGCTGCGGGGAACCGCTGCATGGGCTCTGGGCCGCATTGGAGGCGAAGAAGCGTTGAACAACTTAGAGAAAAGCATGAAATCAGAAGGGGATTCCCAAGTACGAGATATGCTGCAGCAAGCCTTGAATAAACTGAATACACCGAGTGAGAAAGAAGCGCCTGCCGGAGCTGCGGCTGATGCTTCTTCCGCTGGCACTCCTGCTGCGGGTTCCTCTAATGGGGACAAGCCGGAACAGGAGAGTCCTGTTATTCAGGGAGTTGAGCCGATGGCCATCCCTGAAGGAGGACCGGAAATGTTGTATTACGATGAACTTCAATCTCCGATTGGACCGCTGACGGTCTGCGCAACGGAGAAGGGATTATGTCTTATTGAATTTGGCAGCTTCTATGTGAAGGAAGCGGTCATCCAGCAGTGGTCACGGACCTGGGCCGGTAACGGCGGCTACCAGCGTGACGAGGCAAGATTAGCTCCTGCGATCACGCAGTTGAAGCAGTATTTTGCAGGGGAGCTAAAGGCGTTCGACGTACAGCTGGACATGCGCGGAACTTCGTTCCAATTGCAGGTGTGGGAAGCGCTGAAGTCCATTCCTTATGGAACGGTGTGTTCCTATAAGGATGTGGCGGAATCCATCGGGCGTCCTAAAGCGGTTCGTGCCGTAGGCGGAGCGAACAACAAGAACCCGGTCCCGATCATCGTGCCATGCCATCGTGTGGTAGGTGCTGACGGAGCACTCATCGGATATGCCGGCGGGCCGGAGATCAAACGCACTCTGTTAACAATTGAAGGAGCTATGCCAGGCCGAAAAGGGTCGTAATGGATACAATATGCATGACTAGGGCCGCTTGCTGCCATGTATCCGTTATTTTCATTTGCTGTGGCGAAAAGGACATGCTATGATAGGTTCGTATATGCGCCATTAAATGGTAAATATTAGTATAGTAGAAGGTGGTCAAGTGATGGATATAGTCATTCCGATTATTACATTGATCGTGGGTCTGGTTGGCGGATTTTTTATCGGCGTATTCTATCTCCGCAAGCAATTGGAGAAGATGCAGAACGATCCGCAAATGCTGCAGAAGATGGCAAAACAAATGGGCTATAACATGAACAGCAAGCAAATGCAGCGCGCACAGCAAATGATGAAAAATCAGCCTATGCCGGGTAAAGGGCAAGGCCGTAAACGCAAATCATAATGAAAAAAAGCCCGCTCCCGTCTAAATGAAATGACGGAGGGGCATTTCTATTTAAAAAGGCCGCTAACAGCGGCTATAAGTTAACCGTTTGGTTTTTCTATGGAACGAAAAAGGGGGATGTACCGTGGCGGGTGTAAAGGATTATGTGAACAATAAAGTAGGCGATAACCGGGAGCAGATCGAGTATCATGTTGAGCAAATATTGAAACTGATCGGTGAAGATCCCCAGCGTGAGGGACTCCTTGAGACACCGGCCCGTGTAACGCGGATGTATGAGGAGATCTTTGCGGGATACGAAGTGGATCCCAAGGATGTCCTCGGGGTTACCTTTGACGAGAATCATGAGGAATTGGTTATTGTGAAGGATATCGTATATTACAGCCAGTGCGAGCATCATATGGCGCCGTTCTTTGGTAAAGTCCATATCGGTTATGTCCCTAGCGGCAAAATCGCCGGCTTGAGCAAGCTGGCGCGTCTGGTAGAGGCGGTTACCCGCCGTCTTCAGGTGCAGGAGCGCATCACCTCGCAAATCGCGGACATTATGGTGGAGGCGCTGCAGCCAAATGGCGTGATGGTCGTTGTAGAAGGCGAGCATCTGTGCATGTGCGCGCGCGGTGTGAAGAAGCCGGGCAGCAAAACGGTCACGTCAGCTGTACGCGGTACCTTCCAGAGTGATTCTGCACAGCGTTCAGAATTTCTGTCTTTGATTAAAGACTAAGCAGGATCCAGACAATTGCAAAAGGCTTCGCCCACGGAGGCGAAGCCTTTTTTTGTGCTCAGCAACGAATGTGAGCTCATATGTTAATCGATGCAAGGCAAGGGCTCCTCAAGAGGCCCCATCCACTTGTTTCATATACCGCACATATTGGATGAGTGCGTGTTTTTGCTCCTCGATATCCCGGATGCGGCGGGACATCTCCATGAAGAAGGTTTCAATCTGATCGCGCAGCACATTGGCGGATTGTCCCTTCCAATCCTGCAGACGGGCGTACATGACCCGTGCCTCCTGTTCGTCGGCCCGAATGGCTGCCAGCAGTCCTGACAGCTCGCGTTCGGCCTGAAGCAAATCATCCAGCTCCAGCAGAATCTCTCGACTCATCTCCATCCCTCCCGGTAGTTGTCGTATTGATGTTTACCCGCTGTTGTCTGTCCGTTCAAATAAATCCGCTTTGAATTTAATATACTGAACGATGTCGGTGGTATGCTGCAGATGCCATTGACTCATCGACATGATAGATGTATCCAGCTGCTGGACAATCGGCTGCAGACGTCTGCTGTGGCTGGAGAACATGTATTTGGAGAGACGCTGCCGGATTCCTTGGATTTCGGCATCACTTTGATGGGCGTGTGCTCTCCATTTCTCGGCTACGCTTCGCAGCTCGGCAGGGGTTACCTGGATGGTACCGGAGGAGCCTCCTGCGGAGCCGCCCAGGGCTCCCAGTGAGCCGCCCAAACCTAAGCCCAAATTGCTCAACGGCCCGCCAAGACCAAACAAGAGATTGCTGTGAGCAGGGATTCTAGGCGAATCCACAGCTTTATCGGTAGCACCGTCATAAAGACGGTTCGAAACGTAGCCATCCTCGAATCGATAGCGGTCAAGCTGATGATAATTGGGGCCGCCCAGTGTATTATCAATTTTTTCTTTTATACTGAGACCGTCATTGGCGTCTTTATAACTGGAGTCTATGTAATAGGTAGAACCGACGTGGCCATCGAAGCCGCCGAGCGCGCCGCTGGCAATAATGTCGCCTGGATGGGCGAAATTAATGATTTGGGAATCGAATTCCCCGTTCTCTGCCTTTCTTCTGGCTTCAGGGGAGAGGCTTCCGATGACCGACGGAGCGCTGAAGGTGACAGCCGACATGCCCGTATAGGCGGCAGCATATTGCGCGTTGGCTCCCCCTAGGGAGTGACCCGTGAGGGTGAAATCAACACCCTTGTATTTCTCCTTCATTTCCAGCGCATAATCCTCGGCTTGATACAACTGGTTGGTTCCCAATATATCCGTTTTTTTATCGATCTGCCGCGATTGTTCACCGAACCAATCCGTGACATCGTTAATCCCCGTGGCTTCTTTGACTTTGTCTACATGGTCCGCCCAAGGTGGCCGAAATTCCGGGATTTTTCTTTTGATCTCTTCAATGCCAATGTCCGCATCGGCCAAATAATCGGGGAGAGCATGGGATAAGTCTTTGCCTGCCTCGGTGCCCCGGTATGCGATAACGGCCTGATTCGTTTCCTTGTTGTAAAAAGTTACCGCATCAAAACCAGATATGCTGTTGCTCTTATAGTCCTCAAGGACCTCCCACCCAGGCAAGTCCTCAACGGTATCTTCTTTTTTCAGATCGAGATAAGCCGCTTCTGACATCAATCGGTACGTCTCGTCATCCACTTGCGGTGAACTCAAATATACTCCCTCCTTAACATGACTCAGCAGGATCAGAACCTTTAGTTACAGCCAAAAGGCAGCACAACCCATCACTCGCCCTTAATCGCTTTTCTGAGCTCCGGGTTCATTACGAAATTAGATGTCTCGCCTGTGTTGAAATCGACGGATATTTTAAAGGTTTGTTCCGGATGATCTACTACAAACCCTTCAAGGTTGACCTTGTCCGCTACAATAGAAGGCATCATCTCTTCTTTGGTAATCTCGACATCCAAGTTGTATTTCTCTTTAAAATGCTCAACGGCTGTGGTCTTAGCTTTCGTTATGACTTCGTCCGAGCTGTCGTCTGTATTGGCTTGGTTATTGTTCACTGGCTGGCATCCTCCAACAATTAAAATGATAAGCACAAAAGCAAAAATGAAAACACGTGATTTGAAACTACTGTTCACACTGACCCATCCCTTCAGTGGTGATGTTCTGCTCTTACAGGCATGCTGCATCTTGCAGTACTGGTTTGGAACGCATCGTTTCTCTTCGTTTCGCCTTAGGCAATGTAGTTGTGGCGCACCAAGCTTACTGTCATATCATAATCCAGCATATGGTAGCGTTCAACCGAATAAATAACCAGATATGTAGTAAAAAAGACCTAACAATAGGCTCGGATTATTCCTTAGTTTTAATAATCTTGTCCAATTCTGGACTCATGACCAAGTGCCCGGTTTCAAGGGTCTTGTAGTTTACAGATAAATTGAAAGTCTGATCGGGATGCCCTATGACAAAACCTCCAACATCAATTTCATCGGCGACATATGTAGGTAATTTATTTTGGCTCGTTATTTGGACCTCCATATCGTACGTTTCCTTAAAGTATTGAATTGCAGCATTGCTTGCTGCAACGATGGATTCATTGCCATGGCGATTGTTATTGTTGATGGAAGACGGATGGCCGCATCCTACGGATACAAAAAAAAGGATGAGTAAGGTAAGCAATCCCGACCCCTTTATCCAATGTGCTCCAGTGTACAGAGAATCACCCCTTTGAATAAGGATAAGCCCTCCTTAAACTCCATAATGAAGTAAGGAGGGCTATAGACAACATACCCAATATTAACCAATGTGAAGCAACCCAGCAAGGCTTTGAATTAAAAAGGCTTCCATTTCAGCTCACTGGCATGCTTGAAACGCTCCGCAACCGCCGGCCAGTAGACCACGTTCCACCAATCCTTGATGTAATCCTTGCGTTTACTTTGATGTTTGAGGTAGTAGGCGTGCTCCCATACATCCAGTGCCAGAAGAGGTACGACGTCCCACTGGGAGAGGTTCTGATGCTTCTCGGCTTGTAGAATTTCCAGTCGATGGCTGCGCGGACTCCAGACGAGGATCGCCCAGCCGCCGCCTTCCACTTTGTCTGCCGCTTCCGAGAAGTGCTTTTTAAAGCGATCGAAGCTTCCGAAATCCTTCTTGATCTGCTGGGCAAGCTCCCCGCCCGGTTCCCCACCGCCCTGCGGGTTCATAATGTCCCAGAAGATCGTGTGCAAATAGTGGCCGGCACCGTGAAAAGCCAGCTCGCGTTCCCAATGCTTCACCAGCTCGAAATCGCCGCTTTTTCTGGCCGCCTCCAGTTTTTTCTCTGCTTTGTTTAAACCGTCGACGTAGCTTTGGTGATGGATATCGTGATGAATCCGCATGGTTTTCTCGTCGATATGAGGCTCCAGCGCATTATATGCGTAAGGCAGCGGAGGAAGGCGATGTCCGCCAATCGGTACGGCCTTGCCGCTGTCTCCCATGCCTTGAATGGACAGATCAGCCTCAGAGCGAGATGGCGGTGGGGAGGAGGCCTCGTGAAGCTTCATGGATTGCACCGGCATCTCCACATCCATAAATCTCTCCAGCGCTCCAGCGGAGTTGAGCGTCTCCAGCGCGTTCAGGAAGTATTCGGACTCCCGAATCACATGGTGCAGCACCGTGCTGGCAAGCGGCACTTTCCGAACAGCCTCACTATGCTCCTTCAAGCCATGCAGTTGGCGGATGAGCTCTCTGGATTGCTCGCAGGAAGCGCGCAGCAGCTGTTCAACCTGGGCCAGCACCTGCTGCGAAGGAGGCCCGTCATAACGGAGAATGTGGCGCAGAAGTTCGTCTGCTGCTTTTTCCGTGTCGGAGAATACCACGGCCCATTGATCCAGCGTTTTGACATAGTCCGGCTCCAGCTCCGGCACAACGGCTTTGATAAGGCCAGTATGCTTCCTTTCCTGATGCTTCCAATAGCGAATCTCTTCGAGTAATCGTACCGGGAGCTTTGCTCCGTAAATAAATAACATGTCCGTTCCCTCCAGTATCAGGTTCACTAAACACACTATATTCACGTGGCAGCCTGTATTATGAGGGGGAAATAAAAATACCCCCGCCGCATCCAAGCAGCAGGGGGAGGTGGATCGTATGATCAATAAAGCATCAGGATCCATCCGGTGTTTCGAGTTTTCCTAGAAAGGTGGATACTCTGCGCAGATATTCTTTAGGGTGCTCACGGAAGATAAGCTCATGATGCGCATCCTCTACAATCCAGGAATCCGAATCCGTATGGGTTTGGTTGGAAGCAATCTTCTCGGCGATCGGGTAAGGTGCCTTGTCGTCTTTCGTTCCGTGGATGAACAAGGTCGGGAACGGATAATCGTGCTTCTTCACCTCATTGTACGGGATCTGATCCAGGCTGGTGCCATTGAGCACCGGGAAGAGCAGCTCCAGAATCTCCAGGGACGGATGACGAGGAAGATTGATCTGGTTGTGAATGTTGTGGTAAAGCGTGTCCGGCTCCAATAAAAAGGCGCTGTCCAGAATCATGGCATCTACATCCTTGGTCTCAAGCCCTGCCTGCAGCGCCGTACCGGCACCCATGGAGAAGCCCCAGACGACAATTTGCTTCGCGCCGCGCTGCTTCACATGCTCAATGGCTCCAAGAAGTTGGCGTTTCTCTTCCTTGCCCCCGGTTGCCACTTCCTTGCTGGTCTGTGAGGCAAAACCGTAATCAAACATCAGCACATTAAAATTCATGTTGTGCGCGTAATGGGCGATATCGTACATCGGTACCCAGGTTTCCTCCCGGTTAGCGCCGTATCCATGGCTGAGCACGATGGTTTTGGAGGAGTTCTCGGCCGGGATATACCATCCATTTATATTTCGTTTGCCGTCAATGGAGTGGAACGTGACATTCTCGTAATTCATCTCTTTAGCAAGCTTGGGATTGGAGTACAGCGGAGCAACCGTCGGATTCGACAAAACCCAAGCAATATAGGCATGAAGCGCAATAAAACAGAAAACAAGGAAAAAAACGACAGATAATAACAACGCTAATATAATATGCTTTAAACGAACCAAGCCCGTCGACAGCTCGGCTGGCGTGTCATTTAATTGGGAGAGTGGGGCATTACTACCAGTCGTTGTGCTCATAAGTGGCCCCTCCTTACCATATAGTCTGGATATGTTTCGTTAACATGAAAGAGTTGAAATTATAATAATCGTATGCCCGGATGCCTATAAAGTCAATGCAAATCCATAGATTGTAAGACAACTGTAAAGTCCCTGTCTCCATGGTTTACTTTTGAGAAGAATTCTCATATAATTCTTGTAACCAGGTTTCATAGAATGAAACAGGAGAGGAGCTGGTCGGGATGGAAGACCGTAAATTGACGGTGCGTGCTGTAGAGCGGGCGCTTGATATATTGATGTGTTTTACGAAAGACAGTGAACTTGCCCTCACAGAGATTTCTACCCTTATCGGATTACATAAAAGTACCGTTCATCGGCTGCTAACAACGCTGGAAGACAAAGGATTCGTTGTGCGTAACAAAGAGACGGAGAAATATCGGCTCGGCTTGAAGATATGGGAGCTGTCCATGCATCTGTCTCAAAGCGACGACCCGGCGATACGCCTTCTGCCCGCGATGGAGGCCTTACGGGATCGGCTTGGGGAAACGGTGAGCTTGTATTTAAGAGACGGTTCGGATCGTCTTCGGATTCAAGCGGTTCAGAGCAACCAGGGCATTCGGCGGGTCGCCCAGGTCGGAGTGCGACTTCCGTTGTCGGTTGGCGCTTCCAGCAAGGTACTGGTGGCCTTTGCGCCACCGGCCGATCAGGAGGAGCTGCTGAATGCGCCGGATTGGCCGGAATCTGTCGACCGGATCGTTTACCGGCAGCAGCTGGCCGAAATACTGGAGAAGGGATACGCGATCAGCATCGAAGAGCGCGAGCCTGGAGCCGCTGCGGTATCGGTACCCATCTTTGACCGGAATGGTCAAGTGGCGGCAGCACTGTCGATGTCAGGGCCAGTCACCCGCCTGTCAGCGGAAACGCTTCGCGAACATGCGCCAATCCTGATGGAGGCGGCACGGGAAATGGGAATGATGATTTAATTCATTCTATTGCGAGAGTGCGGACAGCATCACTATAAGTTATTGAATGACCGGGCGGCCCCATGTGATACAGCTGCCCGGTCATTTTTATGCGGGGACGAGTGTTCGATAACGAGCAAAAAGACCGGACCCATGATCTTGGTGATCGTAGGGACGGTCCTTTTGCCGTGACGGCATCGCTATGTACAGGCAAGGGCAGCTTAAGTCAGCTTCACGTTCTTTTCCTTCATTTTCTGATTAAGGATCTCTTGAAAGGTGAGGGCTTTATCCGTCGTTTCCTCTTTCTTAGGCGCTGCCACCGGCTGCGGCCGGTGGTATTGATATTGGAACGAAGCCATCGTATGTATTTTGATCATAGATACTTTCCTCCTGGGTATGGATTTCCGGAAATGTTTTTTACCAATTAACCTTATGGGCATCGTCCGAAACGGAAAATCCAATATTCAGGAAAAAAGTACCGAAAAATAACAAAATCCCCATCATCCATAAGCGGATGATGGGGATTTGTTCCTAAGGCTAAAGCGCCTATAGGGTGTGTCTTATTGGTTCGATGCGATCATTTGACGCAGTACCGTTTGGAGGATACCTCCATTGTGGTAGTAGTCCACGTCCACCATGCTGTCGAGGCGGGCGATAGCTTGGAACTCGAATTGGGTTCCGTCTTCACGCGTAACGACAACAGTCAATTCCTGGCCTGGCTTCACATCGTTGCTGAGGCCCAGGATATCGAATGTCTCGCGGCCGTTCAGACCAAGGCTCTTCCAGCCATGACCTTCCTGGAACTGGAGCGGAAGAACGCCCATGCCCACAAGGTTGGAGCGGTGAATACGCTCGAAGCTTTCAGCCAGCACGGCTTTGACGCCGAGGAGATACGTACCTTTTGCCGCCCAGTCACGGGAGCTTCCTGTACCGTATTCTTTACCGGCGATAACGACGAGGTTCTGTCCGCCTGCTTGATAATTCATCGAAGCATCATAGATGGACATCACTTCTTCCGTTGGCAGGTAAGTCGTAACGCCGCCTTCCGTACCCGGAGCTACCTGGTTACGGATCCGGATGTTAGCGAAGGTACCGCGCATCATAACTTCGTGGTTACCACGGCGGGAGCCGTAGGAGTTGAAGTCTTTGCGTTCCACGTTGCGGTCACTCAGATATTTACCGGCCGGGCTGTTCACTGCAATGTTACCCGCTGGGGAGATATGGTCCGTTGTAACGGAATCGCCCAAGAGAGCAAGCACGCGCGCTTCCTTGATGTCCTGGATGTCGTTCAGGCCGTTGCCCAGACCTTCAAAGAATGGCGGGTTCTGGATGTAAGTGGATTGATCGTCCCACTCGTACAGCTCGCCTTCAGGAACAGGAATCTTGTTCCAACGCTCATTGGCGGTAAACACATTCTCGTACTTCTCACGGAAAGCGTCAGGGCTAACGGCTTGACCGATCGCTTCGCGGATTTCCGCACTCGTTGGCCAGATGTCTTTCAGATAGACAGGCTCATTGTTCGGATCGTAGCCGATCGGTTCGTTCTGCAGGTCGATGTTCACTGTGCCTGCCAGAGCGTAAGCAACAACCAATGGCGGCGAAGCCAGGTAGTTGGCTTTGACTTGAGCATGCACGCGGCCTTCAAAGTTACGGTTACCCGACAATACGGCGGCTACCGTCATGTCGTTGTCGGCAATCGCTTCGCTCACTTCATCCGGCAATGGACCGGAGTTACCGATACAAGTTGCGCAGCCATAGCCTGCAACATAGAAGCCGAGAGCTTCAAGGTAGTGCAAGAGACCGGACTTCTCGAGGTAGTCGGTTACGACAAGGGAACCTGGGGTCAAGCTGCTCTTCACATAGCCAGGCTTCGTCAGGCCGCGTTCAACGGCTTTCTTCGCCAGGAGACCTGCACCGAGCATAACGCTTGGGTTGGACGTGTTCGTACAGCTGGTGATGGCTGCGATAACAACCGCACCCGTTCCCATTTCACTGGTAGAGCCGTCTTTATGATTGACTTTAACGGTTTCCGCAATTTTCTCATCGCTGAGGCCGTATCCGCCTTTGTCGATTGGCGTACGGATGATATCGTTAAAGTTTTGTTTCATGTTGGTAAGCTCGATACGGTCTTGCGGACGTTTCGGTCCAGCCAAGCTCGGTACAACCGAAGCGAGATCCAATTCGATCACATCGGAGAACTCAGGGTCCGGCGTATCTGCCGTACGGAACATGTTTTGCGCTTTATAGTAGCTCTCCACGAGCTCAACCTGCTCATCGGTACGGCCCGTATTACGGAGATAAGCCAGGGTTTCGCTATCAACCGGGAAGAAGCCGATGGTAGCGCCGTATTCCGGAGCCATGTTGGCTACCGTTGCGCGGTCAGCCAGACTGATGTTCGCGAGACCAGGGCCGTAGAATTCTACGAATTTACCTACAACGCCTTTCTTGCGGAGAAGCTCGGTTACCGTGAGGGCAAGGTCAGTCGCTGTTGCGCCTTCGGCCAGGCTGCCTGTCAGCTTGAAGCCGATAACTTCAGGCGTTACAAAATACAGCGGTTGGCCGAGCATGCCGGCTTCCGCCTCGATACCGCCTACGCCCCAGCCCACAACGCCAAGACCGTTGATCATGGTTGTATGGGAGTCCGTACCTACGAGGGAATCAGGGAAGACCAGCGTTTCGCCGTCAACCGTCTTCGTAGCCGCTACGGAAGCAAGGTATTCCAGGTTAACCTGGTGAACGATCCCCGTTCCAGGAGGAACTGCGCGGAAGTTGTTGAATGCCGTTTGAGCCCAGCGGAGGAAGCGGTAACGCTCTTCGTTACGCTCAAATTCAAGCTTCATATTCGTTTCCAGAGCTTGATCGGTACCAAAAGCGTCAACCATGACGGAGTGGTCGATAACGAGGTCAACCGGAACGAGAGGGTTGATCTGTTTAGGGTCGCCGCCGGATTTTTTAACGGTGTCGCGCATAGCTGCAAGGTCTACGACAACCGGAACACCGGTGAAGTCCTGCAATACGATACGGGCAGGAATGAACGGAATTTCCTTGTTGTTGTCGCGTCCTTCATTCCACTTGGACAAGAGTTTTACATGATCTTCGGTAATTGCGCGTCCGTCGAACTGACGCACGGCTGCTTCCAGCAGCACCCGAATGGAGAAAGGAAGCTTGGATACACTTCCGTATCCTTGCTCTTCGAGAGCCTGCAGGCTGAAATAACGGTAACTTTTACCGCCCACCTCCAGGTTGCGGGAGATGGAGAATTGATCCTTTGCTGGCATTGATGAACCTCCTTAAGTCATTTCATAAATCGAATAAAGACACCTTGAGATAAATCCTCTTTCGTTTCACTAGGTGAAACCTAATTTCATAAATTAACTACTTTAAGTATACCGTTTTCAACTCGCTGCGTAAAGCATTTTTTATAGAAGAAACGTATTTCAAAAAGGTGAAAACAAGCCTGTTTTTTACCCGAATACAGTCGCTGTGATCCCGGTGTTTCTGTATTCTCTTGACCGAAGTACATAGCCCGAACATTTTCTTCATATAGTTGTGATAGGGAACAGCGTGAAAGGCAAGGTTAGAGGAGGAGAGTAGATGAACAGTCTGAAGCAAGCAGAGAAGCCTTGGAAGCAAGCTCTATATATTTACGTCAATCAATATAACCAAAATCGCGTGGACTATTCTTCAGGCCTGAAAGAACAGATTGTAGCAGATCTGAATTTCCTGGTAGAGAGAGGAGAAAGGCAGTTTCGGCTGCAGTCGTGGTATGCGCAGCGGGAGGTTACGCCGCTTAAGAGCGAGACTCGTGCCCGCCTCCTGCGCATTCTGAGGGAGACGGAGGATGATGTGGTCGCGGACGTGCGGCTTCACAGCGTATTTTATTATGAAAAAAGAGGGATGACGCACCGGGAAGATACGGTTTTTAGAGAGCGGCTGACGCTGATCCGGGACGGGGATGCCTGGTTGATCGTAGGCATCGAACGTCTGCAGGATGAACGCCATCCCCTGCAAAGAGCCGATGTTCCGGCAGCAGGCGCGGATGGGGCTGGAAGAGAGCCGTCCATTCCCTTTATGAACGGCCGCGTATACGCCGCCGGCAGCAGCCCGCGGTCCGGCCGTTACGAGCGTGAAGCCGCAGCTGCATATGCCGACCGTTGGTGGGATTCCGGGAATCCGGAGTTTGAGGAATTTGACGTGGATTGCACGAATTATATCTCCCAGTGCCTCTTTGCAGGCAAAGCCCCAATCCACTATACTGGTAAAAGAGAAACGGGATGGTGGTACAAGGGGTACGTAAACCAACGGGAATGGTGGAGCTACAGCTGGGCGGTATCGAACAGCTTTGCGCATTATTTGAACGCCAGTACCTCGGGGCTGCGGGCCGAGCGGGTGGAACGTCCCGAACAGCTGATGCTGGGGGATGTCATCGTATACGACTGGGATGGTGACGGCGCGTTTCAGCACAGCACCATCGTGACGGCGTTTGACGCGGGCGGTATGCCGCTCGTCAATGCACATACGGTGTCCAGCCGCCATCGCTATTGGGACTACCGAGATTCCTACGCTTGGAATGATAATACCGAATACCGGTTTTACCATATCCCCGATTATTTTTAAGTGACAGCATGTCGTGCTGCAATACGGACAAGAGAGAGGTTAACATGGGACAGGATAAATTGACGGTAGGTTTAGTATACGGGGGGAAATCCGGCGAGCATGAGGTGTCGTTATCCACGGCATTCGCGGTCATGAACGCTTTTGATTTTGATAAATATGAGATTGTTCCATTTTATATTTCCAAGCAGGGTAGCTGGAGAATCGGCAGCAAGCTGTCGGCTCCTTTTGCCCAGCTGGAAGAATTGAAGCTGGCTGAAGGGGAAGGCACGCAAACCGCGCTGAACGCCGTGTTCAGCAGATTGTATGGCCAAGAGAGTCAGGCGGTGGATATTATGTTTCCGCTGCTTCACGGGACGTTCGGTGAGGACGGAACGATTCAGGGACTGTTCGAAATGGCGGACATTCCTTATGTGGGAACCGGTGTGCTTGCGTCGGCAGCGGGGATGGATAAAGTCGTCATGAAGAAGCTCTTCGCCCAAGCGGGATTGCCGCAATGCGAGTACTGTTATTTCAATCGTACCCAATGGGAGCGGAGCCAACATGAAGTGCTGAAGGATATCGAGGACAAACTCGGATACCCGAGCTTCGTCAAGCCGGCTAACCTGGGTTCAAGCGTCGGCATATCCAAGGCTAAGAACCGGGAGCAGCTTAAGGCGGCGATTGAATCCGCGCTCCGGTTCGATGACAAGATCATCGTTGAAGAGTTCGTGGATGCGCGCGAAGTGGAGGTCAGCGTGCTGGGCAATGATGAGCCGATGGCATCCGTTCCGGGTGAAATTGTCTCTTCCAGTGAATACTACGACTATGCGGCCAAATATACGGATGGACAATCACAGATGCAAATTCCGGCCGAAATCGAGCCGGATACGGCTGATCGTCTGCGCGACCTCGCCATTACCGCGTTCAAAGCGATTGAAGGCGGCGGCATTACTCGGGCCGACTTCTTTGTCCGCCGCTCGGACGGCGCGATTCTGATCAATGAAGTGAACACGATGCCTGGCTTTACGCCGTTCAGCATGTACCCGCTCTTGTGGCGGGAAACGGGCGTGTCCTACCGCGAGCTGCTTGACCGGATGATCGAGCTGGGCCTTGAGCGGTACAACCGCAAGCAATCCCTGATTTATGAGAACCAGGCGTAAGCCGTCACAATAGGATATGAAACACCAGGGGGAGTCCGCGCTATTTAATACGGCTCCCCTTGAGTCTAATATTATGGGATGAAAGGAAGATACGTAGTATGGGATTTCAAACCGAGTTCAATTCCGTTTGTAAGTTTAAGAGTGAGCAGGAGCTCTATGAGCTGCTGGAATACGGCCGCGGTAAAATGCTGAAGGACGGGCTTCGGGTATTTCCGACAGGACAGAAGGTTATTGCTTATACGCCGGATAACCAGGCGGTGGCCATCGTCCTGATCACTGCATGCGTATCGGAGATTAACTTCCAGGGCCGCGAGGTCACTTCGGTCGAACTGCAGCTGATCCGCAAATTGACGGATGAGGAAGCACGCGTACAAACAGCGCTGGCTCACGAAATGTTCTTTGGAGACCATGCATGATTGTCCGTTTCGGTTATGTGGCCATGTCCACGGTCGTGCAGAATGCTTCTCCTTCCAAGACGATGACCATGAAGAGTTTTATGAAGCTGAATGACCGTGAGGCCGGCTTACACAAACTGGAGCGGATTGCGAATGAGAATCTACATAATACCCTTCGGCTTCTAAAGCATAATGCGGCTCACGATATCAAGGTGTACCGCTTCTCGTCCAAGCTGATTCCGCTGGCCACGCATCAAGATATGCAGGATTGGAATCCGTTCCCGGCTTTGCGGGAAGGCTTTCAGGCCATTGGGGAATTCGTGAAAAAGCACGGGATGCGGGTCTCCTTTCATCCGGATCATTTCACGGTGCTGAGCACGCCGCGTCCCGAAGTGCTGGCCAACTCGATCCGTGATCTGGAGTCGCACGTCCATATGCTGCGGGCGATGGAGCTGCCTGCTTCGATGAAGAACAACATCCACATCGGGGGAGCTTATGGGGACAAGCCCTCGGCAGCGGCGCGATTCGTTGAACATTTTCATGAGCTTGAGCCGCACATCAAGGAACGATTGACCCTTGAAAATGACGATAAAACCTTTACCGCCCAGGAAACGTTGGACGTATGCAAGCAGACCGGGCTGCCGATGGTACTGGACATCCATCATCAGTGGGTCAATAACGACGGCGAGGCTCCCTGGGAGCTGTGGCCGGATATCCTTCGCACCTGGGAGACGCCGCTTGCGCAGGCCGATTCGGACCGGGCGCAGCCGCTGCCGCCCAAGATTCACGTATCCAGTCCCAAGAGCCCTACCGATATCCGCAGCCATGCGGATGGGGTGGATGTCGTGCCATTGCTGGCGTTTTTACGGAATATTGCGGGGGCTACGCCGAAGGTGGACGTCATGATTGAAGCGAAGATGAAGGACGGCGCCTTGTTTGATCTGATGAAGGATTTGGGAGATTATACGGAAGAGGGCGTAACCATTCTCGACGGTGCTTCCATCGAAGTAAACCCATAACCCGATAAGATGAGCTTGTTAAACACTTGCAAGTTGATGGATTTTGGGTTACGTTGGAAGTATCCAAACAGAGATTCCCCTTAACACATGACATCGGATAAAAAAGTTCGTTCTCGCCAAGCATTCAGGTGCACAGCATAGGACGGACTTTTATTGAAATAGGCGGAATTTTCCCTTGATTGCCCTTTCGATTACCGCCATGACTGAATAGGATGTAGGGATTGTCAATAATCACTAGATTTATATAGAAAGTAGAGTGAGTGCTTTGAACGAGAATGAAAAGATTCCTTATGTTGTCAGCAGTAAGAGCTACACCGCCGTTGCGATTAATTGCGCCGCCAAAGCGGGAGAGTGGATTAAGAGCAAACTCGGTACCGTCAAGCAGTTGAGCACCAAGTCTTCGGCACAGGATATCGTAACCGAGGTGGACAAAGGCGCGGAGCAGATGATCCGCAAACTGATTTTGACCCACTTTCCGGATCATGCGATCCTCGGAGAAGAAGGGGTTGCCCCGGGTACCGATGCCTACAATAAGGCACTCGAGGACGCCAAGGACGAAGAGTATCTCTGGATTATTGACCCTGTGGACGGAACGACGAACTATGTTCATGGATTTCCGTTTTATTCCGTGTCGATTGCACTGGCTCATCATGGAGAAGTCATTGTCGGCGTTATTTACGACCCTTCCCGGGACGAGTTGTTTGTTGCGGAAAAAGGAAAAGGGGCCTACGTTCACGGCAACCCTACCTATGTTTCCAAGGAAGATCAATTGTCGGACAGCTTGCTGGCCACGGGCTTCCCGCTGGACAGCACGGTCAACCTGCCGCTGAATATGGCGGAGCTGCAGGCGCTGCTGCCGATGGTCCGCAATGTAAGAGCAGGCGGCTCCGCTGCGCTTCATCTTGCTTATGTGGCTGCCGGCCGGCTAAGCGGATACTGGGAGCACGGCTTGAGCGCTTGGGATGTTGCTGCAGGCGCACTATTGGTTCAGGAATCCGGCGGTAAAGTAACCGATACGGAAGGAAAGCCATATGATCTGTCGGTGCGTCATTTGGCGGCTACCAACGGGCTGATTCATCAGCGTTTTCTGGATACACTAAAAGACGCCGGCGAAGCTTTGGTTCGCTAAACGGCCAGGGACGACAGAGAAATGCAGGTCACTTACAACCGCTTGATAAAGGAGTGTGCTTACGATGAATGAGAAGTCGGATCAGGATTTGGAGCGCCAGCTCAGCGAGATGTTAACGGACGGTGAAATGCAGAAGAAGGATCGGGAGAAGGAGGAGCGCAGGCTTCTCTCTCCGAAATACGAGATCCGAATTCAGACGCAGCTCGATCCTATTGTGGAAGAGACGCAGAAGTACCGCAGCATGGCGAAGGAAGTGGATGATCGCTATGACAAGTACATGGATAAGGCAGTTAAGAAGGATAAGCCTGAGGATTCAGGTGAAGAAGCTTGATAGCGCTTTAAGGGATGGGATGTTTAGAGAAGCGGGACATCTTCGTTAAAGGCCCGAACCAGGAATGGACAGCATAGAGCGTGCTGTCCATTTTTTTATGATGGCTGGCCAAGATAATACTGTTCAAGGCTAGATCAAGTTGGTGTGACTATGATTACCTTGTCCACATAGGGGGGGAGATCGGTGCGAGTTCGGCTTCAAATATGTCATGTCCTGGGAGCCGCATCAGGGGCAGCCTCCATGATGTTATGGTGCATCCTTATATTCTTCAACCCTTATTCCGATGAGACCAGCTGGAAACCAGCCTTAACTACGTATATTATGCTGTTTCTTCCAGCCAGCTTGGCGATGCTCGGGGTGCTTTATTCCTACCGGTTGCTGCTGCTGGTTGCTTTTGGATGGTCGATATTGCCAAGCCTGTATCTGGCAGCCACGCCTGGGATATTTGCTTGGTTTGGAGCTGCATCCCTTGGCTATTTATTCGCTTATCTTCTCATGAAACCTTATCGTCCTGGTTGAGTTCAGTACCATTCACAGATTGCTGGTGGTAAAATAAGGCTGTACTAAGATATTGACGTTGAGGGAGTGAAGGCATGTTCAAACAATGGAAGAAGGGGCTGGCGGCAGTAACCGGCACCTTGACGCTCGCGGTGGCACTGGTTGGACCAGGCGTTGCGCCGGCTTATGCCGATGAGGTTACAGCCAAGGATACATATCATATTGTAGCGTTGGGGGACTCGTTGACCGTCGGGTATGAGCCGGGAATGGATCTGAAAAGCAAGCTTTACGGTTTTGTTGACCGGCTGTATGAGCAAGGTTTGTTCCACGGCAGGACCGAGATAACGAATTTGGGGATCGGCGGCCTGAAAACCGATGGGCTGAACCATTACGTCAAGGCCGTCTTGGATGAACGCCCAATTACGGCGGAAGAGCTGCAACCAGGGCTAAGCGGCATCGATCCGCGCACGAAGCAGATTGGCGCTGAAGCAGCGAAAGCCAAGCCGATTATCGCGGGTGCGGATCTGATAACCATTACGATCGGCGGCAATGACATGATGAGTCTGGTCAGTACCGTTGAAACATTAAGCGATGAACAGTTGAAAGCAAAGATGCAGGAACTGTTCAAAATTTATACCGATAATGTCTCATCCGTCATTACCAACTTGCACGCCATCAATCCGGATGCCGCAATTGTGGTGGCGGACCAGTATAATCCGGTGCCCAAAGTCGCTGACGAGGTCGCATATGCTAAACTGCTGGCAGCATCCGGAGAGTTTACGAAGCTGGTGGAAGGCGTAGCTGACAGTTTTGCCACTCAGGGCGTGAATATTAAGGTAGCCCATGTGGCGAAGAAGTTCGTGGGCTCCGAGCTGACGATGACCCATATCCTGAAAGACGATATTCATCCGAACCAATATGGATATGAGACGATGGCCGGTGTGTTCGCAGAGACGATCTGGGGCAGCTACAAGAATCCCGCTGTTCAAGAACAGGGGCAGCCGATGCGCATCATCGTGAAGGGGCAGGAGCTGAACACGCCGTATAAGCCGATTCTTCGCGATAATCTGAATTACGTAGCGATACAGGATATCGTAGATGCAGTGGGGGCGACGACCACATGGGAAAATAAAACGTCCAGTGCAACGATTACGTTTGGAGATCAGACGGTGGTAGTGAAGATCGGTGCCAAAACCGTTCAAGTTAACGGAACGGCTGTACCGATCGATACGCCGGCTTTCCTGCAAAAAGTAGGAAAAGAGGATAAAACCTACGTCCCGCTCGCGGTGATTGCATCCGGTCTTGGTTTTGACGTTCAATACAGCACCAAATTGCGTACCGCATTCATTAATTTGTAATCCCATAAGCAAGCTGCATCGGCTGGAAGGAGCCGATGCAGCTTTTTTTGTCATTAGCGTTTTTGTGATGTTTTTAACATAAGTAACTCCAGGCAGATGGTACAATACGACATCATTTCCTTTCATGGGTGGTTTGACATCAGATCAGATTTTGAACCCCTTTCCTGACATATGGAAAGTGCAGATGCGTGAAAGCGGTAGGGAAAGGGTTGCCGAATGTCGAATCTTGGAAGAAACATAGATAGGGCATGATAGGGGGAACAAGGAATGAATGGACCGATGATCGTTACGTTGTCTGTTTTGGCCGTGGCATCCGCATTGTTCATGTCGGGAAAAGTGCGGTCGGATTTGGTCGCGATCGGCGTGTTGATGGTACTTATGTTAACGGACATTTTAAGTCCGGCTGAAGCCCTTTCGGGCTTTTCCAATTCGGTTGTCATCATGATGATCGGTTTGTTTGTTGTGGGCGGGGGGATTTTTCAGACCGGGCTGGCCAAGATGGCAAGCGGAAAGCTGCTGAAGCTTGGAGGGGGAAGCGAGACCCGGCTCTTGATTATGATCATGCTGGTAACGTCGCTCATTGGCGGATTCGTCAGCAATACCGGCACGGTAGCGGTCATGCTGCCCATTGTTGTCAGTCTGGCGTTCAGCGCCGAGATTAATCCGGGGCGGCTGCTGATGCCCCTTGCTTTTGCCAGCAGCTTGGGGGGCATGCTCACGTTAATTGGCACACCGCCAAATCTCGTGATTCAGGAGACGCTGATTAACGCAGGATACGAACGGCTGTCGTTCTTTGCTTTTTTGCCGATCGGACTTGTGTGTTTGGCAACGGGGATCATCGCGATATTGTTCCTTCGCCGTTTTCTTCCCAGCAATGAAGAAGGGGGCGCAGGTAAACAGGGCGGGCGCTCGCTTCGAGAGCTGGCCAAACAGTATCGGCTGACCCAGAACCTGTATCGGATTCAGGTTAGTGCCGATTCCTCCATTCGATCCAAAACATTGCGGGAGCTGGACATTCCGGCGAAGTTCGAAGTGAACGTCATTGAAATCCGCCGTAAAATGTCGGCCAAGAATCAATTCTTCAAAACGATTAACCAGGAAATCGCCGGTCCCGAGACCGTGATTGAGGAAGACGATATTCTGTATGTGAACGGCCCGTTCGAGCGGGCCTCGGAGTTTGCGGAGACGTATGGGCTTGTCATGCTGGACCAGCGTGTACCCGAGCATCGAAAACGTACGGAGGAGTCGCAATACGCCACGAGTGACGTCGGCATTGCCGAGGTGATGCTGACTCCGTCCTCGCGCCTGATTGGCCGGCTCGTCAAGCACTCGGGTTTCCGCGAGAAATATCGGGTGAACATATTGGGGATTCAGCGAAAAGAACAGTATCTTCTGCATCATCTGAAGGAAGAGAAAATGCGCTTTGGCGACGCACTGCTCGTTCAGGGAACATGGAAGGATATAGCCCTTCTGGCGGCCGAACAAACGGATGTCGTGGTGGTGGGGCAGCCCGTGGAGGAGTCGCGCAAAGTGACGATGGACCACAAAGCGCCGATTGCGGCCGGGATTATGCTCTTGATGGTGATCCTGCTGGTGACCGAATGGATTCCGGCGGTGGCCTCCGTGATGATTGCCGCGGTGTTGATGGTGGTGTTCGGATGCGTGCGCAACATGGAGGAGGCCTATAAGACGGTCAACTGGGAGAGCATCGTGCTCATTGGCGGCATGATACCGATGTCCATTGCTATCGAGAAAACGGGAGCCGCCACGCTGATCTCGGATATGCTGGTCCATTCGCTGGGCAGCTATGGATCGCTTGCCCTGCTGGCAGGGGTGTATTTCACCACTTCGCTACTGACCCTGTTTATCAGCAATACGGCTTGCGCCGTATTATTCGCGCCAATTGCGTTATCGGCTGCGATCCAGATGGGAGCCAGTCCGTATCCGTTTCTGTTCGCCGTCTCCATCGGAGCGAGTATGTGCTTTGCGTCACCGTTCTCCACGCCGCCGAACGCGCTCGTTATGTCGGCTGGCCGTTATAAATTCAGCCATTATGTGAAGGTCGGATTGCCGCTTCAACTGGTGATCGGCCTGGTCATGATGGCGGTACTGCCGCTGTTCTTTCCGTTCTAAAGGAGAACCGGCACATAACACCCGCATGTTCCATCCGATGAGGATTGCGCATGCGGGTGTTATTCCATTTTGGGGATAGCATATCGTGAAGACTTGTCCGATCAGTACCCCCTCACTCCTCGATCGATCGACTCCCGGGCCAGACACGCCCGCCGCTTTTGCAGGAAATCGCCTGTCGTAAGGCTAATACATCCACTTAGGACTTTCTGCCTGATCGTAAAAATACGCATCATTTCCGTAGAAATGACTACGCTGATGCCGCTGGATTGTTGCTATGCTTGAGAAAGCCGGAGGTGCAAGGGCCGATGAAGAACCGCTTCAAAAATCCGCTGGGCCGCATGAATATCAAGCAGCAGATGATTCTGCTGTTCCTGGTGCTGGTCATTCCGTTGTTTGCGCTGAACGCCTACGGGAATTCCATGGCCGGTCAAATCCTGAAGCGCCATGTGACCAATGCTTATATCGAACTGAACAAGCAGAACTTTAAGCTGATTAACCGTGATATTGAAACCGTTAACAAAGTGACCTCCACGGTCATTCAAAATTCGCAGATCCAGCAGCTGGATCCCTTTGCCGAGGACACCGTTCTCGCTCGCGTCAAAAACTACGAGCGGCTGGAAAAGATGCTGCTGTCCTTCTCCCAAGAGACGGATGAACGCGAACCGGTTTATTACTCGCTCTATGTCTATGATCCTGACAACAGCTACTTCTTTGCTCCCTATTACCCTGACCGCAGAAAAGCGGGGGTATATTTTTTCTCCGATGAGAAGGAGAAGCCGTCATGGTTCGATGAAGCCGTGGCGATGAAAGGGAACGGGTATCTCAAGCGCATAGCGAATCTGTCGCCGCCGGTACAAGGGCGGCAGGATCAAGAGACCTTAAGCTATGTGAGGGCCGTGAACAATATTTATAAGGGTGGGACCATCGGCGTTCTGGTGGTCACGAATTTAGACGCGCGGATCGGCGAGTCGTTATCGACGGTCTCGATTCCGGATGGGGAGCTGTATTTTACGGATGGGAACGACCATATCCTGACTTCGTCGGTACAAGGCATGGCAGGAAGGCTTGAATTGCCCCCTGAAGCGGATCCGGGCCAATCCACGATCGGCGTCATGGACGTGATCACGTCGGATTTTATCTATGTCATTGATTATAACTACGTGCTCAATCAGAAGCTGGTCTACAAGGTGCCCGTCAAAACGCTGCTCGCCCAGCAAAGCGAGATGAAGCGTGTTATCCAGGTCATCTCCATCGCTTACTTTGCCGTGGGTCTCATTATCGTTTTTTATTTCTGGCAGTCCCTGATGACGCCGCTCCAGAAGCTGGCGCATTTTGTGAGAAGGTATGAACCGGGGAACGTCGTGCCGGAAACCCCCTATCGGCGCAGAAAAGATGAAGTCAGTGTCCTCATCTCCACGATCTATGACATGGCCCGCCGATTGAATGATCTGATCCACTACAAATACCGTATGGATCTGAAGCAGAAGGAAGCGCAGCTGCAGCTGCTGTATCAGCAGATTAACCCCCATTTGCTGTATAACACCTTGGAAAGCATCTATTGGAAGAGCACGATGGAGGGCAATACCGAGTCCGCCGAGATGATCAAGGATTTGTCCAAATTGATGAAGATCAGTCTCAGTCGTGGGCGGGATCTCATCACGCTTGGGGAAGAGCTTGAGCACGCGGGGGCTTATATCAATCTGCAGCTGAACCGTTATGATTATCAGTTTACCGTCCACTGGGAAGTGCCCGAGTCCTTGCTGGTGAACCATGTGCCGAAGATTACGCTGCAGCCGCTGCTGGAGAACGCGATTATTCATGGCATTAAAAATATGGGCGAGGACGGAATCATCCGGATTTCAGGCCATCTGGAGGAGGGGCAATGCCGGATCGTCATTGAAGATAACGGCTTCCGCCCCGTAAACTACGAGTCCATCCACAGGCTGCTCCATGATGAAGCGCCGGACCCTTCGCTGGGCTACGGCATCCGCAATATCCAGGAGCGGCTCCAGCTGCATTTTGGAAGCGGCTGCGGTCTGCAATATAAACCAAGAGAAGAAGGGGGAACCTGCGTGACGATCACGATTCCCCGAATAGAAGAAACAACCATTACCGCAACCGGACAGGAGGTTTCCTGATGTATAACATTTTGGTGGTAGATGACGAGCCTTTGATCTGCAAGGGCTTGGCCGGGCTGTTAACGTCCTCGGGCCTAGCCATCGATGGGATTGCTACGGCATACAGCGGGCAGGAAGCGCTGGATTACATCCGGATGGGAGATATCGACCTGCTGGTCACCGATATCCAGATGGGCGAGATGAACGGCATCGAGCTGATGCAGCAGGCCAAGATCGTGAAGCCGTGGGTTCAGACGATCATTATTTCAGCCCATGAAACATTTCAATATGCGCAGCGGGCGCTCCAGCTCGGAGCCAAGGATTATTTGATCAAACCGCTGAACAGCGAGCAGTTTCTGGATTCGGTTCGCAGCGTTCTGCTCAAGATGGATCGACCGGCGCCTCAGATGGAGCCATTTCTCATGGCCGATAACGAGCATTTTCGGATGGAGGAGCCTCCCTCCGAACGAATAGAGCGGCTGAATCAGCGGCTCTCCACGGAGCGGGATCAGCCGCAACTGGCCGGCCTAGACGATTCGGAGCTGGGCTTGATCGGTCCTTATTTTGCCGTTATCAAGATGAAGCTGGGCTTAAGGGAAGACAGCAGCGCTTCTTTTTCCAGGCAAGATATAAACCTGATTCAATATGCCGCGCTGAATATCGCCAAGGAGCTGCTGGAGCAGGAGCCGCACGCCTTCGTATTCTATTCGCCGGAGCGGGACATCAACATCATCCTCCAATGGAGCGAGCAGGAGATGGAGGAGAATGCGAGCGGCAAGATCCATCATCTGGAGATGATCGGCCGGAGCCTGTACCACCATGTGGAGCTGTACTTGAAACGAAGCTGTACCGTTGGGATCAGCCAAATATTGAGGGGGCCCGAATTTTTGAGTGTGCTCAGCCGTCAGGCGGACAAAGCGATGCTGTGGAGCGAGCAGCTGCAGGACTTTCACGTGTTTTATTACGGGGATTTCAATTGGCACAACTATGCCCAGGAGACGTCGCATGAGGTGCTCTCGAGCCAGGGCAACCGGATCGTGGAGAATACGAGGCAATATATCGAGGAGCATTACCGCCAGAAGGGATTGACGATTCACGAGATAGCCAAGAACAATCACGTAAGCCCGAACTATTTGAGTTATCTGTTCAAAAAATATACAGGCAGCAGCCTGTGGGAGTATGTCGTGAAGCTGCGGATGGAGGAGAGCAGGTCCCTGATTCTGAGCACGGATCTCCGCCGCTACGAAATCGCGGAGCGAGTCGGCTATGAATCTCCGGAGCATTTCAGCAAAATCTTCAAAAAATACTACGGCGTCAGCCCCAGCGAGCTAAAGAAGTAAGAACGGCTATACTTCACATAGTTTTAGACATGTTCGAAGACTCCCTGTCTTTTTAAAATTAAAGCTGGACATTTAATTAAGGAATGAGGGAGTTTAGATGGAAGAAACGGCCATGCCGCAAGGCCAGGCTCGGATAGAGCCCGGTCATCGCACCCGACAGGAGCACAAGCGCAAGCCGCTGTGGAAGAAGTACATATGGGGGTATATGTTCCTCGTTCCGGCCATTGCGATCTTTATCGTCTTTTTGTGGGTACCGATCTTGAAAGGGATCTTTTACAGCTTTTTTCATATCGATTTCGTAAAAGGAAACACCTTCGTCGGGTTCGATAATTATGCCAAGGTTCTCAGCAATCCCGATCTGCTGCTTTCCGTTCGAAATACATTGTATTTCATGCTGTTAACGCTGGTCATCGGCTTCTGGGTGCCCATCGCGGCCTCTATCGCCATCTCGGAGCTGAAGCTGTTCCAGGGCTTTGCCCGGATTGCGGCGTATCTACCGTTTGTCGTACCCGGCGTCGTGCTTTACGGCATGTGGAGGTGGATGTATGACCCGGTAGGTCCGATCAACGCCCTGTTCGGCTTCTTTGGGGCAGAACCGGTATCCTTTATTTCGGATAGCCGTTTCTCCATGGTGTCGCTGGTCGTGATGGAGACATGGCAGCAATTCGGCTCGGCGATGCTAATCTATCTGGCCGGCGTGCTCAGCATACCGAAGGATTGGTATGAAGCCGCGGAGATCGACGGTGCGGGCGTATGGGCCCGGATTAAATACATTACGCTCCCCTCGATGCGCAATTTGATTATGCTCATGCTGATCCTGCAGCTGATCGGCACTTCGCAGGCGTATCAGTCGCAGCTTGCGATGCTGGACGGCGGACCGAACAAGGCCACGCTTACCTATGCGCTTCTAACCGTAAAATACGCGTTTAACCAGCTGGATTACGGGGCAGGAACCGCGATGGGCATCTTGATGTTTCTGGTGCTGAGTTTGCTGGGCATCCTGCAATTCAAGATGAACAGGGAGGAGTACTAGGATGAAAGAGAGAGGCATACTGTCCGCTTCGGATCTGAGAAAACCGTGGAACAGGGCGATATACGGGTTTATGGTGCTGTGCATCGCGGTGATGGTCTTTACGATGCTGTATCCGATCGGCATGACGATGTTTAACGGGCTGAAGAGCAATCAGGAGATCAATACGTTTCCGCCGCGCTTTTTCCCGTCGGAATGGCATTGGGATAACTTCCCGAAGGGGTGGGAATACATCGATCTGCCGATGTTTCTGAAGAATACGCTGCTTATTTTTGGCGGCAATCTGCTGGTGACAATTCTGGTACTGGGCTTGGCGGCATTCAGCATTTCCCGTATCCGGGTTCCCTATCACCGCGTCATCTATTTCTTCATTCTCATGACCTTGTTTATACCTGCGTCGAGTTACATGATTCCGAACTTCGTCAATTTGAAGGAGCTGGGGCTGCTGAATTCCTACTGGGCCTTCTGGCTGCCGGCCGGAGCGAATGCGTACTTCTTCCTGCTGATCAAAAACTTCTTCGATGGCATTCATCCGGAGATCTTCGAGGCGGCACGCATCGATGGCGCTTCGGAGTTGAGCAGCTTCCTGCGAATTGCCGTGCCGCTGTCCGTCCCGATTTTTGCAACGCTGGCGATTTTTATCTTCTCCACGGCATGGAATGACTGGTTCTGGCCGTCGCTGGTCATGCAGACGCAGGACAAGTACACGCTGGCCACGGCCATCTACAAGTATGTCATCAACGCTAGGAGCCTGGACAGCAGCATAAAATTCGCGATCCTGTTCATGGTTATGGTGCCGCCGATCTTCGTATTTCTGGTGTTCCAGAAATTCATTATGCGCAGCGTCAGTCTCTCGGCTGTTAAAGGGTAGGGCAGCGTGTACACCATCGTAGCCCTGCACATGATCGTCATATGAATGCACATCGTCCTTTCCGAGTTTCAATTTTATGATGGAGATAAGAAAGAACATTATCAATTCAATCAGGAAAAGGGGAGTATCCATGCGCAAGTTCTCAGCATTACTGATCTGCCTTATGCTGTTCAGCTCCTTGCTCGCCGCTTGCGGCGGAGGCAAAGCAGCGCCGGAGGCCGGCAATAAAGACGGAGGGACTGCCAATTCGGGTGGAACGACTGCAACGCAGACGGATGAACCGAAACAGGATATCGCGGATCAAAAGATAACGATCAAGATCCACTATCCGCTGCCGGATGATACAACGCTGCGTCAGCAGGAGGATGATAAAATCGCCCGTTTCCAGGCGAAATATCCGAACGTGACCATCGTGAAGGACGACTGGCAGTACAGCGTCAACGAAATTGGGGTCAAGATGGCTTCGAACGAAGCGCCGACATTTTATAACACTTGGGCTACGGAAGCACAGCTGCTCGTAGAGCGGGGCTGGGTGGCCGACATCACGGAGTTCTGGAACGAGTGGGAATACAAGGACGACATGAATCCCGTGCTCCAGGATCAATTCATCGTGGACGGCAAGGTGTATGGCGTTACGCAGAACGGGTATATCACGTCCACGATCGTGAACAAGAAGCTGCTGGATGCGAAGGGCGTACCGGTTCCGCCGATGGATTGGACTTGGGACGACATGTACAACACGGCGAAAGGGGCAGCAGATCCGAAGGCCGGCATATCCGGCATCGCGCCGATGGGCAAAGGTAATGAAGCGGGCTGGAACTGGACCAACTTCCTGTTCGAAGCCGGCGGGGATATCGAAGTGAACGAGGGTGGCAAAGTGAAGGCCGTGTTTAACTCGGAAGCCGGCGTGAAGGCGCTGGATTTCTATAAAAAGCTGAGATGGGAAGCGAATGCCATTCCGCAGGACTGGGCTCTCGGTTGGGGCGATGCCGTCAGCTCGTTCCAGCAGGGACGTACGGCGATGGTCATTGCAGGCGCATTTGACGTGATCCAGCCGGCATTGAATGAGGGCGGCATGAAGCCTGAGGATGTGCTGGCATATCCGATGCCTGCCATGGAGAAAGGCGGAGCTCACCACGGCATTCTAGGCGGCAATTATCTGGTCATCAACCCGAATGCCACGAAGGAAGAGCAGGAAATGGCTTTCCGTTACATCACGTTTGATTATTTTACGGATGATGCGCTGAAATCGGTGGAAGATACGATTAATGCCCGCAAAGCCGAAGGCAAATACTTTGTACCAACGCCGCTGGAATATTTCAGCGATGATTCCGAGTATGCCGCGAAGGTAAAAGCCATCTACGATAAGTACGACAACGTCTACAAATACGATCCGCAGCTCTTCAGCCTGTTGGAAGGCAAACCGGAAGCGCAATTCGGCACGCAGGATTATTATGCGGCGATGTCCAACGTTGTACAGGAGTCGTTCTCGAAGGAAGGCACGGATTCCAAGAAACAGCTGGACGAAACAGCCAAGCTGGTTCAGGAGAACTTCTTCGATAAGATCGAGCAGAAGTAAAAGGAGCTGCTGTCCCGGATGGGATTGGGGAGAATTCTGCAGCACAGTAAAGAGAGACGCCGGAGCGGCGTCTCTCTTTGCTTTTTCATATCCTTGGAACTAGTTGCTCAAGCCGGGCGAAAGGTCAGCCCTTCTTAAACACGGTCGCCTGATTCGTGTCCGGATCCCGAAACTGCCACAGGCGACTTTTTATATTGTTATAATGATTGCTATTATGACAGCCCTAAGCCAAGTGACATCACGCTGCTTACTTGGAATCCGTCTTCGGAATGATTGTCTTGGCAATGCGGATCAGCTCTTCGGCAGCGATGTCACCCGTGGTAGAGTTGAGCGAAAGCATGTAGTGATGTCCGGTGGTTGGTTCTTCATAGACCCAGTCCAGCTGCGCCAGTTGCGCCGAGTTTCCGCCGCTCCACGTTTTTTGCAGCACGTCCTGCCCGTTGATCTCGATTTTCCGGCTGGTCATGCCCGTGCTCTCGTCCCAGTAGGAGGTCACGCTTCCGTGGTCCCCGTTATTCAGAATGGTAAGGGAGACTTTTTTATTGCCGCTGGCATAATATACCGTCGAAAGCCAGAATTGATCGGTGAACTTCACCGGCATCAGGGCGTAGTCCTTCCCGGAGGCTTTGGCTTTTTCAAGCAGCTTTTTGGCGATGTCGGCTTTTTCCTGCTCGGTCAGCGGGGTCACATCAGTCTCGCGTTCCATGTGCACACTGGCGTTTTTGAACGTATATGTGCCCGAACCGGACAGTTCCTTGGCCAGCGGCAAACCGGGCACGTTCACCATGCTTTGCAGCTTGGCGAAATCCTTGACGGCATGCGGAGTGGATTTGATGTCGATGACATGCTTTGGATTATCCGGTACGACGTAAATGATGGCGGCTTCGCCCGGCTTGATCTGTTCGTCCCAGATGGTGTTCATGAGATGTATGCGGTTCAGTTCCTTTTTTGAATAGTTTTTTGGTGAAGGCGCCTGAGCGTCCGATTTCTCCTCATAGAGAACTTCCCCTTTGCTGTTGGTTAAGGAATGGTACTGTACGGCGGCAAATCCGGTCGATGCGGTAAGCAGCATGCCGGCCATTAAGAGAATGCTAACTTTGTATTTCACAAAAAATCGCTCCCTTTTAAGTTGTTTTTCCCGAATTTGGTTCATGACGCGTTCCTGGAGGGCTGTCCCGATCGGCTCAACCCTCTGAAAGAGTGGTTTCAGGTCCTGGTCGTTGTCCATGCTCATTCGTTTCTTCCCCCTCGGCCATGGCATAATGTTTGCGGAACTTGGCTGCGGCTCGCTGAAATTTTTTCCTAAGATAGGTCGTGCTTTGTTGCAAAATAAGGCTGATCTCATGATAGCTCTTGTCCTCGACGCAGCGCAGGATGAGCAGGCTTCGTTCCTCGGCGGTCAGCCTGGCCAGCGCCCGGAGCACGGACGGATTGTAGTATTTGTGCTCGATGACCTGATCGACATGCCGGTTATCCTGATCCTTCTGATACAGAAAGGGGAGGAATCGGGATAGCTTTCGCTTGCGGAGGTAGTCGATGCACTGGTTGGAGGCGATGCGGTACAGCCAGGCTTCGAAAGGCTTGTCCGGTTCGAATTTAGATAGATTGCGATAAGCTTTCAAAAAAGCTTCCTGGGTGCAATCTTCGGCTTCGGCATAGTCGCCAAGCATGTGATAGCAATAGTTGAAGATGGCTTTGTGGCAGCGGTTCATGATCAGCTCATATTTGTCGATCTCTCCCTTCAAAACATCAGCAACGATCTGATGGAATGCTGGTTCATCCAAGTGGTTTCACCCCTTTACAATTTGTATTACGTTTGGGCAAAGCACAAATGTGACAAATGGATTCAATAAATTTTGTTTGCAGGAGAGCGCAGTCACCAAAATCGGGTTGAAGTAAAGGAGCGGCTGTCCCGGATGGGATTGGGGAGAATTCTGCAACAAAAAGAGAGACGCCGGAGCGGCGTCTCTCTTTGCTGATTCATATTCTTAGCAATCGTGGCTTCACTGGGACCAGTGGTTAATCCGCTTTGAGCCCGGCTGCTTGGGTTCGATATTTGGAATCAAGGGAACCGCAGCTTCCCGCAATCTTAATAGATCGCCTTGGCATCCGCCGGCAGCTGCCGGACATGCTGCAGGAAGGAGGTAACGCGCTGATCCTGCCCCATATCGTATTCGAAGCCCAGCTGTTCAGCGACATAAAGCGCGGTTCTGCGGAACAGCGCTCCCATCGTAAACAGCGCCTCCCATACCTCTTCGTAGGTTCCGCGAGGGTAGGTGGACATCAGCTCGTTCCAGCTGTCCGATGACAGGTAGTTTTTCAAGTACTTGCCGTTCTTGCCTATGCTGAGCGAGAAACCGGTCTGGGTACCTACCTGCCACCCCAGCATTTTCATCAGCATCGGACGCATGATGTTGTGAAAGTGGTCTTGGGCATACAGTATTTCTTCCCGCCACAAGCCCTTGGCTACATACGTGGATACCCACCAGAATTCATTGCAGCAATCCTCGAAAAAGGCTGCCGACGGGCACTTTACCCAGAAATCCGCGTCGGAGGGAGCAGGAATATTGGGAAAGGCCTGATCTTTATCCATTAAGATCTGGATCAGTTTGTCTTCCCTGCAGTATTTCTCCTTCTCCTCAATGGGAATCAGGGTCATGTCAATCCGGTTGCCGTCGGTAAATAGCATCAGGTACGAGAACCAGCCTCCAAGATCCGGAGGGAACATGGCCATGTTTTCGGGCGTCTGCAGTATAATTCGTTCGCCGAAGACGTCGATCCAGTTCGGATCCTGAATAAAGCTGTCCATGTCCGTTACGTGAAAGCTGATATCGTAATCCTGGAAAATATCCTTCGGCACGTTGGGATTCGTTCGGGAGCCCTCCAGGGTCACGGCCCGAACCCGTTCGTCGCGGGCTGCGTAGCCCAATACCAAATCCATCATTTCTTGCTCGCTTCTCATGTTATCCAGCCTCCGCATTCATATTTAGATGACTCATGATTTGAATCGGACAGGTCTGGAGGTCCACGGATCCGGACCGTTGAAGCATGGCATGGATCTGGAGCATGTTATAACTTGTTCAACCGCTTTTTCATGAGGAGTTCTCCTTTCGCGGGTTATGCATTTATCTATATTAATTCTTCATGGCCTTAAAAGATTCCTCCGCAGCCTCAAGCGTAGCCTCAATGTCGGCATCCGTATGGGCAGTGGTCATAAACCAGGCCTCGTACTTGGAAGGAGCCAGGTTTACGCCGCGGTCCAGCATATGGCGGAAGAATGCGGCGAAGGCTTCGCCGTCGGTGTCCTGCGCTTCGTCATAATTCGTGACCGGGTGATCGCAGAAGTGAGTGGAGAAGGAACCCCGGATGCGGTTGATTGTGAGCGGAATGCCGTGGCGGTCGGCGGATGCCTGTAAGCCTTCCGTCAGCTTGATGGTCAAGCGCTCCATTTCTTCGTATACGCCTTCACCCTGCAGAACCTCCAAGCAAGCGATTCCGGCGGCGATGGAGGCTGGATTACCCGCCATGGTTCCTGCCTGATAAGCAGGACCGAGCGGTGCGACCTGTTCCATCACATGTTTACGGCCGCCATAGGCACCGATCGGCAGACCGCCGCCGATGATTTTGCCAAGAGCCGTAAGATCCGGCTGAATTGCCTCGTGATTGGCCAGACCGGCGTAGGTTTGGGTAGATCCGTAGTGGAAGCGGAAAGCGCTGATGACTTCGTCATAGATGACCAGCGAGCCGTTGTCGTGCGTCATCTGGCATAAGCCTTCGAGAAATCCCGGCTTCGGCATCACCATGCCGAAGTTGCCGACGATCGGCTCCACCATAACGGCAGCCACATCATCGCCCCATGCGTCGAGGGCAGCGCGCAGGCCTTCCAGATCGTTGAACGGAACGGTAATGACTTCCGTCGCAATGCTGGCCGGGATCCCGGCGCTGTCCGGAATGCCGAGCGTGGAAGGACCGGAGCCTGCTGCCACGAGGACAAGATCGGAATGGCCATGGTAGCAGCCGGCGAACTTGATGATTTTGTTACGCTTGGTGTAGGCGCGGGCGACCCGGATCGTGGTCATGACCGCCTCGGTGCCGGAATTGACGAAACGCACTTTATCCATGGACGGGATGGCGGCTTTCAGCATTTTGGCCAAAGTGATCTCAAGCTCCGTTGGCGTCCCGTAGAGGGTGCCGTTTTGAGCGGCTGCCGTGATTGCGGCCGTAATATGCGGATGGGCATGTCCGGTAATGATTGGGCCATAGGCTGCCAAATAATCGATATAGCGATTGCCGTCCTCGTCCCAGAAGTGAGCTCCATTCGCGCGTTTCATGAAAACGGGGGCGCCGCCGCCTACGGCTTTGAACGAACGGGAGGGGCTGTTTACGCCGCCTACGATATGCTGCAGCGCTTCTTGATATAGAGTTTCTGAACGGTTTCTTGATGTTGTCATCATCATTAACTTCCTTTCTTCATGAAGCAGGACAGGCAGCTAAAATGACATAGCTCCTGTCCTGCTTGCTGTAAGTGTATTAGTTACGATCCGTTGTTGCAGATGGAACAGTAGAGCTATCCGATTGACCATTCTCAGAATCGTTATTCTCGGAACCAGTGGTTTCAGAATTGCTTTCCGTACCTTCGCTGCCTTCTGTCTCAGGGTCAGGCGTTGGCGGATTTAAGATGTCCTGGATATACTGTTTCAGCGTATCTGAATTGCCGACCGTTAGAACGGCTGCCCCGCCGATATGTTCTTCTTTCAGGAGCTTCATCGGAGGCACCTGTTCGCTGCCGCTCATTTTACTCTTGTAGGCAACGTTCGCCAGCTTCCACATATCCTCAACATCGAGATTGGTATCGATATACGGGCTGACGGACTTCAGAATGTCCGGAAGCTTCATGATGGAAGTGGTGGTCTGCATTTTCTTGGCTACGGCCTTCAAGAGCTCGCGCTGACGCTCGGTGCGGGTAAAGTCGCCCATCGCATCATAGCGGAACCGGACATATTGCAGCGCCGCATTGCCATCCAGATGCTGCATGCCTTGCTTCAGTTCGATGTCGTATTCGTTTTTGTCTGCTTTGCTGGAATAATTCATGTCCTTCTCAACATAGAAATCAACCCCGCCAACGGAATCAACCAGCTTCATGAAACCCTGGAAATCCGTATAGACGTAGTATTGAACCGGAATGCCCAGCAGATCGCCAACAGCCTTCATGGCCGTATTCGGGCCGTGTGTAATGGCCGTATTGATTCGGTTTCGGTCATATCCGGGTATTTCTACGTAAGTATCGCGCAAAATAGAGAATAAGTGCATTTTCTTCTTCACGGGATCAATCGAGGCAACAAGCATACTGTCGGAACGAGGAATTTCGCCTTCCTCAAAACCGCGCGCATCCACGCCCATCAGCAGAATGTTAACCGTCTCCGTTCCTTCCCACTCGGGTGGCGCTGGTACTTTGGCATCTACCTTTTCAATTTCACGAAAAGGGGAGGACTCACCTGATTTCTGAAGACTTTGCAAGCCGTCGTAGAACGATGCCGCATAATAAATGCCGTAACCAATAATAGCGGCAAGGATGAGGCTGACACTCCATATAATCGTCTTCTTTGTTTTTTTGGTCATTGTGTTCTTCCTTTCGGATTACGCTGATGAATGAATTCGATAGAACATTTGAACATTCGACATTCATTCTATTATAATTTTTTTCGAAAAGACAATCAATTTTCGGGACTAAAGTCTGTATTTTAGGAGTTGAGCCTTATCGCAGATCAAACGCAGTTGACAGTTGGAAGCCAGGTGCCGGATTTTTCACTTCCGGCTTCGAACGGGGAGAAGGTAGCTTTAAGCGATTTTCGTGGACGTAAAGTCGTGCTGTTCTTCTATCCGAAAAATATGACCCCAACCTGCACGGAAGAGGCTTGCAGCTTCCGGGACCATTATGGAAGCTTGGAGCAGGCAGGGGCAGTCGTGATCGGGATAAGCCCGGATCCCCTTAAATCCCATGCCAAATTCATCGATAAGCATAGCCTGCCCTACTTGCTCTTGTCTGATGAGGAGCATAAGGTAAGCGAAATGTTTGACGTGTGGCAGATGAAGAAGATGTTCGGCCGCGAATATATGGGTATTGTACGCTCGACCTTCCTAATTGATGAGCAGGGAAAGCTGGCCGCCGAGTGGCGAAAAGTGAAAGTAAAAGGCCATGTCGAAGCGGTTCTCGCAGCCGTGCTGTCATAGCTATATGAAGAACGGTCCCTCAGCATGCCTGAACAGGCATGATAAGGGACCTTTTTTTAAATAAATAAGACCAGAGGTATAGGTCGGCGAAGGGAGAGTAGGGGGCCACCGGCTCTCGCAGCGGCTCGCCCGCGTTTGGCTATTTACCGAAAACGAGCTGTTTCGGGCCGGCAGACATAGGATCCTCTGTATGCTGTAAAAACGAGCTGTTTTTGAGCCCATTTGGACACTCGATCCGCTATTTACCGAAAACCGATCCATTTGGTAGGCCATTCGGACAGAGGATCCGTTAATGCACCCAAAATCACGAATTTAGCCCGCAATATCTTGCAATAGCGCATCTCATGTCCTCATACCTCCATTAAAGGGCAGAAAACAAAGGAATAGCGGAACCACAGTCCTCGAATATCATCAAATACTGCTAATCCAGGAGAATCGAGCTGTTTGGGAGTACCATGCGCTGTTGCCCGTCATTCGCTTGGTTCTCCGTCGATTCCAGGACCCAGCCACAACACCTGGCTTTTAGCGCGTTCACGGCATTGCCCCAAGAAGGTTCCGCTCCCCTCAAGGGTGGCGGATACGACATTTCCGGAAGAACCGGAGAAGATTCGCACGACCGCACCATTTTCTTGTCTGACCGGATGTTCTATCATCCCTTCCGGTTGTAAAATATCAAATCCTAGTCTTTTTTTGAAACGCCCTCCATATAATCTATCAGGAAGCCGAACTCATAGAAACGATGGAGGTAGAGTTGATAATGAAAAATATGGTGCGGGTAACATCAATTGCGGTATTTTTCGGCGTGTTGGCATTGCTGATCATGATCGGTATGGGGCTTGAGGTCCAGCGGCCGATAGACATATATGTGGAACAGGCTCCTCTGGCATCGGCGCCAATGACTGTAACTCG
The DNA here is from genome assembly GCF_001860525.1 of Paenibacillus sp. LC231. Lineage (NCBI taxonomy): Bacteria > Bacillati > Bacillota > Bacilli > Caryophanales > Paenibacillaceae > Paenibacillus > Paenibacillus sp. LC231. The sequence continues at coordinate 33,732 of NZ_JFOM01000020.1, read as the reverse complement.
GCAGGATGTACAGGTGAAGCCCGAAGAGGCCAGCCTGCCAATCGTCACGACTGCATTCAAGAATACACCGGCCGTGAACGCCGCACCTGTTCAATATAAGAAACAAAATGACAAAACGGTATACCTGACATTTGACGACGGGCCATCGGATCTGACGCTGGATGTTCTGGATATTTTGAAGCGCGAAGGAATTAAAGGCACATTTTTTGTACTGGGCAAGGAGGCGGAGACCCGTCCCGAAATTATCAACCGCATCTATGAGGAAGGCCATGTGATCGGGAATCATACATATGATCATCGTTATGACGAGCTCTACGGGCATTTTCAGGATTTCTGGGGGCAGATTAAGAGAACGGAGGAAATCATTCGTTTAATTACGGGTGAACGGCCGCAGCTGGTCAGAGCTCCCGGGGGGACGGCCGGACATTTTGACGAAGCCTATTTTCAATACATGAAGCAGGGGGGATATCAAGTATTCGATTGGAACGTCGACAGCGGCGATTCCAGGTATCGAGGTGTTCCGGTTAAAGACATCGTCAAAGGGGCAACCACCAAAGTGAACGGCAATGAGGCGATCGTGCTTCTTCATGACGGTAAAGGGCATGCTGAGAGCGTCAAGGCCCTGCCGGAGATTATTTCCTATTATAAAAAGCAAGGTTATGCCTTTGACGTATTGTCTACTGAAGTCCAGCCTGTTCAATTTCGTGCACAGCAGAGTGCACGTAAGGCTTCGCAGCCTTCAAAGCAGTGGATTCGCGAACATGTCACAGCCAATGCCGCGCTATTTGAGACCGGGAGAACGCTTGCTGTGGAATTTGGAGGAATGGAGACTGCATTCGCGGCAGGTGAATACAAAATGGTGGACGGCCGGTTGATGGTACCGCTGCGATCCCTGGTGGAGCGGCTCGGCGGAAGCGTGACCTGGAAGTCTCACAACAAGACCGTACAGGTGACGCTTGCAGGGAATCGCTGGGAAGCCGACCCAGTGGGTGGCTTGTTATTCCCCATGCAAACAGGGGGCAAACCGGTGTCTTCGGATGTTCATTTAATCGGCGGTACCGCTTGGATTCCGCTTCGGGAAGCGCTTGACTTTTCCGGCCGCCCTGTTACAAGAGTTACATATGAAGAAAGCGAGTATCGCGTTCTAACTTTGTAGTCGAAAATTGCATTTTATGTTTGTAATTATGCTTCACAAGTTATAGACTAGTACTTAGAGATATTTATCACAATCCCTAAGATTGTTTCCGAATAAAGGAGGGGGAAGTTTCCCCCTGCTTTATTTTTGGCGATAGTGAGTCACCCATAAGTTCGCACTTTTGTAAGTGATGCATAATAGATACCGGTTATCCCAAAATTAAAGCTAGCCGGTTCGATCGTCGCCAAGTTCATCTTGGGAATTCACTTAAAGAAAAGGAGGCAATTCTTTATGACAGAAACATCTTCTCCACAGCCGTCCGAAACTCCGGAAAATGTTGTAGGAAACCAAGAAGCTGCGGCGTCCAGCCGTCCTGATGTGCTGCTCGAACAACTGCTCAAGCCCGAGGTTCAGGAATCCCTCACAACTCTCGTGGACAATCTTCCAAAACTTACGGAAATGCTGACCGTCATGACTAAAGCTTATGACTTCGGTAAATCCGTAGCTACGGATCCCGTGCTTGCGGAAGACACCATGGCTTCCCTTAGCGGATTCGCGAAGCCAATCACGACAGCAGCAAAAAGCGTTGCATCTGCAGCCATCGAAGCCGGAGACCGTGTACACGCTCAAGGCGACCAAGCTCAGATCGGCGTATTTGGTCTGATGAAAATGCTGAAAGATCCTCAGGTTCAAAAGGGTCTTCGCTATGCTCAGGCTTTTTTGGACGTTCTTAACGATCGCGACCAACAAAACAAGCGTTAATCCATAATCATACGAAGAACGGAGGATGGTCATGTCTAAACATATTTTAATTTTGGGCGGAGGCTATGGCGGCTTGCTTAGTGCGCTTTCTGCACGCGAGCATTTTGGTGCTGCTGCAAAAATCACGCTGATCAACCGTTTCCCAACCCATCAGATCATTACGGAATTGCACCGTCTGGCAGCAGGCAACATCGCAGAGAAAGCAGTAGCTTTGCCGCTCGACAAGCTTCTGCGCGGCGCGAACGTTGACCTGCGCATCGGCAACGTTAAGGAAATCAAGCCGGATGAGCGTTCGGTTTCCCTCGATGACGGCGGAAACTTCACCTATGATGCCCTGGTTATCGCACTGGGCAGCGAAACGGCATTCTTCGGCATTCCGGGACTGCAAGAGAACAGCTTCATTCTGAAGTCCGTGAACGATGCTAATCGTCTGCGCGCTCATGTGGAGTCCCGCATTGCGGAATACAGCAAAACGAAAAACAAAGCGGACGCTACCATCGTGGTTGGCGGCGGCGGCTTGACTGGCGTTGAGCTTGTTGGTGAATATGCCGATATGAGAAGCGAGCTGGCTCGCAAATACGGTATCGACCCACAAGAAATCACGCTTTATTGTGTTGAAGCAGCTCCTTCGATTCTGCCGGGCTTCCCTGCTGAATTGGTTGACCGCGCGACAACAAGCCTGCAGAAACGCGGCGTGAACTTCCTGACCGGATTGCCGATTACCAAAATGGACGGTACAACCGTTGAACTGAAAGACGGCAGCACGATCGAAACCAGCACATTGGTATGGACTGGCGGCGTACAGGGCAACTCCGTTGTGGCTAACTGCGGCATCGAAGTCAATCGCGGACGTGCGGTTGTTAACGAATTCCTGCAATCCGCATCTCACCCTGATGTATACGTTGCAGGCGACAGCGCGGTGGTTATGGGACCTGAAGGTCGTCCATACCCGCCAACGGCACAGCTCGCATGGCAAATGGGCGAGCTGATCGGCTACAACATCTTCGCTCAATTGAACGGCGGCGCACCAGCTTCGTTCACACCGGTATTCTCCGGTACGCTCGGCAGCTTGGGACGTAAAGATGCCATCGGTACCATTGGCGCTAACAAGACCCAATTGAAAGGTCTGCCTGCAACCTTGATGAAAGAAGCAAGTAACATGCGTTACCTGTCTCACATCAACGGTTTGTTTACACTGGCTTACTAAGCCTAGAAGGCGGCATTATATCCACATATAAAGAGATGGACCCGAGATTTTCGGGTCCATCTCTTTTTTATTTGCGCAGCCCAAACATAAGCAGATGGACTTAGGGACATCGACATGAAAACATAATACGATGATTACACCCGGGAGCGAGGGATACAACAGGTTCTTCATGGTGCTCCGGAGCGGGATGTTAGAGAAGGAGGTAAGGGAAAGGCAGAAGGTGAAGAGGAAGAAGAAAGAAGGTCAAACAGTTATGTAAGCGCTATCGTAAAAGGTTCGCAGTTTTCATTTTATGAAACGGAGGGAGCTTGTATGCGGGGATATCATCGTCTTCATTCCATTGTCACTCAACTGTTTTTGTTTTTTTTCATCGGCACAACACTCCCGGTTCTCATTATGGGGTTCCTGTCGTATAACAAATCGGCCTCGATCGTGGAGGAACAGGTCAGTAAAGTGGCTTCCCTCACCATCACCCAAGTCAGTGACAAGCTGAACATGTTCTTCAAGAAGCTGGACGACTCCTCGATGATGGTGCTGAACAGCAAGGTGGTTCACGGCATACTAGAGGATCAGAATATCAGTAAGTATGACCTGACCTTGAAGGTGAAGGAGGGGAAGGACCTGCTGACCTCCATCATGATTAACTCGCCGGAGATATTGGACGTGTACGTGTTTGACGTGCAGCGGAACAATTCGGTCCTCAGTGCCGATTCCTTGATGTCCATCCCGGACCAGTGGGATTCTCCATGGTATCGATCGATTCTGGAGGCGAACGGACAGGCGGTATGGTTCGGCTTGTCGGATACCTCCTACCTGAAGCAAACGGGAATGGGATTTCCGGTCTTCGGACTAGGTCGGGCGATTCGGAGCTGGGATACAGGGGAGATTGTCGGAGTCATGTTTATCGAGATTATGGGGGATGTCCTGATCGATGAATTAAACCACGTCCAGTTCGGGGACACGGGGTATATGTACGTGGCCAATGACGAGAATCGTTATTTCTATCATCCGGATCCTTCGATGTACGGGAGGCAGTCCCGGATCAAGCTGCCCTCGGATATGACGGAATATAACTTGAACAACAACAAAACGCTGATGATCCCCTCGCGCCTGAACAACGGCTGGCATGTGGTAGGCATGGTGCCGCTGAAGGAACTAACGGCCGATTCCGCCAGCATCCGGAGTTTCACGGTCTGGATTGTATTCGGATCGATTCTGGCAGCGATCGGCATGGGTTATTTCATGACGCGGAGAATCGGCAATCCGCTCGTTCACCTGAGCCGCTTGATGCGCAGAAGCGAGGCAGGCGATTTATCGGTCCGCAGCAAGAATGTAGGACCCAGCGAGATCGGTCAGTTGGGCAGAAGCTTCAACAAAATGATAGAGCAGATCGACCTCCTGATCCGGCGCATCGCCGCGGAGGAGTCCGAGAAGAAAAAAGCCGAAATCCGCGCGCTGCGGTATCAGATCAATCCCCATTTTCTCTATAATACGCTGAACTCGATCCGCTGGATGGCCAAGCTGAACCGGACGAATGACGTGGATCAATCGGTTACGGCTCTTGTTCATCTGCTGGAGGGGAGCCTGGAGCGCAATGGGGTGTTCATACGCCTTGGCGATGAACTGGAGCTGCTTCGCAAATATATGATCATCCAGAATTACCGCTATGACCACCAAATCGAGTTAAGGATCGATTGCCCCGAGGAGATGGAGGGCCTTTATGTTCCCCGGATGCTGCTGCAGCCGATCGTGGAGAATGCGATCTTTCACGGAATTGCCCCGCTTGATGAAAGGGGCGTCATTCAGATCCGGATTACATCGCAGCAGCAGGATGTCATGGTGCGGATCGAGGACAATGGAATCGGCATTAAGCCTGAACGAATAAAAGGACTGCTGTCCTATGAGCAGGATCACTCCAAGCATGGCATGACCCATATCGGCCTGCGTCATGTTCACCAAACGGTTCAGCTGTATTACGGCAGCAGATATGGGGTATGGGTGGAAAGCCCGAAAGGCGGAGGAACGCGGGTCACAATCACGTTTGCGAGACAAAGGGGGGACGATTATGTACAGAGTGCTGCTCGTGGATGACGAAGCGATCGCGCGTACAGGTCTGCGCTCAACCTTCGACTGGGAGAAGCACGGTTACCGGCTTGTGGGCGAGGCCTCGAATGGACAGCGGGCCATGAAGTGGATCGTAAACGGGGATTTGGACATTCTGATCACGGATATCGCGATGCCGGTCATGGACGGGTTGGAACTGACCCGTCGGACAAGGGAGCTTTGTCCTTGGGTAAAGGTACTGCTGCTCAGCTGTCATAGCGATTTCGAATACGTGCGCGAGGGCATCAGGCTTGGCGCTTCCGATTACATTCTCAAGCCGACGCTCGATGCGGACTCTCTGGTTGCCGTGCTTGATCACATGCGTCTGAAGCTGGAAGAGGAGAAGCAGATGCAGCGGATTCTGACCGAGCATGAGCAGCAGCAGCGGCTGAATAAGAAGAAGGCCGCCGAGAAAACGCTCTTTCAGGCGCTTTCCGGAGAGCCGGGCGCAATCGCCAGCCTGGAAGCACGAAATCTTAACGGCGCTTATATGCTGGCCGTGCTCCAGCTTGATTCTGATCCAGGGGCTGGCACGGCCGGGGTGCAGCACAAGGATTGGCATGACGAGATCGAGCGATTAATGGAACAGCTGTATGACCAGGTGCCGGAGGCGCTGGCAGTTCGGCTGGAGACGGACCGGATCGCTGTATGCTTGCCGTTAGGGGACGAAGCAAATCGGCAGGTTTTAGAGCACGAAGCGGCTATCCATCTGCCGATCCGATGCACCATGGGGCTCAGCAGGAGATATAACGGCATGGATAAGCTGCAGGAAGCGTTTCGAGAAGCTAGCGAGAGCCTGGAGGGCCTCTTCTTCCATCGAGATCAACAGATTCTTCGGGCAGAGGAGCTCCCTCTTACCGATGCCGATTTGGCCCAGAAGACGTCTGCTTCCGAGATGCATGCCCTTAGAGCCGCCCTGGCGGTCGGAAACATGGTCAAAACCGAAGAGCGGCTGCAGTCGGTCATGCAGCGCTGGCAGCCCGGACGGATGAAGAAGCAGGAGGTTCTCCGGGAAGCAGAGGAACTTCTGAGCTTGCTCGCTATGTTTCATCTTCCCGGCGGCCCGCCGCTTCCGCAGATCGGGGAAGTGGGCAAGCTTCGTTCGGTGGAGGAAGTGAAAGAGCTGGTGCTCCAAGGCTTCCATACCTTGCGTGAGGAGGCTATGCGGCACCCCTTACCGGAATCCACGCTGCATGAGCGGATCGTGCTGCAGGCCGTTCAATATATTAAGGCCCACTTTGCCGAGCCGATCTCCTTGCAGGAGGTGGCGGACGAAGTGGCCGTAAGCCGCAACTATTTTAGCGAAATGTTTAAGCGCGTCACCGGACATAACTTCATTGACTATGTGATTGATCTGCGGCTGAAACGGGCCAAGGAGCTGCTCTCCACAACATCGCTGCGCGTGTATGAGGTGGCGGATCGCTCCGGATTTAATGACGTGAAATACTTCAGCAAACTGTTCAAGAAGATGGTAGGCATGACGCCCGCGGAATACCAGGGACAGCATCGAAAATAATGGGAATTTCATAGGATCGGAAAAGAATCCACTTTTTCGGAACAAAATCCGTTCAAAAGCTTTTTGTCAAAATTTTATAATTAAAGCGTTTACAAGAGCTTGCCAGCGAGTCCAAATCTGGTTTGAATGGAGGAAATGAAATGACAAGGAAACAGGTGAGAGGGTCATTGCTTGCAATCATTCTTCTACTATCATCCATACTCCAAGCGTGTGGAGGCGGTGGAACATCAGAAGGTGGGGAGTCCGGAAGCGGTGAGAAGGTCAAGATCAAATGGGCGACCTGGGGAAATCCCGGCGAGCTTACCCGCTTTCAGGAGCTCACGAAGGACTTTAATAAGAAGCACTCGGACATTGAGGTCGAATTTATTCCGATTCCGGGCGAATATGATCAGAAAATATTAACCCAATTAACAGGAGGGACCGCCCCGGATATCTTCTATGCAGGGGACGCCCTGGTCGTGAAACTGATCGAGAACCAGAGCATTGAGAATTTGACGCCGTATATGGACGCACCGGAAAGCGTGATCAAGAAGGAGGATTATTTTGAAGGCTTGTGGGGCGCAGCCGTGCGGGATGGTCAGACCTTTGGGGTGCCGGTGGACTGTAATCCGATGGTGCTGTGGTACAACAAGAAGGTGCTGAAGGAAGCAGGGATCACCGAGATGCCGGCCGATCTTCAGGCGAACGGACAGTGGACCTGGGACAAATTCAAGGAAATGTCGGACAAGATCCGAGACAGTAAAAAGTACGGCTACGTGCTGGATAACTCCTGGAACAGCTATCACAGCTGGGTTACTTCCAACGGCGGCCGAGTATACGACGACGAAGGGAACTTCGTAGCGGCTTCGGATCCGAAGGCGATGGAGGCGTTCCGCTTCCTGTACGACAACGTGAAATCCAAAAACATCACCTTCTCCGGCACGCTTCCCAAAGGGCAGGGCGGGGATGCCATGTTTATGTCCAACCAGGTTGGATTCGTTGCTGCAGGCCGCTGGTACCTGCCGCTGTTCAAGAAGAATCAAGGACTTGAATATGACGTGGTCACATGGCCAACCAATACCGGCAATAAAATCGAGCCGGCCGGTATCCCGACCGCATACATGGTGATGAACAAGGCATCGAAGAATAAGGAAGCGGCATACACCTTCTTCTCCGAGTACGTAAGCAAAGAGGGTCAACGTTTCCGCCTGCAGGGCGGCGGCAATGCTGTCCCGTCGGTACAGGGAACGGATGAAGTGGTGCTGGAAGGCAATCTGCCGGAGCATGCCCAGTTATTCCTGGACGCGCGTGAGATCGGGTATTCCCTGACTCCGTTCGAGGCCGGTATTCCCGGGCTTAGCCAGGATATTACGTCCAAGTTCGAGGCGTTGTGGCTGAAAGATCAGGATCTGGAAAGCTCCTTGAAGGATATTCAGGATATGGCCAACAAGAAAATTCAGGATTACAAGAGCGGCAAGAATTGATCCAGCTCTGGGGAGGAACGGTGAGATGAAATGAACACGCAGCCTGCAGGAAGCTCCGGAGCCGCTCCTTCTCCGGAGCGGATTCCGGAGAGGAGAACGACCTTAAAGAGCAAGACGTCCGACGGTTTATGGGGCTACTTTTTTATCTTTCCCCAGATGATCGGCTTGATCGCTTTTTCATTGGTCCCTCTCATCTCGGCTTTTGTCATCAGCATGATGAACTGGGACGGCATGGGAGCCAAGAAGTTTATCGGTCTCCAAAATTTCGTGTCCCAGCTTCAGGATGAGGAGTTCCACATCGCACTGGTGAACACGGTGTATTACACGATTTTGTCGGTACCGACAGGCATCGTTCTCGCCATGCTGGTAGCGGTAGGCTTGAACCGGGTTCGAGGGAAGATACTGTACCGGCTGATCTACTTCATGCCGAACATTACGATGTCCGTTGCCGTCGCCGTTGTGTTTATGTGGCTGTTCAACGCCGACTTCGGCCTTATTAACATGTACCTGCAGCAGTGGTTCGGGATAACGGGCCCCTCCTGGCTGACGGATTCCAGGTACGTGATGCCTTCGATTGCCCTGCTGAGCGTCTGGATGGGGCTGGGAGGCAACATGGTGCTGTTCCTTGCCGGGCTTCAGGGCATATCGAGAAGTTATTACGAGGCAGCCGAAATTGACGGCGCCGGCAAATGGCAGCAGTTGGTCCATATTACGATACCGCTGCTGTCCCCGACGACCTTTTTCGTAACGATCATGTCCATTATCGGTTCCTTTCAGGTGTTCGACCAGTCGTTTGTCATGACCTCCGGCGGGCCGGCGAAGGCCAGTTATACGCTTGTCTATCACATCTACGAGACCGCCTTTGCGGACTTTACCTTTGGCAAGAGCACGGCATCGGCGGTCATCCTGTTCGTCATGATTCTGTCGCTTACCTTGTTCCAGATGAAAATGTCCAAGCGATGGGTGCATTACGAAGACTGATGGTCGAACCTTTAGGAAGGAGGGAAAATGAATGTTACATCGGGGATTGAGGATGTCCACCGTGGTGCTGCATATCGTGCTGATCCTAGGCGCCTGCATGATGGCCCTGCCGTTCGTGTGGATGGTGCTAAGCTCGCTCAAGGATTTGTCGCAAGTATTCGTTGTGCCGCCCAAGTGGATTCCGGACCCGTTCATCTGGTCCAATTATAAGGATTCGCTGACGGCGCTGCCGTTCGGGCGCGCGTATTTCAACAGCTTCTACATCAATATAATCGTCGTGGTTTCACAGCTGGTTACCTGCTCCATGGCGGCTTATGCTTTTGCCAAAATCACGTTCCCGTTCCGGGAGCCGCTGTTCATTCTGTTTCTGGCAACCATGATGGTGCCGGGACAAGTGACCATTATTCCGCTTTACTTGATCATGAAAAATATCGGATGGCTGGATACGCATCTGGCGATTATCGTCCCTTCTGCGCTGCTGAACGCCTTCGGGGTGTTTCTGCTCCGGCAATTCTTCAGAGGCATTCCGAAGGAGATGGAAGAGGCTGCCATCGTGGACGGCGCGAATCGCTGGACGATCTACGCCCGGATCATGCTTCCTCTAATCAAACCGGCTTTATCGGCACTCGGGATTTTCACCTTTCTCGGGATGTGGAACAACTTCTTTAACCCGCTGATATTTCTCAGCAGCACGGATAAGTTTACCGTGCCGATGATGCTGAATTTGTACCGGGGCATGTATTCAACGGATTGGACACTGATGATGGCGGGGGCCTCCATTGCGCTCGTCCCGGTTCTCATCGTGTATATCATCGGGCAGAAATATATTATTGAAGGCGTTACTTTATCCGGAATTAAGGGGTAGGCGAGCTTAAGCAGCCCGTAAGCGGAGTTCTTGTATAGGAACCCCGCTTACGGGTTATTTGTGTTCTGACCAGGATACCAATATAAAGCAGAGGAGCTGCAGTATATTCTCACAGATATACTAGTATGGTAGTATAAGGTAAAATGAGTGCGCTTACATCTAACATATCATGAAGGGGGACGAGGGTATTGTTCAATGTACTTCTGGTGGACGATGAACCATGGGTTCTGGAAGGACTTCGAACCATGATCGATTGGAACCGGTTTGGATTTCAAATATGCGGAGAAGCTCTGAGCGCTCCGGAAGCGCTAAAGTTAATGGAACAGTTGAAGCCCGAGCTGGTGATGACGGATATCCACATGCCAGTCCTGAACGGCCTGGAATTGATTGAGCACAGCAAACGGATACTGCCTCTCCCTCCGAAATTCGTTATTTTGAGCGGATATGATGATTTTGGGTACGCGCATCAAGCCATGCGCCAACGGGTCGCCGAGTATTTGCTGAAGCCGATTGATGACGAGGAGATCGAGGCTGTGCTTGCCAAGCTCAGCCATGAGATCCAGGACGAACTAGACGCTGAACGCAGCTACCGGAAGAAAGCGGGCCTTGCCGTCCATTATTTGTTGAACCGGCTCATTCGTGACGAGTTGAGCCCTGATTTGGCCGAGCAAGCCAGCAAAGCGATGCAAATCCAGGGCGAGCCGCTGCTGCAGTGCCTATTGATTGAAATAGGGATTACTGAAACGGGAGTGGATTGGATCGAATGGATGGCCGATTACGGGCCCCCGAGCTTACTGGGATGCTTCCAGGACAATAGCGGGAGCATCGGAGTGGTGCTGCATGTCGAGCATTCGACTCCGGATGAGGTCATGGAGACTGCGCTGCAGTTACAGTCTGCTCTGGCCCGGGAGCTTGAAGGGCCGGTTATCGTAGCGTTAAGCGGCACAGGGGAGGGAATCCAGGCGATCGGAAAGCTTTACAGGCAAAGCGCGGAGGTGCGCGACGATAAGCGAAGCCAAGGCAGAAGCGGCGTGTTTTGTTACCAAGAGCCGAGAGGAGCCGAGCGGCTCCGGGGACTTCCCTTCGGATGGATGGACGAATTGCTTTCCGTGATTATGGCGGGGGAGCATGCGTCCATCGAGTCATGCTTGGCGCGGATATTTGCGGCCATGACCGATCATCTCCTCCACCTGAGGGCTTTTCAAGCCGATGTGGCCGATCTGGAATTAAAGCTGTGTCGAAGAATCGCGGAGATGAATGGAGATCCGGATCTATTCATGGACCGGCTGCAAAGGAAGCTTGGTCATCTGAGTGATGCTTGCCATAAAGCACCGTTGAAGAATTATATGCGGTTGCTCGCGTTTGAGGCCGCTTCGCAGCTGGAAGAGTTAAGCAAGCTTAACGAGCACAACACCATTTTTCAAGTGATTCAGTATGTCGACCGGGAGTATCGGAGCAGGCTTCAGCTTCAGGATTTGGCACGACATTTCCATATGAACGCCACCTATTTGGGGCAGCTGTTCAAGAAACATGCAGGCAAGCCGTTCAAGGAATACCTGAATGACAAGCGGATCGAGGAGGCCAAGCTGCTGCTGAAACGGAGCGGAATGAAGGTTTCCGAGGTTGCGCTCTATGTCGGGTTCCCGAACGCGGACTATTTTATCCATAAGTTTAAGCTGACAACCGGGATTCTGCCCTCGAATTACAAGAATCATGTTGAAAGCAAGCAGCGCTAAACCGGGAGGGTGCCTTCATGAAGAGAATGTTCAGGCTGGGGAATTTCGTCAACGATATTCCGTTGAAAACTAAATTTTTTCTTATTTTTGTCATTGGTGTACTGCTGCCTATTCTGGTGGTCAACCTCATCTTTATGGATCGGATGTCGGAGCTGATCCGGGAGAGAGAGGAGCAGAACCTCGATATCTCGATGGAGCGGGCTAGGAAGGATATTCATAATTTCATCGACGGCGGGGTGGCTGTAAGTCATGCGCTGAGTACGGATAAGACCCTTTACGAAATGCTCGATCGCGAGTATGAGTCCCAGCTGGACTTCTACGAAACCTTTGATGAGCAGCTCCGGAATCGGGTAACGAGCTACATACCGGTTAACAACCAGATTCAGCGGATTAGCATCTTCACCGAAAATTCCACCATTGTGTCCGGTGGCAATTATCATGTGATCAACGATAATGTGCTCGAGAGCGACTGGTATGCGTTGTGGAAGAGCTCGGCCCATCCGGTGCTGGTGGCGGCATACAGGGCTACGGAGGCAAGCAATTCGGCTTCGACGGTTCCGTATTTAAGCGTCATTGAGAAGATGGATTATTTTGATAGCTATTCCACTTATGAGAAGCTGCTTCGCATCGACATCGACCTGAGCAAGATCTATGACGTCATTGTACGGGAACGCGATTACCTGGATATGTATTTGGTGAACGAGAACAATGAGATTATTATGTCGGCCAGCAGCGGTTATGAAAGAGGGAAGTACAGCGCATATTCGAAGCTTGATCTGGAGCAATACGATGAAGAGGATCGGCATGTGTTCTCGATCGGAACGGCCAGGTACGTGAAGGGGTGGAAGCTGATCGGCATCAACCGGGGGAGCCGGATTACGAGCGCCATGCTGGATATGCAGCTGTTTACCGTTGTATTGGCAGCGGTTGTTACGCTGGTTGCGGCGGTCTTTATTACCGTTATGCTCCGGTCCTACAATTACCGGGTGAAGCGTTTGTCCCGTCATATGCAGAAGGTGAGCAACGAGAAATTCGACTTGATTGAACTGGACGAAGGCCGGGACGAAATCGGCGGACTCATCCGGAATTTCAATCAGATGACAGCGAAGATGAACTCCCTGATCAACAATGTGTACAAGCTGGAGATTCAGAAGAAAAGCCTGGAGATGGAGCGGGTTCGGGCTGAATTGAACTTTTTGCAGAGCCAGATGAATCCCCATTTCCTGTTCAATACCCTGAATGCGATATTGGTGGTCTGCACGAAGAATCGATACACGGATGTGACGGATATTATCAAAAGCTTGTCCAAGCTGCTTCGCAGACTGCTGAGCTGGAGAGAGGATTTGGTCTCCGTGGAGGAGGAAATCAGATTTATCGAAATGTATCTCAAAATCGAAAAATTCCGCTTTCGGGATAAATTCGAATATCAATTCAACATCGATATGGAAGCGCTTCATTATAAAATTCCGAAAATGAGCATTCAGCCGCTCGTTGAGAATGCATGCAAATATGGCCTGCAGGCGATGGATGGAGCGGGTCTGGTGACCATAAGCGCTTCGGTTGCCCGTGATTATCTTCGCATCGTCATTACGGATAGCGGTAAGGGCATTGAGCAAAGCAAGCTACGGGACATTATTCTCTCGGTTCGCAACGAGCAGTTCTCGGGCAACAGCTTCGGCATTCGAAACGTATATCGGCGGCTGGAGCTGTACTACGACGATCATGTCATTTTCAACATTGCCAGCACCCCGAATCAAGGGACAACCGTTTCATTCGAGATTCCGATCCGGCTGTTGGAGTCTCGGGAGCATGAAGGCGGAGAGGGGGAGAACCATGCCATTCAAAGTGCTGTTGATCGATGACGAACCGGGTGCGCTGGAAGGGCTGGCGCTGTGGATCGATTGGGAACGCTTGGGGTTTAGCGTCTGCGGAACCGCGGGTAACGGAGTGGAAGGCTTGAAGATGATTCATGGGCTTGCGCCGGATTTGGTCATTACCGATGTAAACATGCCGCTAATGGACGGGCTTCATATGATTGAAACCTGGCAGGAGCATCACCGGGATAGCGGTGTGAAATTTGCCATCATGAGCGGTTACAGTGAATTTGAATATGCAAGGAAAGCATTGCGGCACGGCATCCATCACTACATGCTGAAGCCTATTATTGCAGAGGAAGCCGAGGAGGAGCTCGGCAAGATTCATACTGAGCTGATGCAGGAGCATCGCAGATTGAGCCTGAGCGCGATTGCTAAGAGGGAAGAGGATGCTTCGCTGATCATGCAAACGCTTCTGGAGATGCCGCTTAGGGCTAGCGGCCTGTCGAGGCTTCAGGTTTTATCCTCCGCCCATCAAGAGTGGAACGTATGTCTGATCCAAGCAGAGTCTGCCTTGTTTCCTGACGTCAGGGAAACCGTCGCCCGCTTGTCCGCCCACGCGAATTCGGAGTATGTCATCGATCTGGAATCGAACCGGTTTGGTTTGGTGTACGGTTATTCCCCTGACAACGGGAGCGTACCCTCAGGCACGATCCGCAGGCTGGTCCGCCATTATGCAGGACAGCGGCTGTTTATGGCTGTAGGAGATGGCCAGCAGTCTCTGGTGCAGATCCGTCGCTGCTACGAAACCGCCAGGGAAGCCATCGAGCATCAATTTTACGATCCGGCGTACGTCGGGATGATTTCATATGAAGAGGTACGGGATCGGCCGTTTCATTATCGTTACCCCACGAACCTGATGGATGATGTCATCAGGTCCGTGGAACTCCTCGACAAGAAGGGATACCGCGAGGCTGCCGGATTGGCTGCGTCCAGGTTTGCGGAGCAGCGAATCGCGCCGGGGATCGTGAAGAAAATGGTGATCCATGTTTTGTATAAAATCATGGATTTGGTGAGGGAGGCGGAAGGTGCGGAAGCTCGAATCCTGGCAGCCAAATCCAATGCAGCTGGATTAACGGACGGAACCTTCCATTTGAACGACTTGATGGGAGAGCTGCTGCGCTTCGGGGAAGAGTGCATCGAGCTTCTTCTCAAGGAACAGGCCCGGCATTCGCAAGGCGTAATCCAGGAGATTAACGATTATATTCGGCAGCACTACCGCGAGAATCTGACCATTAAGCGATTGGCGGAGCTTTTTTATCTGCATCCCGTCTATCTCGGCCAGCTGCTGATGCGTAAGAATGGGATTGGCTTCAACGAACTCATACATAATTTGCGGATTGAGGAAGCGGCTACGCTGTTGAAGCAGAACAAGCTGAAGAACAGCGAAATCGCCGAAAGGGTCGGCTACACCCACTACAACCAATTCCTTAAGCATTTCGAAAAAAGATGGGGCATGGCACCGAATGAGTTCAAGAAGAGGATGTTCTAAAGTTTTTAAGGTTAATGCTTTAATTATAGTATAGTCCGTCTTTGAAAGCGCTTTTACAATAAAGGAAGGTTACATGAAGAGGCGTATCGACCAACGGTGTAACCACATTATGACGGAGGTGCTTTTATGGGGGGTAAGACAAAATCATGGCTTCGGCTCAGCACGGTGTTGCTGTTGTCGCTTTGCATCGTCCTTACGGGCTGCGGGGGCGGAAACGGGAATAGCGGGGCCCAGCCGGAAGCAAAGGACTCCGCAGAACAAACAACACCCGGGACGGACGGGGATAAGATCGAACCATTTGAGGTGAGTGTTTTTATCGGTCAGCCCGACCAGCAACCAACACCTGACAACAAGATTTATAAATTAATCAGGGAAAAGACAGGAGCATCCTTCAAATTCGAGTTCCTGGCAGGCGATATTGACCAGAAGCTCGGCGTTATGATTGCAGGCGGCGATTATCCGGACATGATGACAGCGAATCAAAAGCTGACAGCTGCCGGTGCCTTTATCCCGCTCGAGGATTTGATTGAAGAACATGCGCCAAACTTGAAGAAGCATTATGAGAAGTACTGGAACATGATGAAAGACCCGAATGACGGTCATATTTACAATCTTCCAAACTACGGTGTAACGAATGCGGACGTTAGCTCGTCTTGGTATTCGGGCCCGGCTTTCTGGATTCAGAAGGACGTGTTGGCAGAGGCGGGATATCCAGAGGTTAAAACCTTGGATCAATATTTTGACTTGATTAAACAATACAAGGAAAAGCATCCGACCATCGACGGTACGCCGACGATCGGCTTTGAAATTCTGAACTATGACTGGAAAAACTGGGGGCTGTTCAATGCTCCTCAGCATTTGATCGGTCATCCGAACGATGGCGGTGTGGTCGTTAAAGATGGCAAGGCGGAAATTTTTGCCGATAAGGACTATGCCAAACGCTATTATAAAAAGCTGAACGAGATGAATACCCTGGGCATCATCGACAAAGAAACGTTCACTCAAAACTTCGACCAGTATATGGCGAAAATCTCCAGCGGCGCAGTTCTTGGTATGTTTGACCAGCACTGGAACTTCCAAAGCGCAGAAAACGCGCTGATTACCCAGAAGAAAGATGAAAGAACATATGTTGGTCTTCCGCTTGTATTTGATGAAGGCATCCGGGATCATTACAAAGATCGTCCGGCTCTAAACCTCAATAACGGATTCGGGATTACGGTCAATGCATCCGAAGAGCAGGCTATCAGAATTATTAAACTATTGGATACGCTGATTCAAGAAGATTGGCAAAAAATCTTGGCCTGGGGGATCGAAGGGGAAGATTACATCGTCAAAGATGGCCGATTCATGAAAACGCAAGAGCAGCGCGATCAGTTTACCGATGCAACCTGGAAGCTCGCGAATAAAGCCGATTCCTTCTACGGCCAAGCCCCAAAAATGGAAGGTTTATTCTCGGACGGCAACGCTACAGATGCGGCTGCCCAGCCTGAAGAAATTCTGGCAGGCATGAAAGAGTATGACAAGAACTTCCTCGCCCAATATGGATTCAACAGCTATGTCGACTTCTTCAGTCCGGCTCCCGAGAACGACATCGCTTACCCGGCATGGTCGGTCGACCTGGTAGACGGATCTGAAGCGAAAATCGTGAATACGAAGCAAAATGAGTTGTCCACGAAGTACTTACCAAAAGCCATTCTTGCTAAACCGGAAGAATTCGACAGCGTCTGGGATGAGTACGTCACTGATATCCGCAAGCTCAACATCAAGGCTTATGAAGATCGGATTAATGAAGTGCTGCAATGGAGAAGAGACACTTGGTCTGTTAAGTAAGGCAACGGAAGGTACATGAATCGGAAACGGGAAGGCTTCATGCCTTCCTTGTTTACGAAATATGGGGTTTTGGGGAGAACAAACTTATGGAAGAGACCTTTGTCAAAGACTCTGCCGTCCGGAAGCCTAAGACAAACAAGAAAATCACCTGGGCCGTACTCAAAGAACAGAGACAGTTGATCTATATGTCGGTGCCTCTGATGGCTTACATCATCTTGTTTGCCTACGTTCCTATTTGGGGATGGACCATGGCTTTCCAGGACTACAAGCCGGCTAGAGACTTTAGTGAACAGACGTGGGTAGGATTTAAACATTTTGAATTTCTTTTTAAGGATGAAAGTTTCCTGCAAGTGCTTCGCAATACGCTCGCAATGAGTGTTATCAATATGATTCTCGGCTTTACGACTGCAATTATCCTTGCATTGTTACTGAATGAAATCCGAAAAGTATTTTGGAAAAGAACCGTACAGACGATCTCCTATCTTCCGCACTTTCTATCCTGGATCATCGTAACCGGGATTGTGGCGACGAGCTTGGCTTCGGACGGAATCATCAATGATGTCCTTATGAAGCTGCATCTCATCAAGGAGCCGATCCAATGGCTCAGTGAAGGCAAATACTTCTGGGGAATCGTCGGAGCGTCGCATGTTTGGAAAGAAGTCGGCTGGAATACGATTATATATTTGGCTGCGATGGCATCCATCGACCCGGCGCTTTATGAGGCTGCCGATATGGACGGGGCAAGCCGCTATCGGAAAATGTTCCATGTTACTTTGCCGGGCATTAAGCCAACGATCATTATTCTGTTGATCATGCAGGTCGGTCACATTCTGGAAGCAGGCTTCGAGGTTCAATACTTGCTGGGCAACGGTCTTGTTGTCGACTGGTCGCAAACGGTTGACATTTTCGTGCTGAAGTACGGGCTTGCCCAAGGCAATTACTCATTAGCAACGGCTGCCGGTATATTTAAAACGGTCGTTAGTGTGACGCTGTTATTGATTGCAAACGGAGTCGCGAAACGGCTAGGGGAAGAGAGGCTGCTATAATGGCAAATCAAACAATCAGCCCTGGGCCAGCAACTGCTGCCGCAGCGCCTAAATCCGTCAGAAAAAAAAGAGTAGAGCCGATCCTTTTTAATACATTCAATACCTTGTTTATGATTGGTCTTGTCGTTGTCACATTATATCCGTTTCTGAACACGATCGTCGTTTCCCTGAATGCGGGGAATGATACGATCCGGGGCGGAATCTATCTCTGGCCGAGGGAATTTACCTGGCAGAACTACAAGGCGGTATTTGCTTCGGGAACGATATATGACGCGTTCTGGATTTCCGTGGCACGAACGGTGCTTTCAACGCTGCTGAATCTGGTCTTGACCACGATGCTGGCGTATACGCTGAGCCGTCGGGAATATGTATTCCGCAAGCCGATTACATTGATCTTTATTCTGACGATGTACTTTAACGCAGGCTTGATTCCTGGATATTTTCTGATGAAGGACTTGCACCTGCTGAATTCGTTCTGGGTATATGTGATCCCGTCGATGATCAGCGCATTCAATATGATCGTTATCCGGACGTATATCGGAACGATTCCGGAAAGCTTGGTCGAATCGGCAAGAATTGACGGAGCCGGAGATTTTAAAATCTTCATCCGGATCATCTTCCCGCTGTGTAAGCCGGTGCTGGCAACCATTGCGCTGTTCGTGGCCGTGGGGGCTTGGAACTCCTGGTTCGATGCATTCATCTATACCTCCTCCCGCCAAGAGCTGAGCACTTTGCAGTATGAGCTGATGAAGCTGCTGTCATCCAGTATGAACGCGAACAGCAACCCGGCAGTGGCTGCAGGAGCCGGGATGACGCAGGACGCTGCGGTGAACATGGTAACGCCGATTTCGATTCGCGCTGCCGTAACGGTCGTGGCATCGGTTCCGATTCTGCTGGTTTATCCGTTCATGCAGAAATATTTCGTAGTCGGATTGAACGTGGGCAGCGTCAAGGAATAATCCAGGTTTCGCTATATGACAGACCATAAATGCAACCAATGAGGAGGCAAGCATTCCGTGTCTAAGAGAACAATCATTAGGAGGATCAGCCTGATGCTGATCGCGTTCATGCTGCTCATTCCGCCCAGCTGGAGTGCGGCGGCAGTTGAACCGACCCATACGCCCGCTGATCAGAATCTTGTGATTCACCATCATTTTGATGGCGGGACGGAAGGGTGGTTTAAGCGGGGGACGGAGACGGTGACTTCCGCTACTTATGCCTATGAAGGGACAGGGAGCCTGCTGACGGAGGGAAGAACGGCGAACTGGAACGGGCCGGGGTTTGATCTATCCGCTACGAATCGGCTGGACAAGGGAGCTACCTATGAAATTTCCGCATATGTCCATTTGAAGGAGGGCACCCAAGGGACTCAGCAGCTTCAGCTTGCCATGCAGCAAACCGGAGCCGAGCCGGAATACGTGAACTTCAGCAGTCCGGTCGATGCAACCGCCGACGGGTGGGTAGAGGTGAAGGGCCATTATAAATACGATGCTAATGCTTCGGCCCTGCAGGTGTATTTGCAGAGCCCGAGCAGTCCGGACGCCGCTTATTATATGGACGAATTCAAAGTCCGGCTGATTGAGCCGGCAACGGACCCGGGCGGTGGGACGCCGGGAGAGCATACGGTCGTATGGGATTTTGAAGACGGAACGACGATGGATTGGGGACCACGCGATTCGGAGACCGTAGAAGCTGTCCCAGAAGCAGCCCATAGCGGCGGCTACGGCTTAAAGGTCCATGAGCGGGCGAACAGTTGGAACGGACCCTGCCAAGACGTTAAAGACATCATGGTGAGCCAAAAAACGTATACGATCTCAGCCTATGCGAGGCTTGAGCAGGCACCTGCCGCTCCGGTCAAAATATCCCTTTCGATGGAGAACAAAGCAGCGGGCGCAGCAGAAACGTCCTATACAACCGTTGCCTCAGCCTCCGCGAGCGGCACGGAGTGGGTGGAGCTGAAAGGAACCTTTGGCTTCACTTCGGATATGGAAACATTGAAGCTGTATATGGAAACCTCGGATCTTTCCAATTTCTATATCGATGACATTAAGCTCGCACTGCCGGGCTCGATTCAGACGGATATTCCCGCGCTGAAGGATGTGTATGCGGATTATTTCGAGATTGGGGCAGCCGTGGAGCCCAAGCATCTGTCCGGCGTGCACAAGGAGCTTCTGGATTACCATTACAACTCGCTTGTTGCCGAGAACGTGATGAAGCCGGAATCTCTCAGTCCGAGAGAGGGAACCTATAACTTTACCAACGCGGATCTCATCAGGGATTATGCCAGGGATCATGGCATGAACCTCCGGTTCCATACGCTGCTGTGGCATCAGCAAGGCGCCGAATGGATGCTGAAGGATGATCAGGGCCAATATCTCGAAGCCACGCCGGAGAATAAAGCGCTCGTCCTTCAGAGACTGGAAGCTTATATCCATGATGTGGCCGGCCGCTACAAGGGAGATGCCCGCGATTGGGACGTCGTGAATGAGGTCATTGACGAAGGGCGTCCGGACGGCATGCGGGACAGCCAGTGGTACCGGATAACGGGACTCGACTATATCCGGACCGCCTTTCATGCGGCGCGTGACGCTGCCGGCCCCGAGGCCAAGCTCTACATCAACGATTACAGCACGCACAACCCGAAGAAACGCGATTATCTGCTGAATCTTGTAAAACAGCTGAAGGCGGAAGGCGTTCCGATCGATGGCGTGGGCCATCAAACGCACATCAATATCAGTGGGCCGTCCATCCAGCAAATCTCGGATTCCATCCGGATGTTCGGCGAGGCCGGCTTTGATAATCAGCTTACCGAGCTGGACGTTTCGGTGTACACGAACAATACCGACACCTACCAGACCGTTCCCCAGGAATTGCTCGACAAGCAAGGCTATCGGTACAAAGAGCTGTTTGAAGAATTGAAGCGGCTGGATCAAATGGGCGCCGATGCAGGTGTGGAAGGGGGCTGGATCAGTAATGTCACCCTTTGGGGGATCGCGGACGACCATACCTGGCTGCATGACCGTCCCGCGGGTACGGGACGACAGGATGCCCCGTTTCCTTTTGACAAGCAGTATCAGGCCAAGCCAGCCTATTGGGGGATGGTCGATCCTTCCAGGCTAACGATAGTGAGAAAGACCGGAACGGCCGTGGAGGGGAAGGCGGTTATTGACGGACAGCCGGATTTCGCCTGGAATCTGGTTCCGTCATTTAAGACGGAGCAGCTTGGCTCGATATCTGCCGAATTTAAGACGCTATGGGACAGGGACCATGTCTACGTCAAGGTTGACGTGTCGGACGGCTCGATATCTCCCGGAGATCAGGCCGAAATATTCGCTGTAGTGAACGGTGCTGTGCAAAAAGCCGAGATTCAGCGTGGAGCCGCCAATACGGTCGAGACCGCTGCAGGTTACGCAGGGGAAGCCCTCCTCCAGTTAAACGGAGCAGGAGCGCTGGGCGGCGAGATTTATTTCGATGTCCGAGTAACGGATTCCGGTTCGGATGATGGCTCCGAGCATGGCAAGAACGGAGCGGTGGTGTCCTGGAGCGATCCAAGGCATGCCCAGGACAGCGATCAGGAGGGACTCGGCATTCTAACGCTCACTGCTGCGCCGAAATCGGCCCAGTCCGGCTATGGCACCCCAACGGTAGACGGCGAACTCGACGGCATCTGGAAGGATGCCGGGGAACTGGCAACCGACGTGTGGGTCGAGGGAAACAGCGGCGCGACCGCTACATTCCGGACGCTATGGGATGAGAATCACCTGTACGTTTATGCCATTATTAGCGACAGCTTGTTATCGGATGCGAGTCCCAACGTATGGGAGCAGGATTCGGTAGAGATTTTTGTGGATCAGAATAATGGAAAGACGGATGTTTACCAGGAAGATGATGGACAGTACCGGATGAACTTCATCAATGCGCGTTCCTTCGGCGGTCATGCGGGCGAGGATAATTTCGTTTCCGCTGCGAAGGTTACCGAGGGCGGATATGTCGTTGAAGCAGCGATCCGCCTGGATAAGATCAAACCTGAGAAAGGGACGGTGATCGGGTTCGATTTTCAGGTGAACAACGATGAAGAAGGCCAAGGTACAAGAGACAGTGTGGCCATATGGTCGGATCCGACCGGCCAATCCTATCAGAACACGACCCGATTCGGCGTGCTGGAATTTACGAAGAGCTCCGCTCCCGGCGGAGGAAATGGAGACGGCGGAGAACATAGTGCGGGCGGTGGCGGAAGCAGTCCGAGTCCAGCACCAAGTACGTCTTCACTCGAAATCCGGAACCATGACGGGCGGATTATAGTTGGAGTCTCGAGCCGAGTGCTTCAGCAGGCAATGGAAAAGGCAGTGGCTGGAACTACCGGAACGAAGCGGGTGCTTGTTAACGTTCCGGCGCAGAAAGGAGCCCAGTCCTTTGACATTCTGCTGCCGGGTAAGTGGCTGCTGGAGAATCCGCAGGCAGTTCTCCTAGTCCAAACGGAGTTCGGTACGCTGGAAATGCCAAGCGTGTTGATTCAGGGGACCGGTGTAACGGATACGGAAACCGTAACGCTGCGTCTGGAGAAATCGTCGAGCGGCAATCTGGATGCGGCCCTTCGCGAGGAGATCGGCGATCGTCCGGTGTTCAGGGCAGAGGTTCTTGCTGGCGAGCGGGCTTTGTCCTGGAAACAGGGCAAGCATCGTCTCATCTGGTCGATGCCTTATTTCCCCACCGAGGAAGAGCTTGCACGGCCGAATCATATCATGGTTTGGCATATCGACTCTAACGGGCGCGGGGTTCCGCTTTCCAGCAGCCGGTATAACTCCGCAGATGGGATCGTTCGTGCTGCGCTGCCGCATGGCGGCACGTTTGCAGTCGTTTCCGCATTCAAGACGTTTCATGACCTGAAGCATGTGCCGTGGGCGATCGATGCAATCGAAACGATGGCATCTCGCGGGATCATTCAAGGTGAGACCGAAACAAGTTTCAATCCGTTGAAACCGATTACTCGAGCCGAATTCCTCGTTATGCTCGTACGCGCGTTGGAGCTGGAAGGCTCGGTCGAAGGCCGGGCAGCGTTCGGAGATGTTTTGCCTTCGGCATATTATTACGAAGACGTGCAGATCGCCGCAGAGCTTGGGCTCGTTCAAGGTGTCGGAGGAAACCGTTTCTTGCCGGACACGCCAATGAAACGCCAGGACATGATGGTAACGACGCAGCGTGCTCTGGAGGCAGCCGGCAAGAAGCTGGAAGGACAGAGGTCACTGGATTCTTTTGCTGATGGGGATCAGGTCGCCGAGTATGCTAAATCGAGTGCAGCAGCGCTTGCAGGTTCGGGCATCGTGAACGGAATGAACGGCAAAATCGCGCCGAAGGCATATTTTACGCGTGCTCAGGCCGCTGTGATCCTTGACCGGATCTGGAATTGGAATGATTAAGGCTGTGAAACGTTAATACGATGATCGGACTTGCACATTGAAAGCCTGAATGAAAATTATGAATGAGTTTGGAGGCCAGCCGTGAGTAACGGGCTGGCCTTTTCTGTGTAGATGCCGGATTAGGCCAGGCGGACCGTACGCTATAAATCATGCAGGACAGGCCAATGCTTTTCTAGTAAATGACGTCTATCTTCTTGCTTTCTTGGAAAACCTATTCATAGATTCAAGATTCCAAGTTACCGCTATCTAATAATCTATGAATATAGGTTGGGGGTTGATGTTCTTGTTTAGTTCATCCGTTCATGCTGAAGAAGCGAACCACCCGGAGTGGGCACCCGAGCTTCTGGGGAGGGTTACCAAACGGATCGGGAGTGTCATTGTCGGACATGAGGAGCAAATCTCGTTAACGATGATTGCCTTGCTGGCCGGAGGACATGTGCTGCTGGAGGATGTGCCGGGAGTCGGGAAGACCATGCTGGTGAAGTCGGTGGCCTCGTTAATTGGCTGCGATTTCAGCCGCATTCAGTTTACGTATGACTTGATGCCAGGGGATATTACAGGGGCGTCGGTCTATTATCCGCATACGGGAGAATTCGTATTCAGGCCAGGACCCGTGATGTCCAATATTGTGTTGGCCGATGAGATCAACCGGGCATCACCGCGGGCGCAATCCGCGCTGCTGGAGGCGATGGAAGAGGGGCGCGTCACCGTGGACGGCCATACGTATCCGCTGCCTGCCCCGTTCTTCCTGCTGGCAACGCAAAATCCGTACGAATATGAAGGCACAAGCCGCCTGCCGGAGGCGCAGTTGGACCGCTTTTTGATGAGATTATCGCTGGGATATCCCAATATGGAAGGTGAATTGGAGCTGCTGGAGCGGGGGATGGGCAGTTCCAGACTGGACGATCTGAAGCCCCTCATGATGGGATCCGAACTCATACGAATGCAGCAGATGGTTTCCCGCGTATTTGTGGATGACACCATAAAACGTTACATGGTCAGTGTGGCCGATGCATCCCGAAAACAGCAAGGTGTGTCCTTAGGGATTAGTCCGAGAGGGACATTGGCGTGGCTCCGCGCTTCACAGGCGGCCGCCTTTTTGACAGGACGAATGTATGTCATCCCTGATGACTGCCTGCGTGTTGCCGTTCCTGTCCTCACCCACCGGCTTCATCTGTCTCATGAGGCACGCGCTGCCGGCATAACTCCTTATGAAATGGTGGAGTCCATCATTACGAGGTTTGATCTGCCGCGCCAGCGAAGCCGGAAGGGGAATCCGTCATGAAACGCCGTCTGCTGGAATGGTCGAGAGGAGTGGCCATCTGGTCCGTTTCTTTGGGTCTTTATGTTTGGTTAGGCGGTGAATCGCTGCGTCTTGTATGGTGGGCAAGCACCATTCTATTGCTTGGCGGAGCTTTGACGAGTTTGCTGGGCCCAACACGAATCACCATTTCGCATACAAGCTCCCCTTCATGCATACAGGCGGGAGATTCTGCTCAGATGACGGTTCAAGTAACCTATCGTTCTCTTCTGCCCGTGCCGTGGCTTATCATAACCGACCGGATCGGCATCAGGGAATACCGTAAGCTGCTGTTCCCCGCCATGAAGCGAAGGTTCGAGTATACCTACAGACTGAACCAGGTTCCCCGCGGAGTCTGGTCTTCGATCGATAGCGAGGTGGAATGGGGCGATATGTTCGGCTGGTTCAGAACAAGCCGGAGCGTGCAAAGCGATACTGGCGGTATAATTGTGCTGCCAAGACCCGCCGAGTGGCCGGAGGCCCAAGTGCCCATGCATGGAAGCGATATGGACTTCGAAGATGAACGGGTACGCTTCCATGTTTGGAATGAAATGAGAGGATCGGGCGTGCGCGACTATGTTCCCGGTGATCCCATGAACCGGATTCATTGGAAGAATTCCGCGAAGCTGGGACGCCTGCAATCCTTCATGCCGCATGAGGGGTATGGATCAAGGCAGGGGGTTGTGCTGGATACATCGCTCCAAGGGTATGCAGGTCTTGGCGCCTTGAAACCGGAGGATGCATTTGAAGACGCGGTATCTGCGGCAGCAGGATTTGTATCCCGGCTCATCCGCTACAAAGTTCCCTATCAACTATATATCGATGGGGCTGGGATAGAGGATCGGCGAAACGAATACAAGGACGTGTTCAAGGGGCAGCAGGACACGTTAGTTCCGTTTGCCTCCGTTCAGCTAACCGGGAACGGTCCTGTAAGGGACCGAAGCTTCGAGAAGTCTCTTTCTCCCTCGCAAAAGAATAAGGATTGGGTGATTATTACGGGCGTTTTTCATGAGGGAGCGGCTGTCGTAGCAATCCACCTGCTGAATGAGGGCAGCAGAAAGGTTACCATCTTCTGTACGCAAAGTGTAACGCGTTTGAAATCGGCTGGCAACTCAGGCTTAGAGGTGAGTCCATTAGAGAATCAGGCGTTGCCTGAGTGGGCACGGGAGTTTTTCAACAAAGGCGGAAGGCTGGTTTACTTGCATGAAAAGTGGACAGAGAGGAAGCCAATGAAGATAGGAGGTGCCGACCATGAGCGGACCGGGAAGCTCGCCCGTTAGGGATGGAGGCCATCGTAAGGCCGGAATATCCGGAGCCTGGAATGTACCCTCTATTTTCGTCTCCCGATTGACGCACGGAACACTTCTTCATCGTATATTGATTACGCTGCCGGTTATGGGACTGCTGTCAGAGTGGCTATTGCCGCTTCGGGATGCAGGTGACATGGGCAGCCATCTTATGCTGCAAACCTTATTCATCTGGGCTTTATTCTTGCTGCTCCAAGGATTGTTTACGCTGCGGGGCTGGGTATGGCTGCCGCTGAACGCCGTTCTGGTGGTCTGGCTGTGTGCCCGGTTGTTTGAATATAACCATCCGCTGGCATGGCTGTCCGATTATGCTTCGGAGACACTTCCGGGTGACGTTTCGGCATTCGGAAATGCGTGGGAGTTTACTGCCTTAAGCCAGGAGACGAGAACGATCATCCTGCTTGTCGGCTGGGCAATCATGGTATCCGCGGTCCATATGCTGGCTTTGTATCGCCGAACCGTGTGGCTGTTTGGCGGCTCGACGCTGGTTTATTTGGCGGTGCTGGAATCGGCCATGGAAGAAAGCATCTATGGCGATATGCTGCGTGCGGTGCTGTACATTTTGCTGGCCCAGGGCATGATGTTGATCCTAAAGCTGAAGCAGGAAACTGTGGAGGGAACCTCTTTTGAATTGGACATCCCTGAGCCTGTTCGATCCGGCCGCTTGTCCGGGCTGCCTGTGCTTCGCTGGAGTCTGGTTGTGCTGCTTGCTTCCGGTCTGATCGCCGGTATTACCCGAGTGGGAGGAGCTATTAGCGAGCCGTCGGCCGGTGTGGGATTAACGGTGTCCGAAATGGCGGCACGTCTGACGGGATGGGGAGACCTTGTCTGGGGAAACAGGGAACCGTCGATTCCTGCCTCCCAAGTTGCCGGATATGCTTCCCAAGGAAAAGATTTGGGAGGTCCGTTAACGCTGAGTGATGCGTTGTATTTTACCGCGCAGTCGCCTGAACCGACTTATTGGCGAGGAGACACGTATAATCGGTATGATGGACGGAAGTGGGAGGCGGATCCTTCAATCCGCAAGCCCGTGAAGCTGTCCGAGGACCTGAGCGGCATCCTGCCCTATTGGGAGCGTCCTTTCGGGGACAAGCTTGTTCAGACACTGACTTTTGAACAAGATACTCCGATCCAGTCCGTGCTGTCAGGAGGCATTATTACCAGCGTAAAGGAGATCCATTTCTCCAAAGAGAGAGGTACACCGAGGCTCGCCGTTGACAGGCTGTCCGAAACGGTATCCTTGCAGGGCGAAAGGGCGGTATCCGGTTATACCATAGAAACTTTATATAGTCAGCCTGAGGAGCAATCGCTTCGCAGTGCGACTAACAACGATCCCGAATATATGAAGGAAATGTATCTGCAGCTTCCCGAGCAACTGCCCCTCAGGGTGAGCGATTTAGCAAGGGAGATCACATGGGACGCTGAGAACAGGTATGAAAAGGTGAAAGCTATCGAATCCTATTTGGAGCAGAACTATACCTATTCCCTGCAAACGTCCGTGCCTCCGGAAGGCAGGGATTTTACCGATTATTTTTTGTTTGATACGAAGGAAGGATACTGCGTTCATTTTGCTACGACGATGACCGTGCTGCTCCGATCCGAAGGCATCCCGGCACGCTACGTGACCGGATTTGCACCGGGTGAGCGGGTGGCAGGTACGGTTGACCGTTATGAGGTAGCCCAAAAGAATGCGCATGCATGGGTTGAGGTTTTTTTTCCGGGACAAGGCTGGGTGCTGTTCGATCCGACCCCGGGCTTTAGCATCGAGCAGATGTCCACGCCTTCACTGGTTGGTGATTCCGGTTCTGCCGGGCTTAAGTACTGGAACAGCCTGTGGAACTCCATGATTTACGGAGCCGTTAAAGTACTCTTTCTGATAACCGCCATCGGTCCTGTGATGTTTGGGGGCGTGCTACTATTGGTTCTTCCCATCCTGGTGGCGGTTGTTTATCAAATTCCGACCGTGCGCCAAAGTTTGGCCTTTCTGAGGATGGCCAGAACGATAGCGGTAAGCGGGCGGGAGGGACTCGTATCGATCTCGGTATGGGTTTGGGACAAGCTCCAGCGAAGGTTTGGAGATTTGGAAAAAGGGCAGACCATGCGTCAATACGTCAATGCCTTGTCGATTGCTGATGCCGAATTCAGGGCGGAGCTGGAGCAGTTTGCGCAGCGCTGGGAGCGGGCGGCATACGATGACGAACCGTGGTCCCGTACCGAAAAAGTACTCTTTTTACGCCAATGTATTCGAATTGTCAAAAAACTGGCATGAAAACAAAAGCCCCTCTTTCTTGACGGTATGAATTAGGGTTGCGTATAATTAATTTCATTAATCAAGGGAGGCCCGGTAATGAATAAGCCTAATGAAATCATCGTCGTTTTAGACTTCGGTGGACAGTACAACCAACTTATAGCACGACGCATTCGCGATCTCGGCGTTTATAGTGAGCTTCTGCCATACAACACGTCCGCTCAGAAAATTAAAGAACTTTCCCCGCGCGGCATTGTTTTCTCAGGAGGTCCTTCCAGCGTGTATTCCGAGAATGCACCGCATGTGGACCCCGCCATTTATGACCTGGGACTGCCGATCTTCGGCATTTGCTACGGCATGCAGCTGATGGCTCAACAGCTGGACGGAAAAGTAGAACGTGCTTCGAAACGTGAATACGGCAAAGCCGAATTGGAGTTTGCTCCGAACTCGACGCTTGTCAAAGGGATTGAGCAAAAACAAACGGTATGGATGAGTCATGGTGATCACGTGGTATCGCTGCCTTCCGGCTTTAAGCTGGATGCAGGAACGGAATCCGCTCCGATCGCCGCAATGAGTAACGAGGATAAGAAGCTGTACGCCGTGCAGTTCCATCCGGAAGTTCGTCACTCCGTCCACGGCAATGAAATGATCAAGAATTTCTTGTATGAAGTGTGCGAATGCGAAGGCAACTGGAGCATGGAGACTTTTATCGAGGACCAGGTCCGTGAAATCCGTGAAGTCGTTGGCGAGCAAAAAGTGCTGTGCGCGCTGAGCGGCGGCGTGGATTCCTCCGTTGTGGCCATGCTGATCCACAAGGCAATCGGCGATCAGCTGACATGCATGTTCATCGATCATGGACTGCTGCGTAAGGGCGAAGCTGAGAGCGTTATGGAAACCTTCGTCGGCAAGTTTGATATGAAGGTCGTTAAGATTGACGCTCAGGAACGTTTCATGTCCAAGCTGAAAGGCGTAGACGATCCGGAGAAAAAACGGAAAATCATCGGCAACGAGTTCATCTACGTATTCGATGAGGAGTCCAGCAAGTTTGATGATTTTGCATTCTTGGCTCAAGGCACGCTGTATACCGATATCGTGGAGAGCGGTACGGACACGGCGCATACGATCAAATCCCACCACAATGTCGGCGGGCTTCCAGAAGACATGAAATTCACGCTGATCGAGCCGTTGAAAGCTCTCTTTAAGGATGAGGTTCGTAAAGTCGGCGAGGAGCTGGGCTTACCGGATGAGATCGTTCACCGTCAGCCTTTCCCTGGCCCAGGTCTTGCGATCCGCGTACTGGGTGAAGTAACGGAGGACAAGCTGCAAATCGTTCGTGATTCCGACTACATCCTGCGTGAAGAGATCGCGAAAGCGGGATTGGATCGCGAGATCTGGCAGTATTTCACGGCGCTTCCGAACATGAAGAGTGTCGGCGTCATGGGTGATGCACGTACGTATTCCTACACCGTAGGCATCCGTGCCGTAACCTCCATTGACGGCATGACAGCGGACTGGGCACGTATCCCATGGGATGTGCTGGAGAAAATCTCCGTTCGTATCGTGAACGAAGTCGAGAACGTCAACCGTATCGTGTATGACGTGACTTCCAAACCGCCAGCAACGATCGAGTGGGAATAGTTTTTATACAGCTGTACTAAACCCCAAAACCTTCAAATCCACACCTGTGGAATTGAAGGTTTTTTTATGTGTGCTTGTACGACCAAAACCGTTCTCCTCTGGACGGGTAAATGTCATTGGTTTTATTGCATGCATCTTTTGTGAATTAAGATAAATAATACGTTAGGGTGCAAAAGTCAGGTGCGAGCGTTAAGGGAGGTTGAACCAAGACCTAAACCCGTGAGGAGGAAAAAGAATGAAAGCTATCGTCATTGATCGTTATGGGGGCAAGGAAGAACTACAGGAAAGAGAAGTGCCTACCCCTTCACCGCAAGCGCATCAGGTCTTAGTTAAGGTGGCCGCCACCTCGATAAATC
This sequence comes from Paenibacillus sp. LC231, assembly GCF_001860525.1. Lineage (NCBI taxonomy): Bacteria > Bacillati > Bacillota > Bacilli > Caryophanales > Paenibacillaceae > Paenibacillus > Paenibacillus sp. LC231. The sequence goes on along the minus strand of NZ_JFOM01000020.1, from coordinate 3,456 downwards.
CAATAGACTGGAAGCTTCGTGAGGGCTATTTAAAACAAATGATGGATTGGGAGTTTCCGATTATTTTGGGTTGGGATGTGGCTGGGACGATTTCGGAAATTGGGGACGAGGTAACGGATTGGAAGGTGGGAGACGAAGTTTTTGCCCGTCCGGAAACGACCCGTTTTGGCACATATGCCGAATATACTTTGGTGGATGATCACCTGCTGGCGCGTAAGCCTGCTGCTATCTCATGGGAGGAAGCCGCATCCGTTCCGCTCGCAGGACTGACGGCTTGGCAGGCGCTGTTTACACATGGTGAACTGACCCATGGAGAGAAGGTATTGATTCACGCAGGCGCAGGTGGCGTTGGCATGTTCGCAATCCAGTTTGCCAAACAAGCGGGCGCCTATGTGATTACGACAGCCAGTGAGCGTAATCATGAGCTGCTGGCTTCACTCGGAGCTGACCAGATTATTGATTATCGGACGACCCCTTTTGAAGATGTTTTATCGGATGTGGATGTCGTGTTCGATACGATGGGCGGTGACGTTCAGAAGAACAGCTTTAAAGTGTTGAAGAAACATACCGGGCGAATCATATCCATTGTGAGCGATTTTGATGAAGAGCTGGTAAGACAATACGACGTAACCGCTAAAAATATATGGCTGGATCCCAATGGTCAGCAGCTTCAGGAAATAGCCGCCCTGTTGGAGCAAAAAAAAGTAAGATCCATAGTTGGAGCTACGTTTCCTTTTTCGCAAAAAGGGCTCTCCGATGCCCACGCATTAAGTGAGACCCACCATGCTGTCGGTAAAATAGCTATAAGTTTCTCCTAAGGAGCACAGTGACCCCTGTTTCATCCTGCGTGTGGAAACCATCCGGTTTCGATCGCGTCTGCTGTCATCGAGTGAAATGAGAGGGCTAGGTGGGGATCGTAAGGACAGCTAAGATTTGAAAATTGAAATCGAATGTACCTCGCGAGCGGATTTGAGTGGTTATGTGCACATTGTCCCCTGTTCCGGGGGTGTATTTTGTCGTATGTAGTTCGGTTGTCCTAGAATGAATAGGTTGTGGAATATCAAATCCCGAACGTTTCTTTAAATTGACAGGTGCAATATTCGTTTTTGTTATTGACAAGGTTGGGCTTCTCGTCCTAGAATATGTGTAGAAACTGACATGACAACTACAAATAACGAGCTTTTTCGTATAATCCCGGGAATGGGCCCGGGAGTCTCTACAGGTCACCGTAATGATCTCGCTACGAAAAGAAGAGCGGCAATATAATGATGCGGACTCGTCCAGCATTCGAGATATCGGCCAGCAAGATGGAGCAGCGTTCCATTAAGCAGCAGCCGGTTATTCGATAAGGATGCTGCCCTGCAGCATGCGAATGATTGTTTTGCGGCTCTTTTTTCAAGCGACGGCCCTGGGGATTTATCCTTAGGGTCTTTTTTGTATGTTGCCGGTCATTAATTTTAAGGGGGATATCTCTACAATGGAGCGTTTCTTTAAACTAAAGGAACACGGAACAAATGTAAGAACCGAGATTATCGCAGGCTTGACGACCTTTATGACCATGGCTTACATCCTGCTGGTCAACAATCTGTTCCTGGGACCTGATGGCGCAGGTATTCCGCAGGAAGGCGTATTTTTCGCTACTGCAGTAGGTGCCGGTCTCGTGACGATGGCCATGGGCTTCTTCGTTAACATTCCGGTTGCGTTGGCACCAGGTATGGGTTTGAACGCGTATTTCATGACGGTGGTATTAAGCTCGAACGGTGCGATTACTTGGCAGGCCGCACTCGGTGCAGTATTCATCTCGGGTATTGTCTTCATCATTCTCACGGTAACCAAAGTCCGCCAAATGCTGCTGACTGCAGTTCCGAACAACTTAAAGATTGCTATTACCGTCGGCATCGGCTTGTTCATTACCATCGTAGGTCTTAAGCTGGGCAACATTGTGACGGCTTCCATTAACCCGGGAACGGATATTACTCATCCGGTACCAGGCGGTGCCTTCAATCTTGGCCTTGGGAATTTCGTTGAGAACAAGGATACGCTGCTTGCGATCATCGGGCTGTTCCTGATCGCCATCCTGATGGTCCTGAAACTGAAAGGCGCTCTGCTTATTGGTATCGTGCTCACGACGCTGATTGGTATTCCGATGGGAGTAACCGATCTGTCAGGTCTAAGCACTGCAAGCTGGATTCCTTCATTTGATAATCTGGCTGTCGGACAGATGGACTTGAAGGGCGCGCTTGGCATTGGTCTTATCGAAGTTATTTTCATCTTTACATTCGTTGAACTATTCGATACGTTCGGTACATTGGTTGGTACCGCAGGTCGTGCGGGACTCCTCAAGAACAAAGAGGAAGGCGAGAAGAAGCTTGGTAAAGCGATGCTCGTGGATGCCGGCGGCGTAAGCGCAGGCGCATTCCTTGGAACAAGTACGATCACAGCTTTCGTAGAAAGTACTTCGGGTGTCGCCGAGGGTGGACGTACAGGCTTGACCGCTGTTACTACTGGCGTACTCTTTATACTGGCATTGTTCTTGGCTCCGATTGCTCTGGTTGTTCCTTCGGCTGCTACCGCGCCGGCACTCGTAATTGTCGGTGTGCTGATGATGAGTCAGGTTCGGGATATCGAGTGGGATGATTTCATGCAGGCATTCCCGGCATTCTTGACCATCATCCTGATGCCATTCACTGGCGGTATCGCTAACGGCATCTCTGCTGGTATCATTGCTTATGTCATCCTTGCAGTATTCGGCAAGTTGATTGGACGCACAGATACTAAGGTGCATTGGCTGATGTGGATCTTGTTTGTGATCATCCTGATCCGATACGCTTTCCTCGGTGCCGAGTAGTTTCGGAATACTACTATATAAATGAATAAATAAGTGAAGGCTTCGGGTATCTATCCGGAGCCTTCACTTTTTATGTCTGCCAATGCAGGTATGGGTAATTGCTAAAATAACAGGATGTTGGGGAAGCTAGGGTTAAGTTAGTCATATTACTATAGAAAGGTTTTGTCACCGAGTAGACGTGTCATCAAGAGCATTATATTAATAGAGAGCATTCTATGAAAAAACTTTTCGAAAAAGACTTGTATTCTTGATCTGCACATGGTATATTATATTTCCGGCCAAGAAATACGGTCGAAACAAACGCTTGGAACAACAAGCCGAAATGAATTTGAAAAATTAAATTCAAGAAAAGCTTGCAATGAACGAGCGGATGTGATAAGATATAAGAGTTGCTAACGAGATAAACTGTTGGCGACAAACGAAGAAGTTGATCTTTGAAAACTGAACAACGAGTGAGTAAAACGAACCACTTTGGTGGGGAGTTGAAATAGAGAATTGAACAAATTCTCGTCAGTTAAGAAATGAGCAAGTCAAACACTTTATTGGAGAGTTTGATCCTGGCTCAGGACGAACGCTGGCGGCGTGCCTAATACATGCAAGTCGAGCGG
>NZ_JFOM01000019.1:0-89601 GCF_001860525.1 Paenibacillus sp. LC231 | reverse complement strand
ATATTGAATACTACAATACCAAACGGTTAAAGGCAAAATTAAAAATGAGTCCGGTACAGTACCGAACTCATTTTGAGAAAGCTGCCTAATGAAATAACCGTGTCTAACTTTTGGGGGTCACTTCATTATCGCGACTTTGAATGCTAAGTGTGTATATCCTCGTAGAAATGAAATTTCTTCCTGCAGCTCACCAAACATGATTCCGGACTACCTCTCTCAATTATTGGCGTTTGAATGTGTTGTGGTCTGCTGCTCTAAAACTTATTCTTGAGTTTGCCGGAACCTGCCAATGCCCGTTATCTCCCCACATCAATACTTTTCGACTTGATCGCTTCGTCTCCTAGGCTCGCGATCTCCTTGAGCTTCGACAACTTCAACAACCGACGACAGGAACGCTAGCGCCAATCCTTGTCCCCAGCCTTGTGCCCATTTCCGGTCAATGCCGAGATATCCTTCGATGTCGTTCATGACCGCCGTTCCCCCGGACACGTTCAGAACCCGTCCGTTATCCGCTATATTGGCGAGAATGCCGGCCAAGGCTTTTCTCACATATTTCGCGTGCAGCGGATTGCCCTGCATCACCATCGCTGCTGCAATACCCGCTGTAGCCGATACTTCGCCGTAAGCTTCCGGGTAATCGAGCACGGTGCCCCACAGACCGTCCTCATGCTGCATCCGTTTAATTGCCGCCAACTGGTCGCGTAAGGAGCTCCATATGTGCATCATGGGAGGATAAAGATAGCCTTCCGGCAGCCCTCTTGCCGCTCGGGACATCGTATAGGCTGCCCAGGCGTTGGCGCGCGCCCAATGAATGCCGGACATATGATCCTTTTTGACATGGTTATAGCCATGGTACCACAGCCCGGAATCCTCATCTTGCAAGTAATGAATATGCCGTTCGAATTGATGGAGCGCGTCGTCGATGAGCGCCTTCTTCCCGAGGAGTACGCCGACCCGAAGCTCCAAAAATGCCGCCATGAACAAAGTATCCGCCCAGCACTGCTCCGGAAAGTCATTGTTAGCCGACACCGTATGCTGAAGGACCCGGTCACCGAATCGCAAAGCATGATGCTCCAAATAATCAATCTTGCTTAAAATGAGATCCAGATATTTTTGATCCTTCGTCTGTTCATACAGGGTCAGCAGCATATGCCCCATCGCACAGGTGTTCACGGTCCATCCTTCCGGAATGCCCGCCTCTAAGTACTCCTCCACCCAATCGATCATCTGTTCCAGGTAAGCTTGCTCGCCAGTCACCTCGAACAGTCGGCTTATCCCATAGAATGCGACACCGCCCGGCCAGTCCCACGTCAAATCCATCCCGAACGTATAATCTGCAACACGCTTGGCGGTTTGCTTTAAATCTTCTAAAGCGATATCTAGTTTCAGATTCATATTGCCCTCCGTATCATCCAGAGCCCCCGCTTTTTGGCAGGAGCTCGGAGTTTTGGTTTAGATATTCGTGATTACCGGAATTGACCTGCATCAATCGCTTTTTGCTTCTCGTCCAAAATCTCTTGATAGCCGGCGTCGAGGAATTTATGCTTGGCCGCTTCGTATTTCGCATCGAACTGGTCTGCTGGCGCAAGGATAATGTCGAGATACAGCTCTTGGAAGAGGTTGTTCAAATCCGCCTTATACTCGGTAACCTTCTCAAGGACTGCGGTGAACAGCGGATCCGGCGTCTGGTATGGTTTGGTCTCGTTTCGATATTGAATCATGTCTTCGACAATTTGCTCATAACCCGCAGGCGTCCAGTTATTTTTGTTAGCTTTAAGCGTTAGCTCTGGCGTTGCGAAGGATGGTGCTTCCGTTACAAGTGCCCAATAGTCCTTGTTATTGTTCTGAGAGAGTACGGATTCGCCCTTGAAATCCGGTTTTTTCACCGGCAAGCCATCGGAATCGAGCGTATAGTTCTCACCTTCCACCCCGTTCTGCAGGAACATCAGATTCTCCGCTTGGCTCATCCACTCGAGATACATCCATACAGCAGCACGCTCCTCTTCCGTCGATTCATGGTTAATTCCCATGATCAAGCCAAACGGCCAGTCGGCGCGTCCTTGGGGCATATTGCCCTCCGGTACGCCCGAGCCAGGGGGAAGCACGGCAAATTCAGCTTCCGGATTATTCTTCAACGTTGCTTCAAACGCATCGGTGTTATTGGTCAGGTACAAACCGTAGGTGCCCGTATTTCCCGCAACAAACTCGGCCTTGAGCTTGTTATCATCGTCGCGCAGATAGAACTCCTTATCGATAAGTCCGTTATGGTATTGATAGCTTAGGTTACGCAGCCAGGCTTCGGTTGCCGGTGTCGTAAAATCCGCAACGGATAGATCGGAATAAAGCGCGTGCGTCTTCGGATCAACCGGCCAGTCACGGAATCCGTAACTATAGTTGAACACGTTCCGTGTCAAACCGGCCCCGGCAACGCCGATTCCTTCTTCCTTCCATTTCATGAGCATTTCATTGTACTTCTCGAGCGAAGTCAAGTCCTCGATTTTCATTCCTACTTTCTCAACCCAGTCTTTACGAATGATATTGACAAAGTTGCTGAAATCAGGACGAGCAGCGAAGAAGAAGGTGTTTTTTTCGTCAACGACGCCGTATTGCAGAATCGTCTCGCTCAAATTGCTCCAATAGGTTGGGGCATAGTGCTCAATCTCTTGCCAGTCCAGCTCCTGCATAACACCTTCTCCATAGTATGCAAGCGCTTGCGGCATGTCGTAGTGGAAAATGATATCCGGCGCCTTGCCGGCTGCGAGCAGCTGCTGATAAGTCGTAACTTCGTTGGTACGAGCGATCGGCGTGAACTTGACCTCGATATTGTATTTGTCGCCGAATTCCTTCTGAATCCAGCGTGTATAGTAGTTGTCGGTGACGTTCCAGCCTTCGAACGCACGCTCATATACTGGAATTTCGAGTGTAACTCTTTCCGGGAAACCTTGCGAGTAATCGGGATAGCTGCCTTCGGCGTTTTGGCTTGGAGAAGTCCCCTCATTCGTTGGAGAAGGCTCCTTCTCACCATTCGTACTGCTCCCCGTGCAGCCGGCCATAAGACTGGCAATGAAGATTAAAGCCATGAACAAAGACATGATTTTCGTTTTCGGTTTGCTCATCGTATATCCCCCTTAACATCCTCATAATATCGATGCAAAAGAATCTGGAAACGCTATTCCTTGATAGCCCCAAGCATGACTCCTTGAACAAAATACTTTTGAATGAACGGATAGACACAAATGATCGGTAATGTTGCAAAAACGACGCATGCTGCTTTGAGCACTTCAGGATTGCTGAGCGAGACTTGCGTCATCTCTAGCTGAAAGCTCTCGCTGGCCTGAACCACCAGGTAATATAGTTTCAACTGCAGCGGCCGCAGATCGACATTATGCTTAATATAGAATAGGGCGTCCTGATAAGCGTTCCAGCGTCCGACCGCGTAAAAAAGGGACAATGTCGCTAGAATCGGCTTGGAGAGCGGAAGTACGATGCTGAACAGGATCCTGAAATGTCCCGCTCCATCCATCCGTGCCGATTCTTCCAAGCTCGCCGGAATATTGCTGGAGATCGAAGTCCTTAAGATCAGCAGGTTAAATGCGCTAAAGGATAGCGGTAATATAAGCGACCACATCGTATCAAGCATCCCCAGGCTGTTGATCAGCATATATTCGGGAATAATGCCGCCTCCAAAGAACATCGTAAACATAAAGATGAAGTTAAAAAACGAACGGCCTTTAAGCTGCTTACGGGATAGCGGGTAGGCTGCACATATGGTGACGATCATGCCGATCAGTGTGAACAGCACCGTAATGATTACGGATATGTAAAGAGACCTCAGAATACTCTGATCAGCAAAAACTTTGCCGTACGCATCCAGAGTGAACCCCGCCGGCCAGAGAAACACCTTGTTAGCGATGACGTAGGCGTCTTCGCTTAAAGATTTGGCAACGACATGAACGAATGGCAGCAAGCAGGCAAGTGAGGCAGCAATAAGTATGAGCCGTATTAGAATATCCCATATATCCAGTTTCCTGGTGCGGCGCACAGCGTAGCTCCTAGTGAATGTCTTCATCGCTTCCTCCTTTCTAAATGACTCCATCTTCACCCAATTTCTTGGCAACCCGATCAGCAATTAAGATAAGGACAAGCCCCACGACAGCTTGAAACAACCCGAGAGCGGTTGCTCGGCTGAAGTTGCCGCCTTCAATTCCCCAGCGATATACCAGAACGGGAATGGTCGTGGTGAACTCCGTGGTTGCTTTGTTCGCTAAGGCAAAGACACGCTCAAAGGAACCCGCCATCACGTGGCCAAGGTTCAAAATCAGCAATGTCACGATCGTCACTCGGATCGAGGGCAGAGTAATGTTCCACATTTTCCGCCACCGGCCTGCACCATCGACGACCGCCGCTTCATACAGCTCGGGGTTAATGCCGCTAATTGCAGCCAGGTAGATGATAGTCCCCCAACCCATACTTTGCCATACGCCAATAAAAATGTAGCTGATCAGCCAATTGACGTTCTCTTGAAGGAACGGGATCCGTGTTCCCCCCAGATTTGCGATCAGATTATTGATCATACCGGTTCCTTCACCCAACAATTGATAAGCGATTGCGCCGATAATGACCCAAGACAGAAAGTGCGGTAAATAAAGCAGAGTCTGATTCACGCGTTTGAAGAAAGCGTTCTTGACTTCGTTTAGCAGCAAAGAGAGTATAATCGGCATTGTAAAGCTAAATATAAGGTCCGACACGTTCAGCAAAAGCGTGTTGCGGATGGCGCGAGCGAAATCGGGCTTTGCGAATATATCCTTAAACACTTCCAGACCGACCCATTCGCTGCTCCAGAATCCGTGGGCAATCTTGTAATCCTTAAACGCAAGCACAAGACCGCTCATCGGCGCGTACTTAAAGACCAAGACAAACGCTAAAGGAATGAGAAGCAGAAAATAGAGCTGCCAATCCCGACGAAGATAATAGAGAGTTCCCTGTTTCTTGCCTGCGAAGGGGATTAAAGCGGTTTCATTTCCTGGTGCTGTATCTTGGACTTTCAAAATCTCACCTCCTCCATGCGTGATCTCCCCCCGGTTCATTTCCCTATCTCGGTGGCCCCGAGGTTGGATTTATCATATCGCCCCGTTCGTCCGAAGGTAAACGCCGAATATTGATACGCTGCAGCCACTATTGATCCAAATTGCAGCCGATCCGTTATTCCTGAGAACCCAAGAATCATTTTTGTCTATTTGAATCAAATATTGTCCCGCTCACGAGGTTTTGGATCTCTGCAGCTTGTAGCTGCTCGGCGGCATGCCTTCAAATTTTCGAAACAGACGATTGAAGCTTCGAACATTCATGTAGCCTACCTCGGATGCAATCTGTGCAATCGACAGGTTACTCTCAAGAAGCAGCTCTTTTGCCTTCTCGATTCGGAGCAAATTGAGATAGTCGGACAAGCTTTTACCCGTATGTTCATAGACAATTTTCCGCATGTAGGAGTAACTGATTCCGATTTGCTTAGCCATTTCTTCAAACACGACTTCTTCACGATAGTGCTCATTCAAATAATGGATAATTCGATCGGCATATTTGTTGGACCCGCCCGGTGACTGCGTAAGGTAGTGAACAATCTCGCTGTAAAATTCAATAAGATATTCTTCTAGCTCGTCAAGCGTATCAATAGAAGCAAGGGCAGCGTAAATGTTCCCCCGCGTCGAGAATATCCGCGCCGTGCTAACATTATTCTCCCTAAGGTGTTTAATGGTCACGCCAACCAATTGATGATAGATGAATAGGATATTATCGTAGGACACGTATTCGGCAGAACGGATTTCGTTACGAATGATTCTCAGTTCTTCGATGATGCTATCCAGATCGCTATGACCAAGGAAGTTCAGAATTCGTCTTTCGCTGTTAACAGGATAAATGTATTTTTTATCCCGCCCTTCTTCCTCCTTCCAGCACGTAATGCCGCCATTGCCGGCAATCATGCGCTGCTTGATCGCTTCCATCGCCTCTGCAAAGCGATCCGAGATCAGGCGAATTGAATCTGCGGGACTGCTTACGCCGATCGTTACGGAGTGCTCCAGCAATTCCGCCGCACTGTTCCTCATCATGTCTAAAGCCGCATAAATGGAAAGTCTATAGTTGTCATCTTCCTCCTGTCTGTAGTTGATCAGGATTGCGAAGTGGCCGTCACCATGATAGACGCAGCGCGCGTGAACATCTTTCGGGAATAAATCGTCACATTTGGAGATGAGCAAGTAGCGATGGTAACTGCGCGTTTCCGGATTGTTCAGGCTTATATAAGTTCGGTAACCGTCGATGGAAACGACGGCTACAAGAAAGTGCAAGTCCGGGAAAATCTCTTCCGCTTGTGGGGTCACTTCACCCCGCAGCAAACTATGGATGGCGTGGCTTTGGGCATCCTGCTCGCGGATACTTAGCAGCTTATAAAGCCCTTCTTCCTCTTCCTGCATGCGTCTGAATGCCGCCTCCAGAAAGACGAGCTCATTCTTATCTCGCACCCCCGGATTGACTCGGCCGCGTACCGTACGGACCAATTCCCTGGCTGGCTTGGATAACCATGTCGCAATAAATACGGTCAGTATGGACCCCGCAAAAATAATAACGATCGTAAGCAAAATGATACTTCTCTGCAAGGTAAGAGGCTTATTCATCAATTCGTCGACCGAGTAGATGCTTACGTTCGTCCAACCGAATTCTTTCGTAGAGGACCACGCATACAGCAATCGCTCGCCGTTAAGCTCGCGGAACATGTACCCTTCAGGCAATGCTTGCCGGGCGATTTTGCGAATAAACGGCTCCTCGTAGGCGTTCTTGAGCAATAAATCTTTGTCGTGATGAGAGATGATGGTACCGCTTGACTTCATAAGCAAATAGCCTTGCTTGCCTGATTTCGATGATTGCAAATACTGCTCGATTTGACTCTCCTTCAGATTGACAACGATCGTTCCGCGTGTAGCGGTTGACAGCCGGTTTAAAGGAAGTGCGAACGATAAGACATTAACGCCCGAATCGAGCTTGCGCGGATACCATACGCCGCGTATCCCTTTTTGCTCCATAAGCGCCTCGTTCAGCCAGTCGATGGACTCGTATCTGTCCAAGCTCGTTATGCCTCTGTCCGTAGAAATCGCGTAATTCGCGTCGTCCAGGTAAAAGAAAGATGAATACACCCCATCGACGCTCTGATTCAGATTCAACAATTCCTTGAGCACGGCCATCGCTTTGCTTACATTCATGTAATTCGTCTTAAGCTCTGCAAGAGACTTATAAGGACGGATTCGATCGAAGATGTCGGTGCCTCCTAGGCGCACCGTATTCTGGGACAAATTGTTCAAAGCATTCTCATTAAGCTCGCGATTGGCATTTAATTCTGCAAGCGAAGTTTCCGCAAAGGCATGCTCTGAATTCTGTAGAATCTGAGAGCTGCTATACCAGGTTAAAATTGCCATCGGAATGGCCATGATGCAAAATAGGATTAATGCCAATTGCATCATCATTGGAATTCGCTTCATTGGACCCCTCCATACCCATATTTTCTATAGAAAATCACTTATGTATTAAGATAACTAAAGCGCTTACATTTGTCTTCATTTTTATGTTTATGGTGGTTTAGTTCTGAGCCTCGTCTTATCTGAGTTTCCCATTATATGTTAAGTCAATCTTGTTCAACTCGTAAATCGTCACAATTGATATTCATTGTCAATATCTGATTCTCTTCGTATAAAGGATCATATCTTACCATGATGATCAATAATGGCATGCCTAATATTTTTCACTTATCCTACTCATTCCATGTTATTAAACTTGGTTGTTTTGCTGCCGCTCGAATGGCTTGGACTTTCGAGTTTATATTAAATTTATTTAGCTGTGCTAGAGTAAGTGCGACAAATTAAAGAGGGGGAAAAACCTTTGAGGAAGCTATTAAGCCCATCACCGATTGGGTCTCAACCAAAAAGGGATGTGGATTACAAGTCTGGTCTGGCTGATCGTTATGGTCGGTTTAAGCGCGGGTTCCATGCTAGGCGATTACAAAGCGACCAACTTCCAGTCACAAGCCTCCAGACTTGGCAACGAGATTGCCAGGGGTTTGAGTACAGACTTCTATATTACAGGTCCAGCCGGAATTGCCGGCGATACGATCAAGCTCTTCGAGCAGGCGGATTTTGATCTGCTACTTGCCACCATTGTCATCATTCTTGTATTATTGATCGTTATTTACCGTTCACCGCTGCTTGCCTTCATTCCTCTGCTTGCTACGGCTAAATGCTCATTCTGTTCTTCACGGATTTCCGTGATTATCAAAATTTTGCGCCGGTATTCGGTTTGGCTATGTTTATTATTATGCTCGCTTCCCCACCCTTGTCCCTGCCCTGTTCACCCTGTTTGGAAGGAAAGCGTTCTGGCCTAAGGTTCCTCACTTGGGTCAGAAAAATGAAATCAAACACGGTTTCTGGGGACAGTAGCCAAATTCGTGGTGAACAAGCCGCTGCTGACCGGTGGAATCGTGTGGCTGTCTTCATGATCATGACCGCCTTGAACGTATGCAACCTGAAATATGAATTAGACACCGTCAAGAAATTTCCCGAAAACTTGCCTTCGCGTGTAGGTTATGAGATCGTGGAATCTAAATATAACAATGGCGAGCTTGCACCCTCGACGCTTCTTCTGGAATCCGAGAACACGCTATCCGAGGAGCAGATCGATCAATTCCTGAAAAAGCTGGAGAATTACGAAGAAATCGACTCCGTCCGCTTGGCCGGCATCACGGAAGATTCCAAGGCAGCAAAGCTCAGCGCTGCCTTGACGATGAATCCTTATTCCACCAAAGCTATCGATATATTGAAAAGCTCCAGGGCCAGACCGACGCCTTTCTTAACGAGTTGTCTCTTCGGGGCAATGTTTACTACGGCGACGTCACAGCCAAACTAGTCGATGAACCAACGGTGACATTATCAAAGGTCATCATTCTGGAAACGGTTCTGATTCTCGTGCTGCTTGTTGCCTTGACCCGTTCGTTAAAAATGTCGATGTACATGATGGCCACCATCCTCATTACTTACGTGTCCGCCCTTGGCCTGGGCATCTTCCTGGTCGATATGCTGTTCGGGTACGAATCCATCAGTACACGTGTTCAAAGCTCTCATCCCAGGTATAATGTAAGGTATGGAGGAGTCTTCCGTGAAAATTTTAGTCGTAGACGATGATTACGATATCCTGCAGCTTGTGACCATCCATTTGAGGCGGGAAGGCTATACGGTTTTACAAGCTCATAACGGGAAGCACGCGCTGGAGCTTCTGGAAGAGTCGGAGGTAAACCTGGCCATCGTGGATGTCATGATGCCCGGGATGGATGGCTTTTCCCTGACTAGAATACTAACGAAAGAGCTCGACATTCCTGTCATCCTGCTGACCGCCAAGGGACAATTATCCGACAAGGAACAGGGGTTCAAATCAGGCTCCGAGGATTATCTTGTGAAGCCTTTTGAGCCAAAGGAGCTGCTGTTTCGGGTTGCCGTTGTTCTTCGCCGTTATGGCCGGGCAATGGAAAGTGTTTTGAAGGTCGGCAATGTGAAGATCAACCGGAACGATTTTGAAGTAATCATCAAGGATGAAACCATTCTCTTTCCTCTAAAAGAGTTTGAGCTGCTGACCATGCTGGCAGTACGGGCCAACAAAGTCACTCCCCGGTCCGTTCTTATCGAGCAGGCATGGGGCGAGGATTATCTAGGCAACGAGATGACATTGAATACGCATATGAACCGGATCCGCGACCGCCTCAAACGTTACAATGCTTCGATCGAGATCCAGACCATACGGGGCATTGGTTATAAATTAGAGGCGACCGAATGAAAACATTATACCGAGAGTTTATATCCACAACACTGCTCATTCTAGGGATCAGCATCCTCATCGGATTTATTCTGGCAAACGTCGTCTACGTGATATTTACCAAAGAAGAAATCACGCAGCAAAACATGGAAGTTGCCGAGCAAATCGTCCACGTTCTCGAGGAAATGCATGTATCGAGCCATACCGTGCACCCCTTCCTTGAGTCCGTCGGACAACTAGGATACCAGATTTATTTGGCTAACCGTTCCGGGGAGGCGTATTTTTTCGGTGAGCCTTTTGAGCATAGCCGACTGCCTGACCACACCATGGACCAGGTGTTAAGCGGCACGCCGTATATGGGGAAAGACGGCATATGGGATCAGCTCTGGATGATGGGGCATTTCTCCAATGATATTAGAAACACCGTCGGGCTCCCCCTTCAAATCGGAAATCAGACTTATGCTCTATTCGTCAAACCGGCCAGCAAAATCCTATTTTCCGATATCCATATGATGCTGGCGGGATTTATCGTAGCTGTCGCCATCGTGAGCCTATTGGGTGTAATCAAAATGACCAAACGGCTAATCCACCCCATCTCGGAGCTGTCCGAAGCGACGAAAGCGATCACCAACGAAGATTTTACGTATTCGCTGGATATCCATCGTAAGGATGAGCTGGGCCAGTTGGCTGAGAACTTCCTGCGAATGCAGCAGCAGCTGCAGCATAATGACGTCGCCCGGAAGTCCTTCATCAGCAATGTGTCTCATGATTTTCAATCTCCATTAATGAATATTCAAGGGTATGGAGACCTGCTTCTTCTTCCGAATCTGGATGAGAAGACGCGGCTGCAGTACGCGGGTATCGTGAGCGATGAAGCTAGAAGATTATCGAATCTGACCAAGCAGCTTCTGCTGATCACGTCCCTGGATCAATCCGGTTACCCGGTGAAAAAGAGCCCTCTCCGACTGGATCTGCAAATCAAGGAATCCATCAAAAAACATCAATGGAGTCTGCAGGACCGGAACCTGACCATCTCATACAAATTAGATAAAGCCGTGTTGTACTCCGATCGCGAGCTGCTGGCGATCGTGTGGGATAACTTGATAACGAACGCCATTAAGTACAACCAACCGAACGGCCATATCTTCATTTCCTGCACCACCACCGGAAACAAGATCATCCTCACATTCGAGGACACCGGTGTCGGTCTGTCGGAGGAATCCGCCAAGCAAGTGTTCGAGCGCTTCTACCGGGTGGATGCAACCCGCAAGAAAGACGGGACAGGGCTTGGCCTGTCCATTGTTAAAGAAATCGTCACACTATTAAACGGAACCATAACGCTCGAGAGCGAGCTTGCGAAGGGTACGACCTTCACCGTTATTTTTCTAATGGAAGGACATGATGAATCATGGAACAAAAATGGAGTTTACGGTTAATTCGATATGCAGCGCTGTTCGGCATTCTTGGAACCTATCTTGGTTCCAAAATGTCTGGCGAGATGGATTACTCCCTTCGTCCGATCCACGCCCACATTTTACTGGTCGGCTGGTTGTCGGTATTTGCTTGGGGAATCTTCTACAAGGCATACAAAGTAAGGTATAAGAAACTGGTTGCTGTTCACGGCTGGCTGGCGATTCTGGGGTCCTTCGGCTTAACGTTCGGAATGTGGATGTACAATTTGAATCCTTTTCAGCTGGACGACAGTTTGGTTTTGGTCTTGTTTATTGTGGGCGGTTCGCTCCTGCTGCTTGCCTTTCTGTTATTTGCCATCATTACATTTTTTACGGAAAAAGAACAACAATAAGCTTCTTCTAAATAGAAAACAGCCAATCCCTCTCAAAAAGAAGGATTGGCTGTTTTTCATTAGTGGATGCTGCGTAATTCCTTGAATCATCATGGATTGAATTATTGATTTCTATAGGAACAGTGCTTATTGTGTTGTTACGCAAACATCTCAAGGCCAAGGAAAAGGAGCAGACCGCTAACACTTGCATAAGCACTGAGGATGTGCTGTTTGGAATCTTTCTTATAGCGTCTTTCAACAACGGAACGGAAAGCGTGTAGAACAGCTACCACAAGTATAACGTCCTGATAAGCCGACGATCTCCACTCCCAAACAATCCTCATGAAGTAAAGGGCGGTTAGGGACAAAGCTATGATGATCAACTCCCCAATCAGATGAAATCGATTGATATGCTTATAGAGCAGCTGATTTGAATCGTTGGATACCTTGAGCTTTTTTTTGATCCATAAGTACCCGGAGACGAATACGATCGAATATAAAATGAGACTGAGTAAGAGCATGCTAAAGTCACCCCTTTCCAAAGTTAGCGGCCGTGCAACAGCTGGTATTCCCGTAAAGGCGGTTGCAACGGGTTTAACCGAAGCACCTGGACACAAAGTATAACTTTTGGCATTGCAGGATAGTAAGAGGAATATAATATTCTTAAAAATAAACTACCAATTAAAGAGGAGAAATGTATGGAAGAGAGTATGCTCTACATATTATCCATTATCGTCACTTTTATGTTTATTTCTATCGCCGTTTTTCAGGTGTTGCTCGCGCTTGGCTTGCCTTTAGGCGAATTTGCAATGGGTGGCTATTATAAAGTGCTGCCCTACAAATTACGGGTTGCAAGTGCTATAAACGCTATTATACTTCTCGTTATGGGAGTTGTTTTTTTGCAGCATACTAACGTCATCAATATCTTTAATGTTCTGCCTACGAATATTTTGGTTTGGATAATTACTGTATTTCTGGGATTGAATACGATAGCAAATCTAATATCCAGAAGTACAAAAGAAAAATATGTAATGACACCATTATCGAGCATTGCGTTTATATTGTGTTTCATGATCTCTTTATCATAAAGTTTTCAAAGCATACAGTTGCGAAATGATCCGGTCGAGTCTATCTTTGATGAGGATCGCCTCTGCATATCGGACAGGAATAGCTTCATATCCGTAGTAGATACCTGCCAATCCACCGGCAATAGCACCGATCGTATCCGAATCATCTCCTAGATTGGCCGCCTTTTGAACGACTCCTGCAAAATCCGACGTATGGAGCAAAATATGCAGTACCCACCGGAAGGTATGGACCACATAACCGCTTGCCGGGCAGTCCGGCTGTGCTTCAATGATGCCTTCGTATTCGCTACCCACCACCTCGGCCATGATGGCTGCTCTTAAATGTTCACCCTGCAAAAGGCGCTGCGCCATTCGGTTGTACATGACGCAGACTTCGGCACACCTTGGATCATAATGTGTCATCCGTGACTGCATGATGGTCACTCGGTCAATGTCCGCCGGATCCTTGTAGGCAAGTGCTGCAGGCAGGCATCGCATAAGGGAGCCATTCCCGCCGCTTTGCCCCATATCCATGTGCGCCACAAAGGCCGCTTCGAACCAGTCTCCCTCATACTTTTGAAAAACATGACGGATGATATTCCCGATGTCTTTGGGCCTCGAATGGTACCATTCCATGAAGAAACGCCCAATCGCCTCCATTGGCTCCCCTGGATTTTCGTGAATTCCTTCTGCCACGCACAGCGTCATCATCGTATCGTCGGTCACTTCACCCGCTTCCAGCTGCCACACCCCGCCGCCGATGATCTCCGTCAAATAGCCGTGCTTCTCCTTAATCTCCTTCACACTCATAAACTCCGTCGTTCCGCCAAGCGCGTCGCCTACTGCCACTCCATACAGGCCGCCTTTGATGCGGTCATATAATATATTGTCCATACAACCACCTCGTATCTGTTCATTAAATAAGAAATCAATCAGGTTAATTATAACAAAACGGACAGCGGTCATCTTCTAAATATAAAGAAACGGGCATCGGTAAATTAAAAAAACCGCGATTATCGCGACTTCGGCTGTGCAAATGCTCTAACCATCTCGATTCGTAAAGGTATTGTGCTGGAAGTTACCCCCCCCCCGGGAATGAAGAAGAGCCGACTATTTTTTTAGCCGGCTCTTCTTCACATAACCTTATCGATCGTGCGAGATTATGTCTCTTGTGCAGTAAGTACATGTTCCGGCGCTTTTTGGTTCATGATCGGCACCATGACGAGTGAGCCAAGAAGAAACAGTAATCCTGCTCCGCTATAGATCGTACTCAGCGAAAAGGCGTCTTTTAACGCGCCAGCGAAAGACATGGAAATGACCATCATGCCAACAAACATCGGATTCAGAACCCCATTCACCCGACCGACAATGGAAGCATGCGACCATTTCAGGATCATGGTGCTGATCCCGATATGAATGCAAGGAAAAACAAGCCCATTTAGAAATTGAACGGTCAGCGTGACCGGAACACTAGTCGAATACCCCACTATGGTTGTACAGACCGCGCCTGCCAGCATGCCGATGGCAAGAAGAACCTGCGGCGGAACCCGCTTCGCGAAGACGGCCACGATTCCGCCGCCGATGAGCATGGCTGCGCCATTCACCATTAGCAGATATTGCAGGAACTCCTCGCTCCTGCCCAGCCGCTCCGTTACGATAAACAGGTTGAGCGCTTGGGCTACGCCAACAGCGAGTCCGGCGAGAATAAACGCAAGTCCGAGCATGCGCAGCACTTGGCTTTGCCAAACATAGCGGAAGCCTTCAACGAAATCTTTACGGAATTGCCCTTTTACGGCGGCTGTTTGAGATTTCATATCATCCTCCGGCAGGCGAATCAGGACGAGCGCGGATAACAGAAAAACTACGCCCATTACAGCGATCGAGGTTTCAAGGCCAAACGTGCTGTAAACAAATGTGCCAAGCATAGGGCCAAGGACCATGAAGATGGCCATCAGCGATTGGAACAAAGCCATCCCTTGCTGCAGTTGTTCTTCAGACACGTGATACTTAAACAATCGCATACTTGAAGGTTGAGAGAACTGCGAAAGAATAGCTGAGATGAATGCGACAAGGTAGACGGATTGCCATGAACCGTAATGGATGGTCAGAAGCACTACGAATACCGATACCGCGGATAATAAATCGCACCAGATCATCGTTCGCTTTGGCTTCCATCGGTCCGCAAATGTACCTCCGATGAACGAAAAAACAAATATCGGGGCAAATTCTGCTACGCTGATTAGCGAAATAGCGTATGGATCATTATTGGTTCTATCCGCTACATACAGGAGGATAGCAAAATTACGTACCCAGATTCCGATCTGCAGAAGCACGCTTGATAATAAAATCGTCTGCAGGAACCGATTGCGAAGAAGGCTTGGTGCATTAGTGCTTGTGTCGTGCCTATTCAATCTTTTCAACCTCCAATTTGTCTATAAAAATGCCAGCTTGAGTAGTGGTATGTCTCTCCTTTCCAATCCTTATTATACGGACTCCATCATCGTTGACCTCCTCCTTAAGACTGAATTTACATATTCAAAATTCGAATCTACTTAGCACGTTAAGTACCATTTCATTCAACCAAAAAAGCCGCCAATAGCAGCTTTTGCATCCTAATTAAATCGGGTTCTTCTATTCGGAGGCTTTATACTTTCTGATTGAACCGGCGTTTGCCGTTAGCGTCAAAACATCCTTGCCAGATGCTCCTCAAGACGGTCTATGCTCTGTTCGAGGACCGTGTATAATAAATTTCCATGTGCCGCCCGGTTTCATATCAAACTGCTGAGTAGTCATCGTAAAACCTTGAGGCCCCCACCACTTCGACAAGTGCTCCTCTTTCGTCCAAGCATCAAACACGATCTCGCGCGGAGCATCAAGTATGCGGTTGATCACAATCTCGCATTCATCAACTTGCCTTTCCATTTTGTTTGCTGCATTATTTAGGTTCATGTTCAGCCCTCCGATATGATTTGACTTGTTGACAACTCCTGTTTTCGATCATAGCAGGTTATTCATTCATGCATTTCTTTCAGATTGCTCACTTCTATAACCCAATCGTCGAATTCGTTCAGGCCCGATTTGGAATTTATTTTCTTGTCCATATCGGCTGACAAAAAAAGTCGCGATTTCCGCGACTTCGTATATGTCCTCATCCTTGACCATGTCCTGCGACTTTCCTCACTTCACTTGCCTTCCTCATCGGCTGAGGGACCGTACATGCCCGGCACCGGAACATCAAGCAGCCGTAGATAAACTCCGAGCTGCGCCCGGTGGTGAACCATGTGGCTTAAACCGAAGGTGCGAAGCGCGATTGCACGCGGTTGACGCTGGAGAATATGGTCGCCGTTCCGCAAGGTCCATTCCTCGGCCAGCGATTTCTCGTCGCATTCGGCTAACAGCTTTTTAATCTGGATAACGTTCGCGTCAAATTCCTCCAGCACGTCTTCGCGTCTTTCCAATGCTTCCCGACGAGTGGGCACAGTTGAAAGATCGAATTCCGGGTATAGAATAATCGCGACTTGCCAGTTCAACAGGTTGACCAGATGCGTGGCAAGTCCCCCTAATGTCATTGATTTTACGTGGGGCTTCCAGGTCATATGTTCTTCGGGTAAGCACTCCAGGATTCGGCGCGTTTGAGCCAATTCATGTACGGCATCTCCGACAATTAATGGTTTCGTCATAGTTTCCCTCTCCTTCTTATATGGCAGACACAAGTGGGTTTAGATTACATTAAATATCTTCCCGTGATCGACTGCTCCGCATGGATGATCTTCGAAGGTGTGCCCTCGAATACCACTTGGCCACCCCGGCTACCACCGTCCGGTCCCATATCGATAATCCAATCCGCTTGACTGATCACGTCGAGGTTATGCTCGATGACGATCACCGTATTGCCTGCATCCACGAGACGGTTCATGATCCCAAGCAGGTCACCGATATCTGACATATGTAGGCCCGTCGTCGGCTCATCCATCACGTAGATGCTCCCTTTCTTATGCAGCTCGCTAGCCAGCTTGATCCGCTGGCATTCCCCGCCTGAGAGCGTACTGAGCGGCTGGCCGAGTGTAATATAATTCAGCCCTACATCACTCATTGCTTGCAGCTTGCGCACAACCTCTTTTAGTTCAAAAAATTCCAATGCCTGCTCCACCGTCATCTCCAGCACTTCTGCAATGGATTTGCCGTTTAATTTGTACTCGAGCACCTCTTCCTTAAACCGTCTGCCTCCGCATACTTCGCATGGCAGCTTCACGTTCTCGAGGAATGCAAGATCTGTATACACTACACCCAATCCTTGACAGTTATCGCAAGCCCCTTTGGAGTTGAAGCTGAACAAGCCTTGATTGACCTTGTTTGCAGAAGCAAACGCTTTGCGAACATCGTCCATTATGCCCGTATAGGTTGCGGGATTCGAGCGTGTTGACACGCCTACCGCCGATTGGTCAATGACAATCGCATCCGGATGATGGCTGAGGAATACTTCGTTAATCAGCGTACTCTTGCCCGAGCCAGCAACTCCAGTAACGACGGTCAGTACGCCGGTTGGAATATCTAAACTCACGTTCTGAAGGTTGTGAAGTGTGGCATCCTGGATAGATAGCTTGCCGGAGGGTTGCCTGCAATCTTGTTTCAGCTGCAGCGGCCGCTTCATATGAGTGCCTGTCAGCGTGCCTGCCTCCAATAAGCCTTCGAAGCTTCCTTCATATACGATCGTTCCGCCGCGGCTGCCGGCGTGAGGTCCTACGTCTACGATATGATCCGCCACCTTGATCACATCGGGATCATGCTCGACAACAATCACGGTATTGCCCTTGTCGCGCAGCTTCTGAAGCAATTCATTTAACCGGTGTACATCACGGGGGTGTAGGCCAACGCTGGGCTCATCGAAGATGTAAGTGACATCTACCAGACTGCCGCTCAGGTGCTTCACCATCTTGACGCGCTGCGACTCGCCGCCGGACAATGTGTCGGTTTCACGATCCAGCGTCAGGTAATCAAGCCCGATATCCACCAGATGCTGCAGCCGCTCCGTTAGTGATTTCACCATCGGCGCTGCGACCGCGTTGTCAATCTCCCGGATAACTCGAATGAGGTGACTGACCTCCATGGAGGACATTTCGGCAATGTTGAGTCCATTGATCCTGCAGCTAAGGGCTGCCTGACTTAGTCTGGCTCCGCGGCAGCTGGAACACGGGCCTTCTGAAATGTAGGGTGCAACAGCTTTTTGTGTGCGCTCGGACTTCGTCTTCACATCCTGCTTGATGTATTTGTTCGTGAACTTCTCAATGACGCCTTCTACTGTGATATTCGTTGCCTTGCCGGCGAAGTCCATCTTTACTTTCCTGGCCTTGGCGTACAGCAGCTGATCCAGTTCATCATCCGAATAGTCGTTCAGCTTCTTATCGAGATCAAAGTCCCCGGTCTGCACGATCATGTTCCACTCCCAGCCGTTCACCGAATAATCCGGGAGCATAATAGCCCCTTCGTTGAGCGACTTTGACATATCCAGCGCTTTGCTCATATCGACGCCTAATTTGCGACCAATCCCGTTACATT
Organism: Paenibacillus sp. LC231; assembly: GCF_001860525.1. Taxonomy (NCBI): domain Bacteria; kingdom Bacillati; phylum Bacillota; class Bacilli; order Caryophanales; family Paenibacillaceae; genus Paenibacillus; species Paenibacillus sp. LC231. The sequence goes on along the minus strand of NZ_JFOM01000019.1, from coordinate 71,349 downwards.
CGGGACACATGCCTTGCGGATCGTTAAACGAGAACATGTTCGCTTGTCCGACATAGGGCTGTCCCACTCGGGAGAAGAGAAGACGGAGAATGGGAGAAATATCGGTAATCGTGCCCATTGTGGAATGGGAACCGCCGCCTAGCCGCTTCTGATCAACGATTACAGCCATGCTCAGATTCTCGATCGCGTCCGCATCTGGCTGCGGATAGCGAGGAAGAAAGTTACGCACGAACATACTGAAGTTCTCATTCAGCAAACGTGTAGATTCTGCGGCAATCGTATCGAATACGATCGATGACTTGCCGGATCCGGATACTCCGGTGAATATCGTGATCTTCCGCTTGGGAATGCGCAAGGATACGTTCTTGAGATTGTTTTCCCTCGCAGCCGAGATTACGATATATTCCTGATTCGATTCGCTCATGGCTAACATCCTTCCGATCTTGGTTCAAACGCAACCTGTTTTGTAATATGAAGTGTGGGCTGAAGTGTGGTATGTATAAACATGTTCTAATTGGACACCATTTAGTGACACAATGATTATAGGAAACTATTTCGTGTCATGTCAATCCATAATTTTGCTCATATTGAATTTTAGTCAGGCATGCAAAATGGCCCTCCCTTGGGGGAAGGCCATCTGTCAACTATGATCGAAAGCACGGAACTAGAGTTGATCGGTCTGTGACTGTTTGCTTTTACCAGGTGCAAACCAACCGAGAAGGGCTATCGCCACCAAGACACCATAGAAGATTATGGTCCAGACTGTGCTATGTGGAAAATGGTGATCTAACACCCCAATATCTTCATGGGCTAAGGTAATCACAGCGAGCTTGACACCGACCCATGCCACGATCGCATAAGCCGTGGTCTCCAGCGCTGGCCGTTGAGCAAGCAGCTTAACAAACCATGTGGCTGCAAATTTGATTAGAATGAGCCCGGCGATTCCGCCAATCACTACAACCAAGAATTGTCCTCCGTCCATGCCACCGAAATCCGGAAGCGGTGAATCTGGGAGACCCAGTGCCAGAGCCACTGCAGCAAGTATGGAATCAATTGCAAAGGCGAGATCCGCAATAGCAATTTTGCTTACCGTTGGCCAGAAGCCTTTACCGGCAGCATCTTTCTTTATGTCCTCGCGAATATTTTTATTTTCCTTACCGAAACGTGCTTTGATGATGTGCTTTAATCCGAGGTATAGAAGATAAGCAGCTCCAATCGCCTGTATTTGCCAGACGTTCGCAATAAACGATATCGCAAATAAAGCCGCGAAGCGAAAAACAAAAGCCATAATAATCCCGTAATTGATCGCTTTCTTCTTCTGGTCCTCCGGTAAGTGCTTCGCGATAACTGCTAAAACAAGGGCATTATCCGCCGATAGCAAACCTTCCAATCCAATAAGAATTAGTAATGCCCATGCATACTCCAACCAAATTGATTCCAACAGTACTTCCCCTCTCTTATGTGCGATGTTCATGGGTAAACTTCTGGCTGAAAACATCTAATCTCCACTTTAAAGAGCAGAGGTTTTTCTCCAGTTTTGATTGTTCCATGACTCCCTTTCGTTATTACGTTGTCAAGTAACGCCTCGTTTCATTCATTTCAGGCCAAATTTTCACCCCCACGGTCAACTTGGCGACTTCCGAAGCCAGCATCAAAAATCCCCTTTTTAAAGGGGATTTTCCTATACATTCTTTTTTTGCTATTTTCGCCAAAAAGTTGTACAGTCAGCCTTATCCATCATATTGAACTCGATCATTTTCTCAATTAATGAGAAGTCAACCGGTCTTTCCCACCGGATACGTACCAACTCTTTGGTGTGATCATAGCCAGCCTGTACAATTTCATCAGAAAAATGCTGAATCACTACTCTTTCAGGTGCAACAGCCAAATGATGTTTGGCAATGCTAAAGCCAATGATAAATGTGCCGTGGTCGGTAAACATAGGCTGATTCCACGCCATTTTCGGCATTAATTGCGGGAATTTTTTAGTTACCCAAGCCAAAACCTCTTCCGTACGTTCACGATGTTCAGGGTTATCAATATGTGCTAAATATTCTGCAAAGACTTCCATGTTGTTCCTCCTAATATGAAAATGATGTCGATCGGAGAAGCAACTATATATTCTCAACATATACGATCCCCACACAATTCTAATACAAGAGGATTTTCTTATGCAAGAGAGTTTTTATTTCTCCCATTAAGTTTTTATTCAAAATATGAAGATATGTCTCGGTTTCTGCGCTTTTGTATTCAAATAGAAGATGACCCCATATTGCGATTCGCCTTTGTTATCATGGCCGATGTATCCAATTTGCAATTTAACGCCCATGATTGGCATCAAAAACGGAACCTAAGGGTAACTTAATGGTGTAATAAGATAAAAGTTCATTTGGCACAAAAAAGTCCGCATCCATTTCACAGGCAAGTTCCCTAGAAAGTTGTAGAGAGTCCGGCCCGGATTTCTTGTCATCCATATGTGCATCTTCTGACCTTTTCTTACATACCTATGAGAGAATACTCATGTTTTCAGGCGAAAGAAGGGATATCATGAAGACAAGATGGGGCGTGGCTTTGTTGTTGCTCTTTATGATCGCGGCAATGACGATTTACCGGCAGGTTCATGATCGTTCCAAAGTAGAAAACCTGTATACCGATGGGCAGCTTCGCATGGAATTACAAACCGTTCAATCTGTCGCAGAACCCATGAAAGAAACGTCCTTTCAGGTTTTCATTACCGAGCTGCCTGAGAAGCCCATTGTTAATGCCGATATTAAACTTAACCTCAAGATGCCCGATATGTTTTGTGGTGTATTCCCCGCCGAGATTGTCGAATCAAAGCCAGGTGTATACAGCGCAACGGCCGTACCTGTTATGCAAGGACTTTGGGAAGCAGAAGCGGTCCTTCGTTGGGAGGATCAAAATGTCACGGTGAGGACGTTGTTCAACGTTCGCTAGCCCTGCTTACCATAACCATGGGTGAATTCCCGGGATCCATCCGTTGGCGCTAATTCCTTTTAAAATGGAAAGCACCCCCATTAAAAAGGCCAGAAATCCGCCGAGTTTACGCATTCCTCTGCGCCACTTTTTCGTTAAACTGCCGGCCGACAGCGCCGTTAGGAGTAAAATGGGAAAAGTCGAAAGTCCAAATACCAGCATGATCAAGAGGCCTTCCAGACCAGATCCGGATGCCGCTGCATTCATGTGCATCGCATAGGTCAAACCGCATGGAAGAAAACCGAGCAGTAGGCCCGTTAGAAAAGTCGCAAACAACTCATACCGCTGACCAAGCCGTTCCAATTTCAGATGCAACAAAGAATGTCTCGGCAGATGCGCGTTATAAATGGGCAGTGTGTACCGACGAAATGTCCACAGCAGAATGAGCAGACCTCCAATGATGCTGGCCGCGCCTTGAAAACCAACAAAGCTGCCAGCCACATCCAGGAAGGAGCCCACCATCCCCATAAAGCCTCCGATCACCGTGTACGTAGTCACTCTGCCAGCGTTGTAGGCTAACGTAGAAGCAAGCGGAGAGCTGCTGGTTCGAAGGGCCAGAGAAGAAACGATCCCTCCGCACATCACCAGGCAATGCGGCGCCCCCATCAAGCCTGTCAGAGCTACTAACAGCAACCCGTTTCCCGTCCAGTCCATGTTCTCAAACCCCTTCCCGGCCGGACAATATACGCCGTTCTTCATAGGATCGCACATCCATTCATTGTATGAAGGTGCGCGAATATTAAGAATAGCTATTCTACTGAATCAGGTCCGAATACCGGCGCTAATTTTGAAGAGGACAATTGCTCGCTTAGACCAAAATATTCGCAAAAATTCATAATCATCGGATTCCATTTCGAAGGATCGACATAGTTTGAATGGGCATCCATAAGAAGATCTACCCCAACATGAACTTTATCAATGCGCACTTCAATGGCAACAAGTGAGCTTGGTTCTTCAAAAGGATGGAGCTTGACAAACCTGGCTTCCAGATGGACAGGGCATTCTTTCACACGCGGCGCTTGAACGAGCTTGGACGGAAGTGGTGTTAACCCTGCGACACCGAATTTATTCGCCTCAAACTGATACCCCCTTGCTGCTTTCGACTCAGGGACCGGGTTGCGACCTGTTAACAGGGTCAGACGCTCAACTGCGGGAATCAAGTCAATCGACGGGAGATTAAGCACGCACTCCCCTTCACGAATGATATTTTGAACAGTCTGAGACTTGCTGCTCATACCAAGCATGCATGATTGATTGAGCCACCAGGCTGAGGACATCGGAGCCAGATTGGGTGTGCCGTCTTCGTTGATGGTACTTATCAACACGACCGAAGTCCCGAAATAATGAATTTTGGGATGTATGACTTTATGCATATCAGATTCCATCTCCTCGTCGACATGATTTTTAAGTAATGTATCACAAGCTCGTTATTGGAGCATAGGGTTATGGAATAAGACCGCAAGATATAAAAATTGGATCACTATCATATCATTGATGATTGAAAAAAGCCGACCCTAAGGACGGCTGTTACAGGTCATATAGTAAGAGCAGCTTTCATCACTGGTTTGTTTGTTGCTTCTGCGAGCGCAGGGCCAGCAATAGAGCCACGGCGATGAGCACGAACGCGGCAAATGCCAGCATCGGAATGGTCAACCAACCGAACCAATTCAAATAGTCATTCAAGCAGGATACCGGCCCGCATGCGGCAATATCTGACTCTTTGGGGAGTTTTTGAATGATACTATGATATGTAGATATGCCTCCACCAATGATGACAAGGGGTAGGATATATGGGACGATGTGCGTCTTTTGCCGATATGCTGCGATTCCCAAGACAATGACTAATGGATACATGAAGATCCTTTGGTACCAACATAAGACGCATGGCGTAAAATGCCATACTTCACTAAGAAACAAACTTCCGCTAGTTGCCACAGCTGATACAGTCCATGCAAAAAACAGCCATACTCCCGTTTTATTCATTGTTCAAACGACCTCCCTTCTATTTTTGTTCTAGCCATCATACGAGATTTGGTCATATGTTTTCTCATTTTCTCTTAATTGTCTATAAATGAAAATGGCTCCTTCGGGCTATAGGTTCGATCTAGCTGGATAAATATTAACAGGAAGACAAAAAAGCCGCCAAAATTGGCGACTTTTTATCGAGTTCGAAGCCGAAGTTGTCCACATAAAAACATACGATTGCTACCGAAACAGCCTATCTTAGTCTCTCTTAACATTCCAACTCTGTTGCTCGTTTCTAAAAAAGCATAACTTTACTCATCTGCGCCGATGTTCACATCGGCCCCTTGCACTCTTGGCTGCCCGTCAATGTCCTGGGTACCGATAATTGCGTTATCCGTCGATCCAGTATCAATTGCTGAGGACGAAGATTGAAGATGGAAGTCGCCTCCGGAAGCATTGACGAATGCAGGATCCTTGAACAATGAATGCGCATCGTTGCCGGTTCCCGCTTGATAAGCGGAAAAGCCAGCGTAATCTTTGTTCTTCCATGTCCAGAAAGCATCCGTACTACCGCCTGGTGAAAAATATAGATTGTAATCCACCACGTTACCTGAATTTTTTGTATATTCATTGTAGATCAGCACACCCGTTGAACTGGCCACAAAGATATTGTTCTTAATCACGTTATTTTTCGTATCATACTGCACATAGAGCTGACCGCTGCCCTCACCTAAAAGATCGTTATTGTAGACGGTGTTGTTCACGATCTTGCAATTCACCGTTGACCCCCGTTCGTCGTCGTATCCACCCATGGCGATGCCCGTCAACCGGTTATTGTGCACCACGTTGCTTCGGATCGCAATATCACTGGTGGATTTGCCCGCATGCTCCGAGGCAATTTCAATGCCGATGTCATTGTTGTAGCTGTAGTTTTGCTCAATGATGCTGTCTTTACCGCCATCAACATAAATACCACCGGCTGCATTACTGTTATTCGGGAGTTTTTTCCCATAAGAAGGATTGTTGTTGGAGGAAATATTATATACCCGATTGCCTTTCACCAAACCATTTCGGGCCTGGTCGTATGCTTCTTCCGGCGCAGTTCCCTCGAAACCGATAATATCGATCCCGATGTTGTCGTTATCGTGAATGAGATTGTCCGTTACTTTAAACGTATCTACATTACCATTCAACACCAGTGTTTCACTCGAACCCAAGATTAGATTGTACAGCTCATTCCCGTGAATCGTAATGTCATGAAGCGATTCCGGAGCTTTGGTGCCGTATACGGCAATACCATGAGCATCTCTGCCAAGCAAATCGCTGCCGGTAGGTGTGACTGTGCTCTTGATATCATGGATTTTGTTATTCGTCAGATTTATAAAGCCGCCAGAACCTTGAACATAAATTCCAACAGGAACCGCGTTTCTGGAAGTCGTTGTATAGTTGCGAATCTCCAAGCCTTGAATCGTAATGTAATTCACATTGGTTAGCTCGACAAGCCCTTCGATCCCGTTGACTGAAAGTCCAGTACCATCAATGATAGCTTTCTCTGATCCATAGTTCTTAAAAGTTATGGGACCTTGCGAAGCTGTACCGGAGCGTGTTATCTTGAGTTTTTGATTATATACGCCGCCCCGAACGTAAATCAAGCTGCCCGGATCAGCCTCCTCAGCCGCATGCTGCAGCGTCTTCCAAGGCGCACTCATCGTCCCTGGATTGGAGTCACTCCCGTCGGTAGCTACATAGTACTCAGTACCGGCTGCCGACGCGGGGGAAGATTGTACATTTCCAGAATCCAAACCAAATGCAGTTATGCTCAATCCCGCCAGCAACGCCTTTACTAATTTCAACATCGTTCCTCATCTCCCATCTGTTCCTATTTATATTACATGGAGATCAATACTCGAGTCACTACGAATATGAAATAAGCCAAACAAGGCGTTTACAAAGCATGATTTTTTGGCATGCAAACTGAGATCCTTTTGAGATCTCCGTTCTATTCATTAAGACTTTCTTCATCTTGATTCTTTAATTGGAGGCAGTGCGTTGTTTCAAGACATGTTTCGGCAATATGCCTGCTTCTTTATATAGAAGCTTCCCATCTTTGAAAACAAGGGTGGTCGGTATGCTCATAATCTGAAATTGGGAAGACGTCGCCGGGTTTTCGTCTACATTTACTTTAACTACTTTAATGGAATCTTTTGCTTCCCTTTCAAATTCCTCAAGAACAGGTGCAAACATTCTGCACGGACCACACCAGGAAGCCCAAAAATTCACTACGGTTACTCCGTCGGTTTGGATCATCCCTTTAAAAGTAGAATCTGTTGCGTGTTGAATTGCCATCATCATCATCCCTTCAGATTTTTCTTGTGTACATGCTTAAATCCTGCATTCGAACCAGTACTTTGCCATAACGACCACTCTGTCGAATCGTTACTTTGCCGGACGGATACGCTTGCTCCAAATAGTCTGCAACCAATTTCCGATTCTGCTCATCTGTAGCCAGACCGTGACTGCGAAGCCAGTTCATCATTTCTTGTAACGCCGCTTCTCTTGTAACTTCCGTCGTTTTTGTTTCCCGTGTTATAAGAGACTCATAGGAATAGCCTTTGAGATACAGCAGATGAAGCAAATATCCGAACTCCAAGTGCTTCGATTGGAAGGGCTGACCGGTGATAAGCGGCCAGATTTCATTCACCAAACTGATTTCCATAGAGCCTGCCGGCATACTGATATAACAATAATCCCGGGCGCATTGTAGAATCTTTTCGACGCTATCCCAATCCAGAATGACCGGACACATCGAGACAAAAACCAGATCAAAGGCATTACTCCAGTCTCTGGCCAGCACGTCAATATCTTCAAAAGGTTCGGGCACAATCTTCACCTGGTCATCGGCGAATTTTGTGATATTTTCCTTCAGCAGTTCGATCAAGGGTAGAGAGGATTCGACGGCTGTTACACGGGCCCCCCGCTCTGCAAACGGCACCGAGAATACTCCCGAAGCGGCGCCGATGTCCAGCACAGACGCGTTGTTGAATTGAACTCCTTGTCCTTCAATCCAATTCATGATCCGTGTGGTCCGTTTTCTTCCCTCTTCATTAAACGATTGCTCATTGAAAGTCTTCGCCTTGTGATCAAAGGCACGGGTCGGGTCGGTTCCGGCCTTTTTCATCTTGTTCACAACACGTTCGCCATGTTCTTTCCAAGCCTTTTCCCAAATAGCCTCATTAAAAAAATCATTCATAACTTCCATCTCTCTTTCCGTTATAGTTTCTGGTTGCGGTTGTGAAACCCGTCGACGCCTCCAATGATCACCACATCGAAAGTTGGTTGATTCATTGGTTTTTGCATTAACGGATCTATATTATCCATAATTAAGATGCAAAACATGTATCCCTTCTTGTTTAGTATACGCTCACTTCCCGAATGTTCCTGAGCCTGCTGTACTTCTGGAGAACAGCATGTCCCCTCCCCTCTTCCTAGCTCTTCTTCTTAAGAATGCTATTATTATGGATGTATAATATCCATAATAAACGAGTTAACTTCAATATGCAATACCATTTTTAGCCGTAATTACTTCGGGGGCTGAATGGTATAACCGATTGTTAGACAATAGTAAAAAGCAGCCGATCATTCAGATCGGCTGCTTTCTGCTCAGACGTCAAAAGAACCTATACTTTGGCAGCCCCATTAAGATTGTCTGTTGTTGAACACAGATACCATGAAAAATAAGTAGGCGGCATGTAACAGCAATCCGACCGAAAAGAAAACGATTGCCAACATAGGTTCATTCTGCGTGATCAGATAGGGCACTTTTGCAGGCCAATACGTTGGGAGCCAAGCGCCTAACACCTGCCAAGCTCCTGGAACGAAGTTGGCCACCACAGGTCCGGCTATGAACAGCCCTCCTATTTTAGATAAGGCTAATCCTTCTACCTTGTTCGCTGAGAAAGCGGCAAGGAACAACGAGAATATTGGAGCTTCCGATGCCAGCAACAGCAAAACACCCAATTGAGCCCAGTGAATATCCGATAAAGTCGAAAAAGACAGATATAGAATGGATAATACGGTGCATAACAAAAAAGGAAGCGTCACTCTATATAGCAAATAACCTTTACGCATTAGTGGGGTAACCGCATAATATGCAATCACATTCTCGTCGCGTTCATCGAGAATAAGGAGACCGGTGAGCATTCCTGTCAGCATGGGAATCGTAACAATCAATAGCGATGCCGCAAAGCCACTATACGGCTCCAAATGAAACGAATAGTTTACATCGAGCCAATTAACGGCAACCGGGAATCCAAACCTCGATAGAAACAGAAGTAGCAGCGGACCGAACATAGCTGCCATCAGAACGGGATCCTTCCACGCATGCCGTAGATCCATGATAATGAGGGCTTTATATCTCTCCATTAATGCCCCCTCCTTCACCTACGCGCATCAACACATGTCGGGTATAGGATCGCTGCGCCCAGATGTAAGCCACAAAGTTCCAAATCAACAAAATACATATGGAATATAGTACGCTGCCAATGGATAAGCCGTCACTGGGAGACACAATTAACCGGAGAGTTCCTTCGGTCGGAAGGACGAGAAACAGGTCTTCATGCCACAATTGAAGAAAACTAAACAATGGAAGGATGAATGGCAGCGCGTAAACCTGCACCATCAGAATAAAACCGTTAATCGTCCGTTGGCGTGCCGCCACGCCAATCGACAGCAAGGTCATGAAGGTTGATGTTAAGACAATACCAGCAGAAAAAGCAAGCGGATATTCCGGGAGACTGCCGGTCGCCATATGAATCACCCATCCTGCCGCAAGGGATAACACCGACAGAGACGCAGCCTTCGCCAGCAAATATTCCCGAATGTGTACCGGCGCTACAAACAACGGATCGTGAACGCCCTGGTCCCTCTCCAGCAGGACCATACCGCCTGCCATGATAAGCCCCAGGGCTGCGGGATCGCTGAATGTCAACACAGTCGCTGTTGTCTCCTGGTAGGCCTCGGGTACGAATCGGAGCAGTATCCAATAACAGGTACAGACAAACACATAAACCCAATAGAATCCGTGGCGCCACTGGAAACGCAGATCGAATACAAATAAGCTTAGGCCCTTCATACAAGCTGCCTCCCCGTTACCTCAATAAAAATTTGTTCGAGCGACGCCTCTTGCGAATGAATGGTATCGAGGGGATAATCCTGTATCAGCTTAAGAAATTGGTTATTCTCACCGATGCCATCCAGAGAAAATACCGCCCCCGTTAATTCGCCATCCCTACTGTATTCGACTCGGACCTCCTTTCTTCCCTTACGAAGTTTCAACTCTCTGGGTGAATCGATTAATTTGATTTCACCGTCGACGATAAAGGCTACCCGATCGCAAAGTTCTTCTGCCGCTTGCATATTATGCGTTGTTAGTAGAACCGTCTTACCGGCAGCCTTTTTGGCAAGTATCAATTCCTTCATTCGGTGGGCATTGACCGGGTCTAATCCGGATGTAGGCTCATCCAGAAATAGGATTTCTGGATCATGCTGTAACGCCCGACAGAAATTCAACCTCATCTTCATGCCCTTGGATAGCTGGGAAACCTTCATATTCGCGGCATCTGTTAGATCGACTTGTTCCAGCAGTTTCATGGGATCCTCCGTCTCCCCCTTGTAAAGGGAACGAAAGAGCTTTAAATTGTCGAGAACCGAAAATTTGCTGTAGAAGTTCGGGAATTCAAAAGCTACTCCGATTCGCTCATAATAATCGGGACCGGTATCCCTGATTTCATTGCCCATGACTTTTATACTTCCTTGATAACCTTTCAGAACACCGATCAGCAGTTTTTGCGTCGTACTTTTACCAGCGCCGGACGGGCCGAGAAAGCCAAAGATTTCGCCAGGCGGGATGACAAAATCAAGCCCATGCAGGGTCGGCTCTTTCCGATTCGGATACGTGTAATGAAGCCCTCTTACTTCGATCACAACGCTCCATCTCCCTTCGGCGTATTAGACACCGCAAGCATACCGGCAGATAATAACTCGACTAGCAATTCGATCGTAGATGTAAATTGCTCCTCTCCAATCTCTTTTTGGTGCAGCGTAAGCAGTGCCAAGGATCTGATCATGCCCACGATGGATTCGGGTGCCGTACCAGGTAAAATGCCAGCCTTCTGCCAAGCCGTAATCACAGGCAAGAGCGCGTCTTGATCCTCCGTAAAGTTACGCTCCAGCAAGTCTTTCGGCAATTTCCTGAACAACAGCTCCATCTCCCCGCGATCCATCATCTGCCGAAGCATCGGGCTCTCGTCCATCATCCTAAGTGAATATAAGAGAAACCGTTTAATGCTTTCCTTACTGCAGACCTCTTCAGGAGGGAATAAATCCAGAACGGCATTGCGAATTCGCTGCTCCTCCTCCAGAATCAGTTCATAATATAATTCCTCTTTCGATCCGAAAAACATGTAGAACGAGCCTTGGGCAATGCCGGCGGCCTTCGTCAGATCTTCAACACTCGTTTTGCGAAGGCCCGCCGTTTCGAAATGATGGCGTGCCTCCGTCAGCAGTTTTTGGCGTATCCATTCACGTTCTTCGTCCGAGAATTTTTTGGGCATGTTGCACTTCACATCCTTAATCAGGCCATTTGTGATTCTGTGAATAATTTTATTTTATATTCATAAAAGTACTCCCCAAAGTCCCGTTTGTCAATATATTTGATATGATGTTGTTTACTTATCGGTAACTGTTTACTTTCAGCATGTTTTAGCATAATATTTATTACGATAAATTTCATACGCATAAATGCTTAATCCTCTATGAGGAACGGGGGAACCAACAAAGCGACTAAGCTTTAGGGGTGAATTCTTTCTGGATAAGAAGGAACGGGGACTCTCAATCCCGAATCCGACAGCTAACCTCGTCAGCGTCTTGGGAGAGAACACTCTTACTACTTTGACTTGTCCATGATCCGTACAACCAAGGCCAGGAAGCAGAACTGTCTCTGCTTCCTGGCCTTTTTTGTTAACGCTGTAGTGCTTAGAAAAGAAAGGAATGATTATTCTGCTTAATAATGAAAAGATACTGGTATGCGTGTATTACGGTCCAAACGGAGAACGTCTCATCCGTCGAGGCGGCGAATTAGCCAGACTGCTTAAGTGCCCCCTGTTTGTGTTGAGCGTTATACCCTTGCGTGAAGGTGAGTTAGATCAGGCACAAGAAAGGTATATGGCTGAGTGGCAAGTGAAATGCAACGAGTATGGGGCAACCTTCATTGTCAAAACGAATGAAGATCCCAAGGCTTCAGAAATCATAGCGGAAACCGCCAAGAATCATCAAATCACCCAAATAATCATCGGACAATCCGGTCAAACGCGATGGCAAGAAATTACGCGCGGTTCGTTTGTTAACGAGCTTTTAAACCAGATAGGCGAGACGGACTTACACATTGTAGCGGTTCAAAGGATGGATGATCCAATAGCTGACACCCATGAACGGGGAATTCGAGTCACTGTTTACAGTGATGGTTCTCATTATCTGCTTGGCAGTAAGGAATCCGGGGGCGATCCAATAGCCGAAGGTCTATTTTTCAAAGAGTTAAATACCGATTTTGACACCGGCTTGCTGAAAATAAAAACAGACCACGAGATCCAATATTTGAAAATAAGTCACGGAAAAGTAGTAGACTCGTCTTTTTTCCAAAACAGAAAATTCTTCGATAAACCCGGCGATCAATAAAGAATGGGGGTGGAACTTGTGAGAAGAACATTTATGAATGCAAACGATCGAAATACACAACATTCCGCTCCTGACACAATGGAGTTGTTTATCAACAAGCTTAAAAAAAATATGAGTCCCCCTCAACTCGTCATGCTTGTCTTTTTCACTTTAATATTAATCGGGACCGCATTGCTCGCGCTTCCCTACTCTTCCTCCACCGGGAGGTCAATTGGTCTGCTGGATGCTTTATTTACTGCCACCTCAGCAATCTGCGTAAACGGGCTCGTTGTCTTGGATACCGGTAGTGTTTTTTCGACTTTTGGACAAGTCATTATCATGATCTTGATTCAAATTGGCGGGCTCGGCTTTATGACCTTTGGCGTGATGGTTGCCATTGTTCTGGGGAAGAGAATTGGCTTGAAGCAACGAATGATTATTCAGCAAACCACGCATTCGACCTCGGCACAAGGTTTGGTTAAATTGTCCATGTATATGGTACTCATTGCATTCGCGTTTGAAGCCTTGGCTACGATTGTCCTCACGCTCCGCTGGCAACAGGACGTCGGGTGGGGACAGGCAGCTTATTACGCCCTTTTCCATTCCGTTTCGGCATTCAACAATGCCGGATTCGCCCTGTGGTCTGACAGCCTAACCCCCTTTGTCGGCGATCCGATCGTCAATATTACGATTGTCCTGCTATTTATCATTGGAGGCCTCGGCTATATCGTCATTGTGGATGTATTTCAAAAACGTTCATGGAAGAAGCTTTCGCTTCACTCCAAGGTTGTCCTAGTCGGAACAGGAACGCTGTCCCTGCTCGGTTTTCTATTTATATACTTTTTGGAGAGCTGGAATCCGTCAACCTTTGGCCAATTGAGCGAAAGCGAACAAGTGCTGGCTGCTTTTTTCCAAGGCATAACGCCTCGAAGCTCGGGGTTTAACACGATAGATATCGGCAGCATGCTGGCGGCTTCTCAGTTTTTCATTATTATTCTGATGTTCATCGGTGCTGCTTCCGGAGGAACAGGCGGCGGTATTAAGATCAATACGCTTGTTGTACTCATCCTAGCTACGATCCAAACCTTTCGCGGGGGCGGTCAAATCCATGCCTTCAAACGCAAAATAGCAGGAGAAACCGTTATGCGCGCCTTGGCCGTTGTCATGAGTTCTTTGGTGGTCGTGCTGGGCGTTTCGCTGTTGCTGACCATCTCTGAAGGAATGCTAGAAGAACATTTTTTGGAAGTGTTGTTTGAAGCGACCTCAGCATTTAGCACCACCGGTTTGTCGATGGGATTGACAAGTGAATTGTCCCCCGTAGGGAAAGTCATTGTAGCGATAACGATGTTTGCCGGTCGTCTGGGTCCCTTAACGCTCGCTTATGCATTGGCTCAAAAAAAACGCACCTCCAAAATTGGTTACGCGGAAGATCATATCTTGATTGGGTAACTCAGGGTTCCCAATCAAGAATTTTCTTGTCCATTAATACTTTAACTTTTGGTACACATATCCCTTGTTAAAGGAATCCTCTCAAAAGTAATCATGCAACCGTCTCTCAATAAATTCTACAGTTCGATCAACACCACTCTCCCCTAAAATTTGGTCTGACAGTGCCATTGCATTGGCTGTCAATGTTGAATGACTGGTTAGCTCCGCTATTCGCTCAGCCAAACTGGCTACAGACATTGATTTTTCAGGAATCGGCTTGGTCGATACACCTAGCTCATACATACGCTTGGCCCAGAAAGGCTGATCCGCATTGAACGGGGATATGGTCATCGGCTTCCCTGCTCTCAAAACGGCCGCTGTCGTCCCTGCTCCACCATGATGAATAACGCCTGCAGCTCGCGGAAACAGCCATGCATGCGGTGCTTCCTGTATACACAGGATGTTCTCGGCCCCATTCCCGGATACTTGCATTCCACTCCAGCCAACCAGAATGATGCCGCGTTGCCCCGTTTGTCGTAAAGCCTGCGTAGTCATCTCGAGCACATGATCCGGATGCTTTAGAGGCATGCTGCTATAACTGATAACGATTGGCGGGGATCCTGACGCGATAAAAGACTCCAACTCCCTTGGTGGGTCCCAATCAGTATCTTCCAGAAACCAAAACCCCTCCATACAGACGCGATCCTTCCATTTCGGATCAAATGGCATAATCGAAGGACTGCAACCGTAAAGCACCGGAATATCGCGTCCGTTTACGTGCAGATCATCGGAGAATAGACTTCGTGGAGGTAAATGCAACGTATCTCTTCTCCATGTATTCATCAATTTTTTGAAGGATAACAGCATGAAACGGTTGAGATGATAGCTTTTTTCATTTAACCATCGATTCCTGAAGGTGACAGGTAAAATGGGATTGGTGAAAGCGCCTGTCGGTGCAATGATCGGAATCGGATGAGCCGCGAATACGGGAATATTCAGCTTTTGTGCAATATCATATCCAGCGAATGCTTTGGGATGGTAGATGAGGCAGTCCGCATCTTGAGAAGCGGTCCACAGGTCATCGAGCATTTGCTGCATCATAGGATATATAAGCTTTTTCATCTGCTTCATAATCTCGAAGGGATTGCTGCCCAGCATGCGTTTCCCTTCCGCAGATTGCGCTAGTTTCATGATATTTGCCCGTATTGGTGCGAAACCGACACCATGCCCTCGAACGAAGCCTTCGAAATCCTGCGATGTGCATATAACCACGTCATGTCCGTTGTTCTGGAGACCTCGAGCAAGGGCAATGAACGGCTGTACATCTCCCCTTGTTCCGATGGTGAGCAACTTTATTTTCACTCTTTTCCCTCCTTACGATAAATGCCGTACCTTAATATGTCCAAATAGGGTTTTGTGTCTAAAGCCGCACTTGCCTCGAGTTCTCCTGTAGATTTCTCGTCGTACCGTTTGGTCATTTGCTTCGTAATTAGAGATTCAAGGGAAAGCAATACGAATTCGATAGCTTGCTTGGGATCGATTCCTTCCCTAAAACGGCTCTGATCGATCCTGCTTGCCAGGAGGTGTATGGAATCCTCGTTCATCTGTTGTTGTTTGAGCAGAAGATCCGCTTTCAGCTCTTCCGGCATAATCAGAAATGTTTTAGCCATAAATCCAAACCTGATGGGGTCACTTTTAAATACATCCATCTTTTTTTGAGATAATTGCTCTATCGCCTGAAACAGATCCTCGGAGAGATCCATAGGTGACGAAGTCAGTGAATGGTAGTAGTGCTTTAAGCATTCATCCACCACCGTTAAATACAACGTTCTTTTATCCGAAAAATAATGAAACAAAATTCCCTTGGATACGCCAGCTGCTTTGGTAATTTGATTGGTTGAAGCTCCTTCATAGCCCTTGTGATAAAACTCTACTAAAGCTGCTTGCAAAATGGTTTGTTTTTTATCTGGCTCCATTGGTTTGTACGCCACCTCCACCGATTGACCACCTGGTCAATATCATTTGACCAAATTGTATTACACATTGACCACCTGGTCAATAGTGTGGTGACTTGCTTGCATCAAGCCAGGAAATCAGCGGCCACCTTGCGGTAAGACTCACGGATAAACACCAACTTCACAAACTAAATCCGGAATAAAAAAAGAAACATGACAACAAAATGTCATATTTCTCCGCGAACGACACGAAAACCTTGATCGGGGCCAAAGCCATTGGGATCGAACTTCCCTCGGAAGGATATCTCGTTGTTGGTGACGTCGCCGATCCAACCGCCGCCCTTCACTATCCTGAAGGAACCGCTTGGACTACCCAATTCGCCATGCCAGTCCCAGCACCATTCCCTTACGTTTCCAGACATATCGTAGATTCCCAACTCGTTGGGTTTCCGGGTACCGATCGATTTTGTTTTATTCTGATTGCTCTCTATGATAGGCCAGTTCCAATCCCCAGATAGGTATTTGTCTCCGGCGTTCTTCCAATACCATGCGACCTCATCGGCATTATTGCTTCCGCTATAAATGTAACCCTTGCTGTTCTGACCTCCGCCCGCAGCGTATTCCCATTCCGCTTCTGTAGGCAACCGGTAACCGTTAGCTCCCTCATTGATCGTGACGGTCCATTTGATATTATCGTTATCGTTCCTATTATTCGCATCCTTTTTCACCTTGTCTATGTTGTAATACGGATTCAAGCCCTCCTGTATACTTCTTTGATTGCAATACTCCACAACGTCATACCAGCTCACCATTTCAACCGGCAAAAGGTCGCCTTTGAATGCAGATGGATTACTGCCCATAACTTCCACCCACTCTTTTTGGGTGACCTCATATTTGCCGATGTAAAAGTTCGATAAGGCTTCTTTTTTATCAGCGTAGTTAGACTGGTTGTTCTTAAAGGTCCCGCCTTTCACGAAAACAAAATCATCATTCTTGTCAGGCTGATCTTGCGAACAAGCGCAGATCACAGCCATTGCTGCTATTAAAAGGAACATTATTAGCTTTCTCATTGATAATATCTCCTTTAAGCTAATACAAAAAATGATAGGTCCGTTGTTGCCTGCCCGCAACTTGCCTCCCCGTTACGTCGAAGGCCGTTCATCTCCGCGAAAAACGGCCCACAACGTATCCGGACTTAGGGCAAAACGAAGGGAATGGTCAATCGGATAGCCGAACTCCGCTTTCCTAAGAGATGCTCCCCTCCGTGTCCGTTAGTTGAGTTTACGGATGGCGATTGGCTACCATACCGTTACGTTAGAGCTTCCACTGCTTTGATAACCCTCTGTTGCTAACACCTGATAAGACCAGCTGCTCCCCAGATTCATTCCTTTACTTGCCCATGCGTTCACATGGTTGCTGAAAGTGATGGCGGAGTTGACACCAGTCGCTCTTTTCGATTGTCGAACGCTCCAGTACTGGGCAAACGTTTGTGTTCCGTCAATGGAAGGTGCATTGTATCGCATGGTCGTATAGATGTCGTATGTGCCTCCATCACTTGTCACTGTCCCTTTATGTGTTCCGGTAGGTCGATAAGTACCCCAGCTATCTACGACGTAATACTCAATGAGTGCGTTTCTCGTCCATCCGTAGAGTGTCAAATACCCATTGCCGGACGGCGACCAGACGCCGGCATTGTAGTTAATCGTTCGGTTAGGCGATCCGGTATTCCAGCCTTTGCCGACAACGAAATTTCCGGTATTTTGCCATGTCACGCTGTAATTACCGCCGGAGCCGTTAACAGCATTCACCGTTCCGCCGCCATCGGTCCAATTTTGCCAATAATCGGTCGCTGCGCTTGAGGTTGTTGCAAACATACCAAAACTCATGGTAGCTGCAAGAATAACCGTCATCATTTTCTTACCAAACTTAAACTTAAACATAATCTACCTCCTCATATTGTTGAATTGTGCCTTGCGTTGATTTTCTTGGCTGTGCTCAGCATGCGATTTTTCTTATCCTTTTTTCCTTTTACCTCCTTTCCAAGTAAATTATAGAATGATAGCGGTTTCAAAAACACTTAGCAAATTAAATATGATATCTAGATTATTTTACAATTTTAGGGACTTGCGAGGGCGGATAGATCATAAAATAAGACTGCCGGAATATTACCGACAGTCCCTTCCATTTCACAAAAGTAGTATACCCCATATCCTTTTCCCTTGTTCCACCCGATGAATGGATAGTCTTTTCATGAATAGTCGCTCATCTGACCTCCGAACCCCTCGGCTTCCTTCTTATACCCATTATGATGAAGATGACATAGATTACGATCGCAATCGAATCGATTAACGTATCCCTAAGCGCCGATATGTCTTGTAATGCCGTGATACCAAGAATGACCAGCAGCCGGACGAGCAGAAGCGATACGATGGTCCAGACGGCGAAGTGGGTCTTTGATCGTTCACTTTGGAATGACATAAAGATGAAGATAAAGCCGAAAATCAGATTTTCCGCCGTGATGATGTGCCATACATACATGAATATTGTTTGGGTGTCCATCGCTATCGCACTCGCATGGAGCACTGGCAGCACAGTGGATTGCCCGTTCCATGCGTGCGTGAAGGCAAACAGTATCGCCAGAAGGCCGGCAGTCAAAAAATAAAAATTCCTAACCTTGATGCCCATGACATCCCTCCTCAGATATTTCCGGTTCCTTCTTGTGAATAGAGCGGTAAAGCTCGCGAACGATTTCTGCCAGCCGTTGGTCGCTTTCATGATTAAAGTCCCTTAGCGTTTCTGCTGCTACGTCGAGCAACTGACTGACCTTTTCCAGATGGGCCATTTTCTTGCGCGTTTCTGCATTCTTGGCATCGAGGAACGAAGCAACCTCACGGCAATAAGCAGGGTCTACATTCTCCTTCCTGTGGAATCCAAACGTTCCCTTGATCTCGTCAAGCGTGAAGTCCGCATATTGCATGATTTGGATATTCATCAAATCGATGAGGTCGTTCTTCGAATACCTGCGGTACCGATTGTCTTCACGGAACGGCGATACGATTCCTATCCGGTCATAGTACCGAAGCGTATCCTTTGGAATCCCAAGCAGCTGCGAAACTTCTTGTATAGAATAAAGTTTTTCCATGAATTCAAAATAACATTGGAGTAAGCTCCAATGTCAAGTCATAATGTAATTTTATTATCAGAGCAATCAAGCAATCGTTGGCATGAGGGCATATGATATCCAGTAGGCTAGTCTCAATTGTTTCGCTCACCGTTGCTGCCCTTTTCGCCCCCGCGTCAACGAGATCACCTGCCCTGTCCACGGCTAACTATTTAGGGGCTGATATCATTCCGATAGGATGTGCTTTTTCCCCCACTCACTCATCGAATCCAGAAATTCAATCATGGTTCGACCCTTCGGTGTCAGCGTATATTCTACTCTAGGCCGAGGCTCCGGATACGATGTTCTATCGATGATACCATCCCGCTCAAGCTCACGAAGCTGCTCAGTCAATATTTTTTTCGAAATGGATGGTAAATGTCGCAGCAATTCGCTATACCGAACGGGCATTATGTTTTTATACAAAAATCTATAGATTGGAATTTTCCATCTCCCGCTTAACATGGAAAATACGACCTCAACGGGACATTCATTTCGTTGAACAGGCATTACTTCGCCCCCCCATTTTTATCCATAGTGTATCATTTTTCTTTAAGCAAAAGGTTGGTTACAAAAAAGTGCCTAATTGTTATCGCTATTTAATCGAGAATACAATCACACCTAGAAAGGAGATGCATCCATGCGCATTGGAATTCTCGGAGCGGGAAATGTAGGTCAGTCCTTAGGGAAAAGACTCGCGAAATCAGGTCATCAAATTCTCATCAGCAGCCGAACACCCCATAGCGGAAAACATGATCTTTGGAAACATGAGGTTGGCAATTCAGGAGACATTGGATCATTTGCTGAAGCAGCTCAGTTTGGTGAGGTTATTATTGCGGCTCTCCCTTGGGCCCATATGAAAGAAGTGATTGAAACCATCGAGCCTGTGTATCTAAAAAACAAAACGGTTATTGATGTAAGCAATGCCGTCCATTTTGACAATGGGCCGCGCTTGCTCCTTACGAATACTTCAGCAGGAGAGATCGTCCAGTCCATATTACCGGAGAGTCATGTGGTTAAGACACTTAATACAGTTAGCGATAAGATCATGGTAAATCCCCGATATAAAGAAGGTTCACCGATCATGTTCGTATCCGGCAACCATGCACCTTCCAAAGACCAGGTCAGGGTTCTTCTTAACGATCTCGGTTGGTCAATGATCGTTGATTTAGGTGATATTCGGCAAAGCTTACTACAAGAATCAATCATGCTTGCATGTGTGATTAGTGAAATTCAACTGCAGTCGCCAGGGTCATCCTTTGCCCTTTTAAGACATTAAGTGTAATACAGCTGGCTGGGGCTATGGCCTTAACTTAGCAAGTACTAGTGATTCTCACTTTCCGCTTGTTTTTTGATTGAATCCACAGTGAGAGTGAAGGCTTCCGCTGCTTTATATCCATCTAATGCATTTTGAAGGCGTTTTACTTGCTGATTCAACTCATTTCGATTGTCTTTGACCTTTATCATGGCACGCGCCACGTGTATTAGTTCTTCTTTTGCTGCGTTTATAGCACGATGATGAGCTTTTTCAATCATCTGTACGGCCAAATGAGTGTAGATCGCTACAAACTCCTTATCATCAATCCGCTGCTCACGGGCAGCCAAATCGCTCTCGCTAATTACCCAATCTCCAGAGTCGTTTTTCGAAGCGGCTAAACGCCCATCATTAATCATGTTAAGAATCGTTTTGTAATGAACCCCAAGTAATAACGCTGCTTCTTTAGCATTCATTATAAACACCTTCCCTTATCTCTTGTTATCCATATATTAAGAGATAATTAGGGGAAAGTAAACCGGGATATCTAATGAGTGATACAAAAAAGAAGACTGCCGGCATTATACGCCGACAGTCTTTCTCTCTTCCAAGCAGTATACTCTTCATCCTATTCGCTGGACAATTCCTTAAGCGATTTGATTTTACCATGGGGATGCTGTTCTTGCTTTCGCGACTTCCAGGCAGCTTCTTTCCTTCTCTTCTGGTGAGCCATAACAGATATCCTCCTTTGGAAACTGAATTGTATACCACTTACTTATATTGTCATTCCACAGCTCTGTTCATTCATGAATTTCATATAGAGTCAATTGTTTTAAAAACAGTTATGTACTCGATGGCTTCCCTATTATACAGGTCGTGCTCGGAGAAGGTGTGTGGCCAATGAATTCCTTAACAGCCCACTTACCTTCTCTAATCCAGTTGGAGAAAGCGTCCGGCAGACCACCCGAAGTCACGCTTGAGGCGAGAGCTTGGATGATCTCGCTTACCGGGTTGGCGACTTATTTCCGCACCGCCGTCCGTTCGCCTCTATTCTTACTGGGCCGTTAAAATAAGCGGTCCGTCCGACGTGATTGCGATTGTATGCTCATATTGCGCCGACAGCTTGCCGTCAGCCGTTCTCGCCGTCCACTGATCGTCGTCGATCGTGATACGGAACGTACCTTCGTTGAGCATCGGTTCAATCGTAAACACCATGCCTTCCTTTAATCGAATGCCTTTGCCAGCTACGCCGATATGCTCGTAGTTCGGCTCCTCGTGCAGGCTCCGCCCGATCCCGTGCGCCAGCAGATCGCGTACGACGGAGTACCCGTTCGATTCCGCATGCTGTTGAATCGCCGACGTTATGTCGCCGAGCCGGCCTCCAGGGAGTGCCCGGGCGATCCCCAGATCCAAGCATTCCTTTGTCACTTTCATTAATTTTTGTGCTTCCGGCCGGATATTGCCCACCGCATAGCACCAGCATGAATCGCCGAACCAACCGCCGTATTCCACGACGATGTCGAGCTTCAGCAAATCGCCGTCCATAAGCGCCCGATTCGAAGGAATGCCGTGGGCCACCACATCGTTGACCGAAGTGCAGGTTTCTGCGGGGAAACCGTTATACCCTTTCGTAAACTGCTTGCCGCCGAGTTTGGTGATGTGTCTGGCAACAAAGTCATTGATTTCGCGGGTGGTGATCCCAGGCTCGATCAGTTTGGCAACCTCACGGTAACAGTCCGCAACGATTTGGCCCGCCGGCTTCATCTCCTCGATTTCCCTTGGTGATTTTAAGATGATCATCTATGTTTATTCACTCCTTATTTATACTATAGTTTTAAAAACAGGACGATATCCCTCGCCTCTTCGTGCAGCTTACCGCGGTGAAGCGAAAGCGAGGCGCAGCCGACCAAGGCGGCCAGCAGCATTTCCGCGCGCTGCAGCCAATTCTGCTGCTCTGCCGCGTTTCCGCCGGAAGCCGCAGCCCCGTCCTCCGCGCGCCCGGTTTCCAGCAGCGCGGCAAGAGGCGTGAGCACCTCCCGGCGAAAGGCGGCCAGGAGCGGGGCTGAGCGCGCTTCAGGCAGCGAGGCAAAGCGCTCACCGGCCAGCTTATGCAGCAGGTACAGGGCATGGTCCTCCGCCCAAAGCTGCAGCAGCCGGACGCCGGCTACCGCGACGGGGCCGAGCTCTGCGGCAGCGGCCGTTTCGTGGCTTCCCATACGGGAATCCGCGGCAGCCGGCTTTCCGGTGTCCGGCGCAGCAGCCAAGCCGAAAAGCCCGCTCGCTGGCATCTCCCCCGTAGTCGATGCACCCGGGACCTCCGGCGGAAGCTTCATCATGGCTTCTAGCGGAGCATCTAGCGGGGCCTTCAGCCATTCACCGTCCCGCTCCAATGCATCCCATAGCAGATCGTGGAGTAAATCGCCTTTATTGCTGTAATAATGGTATACCGTGCCATAGCCGAGTCCCGCCTGCGCGGCCACATCCCGGATTTCCAGTAAAGGACCTTTATCCAAAAACACATCGGCAGCGGCTTTCCGAATTTGCGCCAGACGTCGCAGCCGGATCTCTTCGTTTTGTTCCTTCGTGCGTGGAGTCATCTAGTCTAATCACCTCTTTTATTTTTGACCTACTCTTATGTCAATATAAAACATCAGCTTGCGAATAACAAGAGATTAGTGGAAGATATTCAGCTCAACCTAGAAATCGTTGCTTGACCATCGGCTTAACCTCGAACGATCGATCCGGTTGGAACATTGCTACGCTAACAGTTGTCATAGCGTTTAATCGGCCCATAAACGATGCAAGCTTCAAAGCTTAAAAGGCAGCCGGTCATACTGGTCGGCTGCCTTCAACGCATTATTCACCTATCGTTCCAGCTCGCTTAGGATAGCTTAGCAACAGATTAGATTTGTTCCTTTTCCTTCATCCATTCTTTGTATTCCGGTAAAGTATATTCATCCGTTTTTACGACGGCCCAATGATTGTTCTTATGTTCTAAGAAGAGCTTAATTAAATGCTCTCCTCCAGACTCATCAAAATCATCTCTCATATAAACTATACTTGCATGAATGAGAACTTCCACTTCATGATCACTTATCGTTTTCACTTTCATTCGTTCATAACCTTCAACATTATAATTGGCATCCAACAAATGGAAATGTTGATTCAAGGATTCAACCTCATTTTCCTCTATATTTATGCCTAGTTTGAGGTCAACATTCTCTTTAAGATCCGGATAGCGGTCCCATAAAATATGTATATCCTTGTTAACCACGGCTTGCGTTCTATAATACATGTACTCTCTGACTGGCGTTATATATTTCACCCAATCCGATGGTTCTGGCTGTACAAAACCTGCTAGATCTGATTCAGCAGTGAGGTTATCTGTTGAGCTCGTATTTTGCTGACACCCGATTAAAGATACGAATAGTACAATCATTATAGTTCTTAATAGTAAAATCATGTTCTCCCCCTCATTACTTAATTACTTTAAGTTGCAACGTTGATTCCCATGAGAATCTGTTTTGCGTAAGAATTCCAGTCTGCTTCATCTGTGTTGATCTCTAGAGTGGGAATAAGCGATTGTTTCGCACACATGCGAAGTTGATTCTGGTCCTCTAAGAACTTCTGACAAGCCTCCCTAACTGTGGAGTGATTGTTCATCACATATGATTTCCAAGCGTCGCCACGACTTTCAATATACCTTGACTCCACTGCATCTTGAGACAATGTTAAAAGCACAGAATGAGCATTCAGTCTTAATAAGCGTTTTTCTAACTCCTCAATATCTGAAGAATTTGAAAATGCCGCTCGATGATTTAAATGGAATCTTTCCAAAAGATAGAATATTCCGTTTGATGGTTTCGTATGGCCTAGTGAATCAATCCAATTGTATTGTAGCTCAAGATAATCAACATGACGATTTAACAGCTGAATATGTTCATCCTTATCCATGGATCTCAGGACGCCTTGGTATGAATGCAAAACTTGCGAATAGTGTTCACTTATCGCAATTATCGATTTTCCAACATTATGCGCTTGACTATGTATTCCCCTGATTGCAGAAAACAATGATGTTTTTCCAGCAGTTGACAACCCTTCGATAATGACTCCCCGAATCAAGATTCCAACCCCTCTTCTATAGTTCTTGACAACCATTTTACCACATGTTAAGAGACGCAAGTCTAACCTGCTTCACATTAATATCGAAGGTCCGTTTATGATTCGATTCTGTTTCACTTCAGACAATCATCAAGATTGCTTATGAAACACAAAAAAATCGCCGAAATGGCGACTTTTTAGATCCCTGCTTTATGATTCTTGCGTGTTCTCGTCACTTTTGTATTCTAAAATATCTCCAGGCTGGCATTCCAGCGCTTTGCATATAGCTTCTAACGTTGAAAGCCTAATGGCTTTGGCCTTTCCGTTTTTCAATATAGACAGATTGGCCATGGTAATTCCAACCCTCTCCGAAAGCTCGGTTACGCTCATTTTTCGTTTAGCCAGCATCACATCAATATTGATAATAATCGCCATAGTTATCACCTCAGACCGTCAAATCATTCTCAGATTTTATATCAATTGCCTCTTTTAAAAGCTTTTGAAGAACAGCAGCAAATACGGCAATCACCATGGACGCAAAAATCAGGGCCATTCCGATGAGTATGATACCTGGGGCATCGTCTTTCTCCGCTATCAGATAGAAGAGCGGCATGCCTACCACAAACAAGCTGCTGATTATGGTTGCACTGTTTTTTATATTCTTTAGAACGCGTACGGATAATTCCGAAAAAGCTTTGTTCTTGTCAATATACCCTAGAAGCTTATACGCCTGATATAAAGCAAAGTAAAACGGTATCGCGGTTGCATACAAATCAATAAAAACAAGATATCTCAAATAAGCATGATCTGGATACAATTCTGCAATAAATTCCGCTATCTCTGGTACCACAAATATGCACAGAGCTAGAACTGGAATTCCAATAAGAATGACAGCAATCCTTAAAAATAATGTGGACCCTCGTTTCATAAAAAGCACCTCACTTCATGATTATGAATTTGATTTTAGCAATTTATTTATCGTTTTGCAATAAATAATTAACGTTTATGATTGTATTTATATTGTTAAGCTGATATCTCCAAAGAAATACTTCCATTGAAACGTAATCAATCTGAATCACTACACTTGCTGCCACCCCTTATTACCACCTAAAAAATACACCCTAATGCGTGGGTGTATTTTTAGGATTATGCAGTTCATTATTCTATAAAATTCATGGATGCCTTTAGTTATTTAAAATGGGTATTTCTCCAAGGAGTTTCTTCAGGTTGATGGAGTCCCACGGCAAATGCTCTGTTATACCTAACCCAACGACATCGGTTTCTTCTGATAGTTCTTTAATCAAACTCAGTAGTTGAGGCAATTGCATGGTTCCCTTAGGAGATAAATTAAAGGGTTCTTCCGGGTTGGCGAATAATACCGAACGAAAAGCCTTTGGATCAAGCACGTCTAAATCAAGATGAATAGCCAGGTGTTTAATGCCGCTTTCTTTGATCCATTCTTTTATAGATTCAGTGCTGCTCGCTAACTCCTTCGTTCCGGCCGTTCGAATACCAAGCCTTTGAATCATTTCCGTGTCCGGTTCTGTAGGTGCAACACCCTAATCTTTGAAACGCTTCAGAAATTACAACAGCTTCTTCTTCTGTAGGAGCCGCTAATCCCGCAATAAAGACATTTTCAGGTTTTAGTTGTTATGATAGGTACTACCCGAAAGGATAGCGTTCAGTATGAGTATGGAGGAATTTAAAGGTAAAGTTAAGAATGTCCAAGACACACCTTTTGGTTATACCATTTCGATTATTGGCGGCAAATGGAAAATGGTGATTATGTACCTCTTGGCTGAAAACCAAACCGTTCGCTTTAATGATCTGAAAAGACAAATAGGAGCAATCACTTACAAAACATTGAGCTCACAGCTCAAGGAACTGGAAGCGGACGGTCTGGTGACACGCAAAGAATATCCTCAAGTTCCGCCAAAAGTCGAGTACAGTCTTACAGATAAAGCGGAAACTCTATTACCCATTTTGGAACAGTTATGTGAGTGGGGAGTAAAGAACCAACACCATTGAGCCCTATTTTCTAATTGCAAAAAAGCCGCATAAAATGCGGCTTTCAAAGGTTGATCCATTGAAGCAGTGAATTAGAGTCGTAAAACGGTTATTAGCTCGTCGTTTTCGATTTCGCCGTTGTCACGGAAGCCGTAGCTTTCATAAAGCTTTTTGGCGGCTGCGTTATCAGCCTTATAAGATATCCAGCAGTATTGTGCAGGCCCTGCCGGAAAGGTACGGACAAATTCCAAGATTTTTTTCATGGCTTCCCGACCGTAGCCTCTGTTCTGGTATTGCTTGTCAATCATCAGCCGCAGGATGCAATAGCTGTCGTCTGCGATTGTCGGAAGTTCGTATCCGGTGATTCTGTAAGTAATCATAACAAAACCAACCGGCTGCTCATCCGCGTAAATGGCAAATGGAAATGGCTGCCCCCCATTGGTTGCAAGGACATAACACGAAGCCACGCTCGACAAATTGGACGCTACGAAGCGCCTTTGATCTTCTGAGACCTCCAGATTAAATATGGCACGTCGGTTTTCTAACGTGATTTTCCTGAGTGTAATCATTCAAGGTTTCTCCCTTCATTATTTTGGGTTGATCGTTGCGCCGCGGTCGCTTATATAACATACAATTTATCCAAAAAAAGTAATAGACTTATATTGAAATTTTTTATAGACTATAATGTATCCATGCCTTTTTTAGGTCAGTATGAATTAACCGGCACATCATTGTGCCGGTTTTATTTTTTTGCTCATATAAGCTGCGTTTAGCATTCCTGTTGATGGATCATCCAGATGAACGGTATCCCATTTTGATCGTTGTCGCTTATACATCTGTTACACCGATTTCTGCTGACTCATTGGTCAATACTTCCGCAAACCCTGTTGTTGGGGATTGGGGATGATAATGAGCTGGAGGGTTCTTCGAAAGGTAAAGGGCAAGGGATTCGCGGCGAAGACGATTCTACTGACGGGGGTCATATAGAAACAGAGGCTTAAGATACATTTAATTAATTGAACGCCCTTAAAGTAGACATTGTTGGAAACCCATAAGGGAAACCAATCATCTTTTTTTTGGGGTGTATGAGGAAGAAGCTATTAAACCAACTCCGTATGGACCGTGGTTCCGCTATTTGTAAGAAAAGGCGCTAAACATAAGGTTAGGCGGACACAGGTTCCGCTATTGCCTGAAAATCACAGCAAAAAATAAGAAAAATCCGAGAATAACGGATTCTGTGTCCACGAATCAGTGATTTTGGTACAGTTGTTGGGAAATAACGGATCTCCTGTCCGCACACAGCTGCGCACACCGATACAGCTGCGCACACCGACACATCATTGCACACTGTCCATCAATTGTCCGACGCGTTCACATTAATGAATCGGATTCCAGCTCTTTCGGGAAAATGGGGCTCCGCGCTTATCCATTCTGTCCTCTTATCCATTCTGTCCGCGTAGCCATTGTATTAGCGGAGAGGCTTTTGAAATTATAGAATCTGGATCATGCGTCGGTTCAAATTGCGGAAAGAAGTCAGGAAAAATGGCAAGGTATTCCCTTACACACCATCGAACCGTCCAATTGATATCCGTTGACAATGGAATCCACTTGGAACCTTCATTTTTCCTTGCGTCTTGCAATAATGCATAGGCATACCAACCACGGACGCCGCTTTCGGATTCCTGAGCTAATCGCTCCCAGAAAACCTTTCGCTCATATTCGTTTATGGGCTTTTCCAAAGCACAAACAGCGATTTTTCTTACGATGGGCGAGCGATCGAATGAATATTGCCATAAAAGGTTCCGTGAGCAAAGCTGCCTTTCCACGAGAGTGGATAGGGATACCGCCCTTTTGATGTCATCTTGGGAATGCAGTGCGATATGTGTGTGCCTGATC
This sequence comes from Paenibacillus sp. LC231, assembly GCF_001860525.1. Classification (NCBI taxonomy): domain Bacteria; kingdom Bacillati; phylum Bacillota; class Bacilli; order Caryophanales; family Paenibacillaceae; genus Paenibacillus; species Paenibacillus sp. LC231. Next base: position 42,878 of record NZ_JFOM01000019.1, on the reverse strand, counting down.
CGCTGGGACCGTAAAGCTTCTTGAGCTTGATTCGTTATCTGACCCAATTCAATTGCGGTTTTTGTTTTGGCGACGTTAACCCTGGGGGCTAGATTATCGTAGCCATGTATACGATCACCGTATGTAGTCAACGCAGTGCGTAGAGTTGCTGCATCTAAACCTTGGAATGTTGACATTAAAAATGCTGCGACTCCGGTTACGAGTGTTGCTGCGCCTGATGTTCCCTCATAATAGGAAACGACATCTGCTTTTTTATTGGATTCACAAAAAGGAACGGTCAAGTATACTCGTGGTGCTAGAACGTCAGGCCTGAAGTGCCCCTCGGCATTTCGTCCATACGGTTCATCGGGAAATGGTACATGGATGTGGCGCTCTGCGCGGCCTCGGTCATTGTATCCCCCCACGGCTAGATATTCGCGAGGCGGCAACATATTCGCTGTTCTCGTATTCCCATTTGCACACACCACAAGAACCCCACTTCTTACGGCTGAAGCTAGTGCCTGAACCGTGCTGTTTTTACTTGTGCTTTTTAGATATACCTGATGATCTAGTGCATGCCATCCCGTACTTAATATGATTTGAATATTCCATTCTTTCTGCTTATTCAATATCCACTCGATCCCGGCTTGTAATCGTTCTCCTTCCCCAGTCTTGAACGCCCCGTGGTTAAGCACGATATAATGAGCCGCCGGTGCAATGCCTATATGCGTTTTTCCTTGGAAAACAAAAGGTTTATGAGATAGTGCCAGTAGTGTCATTAACCCATGCTCACCACTAGCGTCATCATGTTCAACGGGCTCTTCTAAAGCAATATTTCGGCATGTAATGGAGAAGTCGTCATGAACGGTGACGTATTGTAATCGATCGCCTAAATGCTGAAGTGCAGGATGAGGGGTAATTGTATCAATGATGACGATACCAATGTTTTTCCCGGATTCCGTAAAATTCGGAGCTTCTGAAAAGCCTAGTCGTGACCACGTAGGTTCAGGTAATACTCTCATGGATTCATGCTCCTTCTAAAGCAATATACATCTTTAGCTTATTGCTTGATCATTCATTTGGCTAGTTGAATGAAGTAACAAAAAACAACCCCGAACCTAATATCTTCGGGGTTGCAGTCTATAATAACATGGTTGTATGTCGCTGATACGATTAAGCGCTATCTATTCTTTTAGCCTGATCCTCTTCAAAAGTAAATGGATAACTTTCACTTCCCAGCAGCTCTACGTAATTCGAAACCCACAAAATGGCCGTCTACCGTTTAGGGAAGATACCTTAAGAAAAAAGAGGAGAAATATTAAAATATCTTAAATAGTGAACGCGGCCAAAAAATCCAATCCGTTCACCCCGCAAATCACATCAATTATGTTCCAACTGTAACACGCATGTTTATACTCGAAGCACTTTTACGAATAGTCGTTTGACTACGCTTAAAATCCGAGGTTTCGCCCATGAAGAAGATATGAAAATCGTGTACATCCCCAGACGGTTTCCACCCCATAAATCGGTAATGATGCCGTTTCCGATAACGGCTGTCTCGTTACTGCGCGTTCCGAGTAGATTCAATGCGGCTAAAAACGCTTTTTTCTTCGGTTTACCGGCTTCGAACAATGCTGGAATCTCATTGATCTGTCCGTGGCCATGCATCGGTGGTTTGCTGTTAGAGACGATGATCACCTTAATTCCGTATCGGGACTGCATGTTATTCAGCCAATCTTTCATCAAATCTGTTATGGATTCAGCATTTTTCGTCGTTATGGTATTGGTCCAGTCAAGGATGATCCCTTTAATACCTGCCTGCTGGAGCATTTCTCCGTCGATCTCATAAATCGAGCGCGCAATTTTCGATGGTTTAAAAATAGACATACATATCCTCCACTACTTTGATATAAGTAAGCCAATCGTGTATAGATTGCCTTCATTCTGTTAAAATCATACTTTTGTACAATCATTTCTCTTGGATGGTCTGTATGTTCAGTTTCGCCTAAACAAAAAAGCCGCGATTTTCGCGACTTCATAAGCATATTTGTTTTTTTCTTCCGACAGGTAAAGATACCCGCTGCCTGAACGACGTAATGTTCCGGATCGATATCGCACTACACATGACGTTGTTCCAACGGACCGTCCGGTCCAGAAAATGTTAATGTTCGAGCTTTATGTCTGGGTGCATAAACCTACAAGGCCCGACGTCGTTCATGCAGAACGAACAGAATGATCATAATCATCATTACACCTAAGATGACACCGGCCTCTGTGGTCAGCATCCGCAGCAGCGGGTACTCTGGCGAGAACTGCGAATCGGTACGAATAGCGGAAAAGAGATTATAAGAGAACAGCATGCCCGACGAAATCCAAGCCAATGCCATCGGGTACAGAAAACGCTGCGGCCCACGCCGGGAAGTTAGCACCAGCAATCCCCACGCCCCCGCGATGGACCACGCTCCGGTACTAAACGTCAGCAGATGCCACCACACATCACGATGGTCCAATCTGGCCGGATCCATGCCGAGGGTGCCTCCAGCAGCCCAGAACACCTTAATGGTACCTAGCAGGATACAGCCTGCTCCAACCAGCTTGGACAATGTATGCTGCAGTCCCCAAGTATTACCGGGCAACCTGCTATAGTCAATCGAATCACCGAACGCCTCCGGCCACCGTGTCTTCGCATATCCTGCGAAGGCGAGAGGCAGACAAATGCCGATGCCAACGAGCGAGACCATGACAAAGAATTGTTCGTACACCCAAACATCGGCTGCCCCCGCTTCCTGATCCCGAGTCATAGCTGCCGGTCCTAGCACCGGTGCCAAGACCAGCATGGGAACGAGCAGACCCGTGCCAACCCATACGGGAAAGGCAATCAGCCATGCAGGCAGGCGTTCACCCCACGGCCTGGTGAACGCCATTGCCAGTAGAATTCCGATCGCCGCAAGCACTGCGGTAGCTGCGTTGACCGCACGCCAACTAACGTCTCCCATTTGCTCAGTTGGTATGAAATATCCGAGGGTCCATGCCAGTTTAATCAACAAATACGGCGTCACCGCTATGGCAGCGCCATAACCACAAATTCTACGCATCTTTATCCATCGCGCTGCCTGGAGCTCTGCTGAAACTTTTTTATGCTCAATCTTCATGTTGGAAAACTTACCTCCTTAATAACTTTGCCTTCGCTTTACACCCCATTCTACCTCCCTTATCGAAAGGCAAAGTGACCTCAAGTTTAAGTTTGGGTTAATTTCATTTACGTGAAGCTGTAAACTCTCTATCCTGGATAGGTAAGTCAACGCTCAAAAAAGAAGCTGCGTATAAGTCACTCTGAGCGACTTGAACGCAGCTTCTTCCCTGGTCTTCGAAAAAAAACGATACATATATTCCAATAACAAACATAAATTCGATAACGAACTCGCATTCATTTTAGATACTGTTACCTTCTCATAGCTTAATCTGTCTCGCGAGTTATAACACTGCAACTGCTATCAATCCAAATATAAAATACACTTCCGTTTGCGTCGGATTTCATTTCCCATTGCATCCCCATCTCCTTGGCCATCATCGATACAATGGACAAACCGATCCCTGCGCCTTTTTCAGGCGACTCGTTGCAGACGCCAGGGCCCTTATCGTTGATAACCAGTATCCATTGATTGTCACGATCAATCATGTGTATGCCGATGTACCGACCTGCTCCCGCATGGCGTACCACGTTCTGAAACACATTGTCCAGGATCCGGTTAAACCACAATGGATCCACATCCCATAATAACGTCTCATCAGGAAGCTCGACAACGACATCGAATTCCTTAGCCTCGAATACTGGATACCACTGAGCCACTCGATTCCGGACTTCTTCTACGATATCAATCGGCTGCTTGTGCAGCGGATACTTCCCCGCCGATAACAGCGTGTATGACAGAAGATTGTCCATCAGATTACTGATGTCGTCCAGCTTATGCTCAATGACAGAAAGTGAAACCTGTCCCTGGGGAGAAGCAGGGTTATTGCGAACGGTATGGACATGTTGCCGGATGACAGTCAACGGGGTTCGAAGATCGTGGGAAATCGTTGAAATGAATTGCTTGCGCAGTTCCTCCTCCTCCCGCTCCCGTTGTTGACTTTCTTTGAGCTCCTTCACCATCCGATTAAACGAGCCTTCTAGTTCTCCGATCTCGTCGTTTTTCATAATCGTGACTTCGTTCGGAATTTCTTTCAATCCATTTACGGTCATCGCGGATTGGAGCCTGATCAGTCTTCTGCGAAGCTTAATGAAGAACAGCCATGACAGCATAAAGAAGCATACACAGATCATTAGAAACAGAAAGATGAGCGGCAGGTTTCCCGATAGCGACATCTCTGCATCAAGGATATGGGAATCCGGGAGCCGCATCACCATAAAGCCTTGCTTCGGATCGTTTCCGATGAGAGAGGTTAAGACCAGCGTTTCTTGATTACGGTCTTGCGCTCGAATCGAGAGAATATCCACATAAGTCCATTGCTCAGGTATATCTTCCGAGAGGTCTCTGACTGCATTCGTCCTCCCTGACGGGTCCACCCAAAATATTTCAGCATCCGGATAGTCCTCGTTCAACTCTCCCAGTCTAGAAATAATCCTATCCCTACCTGCACCGTCCAGGTTGTCTGCCTCCTGCTGCCACATGCGGGTTATCTCTTCCGGACGATATACTGGATGATCGCTAAACATATAGCCAGGTAAATAAAACAGGGCTGGAATGATCGGCCATAGCAGTAAGGCGGTCAAAATAAGGATCAGGTATTTGCTCATTAACGAGCCGCGGATCTTCATGATCGCACCCGGTATCCTACGCCGCGGATGGTCTCGATAATTTGGGGGGAGCCGGAATCCAGCTCGATCTTCTCTCGCAGATGCCGGATATGCACATTCAACGTCTTGTCTCCGTTCAGATGCGGCTCGCCCCAAACGGCTTCATAAATCTGCTTCTGGGTCAATATGTGATTCAGATGGTCCAGAAAATACATGAATATGTGAAACTGCTTACCTGTAAGGACAATCTCTTCCCCGGTTTCGGAATTCCATATACGGCTTCCTGTTCGGTCGATGATTAAATGCCGGATCATAAGCTGCTCCGGTTCCACAGTGACGGAGCGCCTGAGCAGGACTTGAATCCGGGCGGCCAACTCATCCGGATGAAACGGCTTTGTCATATAATCATCGGCAAAAGACAAGCCGGTAAGCTTATCTTCGATTGCGGTTCTGGCCGTAAGCATCAGGATGGGTACAGCGGGATTGATTCGTTTTAGCCGCTGACCGACCGTGAATCCGTCCAGACCCGGAAGCATAATGTCCAAAATGACAAGATCGCAATGTTCCATTGCTGCTTCCACATCATAGCCTGAACTCTTCCATATCACCTCATAGCCCTGACCGATTAAAAACTCCTTGGACCAGGAACCGATTTCCTGATCGTCTTCAATGTACAAAATAGTAAATGTCTTCATCGTATGATGGACTCCTAAAAGTAATATATAGGTAGTCTAGCATATTATGGCTGTCAGGAGATCGGGAAATCCATCGGAAAAATTCACGTAAATCACCAAGCATCGTCATAAGTTCACAACATGGATTTGTTAATGTTATCAACAGCCGGGAAAATCAATGCAGGAACTGGCAATATTCATACAAGTTGGAGGATGAATCGGACGGGGTCTTATCGACTTCATCAGGCGACAGATTAACACATACATGGGAAAGGAACGGATTGGATATGAAAACAATCGATATCGTAAAAGAAAACCTGCTTTTCATTCTCGGTCTGGGCGCTTTAGCGCTTGTCAGACCCATCATGAAGATGACCGGGATCATGGACCTGATCGGCCAAGCATTCGGCAGCATTCTGATGACGGTTCTCATCTCTTTGGCCTGGCTCATGCTCGTTCTATTCAAAAGAACGGCTTATCCCGTTGTCATTCTTGTTTTTGCGGGTTTGAGTTATGCCTTATTTGCTATCATTATCAGCGGGATTGCCTCTCCCCTTATCGATGGAACATTGCAAGGTCCATTAACGAATCCGCTGGCAATGATAAGTGTCTTTGCAATAAATGCGGTTTGGGGCTTAATCGTTGGCGTAATTGCCAATGTACTGCGTCGTAAAGGGTAAATAGTCGATAACAAAGAAATGGCGGCATGGGGGGAACCCCCTGCACCGCCATTTCTTTATATGCAGCAGCTATTTGACCCACCTAACGATTTCTCATACGGGTATACCAATTCTGAGAAACCCAACACCTGCTATGTTGGCCAAGTCATGTGAATACGTAATCTATACCACTGCCTGTTTCACGTGATGAAATTCCTCCAGCGTTTGACGTACGGCTTGAGGCGTATCGAGACGAAGTATGCGCTTCGCCAGCTCGCGGCATTCCTGACGATCCAGAGTAGCGAGCCTTTCCTTCATCCGGCTGAGACCACTTGCCTCCATGCTCCATTCATCGAGCCCGAGTCCGAGTAAGAGCGGTGCCGCGAGCGGATCACCCGCCATACTGCCGCACATGCCGGTCCATTTACCGGCCGCGTGGGATGCCTCAATGACCGTGCGAATTAACTGAAGCACGGCTGGATGATAATAATCGTACAGGTGCGCGACATGTTCATTCATGCGGTCCGCCGCGACCGTGTACTGCACAAGGTCGTTCGTACCAATGCTGAAGAAATCGACTTCGCTCGCGAATCGTTCCGCCAACACAGCCGTTGAGGGAATCTCAACCATGATGCCAACTTCCATCTTCTCGTCGAACCGAATGCCGTCCTCCTTCAATTCCGCCTGCACTTCCGTCAGGATGGTTCTTGCCTGCCTCCATTCCTGCAGGCCGGATATCATCGGGAACATCACCTTTACCGTGCCGAAGGCGCTGGCCCGCAGCACCGCCCTCAGCTGCGTGCGAAGCAGCTCCTGGCGGACAAGCCCTACCCGTATTGCACGGTAGCCCAGGAACGGGTTCGCTTCCTTGGGCAGCTGCAGATACGGAAGCTCCTTATCTCCGCCGATGTCCATCGTGCGGATGATCACGGGGCGGCCCTCCATCGTCCGGGCCGCTTCCTGATACGCACGGAACTGCTCCTCCTCGCCCGGCATGGCCTGGGCGTTCATGAACAGGAACTCCGTGCGGAACAGCCCTACTCCGTCCGCGCCCTGCAGGACGGCGGTCTCGGCTTCCGCGGCGCTGCCGATGTTCGCCGCGAGCTCCACACGCGCGCCGTCGGCGGTCACTGCCGGGCGCGCCGCGTACGCCTCGAGCGACTGCCTGCGCTCGAGGTGCTGCAGCATGCGGAGCCGATACTGCTCCGCTTCTGCCTCGTCCGGCCGGGCAACGCACAGCCCGGCTAAACCGTCGAGGACGAGCGTGTCGCCGTCCTCAATGCCGTCGACGCCGTCCCCAGCGCCGACAATAGCCGCAATCCCGAGCGACCGTGCGAGAATAGCAGTATGTGAGGTCGCTCCTCCAGTGCGAGTAATAAAACCGATCACCAAATCAGGGTCCAGCTGCACCGTATCCGATGGCGCCAAATCGTCGGCAACCAGGATAACCTGTTCGGTGATACCCGTAAAGCCGCGCGAATGCCCTGGCGACAGACAAGCGAGAAGACGATTGCCAATATCACGTATGTCTGCGGCGCGTTCCTTCATATAATCATTGTTCATACTTTCCAACATGGAAGCGACCTGACTCACAATTTCGGCAACGGCCTTTGGCGCTGGCTCCAGCTTCTCCCGAACCCGCGTCTCCATCTTCGGATAGAAGGCAGGATCCTCCAGAAGCTTCCGCTGCCCCGCAAGAATACCGGCTTGTTCTTCGCCCACGGCTTCCTTCGCTTTTTCCGTCAGCACATCCAACTGCTCCGCACAGCTGGCTTTGGCTTCACGGAGCTTGATAAGCTCGGCATCGATAGCGGCCGGTTTATCGGGAATATTCTTCTCATCGGGGCTGCTGTCGCTGCTTGCCCCCTGCGAAGGCTTGTAGATGTATGCCTTTGCGATCCGGATTCCCTCCGATACGCCGATTCCTTGAATATGCAGCTTCTTCATCAGGCTTCACCAAACTTGCTTTCGACTAGCTGTACCAGTGCTTCGACTATCTCTTGTTCTCCATCTCCGTTAGCTTCGATGGTCACGACAGCCCCTTGTTCAATGCCGAGCGTCATCAGCTCCAGCATGCTTTTGCAATCCGCGGACCGTCCTTCGCGAGTCTTGAGATAAACCTCTGCTCCAAACTGTCCTGCTTTTTCCGAGAAAAGCTGAGCCGGACGGACATGAAAGCCCTGCTCATTCTGTATGGTTACGGTTTGTGTGAACATGTCTTTCCTCCTCATCCTGTAACGGCCTGCCGAGACAATTTTCTTGCAGAAATCGCAGTTACGGCTTCACTCTTCCGTATCCCTGACGTTCGCGTGCTTGATCTTTGCCAGGCGGCCTGCTTTATTTATTGTTCAAGATCCTGCTCATGGGCAATTCGTATATATGCTAATAATGACTGTTTCCCGTTTAGGTAGGATGATTTTCATTTTCGTACTTACGCTCATTTCGGAAGCTAAGCTATTTCTCGCTAAGCTCATTCTTATCATGCCAGTAAAGCGATCCGTCCTTTATAAGCCTCAACCAGCGCTCTGTTGTGTTCATCGGAACCATCGATATTTCCGCTGAGAAATACGGGGGGGGTGAAGCCTTTTTCAATCATAATCTCAATAGATTCGGCGAACAGGGAGTTCAAAATGAGGGCCCCGATCACCGTTGAGCTCGGCGTAAAGGGTACCTGGAGGCCCGGATGGCTTAATACGGCATCGCCCTTGACCGAGAAATTGTCGATCACCAGATCAACGGCATCCGCCAGATGCTTGCCGCTGCTGTGTCGGGAGGGCATGCTTTTGGAATATTCCAGAGAGGTAATGCCTACAGTAAAGGCCCCCTTCTCCTTCGCCATCAAAGCGACATCTACAGGAACGGGATTTCGCCCCGAAGTGGACAATACGAATACAATCTCGCCTTCGCGAATATCCTGCTTCTCCATAAACTCAACCGCAAGGTCGTTTTGTCTTTCCAGCTCGGACGACCGGACCGCGCCTTCATGAAGCATCAGCTTCTCAACCAGAATCGGACGAATCGGTACGAGTCCGCCTGCCCGGTAAAAGACTTCTTCGGTCAATATATGTGAATGTCCGCAGCCGAACAAGTGAATAATCCCGCCCTGCTGAATACAGGTCGCTACCTTCTCGGCCGCTTCACGGATCGGCTTGGCCTGCTCGGTTCGAACTTTGTTCAACAACCCGCCAATCACATCAAAATAGGTGTTCATCATCGTCTCTCTCACCTCATTGTTCCTGTATTTACAATGCTATCTGTTCTCTTCCGGTTGATCATCGGTTGACAATGCTCTTTTAGCCCGGAGAACCATCTCCGCCATCACTTCCAAGCTGCGCTCTATTATTTTCTCCCCCTTCTCCCTCGTTGCCAGCGTTGCATCCCCAAGTACGGCAGTGGAAGTCATTTCCTCCCACGGCGTTGGCGTGCAATCCGCTTCGATCGGGATCTGCGGGGCACCATCGATCGCCTTGCTCATGTCCACATATTCGCCCGCGAGATAGAGCATATAGGATGTCTCGATTTCATCGGCATGCATATAGCTCGCGTGCGCAGCCGAAGCTTCTCGCACCAAAGCCGTTACTTCCTTCGTGCCAGGGTAAAAGAAGTAGAACACCTTCAGTTCGGGAACCCGTTCGTATAACACTCTCGCAGCTTCCTTCAGCGCAACCGCATTGCCGAGGTGGCCGTTGACCATGACGAAAATGCGGAATCCCTGCTGGTATAAGCTTTCGCCGATATCTGCTAACAGCCGGATAAGCGCTTCGTTTGAGACATTGATGCTCCCCGGGAAATTGCGCAAGCTCCACACCTGGCCATAAGGGAGGGTCGGCAGAACGAAGCTTTCCGTCCGCTCGGCTAATCTGTCCGCGAGTCTGGTCGCGAGCAGGTTATCCGTGCCCAGCGGCAGATGGGGACCATGCGCTTCAACGGCACCAATAGGAAGGATGGCAGCACGGAATTGGCGTATTTTATCCTTCACCTCAACCGAATTTTCGAGTTCGAATTTCATAGTGGCACCCCCCTTACTTTTTAAATGAAAAGCAGTTGGCCGGGTTGCTTACGAAAAATTTCTTCACCAGCTTTGGTCCGTCTAAGCCGTTTCGGTTCGCCTCGTCCACAAAACGCGGTACCCATTTGGAAATAATGTACTCCAGACCGAGACCCTGATCGTAATGCTTGTAGTAGGTTTTCCGGGCGGTATCTCCGCTGATGAGGATTTGATCTTCGAAGCCTTTGCGGACAAGCTCCAGAATAAGCGAGATTCGGGTGCTCTCCGGTGCATACTTGATTTTGCCGATACCGTCAAAGCTCATGAAAGCCCCCGTTGCGGCGATCTGCTCGTGATAGTACGGGTCGGGATTGCGGTCCATATGCCCCAGGCTCAAAAAAGACAGATCCACACCTTCGCTCTTCAGGAGCTCGATTTGCTCCAGCGCCATGGTGCCAACCTCGGTATGGGAATGAATGGGCGCCTTTGTCTCATGATGAGCGCGCGCTACAGCGCGCAGCGTCTTTTCCTCCAGAGGCGTAATGCGGTTATAGCCTGTCCCGAATTTAACCTGGCCTGCTTTGAAAGACGTTCCCTCCAGCCCTTCTTCCACCTCCCGGATGACGAAATCCGCCAGCTCGTTGATGCTTTTTGCTTCAATCCACTGGGCGTAGGTTTCATAGTGGCCGATCAGCGGTTTAAGCTCCTCTTTGATTTTGGCGTCCCACAGAAAGCTTTTGTTGAAGCCCGCCGTTCCTACAATATGAATGCCGGTTTCAACTGCGATTTCCTGCACCGCCTGAACATCCCGTCCATAATCGATGGCTGTAGCGTCCACGATGGAGCGTCCACCGTGTTGTTTGAAGTCAAGAACGTCGAGCTTGGACTTCTCTTTATCATCCAGGAGCAAATCGTCCTCGCCCCGTTCCTGCCAGTAGGCCGGACGGCATACGATATGTTCGTGGGAATACGTAAAGCCCAGTTTCTCTTTGCTGATATCTCCATGTAAAGTACGAATAAAGCCCATATCGTTTCTCCTCCACTCTCTATAAAATTGGAACCTGGCCAGATCTCTAAAAATGCGTGTTCAAAATTCAAAAAGTCAGCTGCTTTTTGAATAACCTCTAGAAGAACAGCTTCGCCAGGAAGTGCAGAATCGGCCCAATGATGAACATATCGGAATCAGCTGCCCACATAGCCGTATCCGGCACCGTCGAGGCGATAAAGAAGCGAACCATCAGAAACTGTCCCCAAGCGACCACGGTTGAAGTGATAAACCCGCCGATAACGGCTCCGCGGACACCGCCTGTCGAATTCCCGAATACCCCTGCCGTAGCGCCGTGGAAGAATAAGACGATCATCGTTGGCACGAAAATGTATGATACGGTGTTGCCAAGTACAAGCAGCCAGATAATCGCTCCGGCGAAAGCTCCCAGGAAGCCAAGAACCACCGCATTCGGCGCGTAAGGGTATACAACTGGCGCATCCAGTGCCGGCTTGGCGCCTGGTACCAGTTTAGTAGCGATCCCGTTGAAGGCCGGAACCAGCTCGCCGACAAACATCCGGACTCCCATCAGAACGATGGCGATTCCGCCTGCGAATGTGAACGATTGGATAATGGAGTAGATAATAAAGTTCTGGTCACCTGATTGTTTCATCAGCTCCGCAGCCGCCGGCGTGCCCTTCGTCGATAGAATAATGGCCCCGATCAGGAACAAAACTCCCATGCTGAGCGCAGTGATGACGTTGGAATCACGAAGAAACTCGAAGCCTTTGGGTACTTTGATTTTCTCGGAATCGTTGTTTTTGTTGCCGAACAATTTACCGAACAAGGCAGCTAGCAAGGCAACCGAGGCCGAGGTGTGACCAAGCGCAATGTTATCGTTGCCCGTAATTTTACGAAGGAACGGCTGAACCAGCGCCGGCTGGAATGTCCAATACACACCAAGGACGACAGCGACCATCAGTACCAGCTTCCAGATCGAGATGCCGCTGGCCGCATGAACGATCACGCCCGCAAAAACGGTCGACGTCCAGAACATCATGTGCCCGGTCAGGTAAATAAATTTAAACCGGGTGAAGCGTGCCAGCAGAACGTTGATTAAAAAGCCGATGAGCATGGCGAGCGTAACGGCGCTGCCGAATTTGGAATTGAATGCCTCCTGCCCCATGAAGGTACCGAGGGTTCCGCTCTCCAATCCGAAGACTTCCTTCCACATCGGCTCAAATACATTCAAGGCTTTCACGATGACATCAGAGCCTGCACCGATGATGAGGAAGCCGATAATCGCTTTAAAGGTGCCGCTTACAAGCTGGCTCGTTGATTTCTTCTGAAGCAGAAGGCCGACCAGAACGATGAATCCGAGCAGAATGGCGGGCGTTCCAAAAATGTTGGTGGCAATCCAAAAAAGTACGTCCATATGCCCTCTCCCTTTCTAATGGTTTACAGCACTTCTTCCAGCTTCTGTTTGATTTCGTTAGTGTCGAAATAGTTGTTGACGATCACAATTTGGGCCGCATGCCCTTGAAGGCTTTGGGCCAGCTCGTTGCTTGTAATGATATAGTCGGCTGCAGTTCCGGATGCCGTTGATACGTCCGTGTGCTCCACGTCGGTACTTACTCCCATACCGCTCAGGACGTTCTCCACATTCATTCTCAGAATCAAACTCGTTCCTTGTCCAAGACCGCATACGCATAAAATTTTCATTGTTCGTTCCCCCTAATAAGTTGTTGGATTGTTTCTACATCCGTTGCATGCATGAATTGTTCAATACTGCCCGGGCTGCTCAGCAAGGTGGTCAGCTTGCGCAGCATGGCGATATGCTCCGAACTTGAGGAGCCGCCAAGCGCAAATACAAGCTGTACCGGGTCGTTGGCGGCATGGCCGAATACGACCGGTTTCTTCAATTTAATCAGCGAGACGGACGCTTCCTTCACCCCATCCTCCGCACGGGCATGCGGAAGTGCGATATGGGGTGCAAGAACAAAGTACGGACCTCTTTCACGATAAGATTTCACCATGGCGTCGGCATAACGTTCTTCCGCCACACCCGCTTTCGCCAGCAGTTCTCCCGCTAAGCGGATCGCTTCTTCGGCCGTCTCGGCCACAACATCCAAGGCAATTAGCGACGGTTCCAAAAATTTCATTCTCATCCCTCCCAAATCCGGTATTCTAATCGATGCTAAAGACCGGTGTGTAATTGCTGCAGTATCTCTTCTTTCGTCTTGGCCTCTTTCAGACGGATCAGGCTCTCCTTCTCTCTGAGCAGGATGGTCAGCTCCGACAGCGCTTTGAGGTGGGATTCGCCGTCAATCGCCGCCAGTACCAGAATGATCTGAACTTGATGCCTTGCTTCTTCTGAGAAGGCGACAGGTTCCTCCAGCCGCAGCAGACTGATGCCCAGCCGCCGGACACCATCCTGCGGCTTGCCATGCGCAATCGCGATACCCGGAGCAACGACGATATAAGGGCCGAGCGCCTTGACTTTGGAGATCATCGCATCAATATAGGCTTCATTGATGCGTCCATCCTTCAGCAGGGGCTCGGAGGCATCGCGTATGGCGCTCCGCCAGTCGGCTGCTTTTCTTTTCATTTGGATCATCTGTCCGGTGAGCAGATCCGATAGAGATGGCTTGCGTGCTTCACTCAGCCATGTTTTCCCAACGGACAAGTAATGGTTCAGCTCCTCCGTAAGACCTGCCTCATCCCTAACCGCGGCGTATTTATGGACGATATCCAGCAGCGCTTGAACCGAGTACGCCGGGGTCTTAGAATTACGGCCGGCAACCATGTTGACCTGGTTCAGCAGGTGCTCCTTATCCTTATCGCTGAGAATCGGATTCACTATGAGAACGGGCACTTTGCTATCCGGCAATGGGACCGTTGAGAAAATAAAATCAACATGGTCTTCATCAAAGGACTCGTAATTCCGCAGCGAGAGTACCGCCGTAATATCCACTGCCGAGAAAAGGTTCTCCAGCTGCGATTTCAGCATTCGCGAAGCGGAAATACCGTTGACGCAGACGATGGCTGCCTGTCGCCGTACGGTCGGCTTCGTGTTCTCTCTGCGCAGCCAGCCGCCGAAATGCATCGCGAGATATCCGATTTCGTTGTCGTCAAGTTGACGTCCAACCAGTTGTTCGAACGGAGCCGCGGATCGGCGGGTCAGCTCGAATACTTCCCTGTACTTGGATAGGATATTTTCGAGCAGCGGATTTTCAAGACCGAGTCCGTATACGATCCGATAATAAGCCGGCTTCAAATGAACAAGCAGATTCTCTTCCATCGTTTCTCTGTTCGGCAGGAAGACGCAGGCGTAACGCTGAAAATCATCCGTCATCTGTCTGGTCACTTGCCGAAGCTGCTTAAGCACCTCTTCGGATCCGGTCATCTGTTCCATCCGGTTAACCCTGGCTCCCAGTAAATGCATCGTAAAGTAGCAAATCTCTTCGTCCGGGATGGAGACGCCAAACATTTGGCCAAGACCTTCGGCAAGCCCTGCGGCAACTTCGTACTCTGGTTTCCTCCGCAGCACGTTTCGTTCATCTTCATCTATCGAGATAAACTGTCCGGTCTGAATCCGCCTTACATACAACAGGAACCGTGCCGTCAAATGAAATAACATCTCATCCGTCAAATCTACGCCCAGCGTTATTTCGCTATCCGAAATCAGGCGATACACCCGCTTCAGGTGACCTGACTTCATAGGGGGAAATAGGACTTGGGCGAGATCCGGACTTTCCGATTCCGGATTCCGGTTAAATATCTGTTCCCAGCCGGCATGACCGAAAATCTGTCCGAAGTATTGGCTTAGGGCCTTCCGCTTGTCACGTTCCTCCCCATGTACGCCATAGCCCCGCTTGCGGTCGTAGGTTACTTTAAGTTTCGAGATCTTCATGTCCGACCGAACCATATTCAAATCCTTGAGTACGGTCCCTCGGCTAACCTGCAAAAGGTCCGTAAAATGATGAACAAAGAGCGGAGCCTCCGCCGATAACAGATAAAGCGACATCCAGGCCATTCTTTCCCGTGGGGACAAATAATACTGCTGTGTTTGAGGCTTCCCGGTCGACTGCGGAAGACCGGACCGGCTTTCATCCGGCAAATAATAGCCGACTGTCCTGACGTATTTGACCGGCGGAAGATGAACCGCTTTCAAGTAGTCGTTTATTTTTTCCATATCATAATAAACGGTTCGTCTGGAGATACCGACCTTCTGCATCAGTTCTTCCAGCGACACATAATCGGCTGCTTCATGAAGCAGCGTCAAAATCCGGGTACTTCTTTCGTCCAGGATACGGCATCAACTCCTTTGCCGTTTAGTGTGGTACCTTTTGCAATTCGATTATACCCACAGGCAATTCATGAAAGACAGTTCAATTCATGGAGACCCTTTTGTGCAAAAATGAACTCAAGTGTTTAAAGTTAAGTAGACCGTCAAAATACATTTCATTAAATAACTCCGCGAACTTTTCAATTATATGCACAAAAAAAAGCACAGGCGAAAAGGGCCCATGCAAGATTTTGTTTGCTTCCCGGATTGCTATGTTAAATCAATGCCTCTGCATTCTGAAGTAAGTAACGTGCAGCATCGCTATGGACATGTTTGCCGCTCTGTGCTTGAATTTCGTGAATAAAACTGTTCAGTTCACCCTGGTCGAGCTTTTGTCTCAAGCTGTTCGCGATGCCGTTGTTGTCAATCCAGCCGTCCTTCTCAAACCTTGCGACCAGCGCTTTGAGCGAGTCGGTAGTCGCCGTCGTTTGGAAATCCACACTGCCTCTCCCCATATTTCCTGCTGAATCGTAAACTGTAAGTTCTAATAAATGACTGCCCACTGGCAATGTAAACAGTGGAATCGTTGCGCCTTGTTCCAGAGGCCGACCATCAAGCAACAAAGTTGTCTTCTTAGAATCGACGCCGGACAAATCATCGCTTACATAAAATTGCGGCAATAAGTCCTGATCAATACCGTAGCTTTCTGCTGCCGGATCGCCAAACGTAATAAGAGGGGCCTCTGTATCCAGATTAAATTCAATCATCTTCGCGGGCTCTACGTTACCCGCATCATCCTTTGATCGATAGCTTATTGTATATTTGTCGTCTTCACTGAATGTAACAGGTCCAGTGTACGGCTGCCATGAGCTTCCACCGTCTAAGCTGTATACCGATTCGGTTACTTTCGATAATGAATCCTCCGCGGCCAACGATAGCGTTACAGGCTGGACATACCAACCGTTATCGCCGTCCGGCTTCTCCGGGGATAATGTCGCCAGCGTGTTTGGCGGAGCCGTATCCTGCGGCTCGAATAGAAGCACGGGTCGGTAAGCTGCATTCGTATGCTCCTTAGAGCCGTAAATCACCCAGCCGGTCGAGCCATAGTTGGTCGTTTGAGCCAGTTGAACGGCGATTGTACGATCACCAGCCACGGCCGCATTCACTTGTGCCGTTACATCCAAGGTTGCCGGCGTCCCCGCTGCCGGGACGGTCCAGCTTCCGATTAGGCTGCCGGCGGCAGGCTTGTTGTTCCATGTCATGCTGCTTTCATCCCATGCATGATTGCTAACTTCAAAAGCGACGCCTTGTGTGTTGGCAAGTCCGGCACTTGTCGGAACCAGGCGGATTTGCGCGCTTTTGACTTGATCCGGCAGATGAAATAAATCAAATTTCAAATAAGAGTACCGATGATAACCTGCGTTGGGATCGTTTTTGATAACCAATTGATCGGAAGATCCGAAGTTCGTGTTTGCATAAGACCCGCTGCGTACGTAGACATCGTCGGAAGGCAAGATTGCGTATCCAAGCGTTACGAATAATTCATTGGATGCGGCGCTTTCGTTACCGGCGCCATTAAGGGCTTTTATCGTAAAATAATACGTTGCCCCATCGGCTAGCCCTGTAACGGTATACTGGTTATTTCCGCTGACTGCGGATATATCCACGGTATTCGTATAGCTGCCGGGCGCTGTCCCGTAATAAATTCGGTATCCTGTTGCTCCTGCGCTTGCGGACCATTTCAGCGCAGCTGAACCAGGTCCTGGCAGGGCTTCGATCAATTGGGGCGCCACTGGCGGCGTCGTTGACCCTGTGCTCAGCTTAGCCAGGAACGTTTTCCCGATCGCTCCCGCCGTATTGACTTCCAATACCGTCGTCGGTGCAAACTGCTTCACTGTAACCCCCGGGTCGAGCAGCAATGCGCCGGTTGTCGCACGGTGAATTTCGACTTCAATAGTCCCTCCGTTTGCTTGGGTCGGATCTGAAACCCCGATTTGCAGCTCATCTTCGCTCTCAACGATGGTGACGGATGATTTCTTATTGCTGGTTAAGTAATCGGCTCCGTTCACTTGAACGGTTTCAACCGCATCCTTCCAAAAGTTGGCTCCGACCGCCATTTGATCGCTGGTATCCATAACCGCCTGTACGTTTCCCGTGTTTTTCAAAACCGTAAAGCCCGGGTTCGCCGCATGACCGGCCGCCTCACTCGTTGTCGCCCCCGGATAAACGGCATAGGCATAAGAAGCTTGCACCGGATCAATACCGTGATTCAGCGCAAGGCTGGCGTATTGCGCGGATAGAAGCTTATCGCTTCCATCGGTGTTGATATCCTTCCAGGAGCCGGATCTTATTTCTCGTAGACCATGGACCGTCGCCCCTCCAGGGAATACGTACGCGATATCCGCTCCGGGCTCGCTTCCAGACAGATGCGCCCACTGTACGCCTGTCATCGCCTCCGTCCACCCCGCCGCCGCAGGCTTAACCGTTCCATCAACCGTCAACGTATTCGAACCGCTCTCATTCAGCTTGCGATTTTCAACGATCGTCTCTACTGATCGACCTCCGGTGCTCGAAATGTCGGATCCGAGCGCTATATATTTGTCGCCGAATAGAAACCATGACTTTTTGCCGGATAACGGAGTACCCGTGTTTTTCGACATCGAAAATTGCATGCCGACCGTACCGTAAGGGCCATCAATCGATGAACCGCCTACCCAATTCGATGTATTGAATTTGAAGCTGAACGAGCCCACGCTCCCCGTAGAGCCGTCCGTAGTCGTTCCCGGTAATCTCACCGGATCCATCGTTGGCCAATAGGCCCCCGAAAACTGCGTCTGGTCCGCATTGTACATGTAGGCGGCGCCTGCGCCTTGCCACCATGGCTTGGTATTTTCGCCGTTGCCGTATTCAAAAGCCGAAATCCGCGTCGAGAACATACCAAGCGCCAGGCCGAAATCTGGCCTTAAGTGTACGGCACGATCCATCCCTGCGAATACATGGGTATCGATCATATCCCCTGCGGGTTCAACGGATGGATCGCCAAGCAGTGCTTTGATTTTGCCGATGCTGAAAATGGACAGCCCCTCCGTATAACTCGGGAACGTAGTATCCGACATCATTTGGCCTTTGGCAATTTGGCGAACCGTTGCGGCATCCCGAGCGTTCAGGCCGTCGGCGAGCATGACGAGTGAAGCCAGGATTTTCCGTCCCGCCTGGTGATCCTGTGAACTTTCGCGCGATATCGCACGCCCTCGCACCGTATCCATCATGGCGCCTTTATACAGAAAAGGACGGTAAGCCTCCGTTACCCAACGAATGACATTCGCAATATTCGGGTCCGTCACATCCCAACTCGAACCGCCTAGAAGATACAGCAGCTTCGCCATATCTTCGAGCAGAACGGCACCGTAGCTTCCTGTATACGCGACATAGTCATGCTGGATAAACGAACCGTCCTCGTAAAAGCCGTCCCTGCTCTGTACATACAACAACACCTGGCTGATCGCGTCACGGCCTTGCGCAATCTTGGCATCCGATTTATTCAGCACGCCGCGCAAAGAGACGATTAGCGCTTTATCAAGCCGATTCGCACCGGTCTCCCGGAGTGAGGGTGAATTTGTGCGATAGGTTGGATCCGGAACGAATTTGTCCAAAGCCTTCGTGTAGTTTGCTTTTTGCGCTGCGGACATTTGATCATAAATCAAGACCATCGCATCCGTCAGATTCATCGGCACGCCGATTTCCCAATCCCACCAATTTCCTGTCTCGCTCTTCGTTTCGTTATATTTGTTCGCATACATCCAGTCCAGGCCACTTAGGATGTCTGCAGCCAGCTGCTCATCCCCTTTGAGGGAAGACCCTGTTGTGGAATAGGCCAGAGCCATTTCCTTCAGCCTTACATAGTTGGATGAGATCGTGCTGGAGACACTCCAATTCGCCAGATCGCTCCACAGATAAGTTCGTCCGGCGTTTGTGTTCATCGCTGACCAGTGCTTGTTCGCGTTGGTTTCGATTTGGCTGATTTTCGCTGCAATTTCCGGGTCCGACGTGTCGATTGTTGTCCCCCCGGTCAAATATACATGCCACCTCTCCCTCAGCAAATCGAATTCGTCTGCAGCGCTTGATGCTTGTACCGGTCCAGTAAACAACAAAATGGGATACAGCATGAAACTGGTGAGAAGAGAAACCACAATGCATTTCCGCCAACGTAAATTCATCACAATACCACCTTCCATCATTCAAATTAGACTGCCAATGGTTAGCCCCAGCATCCTTTTGCATGAATTCCGTCTGTTTCATCACCCCCCTCCCGGCTTTAACGCCATCCGAATGATCCATTTCAGGCCTTAATAACAACGACAATCCTTGTTTTGTCATAAAATATCAACTTGCAAAATACGAGATCGAGAAAAAGCCACATTCAAATCCCCAGGTTGCATGGTGCATCACAACAACATTCTCAAAGAACGAGGCAGATTGAATTTGGCTCAGTTTGAACGGAAGAAGATTTGCAGATTATTCAGAACATTTTAGGAATTCTATATTGGTGAAGAGAAATGCGTGGGAAAGGGTAACTTACCGAGCATCCGGCTCATGCAGCGGCATTTCCGCGACAAGTCCGTCGTTTTGGCGGATCCATGTCTCAAACTGTCGCTCATCCGCTCTTAATCGAATGACTCTTGCACCCGTCGGAAATTTGTCTTTGCGCACACCGTCTACATAACTAACGTAACGAGTAGACCTCCCATAACAAAGACGAATGCCATGCAGTGTCCCGCAGTAATCATTCGAGTGATCATGTCCGACGAACGTGCCCATAACATCGCCCATCTCCACCATGGCGGCGAACAAGCCGGAGTTTAGTTCAGGCGAGCTGATCCATTCGCTGCAGTGGCCCTCGCACACTTTCGTCTTCCACACCTCTTTGTATTCCGGGAGCGGAATATGGAAAAAAGCCAGTGCAGGCAAAGGCTCTCCACCATTTCGATCGGCTAATTGCCGAGATTCAGATGTATACCATTCGATTTGATCCCGGCGTATCCAATCGTATCCGCCCACCGCATCCATCGGTGAGTAATCGCCGCTGTCGAGGAAGAACAACGAAGCTGCCGGCCTTCCCTTGGAATCGTCAACCGTCAGCACATAATTTCCGGCTCCGCTTACGCCCGATGGATCCGGTTTGGCTACGCAATATTCATGCAGGAGCTGCTCCTCATGCATCCTTTTACGCGGTACGCTCCCTTCCGAGTCATGATTGCCAAACACTGCCGCCCATGCTACGCGGTTTTCCTCAGCGACAGCGACCGCGCTGCGGAACGATTGCAGCGGATCTTTGCTTCTAGCGCTTGCCGTCAAGTCGCCTGCAAACACAACAAGATCCGGCTGCTCAATCGCAATGACTCTCTCCATCGTCGCCTTCGTCATCGAGTCGAGAAGCGGCGTCTCCGGATCAAGGTCCTCAGCGTCAATAAACTCTACATCAGAAAACTGTACAATGACAAACGTTCCATCCTCACGAAACTTCAGCTTTTTCTCCAAGATATACCCGCCCCTTTGTCACATATTCCTTCCAATACCATAACCCGATCAAAACGAATACAGCAGCGCACGCCAAATACATCGATGTCACGCCATACTGCGAGCCGACCACCCAATAAATTAACGTCGGGCCGATCGCCGCCCCTAAATCGGTAGATACGGAATAAGCAGTCATGACTGTAATAACGGAAGTGCTCTTCGCAGCGTCAGAAGCCATGGCGTCCATAATGGTGCCAAGCGCAGTGCTTGTGATCATGACAAAAATAACAATAACAATCCATATACCGAGCGGCAGCTGCCACGGAAGTAACGCATAACCCGCTGCCGCACCCGCAAGCGAGATCATAAATAAAGGCAGCCTTCCTCTCGGTCCATCCGTACGCTGTCCGAACCATCGGGCCAAGAACGGCTCCCAAGCACAGCGAAGCGCTGTCAATACGCCGCCTAACACCGTGCTGCCGATGATCAGACCGAACCACGGGATTCCCTTTGGATAACTCGTATCAATGAGATACGTAAGCGTCGCGCCGAACACGGCGTGCAGCAAGGATATAATTAATCCGCTTATCACGATTTTCTTTACCTGCAGCGACCATACCGTTTTTGTCTTACCTGGAGGTAATTCCAGTTGATGTGTGCCGGATGCTTTCCCCGGACTTATGGATGCCGCGATCAACGGAAGTCCGGCCAATGCCATCAAACCAAAGATGATCGAGACGGACTGCAGTCCGAACATGGGTACGAGAAACCCTCCGAACAGCACGCCAACCAGGCTGCCCAGGCGCCACAATCCGTTATACGTTCCCATAAATCGCCCTCGATTGGTATCGTCGGAGTATCGAATGACGGTCAAATATCCGCCCATTCGCATCAAGGACCATGCGATTCCCCACACCGCCCGCAAAGCTATCCAAAGCACGAACCCTTTGAAGACGCCGTATCCTACTGTGGTAAGCGCCGCTAACAAAACAGAGATGAACAGACCGGTTCGAAGCGACATGCGATGATACAGCCAGCCAATGACAGGATTAAGGGGCAGCCTTACTAGTCGGTTTACGGACAACAGCACGCCTACCTGCCAAAGGGCGTCCAGTCCCGCTTCCTTCCAATACACGGGGAGGACAATGTACAGCATCGAGTCGCCGAAGAGGGTTAGCGCCGTTACGATACCGACAATCCTAATCTGGCGCTGTTCTATTGCGTTGTTGCTGTCACTTGTCATAGATCGACGATCAGGCCATCGTAAGCCACCTTAATGCCCGCGGGCTCGAAAGCCCGTTCAAAATCATCATGCAGAAAATCGGAATTGTGTGTAAAATGAGTCACGTATATAAGACCCTCACGCCCAAGCGTACCTTCTTCCCGCCATACTCGCTGAACCTCCAGCACACTCTCAATCCCCATATGGTTTGGATTTCGCTTATTGTTCGTATAGCTATGCGTGCAATCAAGGATCGCCATATCGATCCTTTTGCCTTGAAGCCATTCCCAAGTATCGTCATGCAGCCATCCGGTGTCATTGCCGTAAAATAGCGTTTTGCCCCCTTTTTCTATGTAAAACAGCAAACAAGTTTCCATGGGGTCATGATTCGCAAGCAAAGGGGTGACTCGTGTATCGCCCAATGAAATCGTCTCGAACGGGCGCAATAAATGGAACGCAAACCTGCCTCCTGCGTCCGGACCCAGTGCATTAACGGTCTGGCTAATGGCAACATCGTTGCCATAGATTTGTAAGGGATGATCGATACCGTGCGCAAATCCTTCAATTCGGTTGTACAGATCCGATGGCTGAAAATGGTCGTAATGCGTATGCGTAAACAACAGGTGCTCAACCGCACCCAAGTCGATCCGATCACGGAGTGCCTGCATATGGGAATCTGCAGAATAATCAACCTTGATCAAATTGTCGATCAAAATAGAGCTTCTTGTTCGAATATTTTTTCCTCCAAGCGACCTCGCCTTGCTGCAGGCATCGCAGCGGCAGAACGGGTTTGGAAATCCTTCGGCTGCGGCTGTGCCTAGAAAATGAATCTTCACTGGTTTCTCCTCCTTTTGAAAAGCAATGGTTCATTTCTCGATTCCTTGATTTGATACAAATAATACCACATATACACAATCAATCACATACATTATTTAATTAGGTGCAACTCTTTTTCTGCCGGAATCTGTTGAGTATAAATACTCTAGTTAATCGATAAACTGCCTGGTCGGAAGGACAGTTGAACTGTGTGAGCCATGTCGGAATATTTGAAACATACAAACACACACAAATACAACCCCATAACAAGCACCTTCCAAATAAATAAAAAAAGATTCCTGGTTCGTGGAAACCAAGAATCGTTCATACGGATTTTTATTATTTGTATACGATTTCGATGCCGTTCTTGCGAAATTGTTCAACGATATCCCGGTTGATTTTGGAATCCGTCACAAACCGTTCGACTTCCGCTACCCCGCATACTTTGATAAATGAATTTTGCCCGAACTTGCTGCTGTCTGCGAGGGCGATGCAGCGCTTCGCGTTCGCGAGCATTATTTTTTTCACTTGAATTTCGCCGACTCCGTAATCTGTAATCCCTGCTTCCAACGTAACCCCGCTCATACTCATAAAGAACAGATCCGCATGGAAGCGTGATGAAAACTCTTCCGCCAAATCTCCGATGATGCTTTGCTCTTCATGACGAATAACGCCCCCAGTCATAATCACCGTATATCCTGGCATCGAAATGAGTTCGTTGACGATCGGAAGCGAGTTCGTAATCACGGTTAATCGATCGAACTTGGCTTTCAGCGCCTTCGCAATCTGGGTGTTTGTCGTACTGGGATCGAGCGCGATGGACATCCCCTCGGTCACATAACGTACCGCGATTTGAGAAAGCTCCGCCTTCTCTTCCATATATATCGATTCGCGGATCGGCAGCGGGATTTCACGGCTATAGTCGGGCTCCTTCAGAATCGCCCCGCCGTGCACCCGCCGCAGATAGCCTTCGCTTTCCAAATATTCCAGGTCACGTCTGATCGTCTCGAACGAAACCCCGAAATGCTCCATGAGCTCCGACGCTCGGATCGATTTGTCCTGATTCAGTTTCTGAATAATGATTTGATGCCGCTGCTCAGCAAACAACTGCTCCACTCCTTACTTGCCTAAACTTCTTAATTAGAAGTTTACCATAAAAAGCATGTAATCCTCCTGTTCAACTGAATTGTGCTATTTCGTTTAAGATCCAGCCCTCACTTATTTTACAAATAGCTTCATCAACTGTATGTAAATCGGATTTATCATGTAGCCAGTCGGGTTAACGGAATATCTGTTACCCGTGTCTAGCTGCCGGATTCGGTCCATTTCTTCCTCGCTTAGGTCAAAATCGAAAATTTCGCTGTTTTCCTTTATCCTTTGCAAATTTGACGATTTGGGGATGATAATAATTCCACGGTTTATATGCCAGCGTAATATGACTTGTGCAACTGACTTTTGATGATTACGGGCAATCTCAACGAGAACCGGATGCTCCAGCAAGGCCTTGTTTCCTTGTCCCAGTGGTCCCCATGCTTCATGCAGTATCCGATCACGAACCATATAATCATGTAAATTGTGTTGTTGAAACTCTGGGTGCGTTTCGATCTGATTGATCATCGGTGATATCCGAGATTGCTTTTTGAGATGCTCCAAATGCTCGATTTCGAAATTTGCTACGCCGATGACTTTAATTCTCCCTTCCATGTACAAATCCTCCATCGCCGCCCATGCCTTCTCGTAATGAGGGCCAGCAAAATGAATCAAATACATATCGAGATACGTAACATTCAGTTTCCGACAGGTCTGCTCAAACGCCTTCTTCGTTGCGTGATATCCAAGATCGGTTGTCCATACCTTGGAAGTAATGAACAACTCTTCTCGTGGAAGACCGCTTTTTTGCAATTCTCGTCCCAACGCTTCTTCATTGCCGTATATTTTCGCTGTATCAAAATGACGATATCCCGATTGAATTGCCGCTGCGATGGTTTTTTCAAAGACCGCTCCCTTCTCGATTTTATATACGCCAAAACCAAGCTGAGGAATTTGAACACCGTTTGCTGCCTCGACGGTTCGATACATCTGTGACCGCTCCTTCTGTTCTTACGATTTATTCACATTGCAACAACGCTCTTTCGATTACATGAAATAGATTTTTCAAAGACAGAAGCTTGCTTTTCGAATCCAGCCTATAGTAATTGATGGTCCCTTCTTTACGAACACTTACAATCTGAGCATCTTTTAAAATCTTCAAATGATGAGAAACGGCTGGACGAGATAGATGAGTATTCAACCTGATCTCTCCCACTCGCATTCCGGGATTTTGCGATCCCTCTATCAATGTTTTAAGAATGGCTTGTCTTGTTTCATCACCGATGGCGATCAGAACCTTTTGGTTGTTTTTGAACTCCTTAGCGATATCAGCTGCGATTTCCTGATTCACCTAATCCCCCCGTTTGTTTGACCGTTTAGTCTTATTGACCAACCTAGAATAACACACTGGAAGATTCGAAATGCTATCGGTAAAGCAAATGGAGATCCATATTTTCCCTTATTGATTTAGCCGCGAATTTACGCGGTTATGTCAAACATAAACACCGATATATTCACACGTACTCAACTAGAGCCAATTGAAAATCAATGTCGCATTCCTTAAAGAATCAACATTTGTTCAACTTAGATCGCCGTGCTCCCCTCTTTTTTCCGTAAAAAAGTACAGTAATGCCAGGATCGGAAATAGAACGCCAACCCACATCGCCGCTTTCCAGCCGCCCATGGCGTAAGCCCAACCCCCGGCTGCGGAGCCAATGGCTCCACCCGCAAAAAAGATCGCCATATACATGCCGTTCAGCCGACTGCGCACCTCAGCTCCCAAAGCGAAGATCGCTCGCTGTCCCAACACCATATTGGCGGACACACCCATGTCGAGCAGAACAGCAGCAATTACGAGGATAACGATAGAAAATATAGAACCTCCAGGAAACATAATCGGCAAAAGTCCCGATAGAATCACCAGCGCGATGGACAATCCCGTTGCCGAACGTATCAGGCCTTTATCTGCAAAGCGGCCAGCAATAGGAGCCGCCGCCGCACCAGAAACCCCTGCCAAAGCGAAAAGTGCTACACCTGTTGAAGAAAAATGAAACACCGGACTCGTTAAAACGAGCGGAACCGTTGTCCAGAACAGACTAAACATGCCGAACAAAAACGCGTGATACAGTGCGCGGCGCCGCAGAATCGGCGTTGTCTTGAGCAGATGCAGCATGGATGAGATGATAACCGGATATTTGTCCTTCGTTTGCGGCTGCCTTGCCGGAAGGACTTTTGCCAATACAAGAGCCAGTACCAAGAGCATAGCGGAGGAAATCATAAAGATGGCATGCCAGCCGAAATATGTATCCACCATACTCGAAACCGGACGGGCCAGCATAATACCCAATAACAGACCGCTCATTACGTTGCCTACATTACGTCCACGCATCTCCCCAGGGGAAAGATGCGCCGCGTATGGAACCAGGATCTGGGCCGCAACGGCCCCGACACCTATAAACAAGGATGCGGCAAGAAACAGAGCCGCACTTCGGGCTTCAGCGGCGATGATCAAAACAATAGACGTCAGAATCAGCAGCGTAACTACCAGTTTGCGGTTTTCAAGCAAATCCCCCAAAGGGACGATAAATAATAAGCCGATCCCGTAGCCGATTTGGGTCAGCGTGACGATCAACCCTGCAGATTCCGAAGATAACCCTATGGCCGAGCTGATCGATTCAATTAAAGGTTGTGTATAATAAAGATTTGCAGCGATCAACCCACAGGCAACAGCAAGAATCATGGTGATCCATGTGGAAACAGATTTCTCCACTCTTTCCTTTACGTTTTCAGACATTGATAAACACTCCTTTTTTATGAATTATTGCGTTATATTACAGGAACATTCGTTCCAGAATAGAGACAACTCCCCCCTCCTATGCTCATAAGCAAGGGGAAATCTTTTCAGGAATGATCATTCCGGTTTCCTGAAAAAAAATAGGTTTACAGCATCTCGAAGACCGCTTTCATCATACCATGGACTTTATTAATATCGCTTTGGATTCTGGCCATTACGTTAATGCTATGGTTGAGATTCAGCAGCAGGTACGATAACATTTTAATATCTTTCTCCGGGGCTATTTCCCCCGTTTCTTGCCCTTTCTTTAACGTCTCATAAAACAGCTGCTCCAATTCCGTAAAGCTTTGGAGAATCGTATTCTGCAAGGGTTCATCCACCGTACCCAAACCAACGGAAGCATTCGTAATCAGACATCCATTGGGGAAAGCTTCCCCGTGCGTGGCAAAAGCGTTCATGATATGCAGGTCGAAATACTGGCGGATCCCCTCGATCGCAGAAGTTGCATGTATCATCTGATCGCGTTTTTTTTGCGACATTTTTTTATAATATTGGATGGCCTCGTAATACAGCGTCTGTTTATCCTGAAACGTTTCGTACATACTGGATCTGCTCAACTCCATGGATTCCAATAAATCCGGTATGCTTGCAGCTTCATATCCTTTTTCCCAAAAAACGATCATGGCTTTGCGCAGTACTTGCTCCCGGTCAAATTCCTTGGTCCTTCCCATCGATACTTCCTCCTTTTCTACATGAGTATATATCAATCGGAACGAACATTCCAGTATTTAATTTCAAACAGCAGAGGACGTTCAAAATGATACGGATTGAGATGATCTTCAAACGGCCTTGGATTTCCACAATGAAAAAGAGAAACGTCATCGTCCCGATGACCTTTCCCCTCATTCGTCATTTAAATAGACTTTCGATGACCCCACGATCGAAGTCGTTCACAATTTTATATTCCTTGCCATACCTTTTGTGATTGCTCGAACCGTTATGGATTCGAACGTGGTCAGGGCTAAAGAAGTACACAGAGAAGGTCGGGCCATTTCGACCCTGAAACCAAACTTCATATTCTTCGCTACCGTAATCCACTCTGCTGGTTTTACGCAGTTTGACTTCGGAAAAGCTGTTCATAATCCGCTCAATCTCCGCAGGATCTGTAATTTGTATCTCTTGCTCGTTCGAACGGAACCGATTTTTCCTGACACTCATATGGCTGATGGTCTTTGGCTCAATCAACTGATCGAGCACCATCTCCTTAAACGATGTTCTGTTTTGAGACGCCGAATATATCGTTGCGCTGATTAGAATGAGGACACAAATTGCCAGAAAGATATACCATGTACGCTTGTTCAGCCGCCATCTCCTCCCTCGTCTCGAAATAAAGCGTCCACTTTGATTATAACATCAATCACAGCCCAGAATTATCCAATATCCCAACCATATGTAAACAACATATAACCATGCTTGTTCTATCCTATCCTCCCATTTAGGATGACTGGAATTCGTCGATCAACGAAACCCCATGTATAATCCGCATCCTGCTATCCCTTAAAAAGTCGCGAGTCCAACCGTCTGGTTGACTTAAATCCCAGCTTCGGTGCATGCCGACGACTACGATAATTTCACGCAGCCTCAGGAAAAGCCTCAACTGATCCTTCCAGCCCTCAGGCATTTGACGGCCATCCTCTGTATAGCCTCGCTCAAAATGTTTCATGAAAAGCTCGTACTGCGCCTTTCGCTCAACTTTAGAATCTTCCCCAAATACATACAGCAAGTAATATAACTGGATCGCAATGTCTTCGACATACCAACTATACTGACATTCGTCGAAGTCGAAAAGCGTTATTCCCCCTGATTCATCAACCATAAAATTTCCTACATTGATATCTCCGTGTATCAATCCGAAATTATCAGTAGTAACACGGAGACTGGACAAATGTCTCTTAAGATCATCAAGCGCAAGAAGAATGGGTAGGTACTCTTCCGGTATATATTTTTGGGCCTGTAGGAGGTATTCATTGTTTTCCCAAGTGTGCCTTTTTACCTTTTGTTTGTAACGCTTCGACAGTTCATGGAGACGGCCAGTCAGGCGTCCACATTGCTCGTAAAGTAAGGGATTGCCTAAGCATTCCGGGTATCCGATTTTACGACCAGGCGCATATCTGAAAGAGGTCACATAGAAATCAATATGAGTTCCTCGGATTCGTTCGAAGTCGCTTCCATTCATCGAAGATATGGAATCTGATACTGCCAGACCATTCTCTGATAGATAACGAATCCATTCTATTTCAGCTGCAAGTTCTTCTCCTGTTCGATGAGTGCTCGCTGTGAAACGGAGGATATATTTCATATCATTACGATCGTAGGAGTATATAAAGTTTTGAAATCCTCCAAGGAAGATCAGCTCCTTGGAGCTGACTCCGAACCGCGCTGCACCTTCAATGGCATGTTCGTCCAAGAACATTAATTTTATGTTTGGGTCCATACGCCCTCCTGTCATTCTAATCCATATTCTTATGATCATAATAACATCATATATAAATTTGGCTATCCAATTCGGTATGGCTTGCTGGGAAAGCCATGTTTCTTCGAGCTCCACGCAATAGCCAACAGACTAAGAAGTACAAGCAGGCGCAGGTGTCGATCTATCAACAGACCCACAATCCAAATCGAGATAAGTGCGAATGCTCCAAATACAAGCAGGACCAGATCAACACGCCCAGCCAGTCTATTTATTTATGAATCGATCATTCCGTATATTGGATTCAACTCTTCTCTCTTGTCAAGGACTTCTGGATCGATTAGTATAGAATTAATAAAGGAGGGGCATTTATATGGCACGAACGGGACGTCCACGCGCTTTTAACCGTGACGAGGCAGTTGCTGCCGCCATGCTTCTGTTCTGGGAACACGGCTACGGATCCACTTCGCTAGCTCAGTTGCGTGCTGCAATGGGCGATATTTCTGCAGCGAGTTTCTATGCCGCTTTCGAATCAAAAGAATCCCTGTTCCGAGAAGTGATGGATCAATATATCTCCACTTATGGACAAGTCTCTGAAAGTTTCAGGGATACAAACCTGACATCAAAAGCGGCCATCGAACAAGGACTGCGACGATCGGCTAAAATGCAAACCGAAAGTTCCCACCCTCTCGGCTGTCTGTTGGTGTTGTCCGCCGTGAACTGTTCACCCGAGCAACAACATATCCGAGAGATGCTTGCCAAGGAACGGGCAAGGGTTCACGGTTGGCTAACAGAGTGTATCGAGCGAGCCGCAGCCAATGGAGAGTTGCCGGCATCAACGGATATTCCCATGCTGGTAACCTTATTTGAAACATTTCTGCAAGGAATATCAACGCAAGCCCGGGACGGTATTTCATACGAAGCAATGGATGCTGCCATCACTCAACTGATGAGCGTATGGGATGCCTTATCGACGCAGTCAGGCTAACGAGAACATCATTTAACCATTAATGAACAAAAAACCTGCTAGCCATAGCTAGCAGGTTTTGTTCTAACCATGCTTCATCTGTTGCTGAAAACCCGGTCTTTTCAGTAAGCATCGCATCCGGGACGCGGATTCTCACCCGTATTTTTTCAGCCATCAAGCAGTGTAATCAGTTTTTGCAGGAGAGCAGGCTCTTCGTTTTGGAATTCATCGAACCGAAGCCTCAGCCGATCAAACATTTCGTGGTCTTCGCGAAGTTCATGACGAATGTACTGATCTCTCAGCTTCATCGCCCTTTTGGTGATATCCTTGTAGCCAGCCACCAGCTCTTCGTCATACGGGATGATCCCCTCGTCCACCAAGTATCCGATCCGCTCGCTCATCATTTTTTTATGTTCCCAGAGCACATGAAGGTGTCTTACATCGTTACGGTCACCGAGCCGGGAATCGTTGCCCTCTGCGGCATCATAGTACAGCCGCAAATAGTCGTATACCTTGATTCCGAATGCTTCTTCGTTGTCCGAATTGTAATTGATCCGGTTGAGACGGGTCTCTCCGTTTAGATAATCGCGAAGTTGGTCAATCGCGGCCGTTTTATCAAAAGGATATGGAAAATGCGGCTCGTATTTATAAAAGTAAGTATGATGATCGGCCGTGAGCTTCTCCTTTAGAAGATGCCTCATGGACTGAACGGCGTCCTGAAACTCCCGGAACGGGATCTGCAAATTGCGGTATACTCCCGTACGGTCGAACATCGACGCATTGAAGACCCTTTCGTCCCAATCGTAACCGTATAGGAAAAGATGATGCGGGAACGGCTCTTTCTGATAGGAGGCCGCAGGCGATAACCTGGATTCATCCAAAAACACAACGCAATAATAGCCGTATTGGATCTGATTCGCGAAAAATTTCGGCCAATCGTCCAATGCCAAACTCTCCAGAAGCGTATAATTGACCGAGCAGGTGAGAAGAAACGGGTTGTTGAAATTCAGTTCGTTGGGCTTGCCCCGAAAAAAATCAAAATAGTACTGCCTGCCGTCCTCCAGAAAGTTTTTTTTGCAGAACAGCTGGATAAAATTGCTGTAAAACCAAGGCTTCGTTTCTTCATGGATGCTGGTGATGGAAAGTGTATAGGCCCACCGCAAAAATCCTTTAAGCGGCGGATTCACCACCGGTAGTTGAAACGCGTTCATCTGATTCCCCCCTTCCTAACAAGAGATCCGGAATCGTCGTGATAGCAGTCTTCCGACGATTTAACCAGACACATCTACTTCCTTCTCTGATGCGAGGATGCAAGCTCTGCTTTTTTCGCCCCACCAAACTGCCCGCTTAACTGCTCGCGCTGCTGTAACCTTTCACGGCTTGTTTCCAGAGCAGCCGTACAGCTGCAAAGAGCAGAAGCGAAGCGGCCAGTGCCAAGCCCGCATGGAGCCAGTTAATCTGCCCAAGCAGAAACATCGGTCCGAAATTGGTAATAAGGAATAGAGGAATAACAAAAGTCCCGACCCGCCGGACCCAGGCCGGGTATATAGCCATAGGGAAGTTGTTAGCGTCCCAAACGGAATGCGCGATCTCCGCACAGAGCCCGTCTGGACGAACCAGAATGAAAGCAGCGCCGGGATAATCATCAGGCAGTAAGTGATGACAACAGAGACGAACAGCAGCAGGGCAAACCCCGCGAGCTGCAGGAACGTCAGCGGAATATCCATCGCATGCCAGCCGATGCCGATCATGACGAACCCAACCAGAATATCCGGGATCGGCAGCGCCAAATCGACGTAACGCAAGGAAGCCATGAACTGAAGGGATACCGGCTTCGTCAGCATCAAATCAAGTGAACCGTCTTTAACATATTCCGGAATTTTCATGAAATTTGTAAAAAACAGGCCGACATAAATTCCGGTCACCACCGTATGCATGCCTATAAATAGAAGCAGCCCCTCGGGCGGTATGCCATCAACGTGAAGATCGGTGCGGAACACGACTAGCACATATAGCAGCTTGGCAAGCAGGTAGACGGATTCGACCAGCAGGCTCATCATAAAATTGCCCCGAAACTCCATTTGGGCGATGAGACAATTTTTGATGAATAAACCGTACAGACGCATGTATTTCCTCATGATATGAAACATATGCAACGTCCGCTACCCCCCTACTGCCGAATATTTCTTCATGGAAATGCGCCACGTCAGACGGGATAACCAGAAGAACAGCAGAATCCACCCACACTGGATGAGCAGCCCTTGGTACATAGCCGCCGCTTCCGCTTTGCCGCTGAGGATATTGACCGGAAAATAAATCGTATATGGGAATGGCGTGTACTGAAGTGCCTTCACAACCGACTCCCCGAAAATCTCGAGCGGAAACATGCCTCCGCTCAAAATATTGACGAGCAGACTTGTAATGACAAAAAAATACGAGATCTCATGCAGATAAAAAGCACTCGCGCAGATGCAGTAGGCGATCAGAAAGTTGAGCAAAAGCGCCCCCGATAGCGTGACCGCGAACAAAATCAAGCGTATGGCCTGGAGCTCCAGCACGCCACCCGCAGATGCGAACCCAATAATTCCGACGAGCAGCAAAGCCGTAATCCCGTAGTAGATCGCCTTCTGACCGAAAAAGGACACCAGCCGATATCCGAAATAGCTGACCGGTTTGATCAAATACTTGTTAAGACCGCCGTTTTTGATATCATCGGCAATTTGGTGCTCGAACTGAGTCGCGATCAGCTTGGACACCAATCCCGCCAAGATCGTATACAAAATAATTTGACCGTACGAATACGAGAACAGCGCAGCCTGACCGGAATGCCGGTACACCGCCGTCCAGATGAAATACTGGACAAGAATCGGAAACGCGGCCCCCACGAGACCAAGAAAAAAATGAAAACGGTACTCCATCGAATGCTGGACGCCCATTGAAAACACAGTCTTATACAATTTGCGTCTGTTCATCCGACGGATTCCTTGCGGTAGAGCATCGATATGCTCTCCTCGATCGCCACGTCCTCGATCGTCCAGTCAACGATCGGAAAGGAATCGAGCACGGCACGCGACACTTCCTTCAACCTGTACTTGGGCAGCTCCAAAACAGCGTTGTAGTCGTCTGCGCTGACGATTTTCCCGAACTTGGCCAACCGCTGCTCGGCAACGGGTTCGGAGAACTGCAACCTTATAATTTTCTGCTCGTCAAAAAGATCGTTGATTTTGTGAAGATCACCGTCATACAGAATACTGCCTTCATTAATAATGATCGTCCGCTTGCACAAGTCCTCCACATCCTTCATGTAGTGGCTCGTCAGCAGGATCGACGCACCAAACTGTTCATTGTAGTATTTCAGAAACTCCCTGACCTTCTTCTGCGAAGGGAAATCGAGGCCGATCGTCGGCTCATCAAGATAAAGCAGCTTAGGCTGATGGATCAGTGCGGCGATGAGCTCCATTTTCATCCGCTCCCCCAGGGACAGC
Source organism: Paenibacillus sp. LC231 (assembly GCF_001860525.1). NCBI lineage: Bacteria > Bacillati > Bacillota > Bacilli > Caryophanales > Paenibacillaceae > Paenibacillus > Paenibacillus sp. LC231. The sequence continues at coordinate 9,147 of NZ_JFOM01000019.1, read as the reverse complement.
CGGCGCACCTGCACATCCAGAAGGTCCTGCACATCGAGCATTTCCGATAGCTCGGCAAGACTCCGACGGTAGAGATCATCGTCGACGTCATAAATACATTTGTTCAAATAAATCGACTCGCTGGCGGGAAGGTCCCACCAAAGCTGGTTTTTCTGGCCCATCACAATGGAGAACAGCCGTTTGAACTCGTTCTTTCGCTCCCATGGCACATGTCCGAGTACAACGGCTTCCCCGCTCGTGGGATATAGAATGCCCGATAACATTTTGAGCGTTGTGGTCTTGCCCGCCCCATTGGGCCCGAGAAATCCGACACACTCGCCGGGACCGATATCGAAGGAAACGGATTTAACCGCTTCCTTCACCAGTGACTTGCGGGCAAACAAATTTTTTAATGAATGTTTGAGCCCGGCTTGTTTCCGGTAATACACAAACGATTTGTGCAGCTCCCGCACACGGATAAAATCCATCTCCGATCCTCCCAAACGTTTGCCTGATTTGCCTGATTGAACAGCATAAAGTTTAAACGCTTAAACTCCATTGTTATAAAGCAGTACGCATTTTGAGCAAATCGGCATCAGACCGCATGCCAGCACCTCACGCTGTTTCCGAAGATCTTCGCCATGGAAAATATCCGCCACACTATCTTCATACAGATTGCCGACACTGAATTCCGGGAAAAACTTGCACGGATTCACTTTGCCGTCCGGCATTACGTCCATCCGGTTCGAGATCGAGAAGCACTTCGTCCGGTTCATGGCAGGCTTCTCGCTTCCCCGGATAAACCCTTCCACCTCTTCAGGCTCCAGTGCCGGTTGATAGCGTATCCGTACATTCCATACACGCGAATTGACACGTTTCAGCTCTTCGATCAGCGTGTCGAAATGGTCCGGCGAGATGTGGAACGTGAAGGAGTGCCAGCTGTTCTTGTGGTCGTCCGCGAAGCGGGAGGCAAGGTGCGGGAAATGAGCATCGAAGTAGGCGTCCATTTTCTCCGCCGTCCCGGAAGGGATGTACCAAGGGAAGCAGAAATATACCGAATCTACGCCCATCTCTTCGAAGAATTCCATAAAGCTGTATAGCTGGCCGACCATCTGGTCATTTACCGTCAGAGCTACGGACACTTTGCCTTTGTACAGGCCCTGCTTTTGCAAATCCAGCAGCAGCTCTATAGCGTGGATCACTTTCTTGAACGTGCCTTTGCCCCTGATCGCGTCATTCTCTTTCTCGAAGCCTTCCAGGCTGACCAGCATGACCAGATTTTCTGACATTTTCAAGATGGAATCCAGCTTCTTTTCAATGAGGATCGCGTTCGTACAAATTGTTGTATAACGGTCTTCTTTGGCCAGCAGCTCCGCCAGTTCATCAAACTTGGAGTAAAACAGCGGCTCCCCGCCCCACAGGAATACGCGCGATTTGCGTTCTCTCGTTTCGGCCAACAGCTTCTCCACGACAGGAATCTCGATTTCGTCGTTCTTTACTTCTTTGGCAAAGCCGTGATGGAAGCCTTCCGGATTCCATTCGAAGCAGTGCTTGCAGCGCAGGTTGCAGCCGTTATTAAGCTTGATCCCGATCTCATAAGGCACGGGGGCCGCATATGTCGGATCCTCCTTGAGTCTCCTTCCCGTTTCCGCTAGCGGCACCAGGGTTCTTTTCATATTGCGGAATGTCAGTTTATCAAACGTAACTGCTGTTTTCGGCTGCATAGATGTTCCTCCCATAATGGTTGATTTTTGATCGCTGCTCCAGCAAACATCTGCAAATCTCCTGCAGTTTAGGTTTTGAAAAATCCCGGGCTTTCCACTCCGCAAAACGGATACCGAAACCACGGGATTCCCAATAGGCTGAATTGTGAAGCTCATGGTCGCCGAACGGTTCCAGCATAACAAAAGGGATTCCGAATGCCAGCGAGTCGTTCAGGGTCGCTCCCCCCGGTTTGCTGATGATTGCGGCGCAATTACGCATCAGGTCCGTGTAAGCGGAGTAACTCCCGAGCGGAAACTCCCGGAGAACACCGTCTTCACGGACATAACGGACCATCGGCGGAAACGTGTGACACCCCTGCGCATCCTTGCTCCACGGATCCCAAGAGGCCTCCGTTCCGAAGAAGCGTGTAACCCCGTCGTCCTCCTGTACCTCGGAGGGATCATATACGATCACATCAAGGCTGTGGCCTAGCTTTTGAAGTTCTGAGATCGTCCCGGCATAGGTCCCGATCCCCCAGCCACCGCCATGGATCAGAACGCGTCCGGTACGCTGCGCATAAGGCAGAGGTTCTTCTTCGTCCGAAGCAAGGTAGCTGCCCGGCGACAGCTTTGAAGGATCGTAGAACCAGACGTTGTCATAGCCTAGGTATAATGGCTTGTGCACCTTATAAGACGGTGTATCAATCGCATCCAACCGAATCAGTCGGATATCCAGGGGGATGCCCGCAGCTTCCTTATAACGCTCCAGAATCGGCAGCCAGAAACCGGTAAAGACTGCAAAGCGGGAGATACCGGCCTGTCTCCAGCCTTCCAGCATCCTCCGAACCGTCTCCTCGTCCAGAGAAGAGTCAACGGGCTTGGCCAGCTTATGCCCCATACGGGCAACGGAGAAATCAGCATGGAATGCTTTTTTGGTGGACCGAATCTTGTGCCGGACTTCTTCGTGATACAAGTTTTCCAGAACTTGAACGTCTGTTCCGACACTTCGGCTTTGCAGGTACATGTGCAGATGCATAGCCGGAATGTATGCGCCGAGAGAATTCCCGGACGCCAGCAAGGTAACCGAAGATGAATTCATGGGCAGCCTCCAAGTTCCAGTTTTAGTTGTACACTTTAACGGACAAGTCGGCGAGCACCTGCCGCAGGCTTTCGACCAGTTGGCTGCGGTGTCTGTCGTCACGGCCCACCACCGATACATACAGCCGCCCTTTCGGTACGCCTCGCTTGTTCTGTACTCCTTCGGCGATACGGCGCCGGTTCAGAATCTCGTTCACCATGACGGTATTGGATGATAGCGGTACGATCCCGTAATCCCCGAGCGTTGTCAACAAAAGACCGGATTCGCGTAGAGCCTGCAGGAGTTTCCCGAATGTGAAGCCTTCCGGAAGACCGAGAGAGAAAAACGTAAGCCAGCCGGTATGGCCGTATGGTTCCGACCATTTATCGAGATAGGCGTTAATCAGTCCCATGGACTTGCGGGCATTGATCTCCACAATGGATACGACCTCTCCGTCCTCCAGTACCATGGAGTCAAAGCAGACGAAGCCATGATAGTCGTCCTCGACAAGAACCCGGAGCGCTTTCTCCATCACGCTAAAATAGCCAGCGTTCTCCAACATGCCAATAAAAGCTTCATCCGCTTGGATAGACCCGCCGTAATTCTGCTGGTGATTCATCATCCGCTGTACGGAGATGAACCCTGTCTTTCCGTTCTCCCGGATGAACCAGTGAGAACTGAAATCGGTCACCTTCGGCAGCAGGGGCTCCAGCAGGAATTGAACCCGCAATCCGCTCCCCTCCTGTTTATGCAGGTGCTCCGCGATCCTTCGCTGCATGGCTTCACTGTCGATGAGCAGGTTGCCCTTGCCCGAAACACCGAAAGGGTCTTTCAGCAAATATGGCCCTCGCTTAAGAAGTGCAGTTCCGATCGCCTCAATTTCCGCAGTACTGTTTGCCTCCATGCCGCAGCTTTTCTCGCCAATTCTAGTCAGAAGCGTGCTCGAGTATATCTTGGAGTTCACACGTACAACCGTCTCTATGTCCGGTAATGAATTAAACGGTTCAGCAGCATGAAGGTAAGCTTCCGTTTCTGCTGTAATTGCGTAGGGCGATAAAATGTGTGCGGCGGTGGAGAACAAAGTCTCATCCAGTGATTGTCTTTGCCGTAAATCGTTAGCGGCATATATGGAAGGGATCGATTCCGGCAAAACCACACCCTTTGAATAACCGGCAGAAGCAGTCTTCAGCATCCTGTTTGCCGGCAAAAGATCCTGGGCTTGTTCGGCTGCGAGGCTGAACATACACTGTTTGAACACGTCCAATCCTGGTAAAGGTTTATCCTCTTCGTTCAAATCAAAGTGGTAACGGGTCCGAAAAGAAAAACCCAGTCCGTTCAGGTATTCGTGCAGCGCAGGATCGATTTTGCAACGCGTGTAAAGGACGTCGTCCGGCCCGCAAAATGGAAAAAGCAGCTCGTCCATGCATAGGACAATCGATTCTCGGTCCTTATCGGGCATCGCGGGCAGCCGGGCCAGCGTCGGATCCCTCCAGCGCGTTTCGGGATCGAAGGTACCCATCACGATTTTCGGAATCACACCGGGTTCATGGTTTGACATCTTCGTACAGAGGCTGCTCCTGCGATTGGCAGCTTTTCAGAAAAGTGATAAATGTGTCGATCGACTGGAGGTGTTCGTAATCGAATTGGTCATAGTCAATGACCACGTTTAACTGATCTTCGACTTTGAGCATAAACTGGATCATTTGCAGAGAATCGAGGCCTATATCGTTGTTTAGATCCGTTTCGGGGGACAGGCTTTGGCGGAGTTCCGGTTGGTCTTCCTTGATAGAGCACAAAATGTCTACGATTTTATCGTACATGACTACACTCCTTTAAAGGGTTGATATACGAGGTACAACCGAATCCTTACGATTAGAGATTCCATATGAATACAAACTCCTTAGGCGATTCCCTCCTTTTTCCATAGTTACAATTATTATCTTCTCAGTGTTAAAATCTGTCAACAAAAAATATAACAGGATTCGATAGAATGAACATTGCCGAATGCTGCGCCCGATCACGATAAAAAGGAGCTGTAACCTCAAAAGGTCACTAGCTCCTTCTACTTATGACGCGGCATATGCTTTATAGTGCTGTGGCAACAGGAAACCAGCCTGGGACACTATTTTAATGTTTCGTTTTGGTATGTTCATTTTCTGTCCAGGCATTGAAGCTTTAATCCGTGGCGGCCTCTTGCTCTTCCGGAAGGGGCATGCCCGCTTCGACCAAGCGCTTGTTGCGTGCGAAGAACACAGTAAGCACGAGCATAAACAGTCCGGTACCGACCAGCAGCCATTCAATTTTGACCACGTCGGCAAGCGGTCCGAATATCAGCATCCCGATGGGCATCATGGAAGTCGAGATCATCCCGAAGACACCGAATATCCGTCCCAAATAATTTTCGTCCACCTTCTCCTGCAGCATGACGGTGGTCGGCGTATTAAATATGGGCATCGCTACTCCGAACACGGCCATGATTGCTAAGTAAATCCAGAATACAGGGACAATGCCGAGCGCAAAAGTGGATACCGCCATGATGAGGCTGGCAATCGCCATCGTGTACACTTTATTTTTGAAGCCGCCCCATGACGCGATGATCCCTCCTCCTGCCATCATGCCGACGGAAAACGCGATCTCGATTGCCGTCAAGCGCCATACGTCGTCCCCGAAGCTGCGGGTAACCTGCAGCGGAGTCAGAAAGGCAGCTGGTGCCATAAGCACAAAGAAAATAGCGAAGAAAATAAAAAAGGATTTTAAAAAGGCATGCTGTTTAATATACGCCAAGCCCTCCTTGAAGTCGTCCAGGTAGCCTGTGCTTTGCGTATCAGAAGCCTTTTTGTGCAGCGGAATTTTGAGAAAGACAAGCAAGGTGAATATCGCGATCGAAGCCGTAACGACGTCGATAAAAAAGATCACCTCGATCGTTGCCATAGTGAGCAAAGCCGCGCTGACGATGGGTGCTACGAACATGGTAAGCGCTTGTAGACTGCCGTTGATGCCGTTAACTTTGGTTAGCTTCTCTTGCGGCACGATTTGAGGCAATATCGCACCGACCGCCGGTGTCTGAATGCCTGCCCCGAGTGCGCGTACGGCAGAAATGACAAACAGCAGCCAAACCGCTTGGTAGCCAAGCATAAACGTAATGGCCAATATCAGCGTAACCACCGCGATCATAGCATCCGCAATCATAATGAGTGATTTACGGTTGTAGCGGTCCGCCCAAACGCCTGCAAACGGCGACAGCAAAAACGTCGGAATGAATCCGCAAATAATATACAGCGTCATCATGAGGCCTGACTGCGTAGTCAGTGTAATGTACCACATGATGGCATATTGCACCAAGGCAGAACCAAACAGCGACAGTGTTTGGCTGCTTAAGAAGAGAATGATGTTCCTCTTCCAATGGATTTTCTTGTCATCTACGATTTCTGACATCGTCCCACCCTTTCGTGTATGATCTCACGCGAATTATACTCATTTTAACTTATAATGAAATGCGATATTTCTTCTTAATTGCTCATTTTACGTCTATCAGAGATCATCGAATGCGGGATGACAATTAGGTTCTACTGATTGACAGCTTTACGGATAACTTGCGCAAAGATTGGCACATACAGTTTCTTCTCATTAACTGTATAGGCATTTCCCAGACTTTTCAACAAATAAACCTTCACTTCGGTGAGGAAAGATATCCTGGAACCATCATGTCCACAAAATCGTGTCCGTTGTAATATAAGCAGCCCCCGCCTCTTCAAACGACTTTGAAATTTCCTGTTCGTTAACGGTCCACATCGAAACCTCAATTCCGGCCCTTCTGCAGTTTCGTACGTCCTCGGGAGTGGTCGAACGATAATCGTAATCCAGAAAGGCAGGCCGCAATCGACTGATAAGCTCCAGGTCTGCAGCGACTGGCGATTTGGACGATAAATAGCCGAGCGGCACCCTATCGTCGATAACCCGCACCTTCAACAGATCATCGGCATTGAAACATATAAAGCTGCATTGCCCAAGCATGCCGGAACCGCGGACAAGCACAACTAGCTTCTCCAGATCACGCTCTTGGTGATATTCCTCGATTTCGATAAAGGCGTGCATGCCGTAGGACAAACAGACGGACAGCACTTCCTCAAGCGTCGGTATGTGCAGGCTGGAGTAGTCCCCGATCCCATTCCCTGCCACGATATGCAGTTTGCGGATCTCCTCATACGAGAAATCCTTTGTCCTCCCGGAACCGTTCGTCATACGGTCGACGGTGCGGTCATGATGGACGATCCAGCGGCCATCCGTTGTGCAATAGGTATCGCATTCAATGCCCCAGAAGCCCGATTTGCCCGCTAACTCAAAGGCTGGGATGGTATTCTCGGGAGCGTGCAAACTCAATCCGCGATGGGCGACGTATTTGGGTTTCATATTCATCTTTTTGCTCACCTCTATATCCGATTTTATTGACCTCACAAGCGGCAATCATCCTTTGATCGACCCCAGCATGGCTCCTTGATTAAAATGCTTTTGCATAAACGGAAAAATGACCAGCAGCGGCAGCGCCGTCAAAATAATCGCCGCCATTTTGACAGCAGGCGTATATTTATATAATACATTGGTGGCATTGGATATCGTAGGATCATCCTCAACCAGCATCTGCCTTAAAAATACCTGCAGCGGCATTAATTTGGCATCGTTTAAATATAAGATGGCAGAGAAATACGTATTCCAGTTGGTTACCAGATAAAATAAGGTAAAGGTCGCTATAACCGGTATGGACAACGGGACGATTATCGACCAAAACAGGCGCCACTCCCCGCTCCCGTCCATTCTGGCCGATTCTTCAAGCTCTAGCGGCATGGACTGAAAGAAACTTCTCATTACAATGACGTTAAAAGGAGCAATCGCCGTGCTTAACCAGATGGCCCAAAAGCTGTCCAGAAGATGCAGGAATCGGACGACCAAATAGGTTGGTATCATGCCGCCCGAGAACATCATCGTAAAAAACACCATGAAATTCAGTGAATTTCGAAATTTCAGCCACCGTTTGGACAACCCGTATGCCATGAGAGAGGTTAGCACGATATTCAGCGTCGTTCCCACAGCGCTAATGATAACCGCATTGCGGAAGGCGGAGATAAACCCTGGATGCGACAGTAGATACAAGTAACCATCCAGGGTGAACTGCTTGGGTATCACGAAGAAACCGCGCGTTAAATACTCATATTCCGTCGAGAAAGAAACCGATAGCACATAAAACAAAGGGAAAATAGCCATCGTTGCCGCCAGCAAAAGGAAACTGTAGACCATAATCGTGAATAACAGGTCAAGACCTCTGAGCTGCCGCATTTAAAACACTCCTTCCTGCCCCGTTTTTTTGGCCAGGCAATTGACGAGCAGCACCATCACCAAGCCGACTGCGGATTTAAACAATCCGACCGCTGTCGAATAACTGTAATCGCCTTGGACCAGACCCGTTTTATATATGAATGTCTCGAATACCTCGGATACATCTTGATTCATCGGATTCTGCAGCAGAAAAATATGTTCGAAACCAAGGTCCAACATGTGTCCGAACCGTAAAATAAACATAATGACAATGACGCTTTGCAGGCCGGGAAGCGTAATATGCCAAACTTGGCGCCAACGGTTTGCGCCATCCATCATAGCCGCCTCATACAATGTCGGGTCTATGCCCGATAAAGCTGCGAGATAAATAATCGCTCCCCACCCCGCACCTTGCCAAATATTTTGGACTAGCCACACCCACCGAAAATACCGGGGATCCGTCATCCATTCAATGCGATCCAGTCCAAAGTTCTCCAATAATTGATTGAAACCTCCGGAGCCGGTTGCGAATAACACAAGGGTAATGCCGACGATTACGACCCAGGAAATAAAATTGGGCGCATATAAAATGGTTTGGACGGCCGTCTTGAAACGTTTCGCTCTAACCTCATTCAACAGCAGCGCGACCAGAATAGGAGCCGGGAAAAAGAACAGTACATCCAGCAGATTGAGAAGCAGCGTATTTTTGAGCAGCAGCAGAAAATCGCCTTCGGCAAACAATCTGCGAAAATAATGAAGTCCTACCCACTCGCTTCCTGCAATTCCCTTGAACGGGCTATATTCCAGGAAGGCAACGAAGATCCCGAACATCGGAATATATTTGAAAATGATAAAAAAGAGAATACCCGGCAGTATCATGAAATAGATTGGAAATGCCCTTTTCCAGTAAGCATTCATTCATTCAATCCTCCATTGTTATAAACCAGAATTAATCAAAACCACCCGTGTGAACGGGTGGTTTGCTCTGCGGCTGAAAGCCTTTGTTACTGGCCAGCCCTAAAGGGCATTGAATCGTTCGCCAACCGCACTACTTTTTCGGCTACCCCTTAAGGGGCC
>NZ_JFOM01000018.1:0-90199 GCF_001860525.1 Paenibacillus sp. LC231 | reverse complement strand
TCCCGCATGCCCTTTCTACTGTCCCCAGCCACCGACTCCCCTGGATTCTCTTCTTTCATGTTTAGCTCAGGGTGAAATCCTGCGAATTCATGAGTTTGAGTGAGGAAATTGAATCACTTCGAGGGAGTTTAATAAAAGGGCGTCTGCCGCCGTCGATGAGATCAGATCGGGAATGTTATCAAGTTCTTGTCATTGTGTTTTGACAAGAACTTGATAACATAAATATATAAAGCCGCATAATCAGCGGCTTCTAATGATACTATGTTTTTGTCACCCGACACTTAGCCACCAGTTCTTCTTGCAGCTCCCTTTTTAAGTCCTCCAGTTCTTCTTTAAGCTCAATCGGAATCTGAATTGGTACTCTGGACATATTCTTCCCCCTTGGTGTATACATTTTTCCGGATCTCGTAAGCATGCACGAAAATGTATACATTTCATCCTGGCTGAAGTGTCGCCGGTTCGGTTAATTGTATACATGCGCGGCTTGGATCGAGCCCGGCCGTTGCCGCGGGCGCTCGCTTTATGTATACAACTGCTGAATTGATGTACTTGATCAGAAAACTTCTGTAACTTCAAAATCCTCGATTGGAAAAGGCGCCTTTTGGCTACATTCAAACGCCAATTCAAAATTAAATCATACTAATTTCAATTCTATATGAAACAAAATCATTGGAAAATGCGTTTAAATAGTAAACCCCCCAGTAATGGGATGAATTTACACAAAGGAAGTGAATTAGGTCACAATTTCAGCAATTGTTGTATCATCATTAAATTAATGTAAGAAGGGAGCAGACAAATGAAAAAGAAACTTCGATTCCTAACCAGATTTAGCACGGCTGCAATATTGTCTCTATCTCTGATTTCAGGCTCAGTATTTGCACAGGATTTCAATGATCCGACTCCAGTTCTTCCAGGAGAAATCCCCATTGAGGCAGGCCCTGCACCACAAAATGCTGTAACGCAAACTTTTTCAGAAGTCGAATATGTGAAAACTCAAATACTTGATGATCGTGCAAAGGTACAAGAATTCGTCACTTCTAATATGGAGGATATTTACGGTGGAGTATACACCGATGAAGATGGCTATAATGTTATTTTACTGACAGACACGTCACTTGCTAATGAAGAAAAAATCAAAAGTATCGCAAAGTTCAAAGATAAAACCAAAATTCAAAAAGTGAAATATTCCAAGGAGAAATTGTATTCCTCTAAGGAAGCATTATCTGCTTTAGCAATAGAATTAGGTCTTGAAGGGGTCGGAATTAGTGTAGAAAAGAATAAAGTGAATGTCTACATCACGGAGGAAAATTATAAAATCAATAAGGAAACAATACTTAAACATATTGATGAAGATATGGTTAATTGGGTATTTGGCGATCTTGTTGTCAAGAAAAAAGCATACAATCTTTATCCCGGTGAACAAGTTGAGAGAACTGTCACGGGCGGTGAATATCAGTGTAGCCTTGGTTTCAACGGGCGTGCCAATGGAAACGATGTCGGCGTTATAGCAGGGCATTGTGGAAATGGTACTTGGTATGATAAATCGGATGGAACTGCCGCTATCGGGAATATGTCTAATGGAAGTCTACTTGGAAACTTTGATGCTGGATATATCCGTTATACTACTAATGTAACTGTGACTCCAAGCGTCTTCCTTAATGGGAATTCTATGACAATCGGAACAACGGATTATGCAGGCTATTACCGAGAAGTAGGAGATTATGTAAGAGTCCATGCACGGTCCGGTAATGGTTCCAGCTTCGGTCCAGTTCAAGTTATTGATAACTCCTTTGACATTCCTGGAGATACACAAGATGTAGTTGTCACTACGCTATCCGGTGCAATTGGTGGAGACAGTGGAGGGCTGGTTTACTCTATCGCTAACAACGGAACAAAAAACTATGCTCGTATAGAAGGAGTTTATGCAGGATCGCTATTGGACCAAAATGGCAATGAAGTTTACGATTACTTTTCGAAGTATAGTCGTGTGTTTGATGGTCTAGGAATGTCCGGTGTTTATACTGATTCATCGTTTTAAATAAACACGCTTTTGTGGCTAACCAATCCACAAAAGCGTTTTTTAACATTGTAAATGACACTAGTTCTTGACTTTTACGGTAGCATTGGCTTGGGCGGGATAGGAGTTTTTAATTACTCCTTCAATACCTAACTCCACATTATCACCTATTGCTATAGTGTCATACACTTCTGGATTTTTGAGCGTTATCCAGATTGCATCAGGTTGGTTTTGTTTGAGAAGTTCTGATACTGACATGTTGCCAGTTTCAAGTTCAGGTTTATGCCTGACTACCAATATTTTCTGGTCTTCTTTTGCAATCACATAGCCACTTGAACGATCCCATTTCTCAGGATTGATTGATTCATTTCCAGAGCAACCAACAATAAACAAGAAAAGACAAGGTACTACAAGCAAACTCCACCTTTTCATTCATATTCCTCCTAAAACTGTTGTACCTTCCTCAATAATTGACGGTTTTTCCCTATAGAATGTTGCTATCAAATTCATACTAAATTTCGTTGCCAGGCTCCATGATACATCGGACTAAAGGATACTTTTTACGTTTCCATGCCTCTTTCTTGTAGAAAGTAGCCCCGATACTTGTACATTTATAAGCCAACCATTGCAACGGATTTGCCCGTCGAATCTCTATTGAAAATATTCATGTTTTTTGCCAGTTCATGAAGCCGTTCTTCCTTGTAATGATCCGTATAAAATAATACACTAACCCCCTTTTTCGAAGCTAGTCGTCGAATTTTTGCTGCTCTTACAGCAATCATATTCCAATCCGTGAGAGATCCAATATGAAATTCAAACGTATTAAACAACCGATTGTACCATATACCGTGTCCGTAATTTTTCTTGGAAATGGTTACTTCGACAATAGGATAAATTATAGCAGCTATTAGAAAAAAAAGAGAAATTGATGTACCGAGAATATTAGCTCGAATAGCAAAAAAACTCCCGATAATAGCCATAGTGAATGATAGTGAAAATACAAACTCGGTTATCTGCAATTTTATTTTCAATTGAGCTCTTCTCCCTCGGTGATTTGTGTAGTGTTTTACTACCTCCAATACGCACACAGGTCGCGGTCGACAGCTTCAACTTACAAGTGTTATCCTTTAGGAGATAGGGTTAACCTCGAGAAATGTGGTAATATGATCCGTCTTCATTGAATCTATAGCCCTGGGAATCTAAGTGACCGCGCACGTTTTTGTACAGTGTTTTTCCTATGCTAATGTACTGACCGGACTCTCTTTGTGCGATGTTCAATGCATCTTCTAGTAGAAGTAACTCCGCATTACTGAACTGTAGCACTTCCTTTTTATTAGCTTCTTGGCTAACATCTGAAATGTTGTCATATCGTTTTGCAATCCATCCCAAGTTTTAAACAGTCCCTTCCATGATTTTTCAGAAAGAAGTCAGTAGAATTCTCAGCCGATGAACTCGGCTCGCTTCTTCCATTATATCTCATCTTATCATCTCCTACATAGAAGACGACTACTCTACTCCCACGCCTTAGCGTGGAAGTGGGTCTTATTTTGAGTTTAACGGAATCTCATCTATTAATTCCGAACCCGTATTCTTAACGTTCCCTACTGCAGCAGAAACTGGATAGGAAAGCATGTTGGCAGCAGGGAAAGGAGATAATAATTCCTGAAGCTTTTCTTTATCTTGTACATCCGGATCCAGCCAGATGTCTGCTTTTTTATCATCCAAAATAACCGGCATTCTATCATGCACATTTGCCACCAAATCATTTGGTTTGGTAGTAATTATGGTACAACTGCGCAGTGTCTCTCCGTCCGGATCCTTCCATTCGTCGTACAAACCGGCAAAGCCATACACGCCCTTTGATTTGATCTGGAATCGATACGGCTGCTTTTTGTCCTTCCCTTCTCTTTTCCATTCATAAAACCCGTCACTCGGGATAATAATACGTTTCGTGGAAATAAGATGTCGAAAGGCCGGCTTAGATTGTATCGTTTCAGCCTTGGCATTAATCATCTTATAACCAATTTTAATATCTTTGGCCCAAAATGGAACAAGTCCCCATCTATATCCTTCCAATACCCTTCTTCCGCTACTTCCATTTACGACAGCGATCGTTTGAGAAGGCGCTATGTTGTAACGCGGTTTTAACTCATACTCGACCCTGCTCACTTTAAAATGATCGACGATTTCATTTTCGTTAATAGTTAGGGTAAATCTTCCGCACATTGATATCCCCCCATTCTTATTAATATTATCCAATATCACCGATAATTAACTTCCACAAAACACCAGGATTGTCTATACGCATGCCATCGATGAAGGGTGAGCTTACTTTACGACCTCTTAATTGCCGGGAAGTGGAAACATCGGAGGGCTCTGCATTTGAGAGGGCTCATCGTACACATGATGATGTACGTTGAGTCAGCGGTCATAACCTGGAGCATCACGCCGGGATCTGCGACGATCGAACGGGCATCGACAGCGGCGATTACCGTATCAGCTCATGGATCAGCTCACCGGACTTCAGTTCTCACGGCGTACTCGACGTTTGCGCGTACTTCCGCAAAACCGGTGTTCTCCAAAGGTAGAAATGCATAAATTACAGCACGTTTTGGATTATAAATATTGAATATCAAACAAGCCATTTGCGTATTTGGGGGGCTTGAATCCTGCCCAAATCAAACTGAATCAATTTATCGAGATCGTTTATTGTTCCGCATCGCTAAGGAGTATTTCATCTCGTACGATGAGGGCATGTGGAGCTGATACCCTCTAGCCAAAGAAAAGGGACGATATGGCGTTTTCTTCTAATCCAAAATTAAACGGTGCAAAGAAATCGTAATGCTGTCTTCCTTGGAGTGAACATAGTATAAGCTACGAACATCAAAGTTCAAAAGTTGGCGTGTATATCTTTCTATTTGCTTCTTCAAGAATACCTTAAGCGTTGATACGAAGATCCGATAGAATTGCATACAAATATGATGGTCCCATCAGATCTTGTAACGCTCTTGGTCCGGATACTGGCATACGTTTCAAAGTCTTTTCAATTTGTGTTTTGGAAATAAGATAATTTGTGGTACTTGGTACCAGATTATACCCGGCTAGTTTATAGGTATAAGTCCTCCCTCTTATTTGCCGAAACTCGCTTCCTTCGTTCTCCATGATACGTTGCCAAATCATTTCAAGAGTACCCTTAGTGTCTATCTCTCATCCATTTAGATGCCCCTATGACTCAGAATGGTTACCATAATCTTCATACTACAAGAAAAAGCCTGTACTTTTAAGACGAACAGCTCTTTAAAAAATGTTGGAGTAGTGAACATGAACTACTTCACTTTTAATAATTGGCCATCACTTTCCTTATTCGCATGATATAAATAGAAGATGAAAATGGAATGATGTGGAGGGCAAATATGACCAAAACTGTAGATCTCACAAAACTGTTCAAAAAGGCTCTTGAATTACTAAGGACTGATTTATCTAAGGCTGAATTTGAACATATCGAACCTTCTGCCACGCGGTTTTTAAACGAGATTCAGCAAAGAATTAACAGTTGGGATGAATCTTCTTCAATTTCGATTTTCGAACCCTACTGGCTCGATAAAAACGCTAATGATGTCTCGGCCGAAGGCGTTGCTAAAATGAACAAAGCTAATTTTACTGTCTTTGTCAATGATCCAATTACTCAAGACAAGTTGAAGCAGTTGCTCATGCTCCGCAAAAATGCTGATCTGGATTACAGGATGCCCGCTAAAATCTCGAAAGTTGGACTTATAGAGCATTTGGATCGTTTTAATTTCTCACGGGGAAATAAGCCTGTTTTCTATGTCCATCGCATGCTAATCATGATTTTTCCAGAGCTATTTACTTCAATCGCAGATCGGGTAAAGCTGGATGAGAGTTCGAAAGTACTTGGCATCAAGAGCAAAGGTGTTGCTTTTGAACTTGTACAGTACCAAGTCCGGGACAAGGTTAATGATTTTATTATCGAGGCAGGGCTTCAGAATGAAAGTGAGTTTGTTAAGCGGGGCATTGCATGGTGGGTGCTCGATGCTGTCAAAGCGCTAAAAGGATAATTCACAGAGGGCGAGTAAACCTACGAGTTGGATCTCCGGATGTTTCCAAATCAGATAATCATCGTTGTAATATTCAATACGGCACGGATACCAGCTTTCTATATCATCGGAATCGCCTTTGTATAGGTATTCAATTGATCTTCCGGAGGTAAGTTCACGGCCAACTAGTGTAAACCTTCCGTTACTATTACGGGTAAGAACGCCGTCTGCTGCAATTGGCGAAGTTACAGGATCTATTATATTGTGGTGTGTAAAACTCCTAAATCTATTAAAATGGAACATAGTAGAAAGGTTGGGAGAACACATGGGACTTTGGGATAAACAGCAGCTACGTGTTCATTAAAGATCATAATCTAGTGACCGTGCAGGATGCACAAAACGCCTTGAAAGATCTGTTTGCAGAAACACTCCAAGAAATGCTGGAGGCCGAGAGCACCAGTATCTGGATTTTCTTGTCCTTGGCTCGGGACAAGAACTTGTACCGATAAAATAAAAAAGCCGCTAAATTAGCGACTTTATATGGGATCATGTTCTTGTCCCTCGACAAGTCGCAATAATGCGACTACTTACAAATTATCTCTTTAATAATTCAATAAGATGTTTAATAGAATCGCCATCTTGTTTTTGTATATCGAGTAACCATTTTTGAGTCTTCTCTCTGTTATACTTTTTACTCATCAAACATTTCATGAAAAAATTTCTTAACTTCAATACATCGTTTTCAATATGAGAAAATGTACTTTCAAACTGTATAGCATCATCCAAATATCCACTTTTCATTAAATATTTAACACGCATGGTCATCAGTTTTTTGTGCTCATACAAGGCATGAAGAGATCGTAATGTTACTGGCGATATTTCTTCCTGATCAAATACCTCTACTAAACTACGATAAACCCCTACCCCCCAAGTTCTATTTCCTGAAGTCCTACCTTCCGGGTCTAAAAGCGGTACTTCTAATGCTGCATATCTCATCGAAGTATTAAACTCATTGATATAATCTTCTAGTTGAGTCACTACATAATCAAGATTTAATTGATACTTCGACTGGTGTCCTTCATCAATTCTTTTTAGCAATTGGACACCTTTAAATTCATTAGTATCCGAATACTCACTTTCCACAGCTTTTTTAAACGATTTATACTCTACAACTTCACGACTATAAGTCCCATTGAAAAAATCAGCAACATAAAAATGCTCATGCTTAGAATCGTAACCATATACAAAAATATCATGACCTATATGGTTGGAACTACGATATAATGGCAAATAAAAGGTGTCAACACCTAAATATACATAATAACCTAAGTTTATGCTATTAATTATAAAATCACAGACATCCATTTCAATACTATTAAAAATATCCTTCTTTATAAATTGTACTTCGACTAGAGGATAATGTATTCGGCTTAAAGGTTCATATGTATCCAGGTAAGTATCAAAATTAGTTACTGCAGGATATATTCCACAAAATAATTGTACATGATTATTAAATAGCCAATCATAAAAGTGAGGATGATTGTTAAGTATAGAAGTAATATTAGCACGGAATGGATAACTTTTAATTAATGGTTCACCCATTTCTAATATTTGTTTCATTCTTCTAATCTCCTTTTACTCAATATACGATAATTTTTGGCGTATAATTTTCCCATTCTCATTCCTAGGTATTTTATTCACATTATAAAAATAATGAGGAATCTTATAAGGGCTTAAATTTTGTTGGCATATCTTCTTTAGTTCAGTAATAGAGTTGTCATCAGCATTATTTGTTACTAATAAAGCTATTATTAATTCACCAAGAATAGGATCCTTTTTACCATAAACCGCAGCATCTAATATATCCTTTTGCTTAACTAAAAATTCTTCGATCTCCTCAGGGTATATTGTATTTCCTCCAACCAGAATGACATTCTTTTTTCTTCCAATAATACATAGTTCCCCTTTTTCGTTCAGGTATCCTAAATCCCCTGTTCTTAGCCAATTATTATTTAGTACTTCTCTCGAAGCTACTGGATTATTATAATAACCAATCATATTGCCAGGACTATTAATTAGAATTTCGCCGATCTGATTTGTTTTACATAGTTCATTATTCTCAGTGATTATTCGAAGTTGGATGCCCTCAAAAGGTCTACCGACAGTTTTATCATCAGTGCTAGGATATATATCACTATCGGGGTCAGTACAAGAAACTCTAGGCCCTGCCTCTGTAAGTCCATAGGCTTTTATTATTTTTGTATTTGGTAATTTCTTTCTAGCTTCAATTAGTTCTTGCGCCGGAGTATAATCACCGGCGCTAATTATAAATTTTAAAGATGATAGTAAGTCTGGGTCTTTTGGAGGGTAACGATTCATTAAATGCAAATGTGTAGGCACACAACCCAGTGAATAAATTCCATGCTCCTTTATTAATTTGTAAATATCTCGTGGAAAAAAGGGTTTAGAATAAACTACTGAAGTACCACCTAAAATTAATTGTGCCAGTAGTTGTGTTGTGTTCACGAAACTTGATGTTAGTGGAAGGATAATTAGTGTCTTATGAATACTATTTTTAAAAACTCTGTTATTATGCCTTTTTGCGACCCATAACAAGCCAGAATGAGATAATTGGACAATCTTAGAGGATTTGCCTGACGTCCCTGAAGTCGGTATCAAAACTGCTGTTCCATCTTTTAAATACCTTATATCCCTGTCATTATTGATAAAGGTTTCTTTTTCGCTATAGTTTAGAATTTTTATATTGAATTCTTCGCGGTCTAATAAAACATCCTCTCTATCTGTTATAAGAATAGTTGAATTCGTTTCTCGAATATGATTTTTAAGTTCCTGTACTGTGCTTTTTATTGATACTGGAACAACAACGCTTCCGGAAAAAAGGATCGCTAAATATGAAATATAGTAAAAAATAGGGTTATGAAGACATACAGAAATATTGGTTGGGTTTCCAAGTTTATTTGAAAGCTTTAGAGCCTCTTCCAACAATGAATCATATGTGATACTTTCGGTGTTCCATATTACTGCGATATTATCTGGGTATTTTCGTGCTGTTTCAGTAAATACACTTTGTATAGTATTAGTGCTCATATACATAATATGATCTCCAATGAAAAATAATAAAATATGCTGGATTCAAAAACTATGACAATGGAATAAAGGATCTAACCTTTCCTGTACTTGAATCTGGAATTATTATGTCAACTTTTTCTGTTGTCACAAATATATCGCATTTCAAAAACCTCTTTAATGCCTTTTCTATTTCTGTCTTAACATTTTTATCAATAATACCTTTTCCGGTATATTTTATATGGAACAGTTCGTAGTTTTTTTGTTCAACTTGTATTTGTATAATATCAGCTATAGGATTTAATAGAAGCCAAATTTGTGAGAGAACTGATCTATTTACAGGGCCTTTAGGTGTGATTACAGATTCACCCGTTCTACCTAAAATTTCAAGGATAGGTTCGTTTGAGCCACAAGAACATTCTTCCTTTAAAAAGCGACCTACATCACCAATTCTATAACGTACAAGAGGCATAGCTAATTGCATCTTTCCAGTTACGATAATATCTCCATACTCCAATCCGTATTCGTTGAAGAAGAAGAAGTTGGTTTCTCTAGTAACAGTTTCGCTCATGGGTTCACTTTTGTTTAGTGGTATAGCAAGTGCTGCTCAAGCAGGCTTCAGTTGGTGGCCGACTTTGAGAGAAGGTTCAACTGGTGGTTATGTTTCAGGTTTACAGGCTAACTTGTGGGCGTTCGGACAACAACCATATACAGCGATTGATGGTAGTTTTGGATCCGGAACAAAAACAGGGGTTATGAACTTTCAAAGATATGCGGGTGTTACCGCTGACGGTGTAGCTGGTTCATCTACATGGAATAGGTTCGATTACTACTCATTCTATTCAACCGATAAACATTGGTACCTAGATAGCCCCCAAAGCTCGACTTATTGGACCTTCTACGATGCAAACGGAACTAGAGTATCATACGAAGTACTGTATAAGTCTAATAACGCGAGAGTTAAATTCGGATATGTCAATTAATTAACAAGGAGGTACATTATACAATGAAGATAAAAAAAATACTTGTTACATGTGCGACAGGGGCTTTACTTCTAACAGGTGCTGGATATGCGTATCAGTCCTATGCTGCCGAAGGGGATACTACGATTCCAGAAGTGGTTACAGAAGAAAATACAGTACAACAAAGTGAAGGAATTACCGCCTCAAACACTCAAGAAACAGTAGTCCCGCCTGATCCGGGAGTTCAAGACAAGAGAGTTGATCTGTCTCAGCTTCCAGAGGGTGTTGAAGTGCGTATTCCTGAATCAATCAAGGACACAGCTCCTGCAGGAATAAGTGCTGCACAAAGCAGTGATGTTCCTAATTTGAAACAACTCACTCCTATCACTGCTAATGAAGTTGCTCCTGGTGAGTTTCATTTCATAGCAAGATACCAATCGCAAAATGGTGCTGAGATTATTGTAAATCAGGTACCTGTCGAGGGAAGTACCATCGAGACTATAAAGGGCTTCTATAAAGAACCGACAGAAGTTACCGAAATCAACGGCCATACCGTTGTTTATGTAGATGGCGAACATAGAAAAGCCGCACATTTATTCTTGAATGATCATCTGTTTAATGTCTCCACCTCCACTGGAGACCTTGATGATGTAATGAATGTACTCCAACAAATTCAGGAGTAACAATAAAAACCCACCGGGATTGAACTGTACCTCCAATGTTAGATGTGTCTAACAATTGGGGTGCAGTTCATACGCGGTGGGTTTTCGCTTGTTTAACTTCCGTCAAATCCATCGATAAAGCTTCCGCAAAATGCCTAGTTGCTCCTTTCTTTGAGTGTGCCTTTTGGATTACTCTTTAATTTCTTTCGCTAGTTCAATCAGGTAATCAAGAGTCACATCTTCATAAACTGTACCCACGGTAAATACATGATCATTTGTAACAATGTGGACCGTTTTCCTTGGGCCTTCATCTGTAGTCACTGCTTGGAATCCATTGATATCAATCACGGACACTTCACTAGAGTCATATATGCTCAAATTTTTAAAATAGTCAATAGACACCCTTGGGTCACGGTCTACTTGGAAAAACGTTACTTCTGATCCGCTCTTAAGAGCATAGATTACTTGTTTTTCTACATTTGTTCCCCAATCAGTTTCATTTGCCAATACCAATTTCTCAATAGAATTGTTAGACGCAGTACTTATATTCGCTTGAGACATTGTTCGATCTGCCAAGTCTAACGGAATATGGATATTATCAGTCGAAGCATTTTCAATATCAATATTTACAGTAACCGGTTCAGGACGTTGATTTTCAGTAAAATCGCTTTCATTAACAACACCTTCCAAATCAGACGGTGTAGACTCAGATATGCTGCTTTCATTTACATTTGTTACAAGCGGTTGTTCAGCGGTATAAGCATAAATTGAAGTGCTTGCTCCCAAAGCAGCCACTATTCCTAAAGAAATTAGAATAGACTTTTTCATGTATTCATCCTCCTATTGATTTTATTGAGTATATTCGAGATAACATTAGAGCCATCTCTGGAAAACCAAACCAGAACTTACCACATTTCCATTTGATCTGTACTGAAGATAATAATTCATAGTTACATCGACGTTAGTCGCATAGTATGAATATATAGTTTGGTAGGTTGTGCTACCAGGATGAAGGTAACGGTATTCTCCATACCCCCCAGTAGGCATCACATAAGTATCCATCCTTGACCATGTACTTGAGCCAGCAACCCCGTCTGATGTCAATCCTTCTCTTGATTGGAAAGCTTTCACCGCATTTGTAGTGCCAGAACCATAACTGCCATCTATCGTTCCTACTGTTGATTGATATCCAGATGACCACAAGTTAGCTTGAAGTGCTCTAACATACCCTCCAGAAGAACCGGAACGAAGTGTTGGGAACTCCTCCCTGAAAAGTGCATCAGCTGCAGTACCTAAAAATAACATACTGGATAGAGAAATAGATGAAGCAAGCAATAAGACTTTCGACAGTGCTTTTTTCATTTTACCACCTCGTATTCTTATATTAACTTCATAAACTTGTAAACCATTACATCACAAATTATTACCATAAACACCATTTAATATAAAAATAGTTATTAAATTCCTAAAAATAGGGGTGGTTACCTACAAAATACTTAAAACCTAAGTATTCCGTTGGTTATATATATAAACACCTAAACCAGACTAAAGGTTAGGAAGAGTTGAAGAAATTTATCCGATATGCTGAATTATCGATAGGATACAAGGTGTTATTAGTGGAGAAATAAGGGGTGAAATTTAGGACTCATGCTAGCAATCCCAAGATATCGCTTTATAATGCTAAAAGAATAGAAGCGATTGAAAATCTGGAAATGCTTACAAAGGTGCAGCGTGAAATACAAAACTACCCGGGGGCGCCCGCAACAGAATTTTTTCGAGAATTTACTGTTTTAAAAATAAAGAAAAAGCCTAACTCTGCTGAGTTAGGCTTTTTTATCTAACTTCCGAATTAACTGACTCACGTAACCTTGGGAAAAACCAAGCTTTCTTGCCCATTCGCCTTGCGTAGCGTTGGGATAGGTCTCCATCACCTCGGCGAGCCGCCTCAAGGCATTGTCCCCTTTTTTTCCTCCAATACTACTCCCCTGTTCCGGTTGATCATCGCTTTCCAAAGCGGCGGCGCTTTCAAGGATGGCCATTGAGTCTAAGTCAGGTTGAGACACCATATCTCGTAAACAAGATCCACAAACTTGCCGCCCCTTGAAGTAACTTATCGACTCCATCGAATCACAAAACAAACATCCCGATTGATATTTACGAAACATCAATCGATTCGCCTGATCATCGATAAAAATCTCAACCGGCTCTCCCACATCCATCCCCAAAACCCGTCGTAATTCGATGGGGATCACAATCCGGCCAAGCTCATCCACCTGCCGGACAATTCCTGTACTTTTCATATAGCTTCCTCCTTCAAGCAAAAACTTTGCAACCCATTATGTTATCATCCAAGCTTTTTAGGACTTCAATTCATTTTGCTTACTGGACGTTGTGAAATATGTCGTTTCTAGTTAACACCAAATTTTATTAGAATTATAGATGAATTTACCTAATAAATCTATATTTCTATATAATTTGGTATTTTAATTATGGTTGGCTACGTTGCGTACCGGCTATCTAAATGACCGCTTTACCCCACATAGTCCGACTTTTTTATATTCAGAAATCCGGTACACCCACCAAGATGAATCGGCCGTCTTCCGGAAACGATAGCTAACACACAGAGCGGTTGCTAAAACCATAACCCTTGAATTACCTCTAGGGAAAGTTCAAGATATTTCGATATAATTTCTTGAGAGACAAACTTTTAGGCTTAGTGACAGGGTAGCTGCTCTAGACCGCAAAGTATTGTTTTCATTCTCTAGTCAATAGATTACACTCGAATTATTATAATATATAAGTTGGTTTGTTTATTATTATTTTGTCCACTATAATATGTAAAAAATTAATAATTGGATTTGTGTAGTGGAATCCTTGATCAGAATGAATCAGTGCATCTGATGTAAGTGTTATTGACCGGTTATTTTTTAGCTTTTTAACCGTTTCTAGTGCAATATCAAGCGTAATCTTATCCGACACCTGATAAGCCAAAATTTCATTGGTAGATGCATCTTGAATCGTAGAGAGATATGCTTTCTTCCCTTGTCCATAAAATAAATAGGTAATATCAGTAAGTAGTACTTTCCCAGGAGTTTCTTGTTTGAATTTACGGTTTAATTCATTTTTTAATACACGATGTTCCTGCGTAGCCTTAGCCATTTGACGATAAGGATTTGCTTTTCGGATGGGGCAAACAATGTTATATTTTTTCATTATTCTACGGATCCGTTTTAAGTTAAAGTTCACACCAAATTGAAGGGCTAACGTCATCTTAATCTGACGTGCTCCTTTTTTGCGATTGCGGTAACGAAAGGCTTTGAGGACCCATTCCTTAGCCTTTTCATCCTGTAGATCCCTCTGATTGCGACATAGCTGTGCCTGCATTGAAAAATGATTATAGTAGCCTGATCTGGATACACCAGCGATCTGACATAGGTACTTGACCATACGAATAAGGTGAAACTTTTGGATAACGGAATGAATTAATGTGAATTTTGTTGTATTAGCTATTTGAATTTCTTGTTCATCAGTCTCCTTTCTTCCATTTCGAGCTTTTATAACAGTTCGTTTTCTGCTTGTAATAGTTTGTTTTGAGCTAACAAACGTTCATACTTCTCCTCCATCGATAGCTCACGACCCAAAGGTCTACCTGAGTTTCCCTTACGTGTATCTGTAAGTCCATCTAACCCACTGGTCGTGTATGCACTCTTCCAACGTTTTGCAGCCTTATTTACACGAACCATTCCGAGGATTTCAATGTCAAAGCCGCAGGACTCAAAGATTTCTCTGGGTAGTCGACCTGACTCATATTCTGCAATAAATAAGCGTTTGAATTCATCTGTGTACGTAATACTCTTTTGACTTACGCTTTTCACATACGGATTGGATTTTATCTTGTTCACATCACGTTGACTAAATTAACTTAATACTCATGGTTTTCTCCCCGAATTTTATTTCCTTAAGTATATAGAAAAGTACCCCGTAGAGTAGACCTTTGGTGTCTACTCTACGGGGTACATTTTATATTACTGGCTGACCTTTTTTATAGGTTCTTATTATAATGACAGTCAGGATAGAATGTAGCGCATCGTTTTGAATTTCCGGCTGTCGAACAGGGTTTCGTTGTCCAAGCATACTTTATGACACATTTATTAGGATAGTTCCTGCCTAGCTGACATTATCTAAACGAGCGTGTCAAAACCTCTCGAAATATAAAGCTCTGCTATGTCACATTCTTGTGGAAACATCCCAAAAAGCAAGCTAAATCTGAACCCTACAGAATTTAAAAGCAAATGATTCTTTATATTGAATTATTAAATGGACAAAGAGAAACAAATGATTTCATTTTGGTAAAAATAACGACCCCAAAAACAATTTAAGTGTGAATAAATGAGTCATATGGTGGAAAAGTATTTAACAAAGGAGGCTGTTCACACTGCTGAATATATTTAAAATTCATGAAACATTTGGTTGGATTTTTTACTTTCGGAGTTATTTTTTCTAAAGACTGGGTATATTCCCCTGCTTGTCCTGATAATTATCAATTTAGTACAGATATATGTTACAAATCGCCTTGCTAACGTCGAGGTAAAACCAAAATAACCTGCATCATTAATATGGCACCAGAACTCCGCTTAGACTGCAAAGCTAAGGAAATCCCATTATATAAAGCCCAATTTCTCGGTGTTGTAAGTGGGAAATTAGGCTTTAGTTAGTTCAAAAAAGCACCCTAGGAGGAATGGATTATGGAGTCGTCAGAAATAATCACGATATATCGGGAAGTATTAGAAGGAAAGCGAGCACGTTTTCCTAACTATTTTTTTGATGGGAAGCAAGGAAAGACACATCTTATCTGTCTAACTCAATACTTATTAGAAAAGCATCTGAACATACCGACTAAGGATATTCCTAATAAAGTGAATGCTAGACTCCTGTGGAGCCACCGCCTGCGGCCTCCAGCCAGCATGCATGGATGGAGTTTTATGGAACTAATTCAACATGCCTATCCCGGGCAATTTCACTCATGGCAATTTAAACAGGTATCGAATGGTTATTGGAGGGGACACATAGGATTAGAACGTGCTGTGGAAACGATCAAATATGTTATTGAAAATAAGTGCAATATTCCACACAACAAAATCCCACAGCACATAGACTGTCACTTCTTTAAACAACATAGGTTGACTGGTATTCTTTCTTTGTTTGGTGATTCTCCATATCAGGCCATTAATGCCGTATACCCAAACCAATTTCAACCTTGGGAATTTAATAATGTCCCTATGAATTATTGGAGAAGTGATCATAACATTAAAAAGGCCATGAACAGTCTCATTTTTGATAAGCTTAGCTGTTCCTCATACGATGAAGCTCATTTAAAACTAAAGAAGACCCACTTTGAAAAGTATGGATATTCCGGATTATTTCAAACAGCATTTAACATGCGATTATATAATGTAAGAAAGTGGTTAGATGAAGCCGGCGATTCAGGTAAATAATGATTCAGTTCGAAGGTGCTTGGAAGTTCTTATTGCCATTCGGAGCCAAAAATCCCTACCGAAAATAGAGGTTCACGAGAGTCTCTATCCAGAAGTCTTTCATCTATTGTATTGAGTTACTTCTAGTTCATACATTGGGTTTTCGTTTCCCGCTCGTTACTCTATATCATGAATGAGAACATAGGGATGACGAAAATCTTTGGTAAGGTTAAAAAGAGATTATAGAATTGCGGTGAAAGGTCTAATATGAATATCTAACAGACAACCGTCAAAGGCTGTCTGATTTTTTACTTTTTAGGTATCCATTAATAGTGTGTTTTCAACACCGTGTAGATGAATAAATCTCCACATCTTTACACATGGTAAGAACTATAAAAATAAATCAGTGTTTGGAGTGTTTCACGCTATGTTTAAAAGAGGACGTCATTTTTCTATGCCTCGAAAAAAAGAGGCACCATTCATTCAAGGGAAATTATCAAATCATCATTCCGAACGGTTAAGTCCAGCGTTAGATGAGAACCTGAGACAGATCCATGCCCGAATTGGGGAAAATGGTGATGTTATCAATCGAGAGTTTCTTATCTTCGGGAAATACCGCGGGGCTATTGTATACTTGTCATCCCTGGTTGACGAACCCTCCATTTATAGAGATATACTGAAGCCTTTAATGCTGACTCCCTCACATGATAAAGACTTGGATGTTCCTTGTCAGGAATTGATCGATATGATCTGGTGTGAATATTTACATGTAAGCAAGGGAAAAAACATATCAGAAGTGAGCTTAATTCTTGAATCCCTCTTTCAAGGAAACACCCTATTCGTGGTTGAAGGCTCCTCGGAAGCCATCCTGTTAGATACGCGCACTATTCAGAAAAGAGGAATCCAGGAACCTCAAACGGAGCAGGTCATTCGTGGCTCTCGAGAGGGATACATTGAAGTTTTAGAAACAAACTTAAACCTCCTTCGTGCAAGATTGCAGACGCCTGACCTGCGAATTACCATCAAACCTATCGGCCAAAAAACCAAGTCAAAGGTCGCTGTTTGTTACTTAAACGGTATTACAAATCCAGAACTGATCGATGAAGCCAATAAAAGGCTATCTAAGATTAATACGGATGGGATATTGGATGCGGGCTACATTGAACAATTCATCGAGGATTATCCCTACTCCCCATTCCCACAAGTTCAAAATACGGAGCGACCGGATAAAACAGCCGCTTCTCTTTTGGAAGGACGTGTAGCTATTCTGGTCGATGGGTCCCCCTTTGCCTTGATCATTCCTGCGGTATTTAATCAGTTCTATCAAACCCTAGATGACTATACAGAACGTTTTATTATAGGCAGCTTGATACGTACGATTCGATTAGTTGCCTTACTATTTTCACTGTTTATTCCAGCGCTGTACGTATCGATCATTTCCTTTAACCCGGAATTGATTCCCACTGAATTTGCCGTCGCTGTGGCAAGCGGACGTGCAGGTGTACCTTATCCAGCCGTCGTTGAGATCTTGATTATGGAAGTGTCGATGGAGGTCCTACGTGAAGCCACATTAAGGCTCCCTCAACTCATTGGAGGCGCCCTCTCGATTGTGGGTGTTCTTGTTATTGGAGATGCGGCTGTTTCAGCGGGATTTGTTAGTCCCATTACTGTCGTCGTTGTTGCTTTAACCACCATTGGATCATTCGCAACTCCAGCCTATAATGCTGCGATCGCAGTACGTATGCTGCGATTTCCAATGATTATCTTAGCAGGCATGTTTGGCATTTACGGTATGGTGATTGGCATGCTATTCATTGTCAATCATGTATTGAACATTGATTCGTTTGGAGTTCCTTACTTATCCCCTTTTGTTCCAGGAAATAAGCAAGGGCTAAAAGATTCTCTTATGAGGGCGCCATTATGGTGGATGTCTCACCGTCCAAGCCACCTGCATACACTCGATAATACGAGGCTCTCAGACAATGATCAGCCCAGCACAGATTCCGTATTACAACCAACAAGAGAAGAGAGATAAATTCATGTACAGACAAAGATCCATAACCTGGTTTCAAGCATCGGCCGTAGTCATCAGCTCTATTATTGGTGGTGGTGTACTCGATATCCCTCGTATCGCAGCTGCCACTGCGGATAGTGGCGCTCCTCTCATCACATTGGCTGGAATTGCGATTGCTTTATTGGGTATTTGGTTGATAACCGTTTTAGGCATGCGTTTTCCGAAGGAAAATTTGTTTCAGTATAGTCAGCATATCCTCGGAAAGCCAGTTGCATATTCGGTTAACCTATGTATGGTTCTTTTCTTTGTAATCCTTACAGCCTTGACCGTAAGGCAGTTTGGCGAGGTTGTGGTTTCCGCGGTATTGCGGAAAACACCTATTGAAGTCACCATCATCATATTATTGCTGCTTGCCACTGTAACGACGCGACGAAACATAATCAGATTTTCTTACATCCACATGTTTTATTTACCATTTATCCTCGGACCTGTCCTTGGTATTGCATTGATCTCACTTCAAAATGCTGAGGTACTCAATCTGCAACCCATCATCGGTAACCATCCCAAGGACGTTATTGGGGGGGGATTGTCCATCACAGCATTGTTTCAAAGCTCCTTGATTATCACGTTGATCATTCCCTTTATGAAAAAACCAGAGAAATCATTGAGATCCAGTATGCTTGGAGGGACTATTGCTGGATTATTGTATTTCATCATCGTTATCTCAACTGTTGCTGCTTTCGGCCCTCAAGAGACTATTCAACTGATTTGGCCAACACTGGAAATAGCAAGATTAACTTCCCTTCCCGGTAAAATTTTTGAACGCTTAGACGCTATATTTATTGCCGTGTTGGTTATTACTGTGTTCACGACCATTTATGCTACATATTATTTGGCAAGTTATGCTGCGCGCGAGACGTTTGGTTTAAAGGATCATGGTTTTCTTTCAAGCTTTCTTCTCCCCTTTCTATACCTTGTTGCCATGATCCCACAAGATATATTTCAGTTATACCGAATGGGTGAAATCGTAGGTAAAGTTGGCCTTTCATTAACACTGGGCTATCCATTACTACTATGGATTATCGCTGTAATACGAAAAATAAGGGGGAATCCCGTTGAAGAATAAATTCATGAAAGTCGTTGTTTATCTGCAGCTCCTAGCTATTTCTGTGCTATTGAGTGGATGTTGGGATAGTACCCAAATCGACGATCGTGCCCTTATCTTAGGATTAGCGATCGATGAGGCTGGCCCGGAAGCCTCCAAAAAGGAAGATCTCGCGAATCACAAAGAAAGAGATGTTAAACAACTTAATAAAAACATGATCCGTTTAACTGCTCAAATCGCGGTGCCTGGACGCGTTCCACTCGGTCCTGGCAATGGAGGTAGCTCAGATAGTAAAAAAAGCAGTCCGGTTTGGGTTGTCCAGGTTGTGGGTCACACGATCGAAGATGCGATGAATAATTTGCAACAGGAAATAGCAGATCCTCGCTTTTTAGAACACCTCAGGATCATCGTGATCAGTGAGAATATCGCGGAGAGAGGTTTGGATGATCTGAATGATGTTTTTCGCAGGAATGCGCAAGTCCGCCGTTCAACCTGGTTACTCGTTACCGATACAAAAGCTTCTGATTTGATGGAAGTTGCTCCTCCTCTCGAACGCGTACCCACTTTATATGTACTTTCTATGCTGGAAAAATCCGTTGAGATGGGGAAATTTCCAGAGATGTATTTGTCACACTTTTGGAATAATGGTTCTAAACTTGGACAAAACCCGTTTTTGCCCTATATTTCGATACGAGAAGGTGAAAATATCCTGATTAATGGATTTGCTTTTTTCAGAAATAATAAAATGGTTGGAACAACGTCGAGCCCTATTGAAATTGGCGTATATATGGCAGCAAAAGGGATAAATCCTGGAGGTTATACAGTCCTGTTCCCTGTCCAAGATACGGGTTATGTCATGGTTAGAGCCAAAAAACGAAAGAGTTACACTAAAGTTCGAATACAGAATGGAAAGCCACATGCTGATATTGATGTTTATATTCATGGTGAACTCGTTGAAAAACTCTCTGCGAATACAAATATTGACACGACTCTAGACTTGAAAAAAATTGAGGAAGAACAAGAACGGAGAACAACTATGGCTATTAACGACCTGATAAAGGAGACGCAAAAGGTTAAGTCTGATATTTTTGGTTTGGGTGAATATGTAAGAGCCCATGAACGATCCTACTGGAATGAGAATGTTCGAGCTAAGAATGATTGGGAGAACTTGTATGCCGGCATGTCCATACATGTGAACGTTAAAGTGAACATTCGTAGAGTAGGTATGAAAGTTAAATAAGGGAGGATCTTTTGAAGATGATACTTAATCTAGGGTGGTCCTTGGTGGCTCTTTTCGTC
Source organism: Paenibacillus sp. LC231 (assembly GCF_001860525.1). Classification (NCBI taxonomy): domain Bacteria; kingdom Bacillati; phylum Bacillota; class Bacilli; order Caryophanales; family Paenibacillaceae; genus Paenibacillus; species Paenibacillus sp. LC231. Next base: position 69,524 of record NZ_JFOM01000018.1, on the reverse strand, counting down.
CTGTCTGGATTATTTTTATTAGCTGTAGAAGGTCCGACATTTCGGAGAAAACACATGAAAAAAGAACGAATGGTTGCGCTTAGGTTAGGATGGATCCAATTAATCCTATCTGTCTTTCTGACTTCTATCGTGGTCACCTTGCAATTCCTTGGAATAGGTCGGTAGTAGAAAATTGAAAGCAGTTTATTTTCGTGCTATCTAGAGGTATTCATAGCAAGAGTGAACCAGGTTTGAATTAAAAACTCACTGAAGTTGATGTACCGCTTTATCAAGGTAGCGGCAACCCCTGCGATCTCATGCTTTATCCGTTGCAGTCACGGATAGAAAGGTGTTGTAGTGATGCAAGCAAGCATGGAGTAAGATATCTATATGCATAAATGATTAGTCCTGCTCACAAAAAAATCTTCGCTTACACTTCACTGTCTTCATCTATCCCTAAGTCATGCTGATAGATCAAATTTTGCCCATATATACTGCGAGTCCCTTAGTGAAGATCAAGTAGTAAACATATGTACACAACCGACCCCTTACCAAAAAAATTCATATCCTCTAGGGTAGGAATACATTTCGGATGTTTTTGCCCATCCCCTCGAAAAGGTGGAATAAGGGAACTTTTGATAAAGATATATTTATCAATATAAAGAATGGGCGCATCTTATTCAAGAAAAGCGCCCGATTGCGGAAGTGTTACTATTTCGTTATCAATAATAAGCTCCGAATCGGCTTGAATGCAAATGTCTATTTTTTGCCGAATGGAAGCCTTCTCATTGAACTCTTCTGTTCGTTACTTCAATGAAAATCAACAACACAGTTTAACAAAGCCATTATTTTAAGTTCTATTTAAATCCTTCTTCGTCTGGAAGAATTCAGCCATTGTCGGCGACCGCGATAGTGCATTTTTCTATGCTAATTCAAGAATTGATTCGGTTGCGGGCCTCAGGGTGAAAACAAAAACTTAGGATCGTAATGGCTCTCATTCTCCGTCATTCAGTATTCAATCCTTATGTGTGTACATTTTCAACGATTTCAATGCCGCAAAAAACAGAATAGCAAGGCTTCTCATTGTGTATACAACTGTACACTTTGTCCTCTATTTGTATAGCTGAAGCAGCTGTAGTAACTTGATCTTGATCCCTTTTGTAAGTAACTATATCATAAAGAAAGAATTAATTTGATGAGAACCACAACAACAAGGAGCGCTGCTACATGAAAGCAATACAATTCACCACGTACAATGCATATGGAGAATTTTGTTTTTATGTTAAAAAAGAACTACTGCAGGAATAATTTCACTTGCCAGAATCACGAGGTGGATTCACCATGTTCATGTAATTTATATCTTCCAGGGTAAACAATATTCACCTCAACCTTTACATGGCGCAGGGAATCTTGGTTTAAAACGAGTTGCTGTTTTCCTGTGGCAATGCTCTTCCATTGATGTGGATGTTTGCGATACAAAGATTCGCCCAAATTGTAAATATCTATACCCTCTTTAAAAGCAGTTTGATACGTTTTGCGGATTTGCTCCTCTATTTTTTCCTGAGCCATTTGTGTGAGTTCCTTTTCGGTAAGGTCCGTATGCAATTCATTGATCCCTGCCTTCACTTTTACTGAAATATCGAAATACGCCTTGTTCAATTTCACAATAGGAGTCACTTCATATTTGGGTTTTTCTGCGACAAGAACAGCCGCAAGCTTCTCTTCGGCAAACAAATCAAGAGGTACTCGGATCGTGTGAGTACTTAGCCAGGGCATTCCCGGCAAATCCTTAAGATCCATTCGTCCATAATAATTGTGTAGATCATATACATGTATGCCAGAATATCTAAGCAGCACATTTGGTTTATTGCATTCCTGCCATTGACCTTTGCGGAGCGATAAAGACGGTATATAACTGGTTCTGGCCTTTTCGTTTGAGTCCAGTACAAATTGTTGCAGGCGGACCGGAGAAAGGATAGAACGCTGTCTGAAATTTTGCTCGGGCTTGTGAAGAATGGATGCATTTGGCGATAATCTAAAAAATGGGGTTGCCAGCAAGATTTCTTCAGGAGGCTCTCTTGTGCTAAACAGCCAGGCCAAGTACCTTATTTCACGATAACGATTGATCAATTCCAGCACTTCTCCGACTTTGTTTTCCTTCATCAATCTCTCGCTGAACAAAATGGCAGAGATTTGTCCCAAGTTTAAGCGTTGTTGTGATGTACTGTACAAATCATTTGCCGCCTCCGTAAACGAGGAACCTTCGCCTTTGCCCACCCAAACCGGGGGCTGCTCCGCTTTTTGCTGTCCCTCCAGCTTGGCCACTGTCGAGAAATCAAGCAATTGCACATATAAGGTGTATTGACCATCGACATAGTCTATTCCAACAGCCGTAGCATAGTTCATGTTTTGCACTTCATATCTGCTCCAGCAACCGGTAAGGGTGAGAAGAAGGAAAAGTGCAACCATACTTTTATATCTCCTCATTTATGCCTGTCCCCTTGCCTTGTAGAATCTCGTGTCTTCAACATGTCCGGTCGAGTTTTTCGCCATGGCCAAGGTAATCGAAACAAAGCGTTGGCCAAGTCTTTAAATGGAGGTGATATTGGGGCCAAGTAAGGCAAGCCGCATGAACGCAATGAGGCTAAATGGCTGAGCACAATAAATAATCCAAGAAAGAAGCCATAAATGCCAAGCATGGCAGACAGAATGAAAAGAAAAAAGCGTAAGATACTAATTGTTCCAGCCAATGATAGGCTCGATAAAGTTGAACCAAAGATTTGTGTAATTGCTCCGATGACAACAATACCAGGGGATAAGAATCCAGCACGAATGGCCGCATCCCCCAGGATAAGTCCTCCTACAACCGTTGCCGTGGAGCCGACCGCAGAAGGGAGTCGGGTACCAGCTTCCCGCAGGATTTCTAAGAAGATAAGTACAATAAACATTTCAGTTGCCACATCAAAAGGGATTCCCAACCGGTTAATCCCCAAAGTGGCAAGCAGATAATAGGGCAGCTGATCTTGATGATAGGAAAGAATGGCAACAAAAAATGCAGGAAGCAGTAGCGATACGGACAAACCAAGTAAACGAAGCGTTTGACCAAATGTAGCTGACAAAGCAGTAAAGTGGATATCTTCGGGTGCTTTCACAAGCAAAAATAAATTGGCAGGCGCAATCAACGCAGCTGGTGTACCATCCACAATCAACGCTACACGGCCATTTAGCATACAGTTAGCGGTAAAGTCTGGTCTGCCTGTATACCCCATCAAAGGAAATAATGCTTTTGTCGGTTCCATTAATTCTTCTAGCTGAGTGGCGCTAAACGCTCCGTCAATGTGAAGATCATCTAATTTATTCTTTACATCTTGAACAATCTTAGGATCAACAATGTCACGCATGTATAGAATCGCAACGGTTGTTTTCGTGCGAACGCCTACTTTTTTCGTTTCATAAACCATACTGGTTGATTTGATTCGTTTCCGAATTAACGCCACATTGACTCCAAGTTCTTCCACAAATCCATCCTTTGGTCCACGTACCGAGACCTCAATACTGGATTCTTCCGGATTTCGCGCTGGTTTTTTTGAGATATCGAGGGAGAATAAGGAGCGTAGGGTCGGAATAAACAAAAGCAGTTTGCCTTCAAAAATATCCGTTTCGGCCGTTTGCTCCCACTCCTCAAGAGTAACGAACTCTAATTGTAGTTGGCTCGACTCGACTATTTCCTCCTGATGATGAAAACCATTGTTTTCATAAAATCGGGTCAAATGAGGAAGCACAGTTTCATGAATGAATGTTTTGTTGTCACTTAACCCCTCACAATAAAGCAATAGGATTCTCGATTGTTCATCATCAGGGTTTAATTTGTAAACATGGTGCTTAACATCTTGACACATTTTAAAGTGTTGGATGAGTGATTGTTCATTAAGTGGTTGCAAGACTGTTGCCTCTGTATTAGGCGATGGCCTCTTGCTTTCTGCCCCCTGATTTCCAAATAATCTTTTCATTCGTCGGAATAGTTTATTCATCCTAGCTAGTCACTCCTTTTGGCGAATTCTTGAGATGATCATTCGACCAACATACAGGATCAAGGTCCCTACTGTAAAGATACAAAATGAAGGAAAATAAAACCTTCCTAACAAGTCTAGAAAAGCCATGTCGCTCATCGGCAGCAAAATGGCAACAAGCATGGCCAATGCGCCAAATAACACAGGTAACCATCTGCGTTTTTGTAAATTCCACAATTCTCCCAAGAGATAGATAGAAAGGGACACACGAATGAATGTACCGGATAGCCACTGGTAAATCGAAAAAAAATCGACATGCTCCACATATTCTCCCAGTCTAACGATTCTCCATTGAGCGTAAGCGGGGTATCTTTGGTTAGCCGCTTCATCAGGGCCAAATATCGCAATCGATCCCATTAATGGTCCTAACGTAATTCCTGTAAGGATGAAGCACATCAACATCAAGCTTTTAAATCCTGGTTTTTTTGTTAATTTGTGCTGAATCAGCAACATCAAGAAAGGCAACTCCAGCAATCCCCCGGCAACGTAAGGAACACCTTTCCATAATGGAGTTGTCCCGTTTTCTAACAAAGGAAAAAGCAGGGTATAATCTTTAAACTGAAAATTGGCAATCGCCACAAGATGACCTAGAATAACAACAAATGGCAACAATATTCCGCTCACAATTGCAATTGTACGGAGTCCTTGAAAAGTAGCAAAGAAGCATGCAACAAGTGTGGTTCCCGCAAGAACTAGTATCGGTGTTTGCGGCAAGTAAGATGCGATTGTCCATGTTAGAGTATCTTTTAAGGAAATAAAGCCCATGAGCCATAATAACAAACTATAAATAATCACTAAGATTGCAGATAAAAACTTTCCAAAGTGCTGATCTAGCCACTTTTTAATGTGTTGATTGTTCATGTTTTGAATGATGTAGTTCAAGCAACCAATCCAGACAGGTGAAGCGACAAAAACAAGAAGCACTACGAGCCAGGCATCTCGCTTTGATGCTTCGAGTAGTAAAGGGATAATAATCACGTGGTTCATTAATCCAACCGAAAGCATAATAATCATGTATGACTGAATAGGAGTAATCTTAGGCAAAAACTCACCTCAAATCCAACAATTTGAAATAGAAACATCATGAGCTATAATTCCCTCAACAACTTCGTTCTATTCATCTGATATTAAGCTAGTCCTGGCTTATATCGGCCGGACCAACTTAGAGCAAGAAAAAAATGCTAAGCCCGTCACATCAAAGGCTTAGCGTATATTTTGTTCATCCAGCCTAGTTATCCATTTTGATAAAACTTTAACGTGCTTGCAGTCAAGCAACCGTTATCCCAACGAAACTACACATTTTCAATAATAATCCTTTGTGCTGTTCTCAGGTTGCGTTGTACAGTTCTCAACACATTTTCTTCTTCTGCGTAAGCACCTACTTGCACACCGTCAACAATTACACGTTTAATAGCCATATTGCTTTTCAGATTAGTCGATTTTCTCTTCAAATTAAACGCGCGTGCTAACCCATTAACATGCCCTTGGACAACCGCTTGCCGCCAATTCGGGTCTCTTAATTTTTGGGCATCGCTTGCATGATCAATAAATCCGTTCTCCGTTAATAAAGCGGGCATTCTGGTTTCTCGCAGTACATGGAAATTGGCCTTTTTTTTGCCACGGTTATGCAAGTTATTTACTTTGACAATTTCTAATGTCCCGAATGAACGCTGTTCTCGATGAATCAGACAAACTGTTATGAATATAATCTTCATACCCATGAGCTGAACCGTTAAATGCATTAACGTGGATGGATAGAAAATAATCTGCACCCCAAGCATTCGCATCATCTGTACGTTCTTTTAAGCTGCGCGTAATATCTGCTGTTCTACTCATTTTAATTTGCAGGCCTTCATAATGGTTTTCCGAGAGATTTCGAATGCTATGGGAAATATTTAAGGTAATTTCTTTTTCCTGCATCCCATTGCCAATAGCTCCTGGGTCCACTCCCCTGTGACCAGGATCTAAATATAATTTAAACATTTTACACCACCTCGTACAAATGCAATATGATCGAAGAGTAACGGAGGTATAGGAATTCTTCTGAGGTACATATAAAAATAGGTGATGATAGGCATTACATTTCATTGAATCAGATGATTTATTTTAAAGCTAAGAAATTTTCCAAATGCGAGACCATATGTATGAGCAGCAGGAATTAATGTTCCATATTTTTCGTGGGTCAGGCAAACTCTTGTTCATCTAGACAGTAGGCTGATTGATTATTGATGCTTCTTTCTTAACAAAACACCTAAGTGATTCTCTGTGCATATACTGTATCATTACTACAGGATTATGATTAAATACAACTCAATCCATACATAAAATAATCAAGGAGAGGTTAATTTTGAAAATTCCAAAGACAGCCAAAGTTAGTATCCCCTTTCCATCCGTATGGGGGATTGATGCTTCTATTGCGGGGAGATCCATTATTAGAGGTATACTTACCATTGATTCCATTGTAGACAACAAAGTAGTAGGTACAGTTAATTTTCGTGGTATATCTATTCCGATTAATGGGTATTGGGACGAAAGCGCTAAACAAATAAGTTTCGATTCACCATATGCCTCCTTTTTTGGCAACTTGACAATATTTGATGAGACCGCTATAAGCATTCGGCATTTCGTTTTAAGTGGACGGTTTATAATGAAACCTCCCTCTTTGCTGGCTGGTGAATATGGAAATTGGATTGCTACAACCTTTACACCCCGTTTGGGACCTCCCATATATACTAATGTTTTACCACCTGCTGGTGCCTTTTCAGTCTCAGGTATGCTCTTGGGACAGCAATTGTTTTAATTAGACCATGACTTTATAAAAACAACCTTCGTTTGTGATTGACTAAGGTTGTTTTTTATAAAGTGTTCTCGGAAAATACAGCCTTGCTTTAAATCTGAGTTTAGCGTATATCTCCGTTAAAATGTACTCGGAACCCTTTGATGATCGTGCCTAGTTAGATAAACAAATATTGATACTTCCTTATAGAAATAGCCTGCTTGGTTAGGTACGTTGTTTCACAATCCCCGGAAATTTTTAATATAAGTAATGAATGCTTATTTTTTTCCTTCCGATAGCTTTCTATATAAAGAAGCTCTAGATACATTTGTAATTTCACAAATTTGATTTACAGTCATATTTCCTTCTTTATATAGCTTTACTGCATAATTCATTCCTGCGTGATTTTTATGATATTTCTTTAACCGTCCTTTAAACTTCCCTTCTTTCTTTGCGAGCTCAATTCCTTCACGCTGACGCATACGAATAAGGTCTCGCTCTAATTGGTTAACACCAGCCATTACCGTAATTAAGAATTGGCTATATGGATTATCTTCTGATAAATCTAGCCATGTATCCTTAAGTGATTTTAAGCTTGCCTTTTTATTTCGTATTAAATCAATCAATTCAAATAAATCTTGCGTACTTCGAGTGATTCGAGTTAAATCTGTAACATAAATAATGTCACCTTCCTGTAAATCCTCTAACATTTTTTGAAGTTGTTCACGATCTTTTGTGGCTCCTGAAATTTTTTCTTCATAAATAATATCCATTCCAATTTCGTTCAATTGCCGAAATTGTCTTGAAGGATTTTGGCTAGTCGAACTGACGCGTACATAACCGATTTTCCGCAAAATTTCACCTCATTTTTGAGACAAGTCTTATGAGACACTCTTAACTATGATTTTATCAGTCTACTATACTTGTATCAATAGAGTACACTCTATTGATATATAATTGAACTAATTAACTGAATAATTACGGAAGTGAGATGATACTGTATGAAATTTGCGAGAGGTAGAGAATTGCTTACACCGGAACAGCGACTGGCCCTTATGCAAATTCCTGAAGATGAGTGGGTTCTGGGAACACACTACACTTTTTCCAAACGGGATTTAGAAATTATAAATAAAAGAAGAAGGGAAGAAAACCGTTTAGGGTTCGCCGTTCAATTAGCCATTCTTCGGTATCCCAGTTGGCCATATACCCATATCAAAAGCATCCCGGATTCAGTCATAAATTATATATCGAAACAAATCGGTGCCATTCCATCTTCGCTTAGTCTTTATCCTCAAAGAGAAAATACACTTTGGGATCATTTAAAAGAAATTCGAAGTGAATACGACCTTGTAACTTTTACTTTAAAGGAATATCGAATGGCATTTAAGCATCTTAATCAATTAGCTTTGGAAAATGGTGATGCTATTCATTTGCTGCATGAATGTATAGATTTTCTTAGAAAAAACAAAATCATCTTACCTGCTATCACTACACTTGAAAGAATGGTGTGGGAAGCAAGGGCAATGGCTGAAAGGAAGCTATTTAATACGGTTAGTCAGTCCCTAACAAATGAGCAAAAAGCAAAACTTGAAGTGATCATTACTTCGCAGCATCTATCCGAATCCAATAAAACGATATTGGGTTGGTTAAAGGAACCACCGGGGCATCCTTCACCCGAAACATTTCTGAAAGTAATAGAACGACTCGAATACATACGGGGAATAGAATTAGAGACGGTAAAAATTAGTCATCTGCATCGCAATCGCCTATCACAGCTATCTCGTTTAGGTTCAAGATATGAGCCTTATGCATTTCGTGACTTTCAAGAAAATAAACGGTATTCGATATTAACCGTCTATTTATTACATCTTACTCAAGAGTTAACGGACAAAGCTTTTGAAATTCATGACAGACAAATACTTAGTCTGTTATCAAAAGGCCGCAAAGCTCAAGAGGAAATTCAGAGACAAAACGGTAAAAAGCTGAATGAGAAAGTTATACACTTTACGAACCTCGGACAAGCTTTAATCAAAGCAAAACAGGAAAAATTAGACGTTTTTGAGGTTTTAGAATCCGTTATTGAATGGAATTCTTTTGTCTCTTCGGTGGAAGAAGCCCAAGAGCTTGCACGTCCTGCCGACTATGATTATTTAGATTTACTGCAAAAACGATTTTATTCACTTAGAAAATATACGCCTACGCTATTAAAAGTATTGGAATTTCATTCGACAAAGGCAAATGAGCCACTTTTACAAGCTATTGAGATTATCCGAGGAATGAACGAATCCGGAAAGCGAAAAGTACCTGATGACTCGCCTGTGGAATTTATTTCAAAACGTTGGAAAAAGCATTTATACGAGGATGATGGTACAACAATCAATCGTCATTACTATGAAATGGCTGTTTTAACAGAACTTCGGGAGCATGTTCGGGCAGGTGATGTTTCCATTGTTGGCAGCAGACAATATAGAGATTTTGAGGAATATTTGTTTTCAGAAGATACATGGAACCAAGCGAAGGAGAATACGAGATTATCAGTTAGTTTATCATTCGAAGATTATATGACGGAGAGAACCAGCAGCCTTAACGAAAGGTTAAAGTGGTTAGGTGCCAATTCCAACAAGTTAGATGGGGTTTCTCTTGAAAAAGGAAAGCTGTCACTTGCACGCTTAGAAAAAGATGTTCCAGAAGAAGCAAAAAAGTTTAGTGCAAGCCTGTATCAAATGCTGCCAAGAATAAAATTAACTGATTTACTCATGGATGTTGCTCATATAACAAGATTTCATGAGCAATTCACCCATGCTTCCAATAATCGAAAACCAGATAAAGAAGAAACAATCATTATCATGGCTGCCCTTTTAGGAATGGGAATGAATATTGGTTTAAGCAAAATGGCTGAAGCAACACCCGGACTTACATATAAGCAATTAGCCAATGTATCTCAATGGCGCATGTATGAAGATGCTATGAATAAAGCCCAAGCTGTATTAGTAAATTTTCATCACAAATTACAATTGCCTTTCTATTGGGGCGATGGTACAACATCTTCGTCAGATGGTATGAGAATGCAAATAGGTGTTTCATCACTACATGCAGATGCAAACCCACATTACGGAACTGGAAAAGGAGCAACCATCTATCGATTTACGAGTGATCAGCTATTTTACGTGGGCAAATAAATACAAAGGCCATTAAAGAAAATTATGGGGATGTTTTGCGATTAGCTCATTCTATAAGGGAAGGAACGGTTTCAGCATCCCTTATTATGGGGAAACTAGGTTCCTATTCAAGACAAAACAGCTTAGCTACAGCCTTACGTGAGATGGGCCGAATAGAAAAAACGATCTTTATTCTTAATTACATTTCAGATGAATCGCTAAGAAGAAAAATACAAAGAGGATTGAATAAAGGAGAAGCCATGAATGGGCTGGCAAGAGCTATTTTCTTCGGAAAACAAGGAGAGCTTAGGGAACGAACCATACAGCATCAGCTTCAAAGGGCCAGTGCTTTAAACATAATTATCAATGCCATTAGTATCTGGAATACCTTACATCTAACAAAAGCAGTTGAATATCAAAAACAGTCTGGTAGTTTTAATGAAGAATTATTACACCATATGTCGCCTCTAGGTTGGGAACATATTAATTTGCTAGGAGAATATCATTTTAATACTGAGAAAATGGTCTCGTTAGATTCTTTAAGACCATTGAAACATTCTTAACGTTGTTAAAAATAGGGGATTCGTCAGGAAAATGGGCTTACCGTTGTAAATCCGCATTTTCCTGACGGTACCCCTTACTGCCAAGTTCGCATTAATAATGGAAAGGGCGGCAAGGATCGCATCGTTCCATTCCCTCAATCATTTAAAGAACTGCTGGCCATGCACGCTGACGCGATGAAGAAAAAACAGGCGGTCTATTTATTTGAATCATCGTGGAAGAAAAAGTACACGGATCGGGGAATACGAAAGATTTTGACCAAATATTCGGAGGAAGCTGAACTTGCTCAAAACCTGTCGCCACACAAGCTGCGTCATTTTCTGTTGACCTGGCTCAAAAAGCAGGGCATCGATGACGCACTCATACAGCCGTATTCCGGTCATGAAAGCCGGAAGTCATTGGAGATCTATTCGAAGCTTGCAATCACAGATGCCCAGCAAGAATATAACGAGGTAATAAATAAATTCCCCATTTAATTTACAACTACTTTGCCCTTGGTGACAGCTACGCTGGTACTACCCCTATTTGGAATCAAGTGCCACCAGGAACTTATTCCATCGAAGTTCAAAATATTGGTACAGGTCCTGTAACTGGAAATGGATATGTAGAGTAACTAACTTAAAAAAAGGAACAGTTGTCCTCAACAACTGTTCCTTTTTTATGAAATTCAAGATTCTTCTTCTTTTCGTAAAAAGATTCCGTAATCAAGAATTATTTGCATTGTCTTTGGACCAATGTTCTTCTTTTCTCTTGCAATTTGAGACTCATCGAAGATAGTTTGCTCATCAGTTCGGACAAAATTACCATGGTGCGTAACAATTTCTTCTATGTCTCTAAGATCTGAGAGAGGCATACCTTTAGTCTCTTCTGCAGTACTTAATTCTGTATCCAAACTATCAATAGAATCTGTTTCCACCTCTTCTGTAACACTCGATTTCGATATGGAGGAACTATCAGCAGGGTTGGCTAATGAATTTATAGTTATGAACATTCCAGAAATCATTGTTACTGCAACGGCTGTTAAAGCTATTTTTTTTAACATTTTAAATACCACCTTTCAATAAATATTATATCCGACTTTTAACCTCCTTATTCCAAATATTGAGAAAACCGAGAAAATTAAGAGTAGAATACCAGATCGAATAAATTCTATTTAATGCATTATCTACTATTTATTGTATCACAATTACACTGTAAATTTAACTTTTTGAATTCATTCACTATCCCATGACACCATGACCATTGAGTTGCGTGATGTATGCTTCTGGCTAGGTTGATCGAGATGCCGATAAATGTGGTGCAGCTGCTCTTTTCTTTTCGGATCCAGATCCCGAATGATTCCTTTGCACAAAATTGAGAACATAATGCTTTTTTTCTCAAAAGACGTTTCAATGCTGTAAACCCAACCAATCGTCCTGGCGATCTGCTCATAAGCTGCTGCTCTTAAGTAAGGAGCAACCTGCCTTTTTACCTCTTCGCTCTTTTCTCTCTCCTACCCATATAACCCTCTCCTTTTTATTTGAGTACCTCCCTGGTCGTTTAATCGTCTGAGAAGGTGCTATGTTGTATGGAGGTTTGTATTCATATACACCCTGCTCACCACTGGCTCCATGCATCAATCGTTTTATTTATTTTTTTCTGACTTGATAAACTCCCCGTGATTATGTGTTCCATGACCATTGGAACCGTTATGTATGCTTCCGGACTATTTTTATCGATATATCGACAAACGCGGCGTAGTTGCTCTTTTCTTTTCGGATCCAGATCTCGAATAATCCCTTTGCTCAAAACTGAGAGCATAATGCTTTTTCTCTCCAGTGCCGTTTCAATAACATATCCTACAGCCATCTGAACTGAACAATCCAGGGCAAAGGCTAGAGCTGCAAATCTTTCATGCTCAAAATTAAAGAAGCGCATCGCCAACCGGCACTTCTCACCCTCGATGTTCATCCGGAATGGTTTATTATCTGCATGTCCCAAGCAGTACTGATAATCATCCACGATAAAATCCCTCCGGAAATTTACTTTAATGACATCCAGGAGTTCTTTAGATTTCAAACCTTCTCTGGCCAACATTTCACCGACCGTTTTCAATGGCAAATCACAGACGTAAGTTATCCTGGCGATTTGCTCATATGCAGATGCTCTTATGTAAGGAGCAACAGGCCTTTTTTTATCACTACGTTCTTTCCTCTCCCCTGCCATAATACCCCCACCTTTTGATAAAGTATCGCCGTAACACTGTTGCGGTGTTGCAGACTTAATTTATGTGTATGAGCGAGGAGGGCAGAGGTATGCATGTTTTTTCATGTGTCCATACTAAGACTATGGGAGGGATCCAATATGAAGATTAGTGATAAAGAAGTTAACGAATTGGTAAAAGCTATTATACAAACAGCCCAAGATAATGGACGAAAGATCAGAAAAAAGCCACAAAAAAAGAAGACATAAATTTGTCCTCTTATTGATGCACTCGCTCTAATACTGCGAGTCTCATTTTGTTTTGTTTGGTCCAATGTCGATACCGAACATCTATTTTAATCGTTGGATCCACATAGGCAAAATCTTTTGTTTCCCTGATGGTTGTCTTTTTCAATATGGGAAATACCTCTTTACGGACTGATGGTGTAATGCCGTATTTCAGCATTCCTACAGACGTGATTACGCCATCTATTTCAACCCCGATCAGCCAAGCAATTTCCCGTTTTGAATAACCGAGGACGACACATTGTTCGCGCTGGTAAACTACTACACGTTGCCAAAGATGCTCCGGCCGTTTACCTGGATAATACCGGCTGTCTCTGCGCTTAATCACGATGCCTTCCAGCTGCTGCTGTTTGCAGAGTTCAAACAAGGGTATGAAGCCATGCTCCATATACCTTATTTTCTTGATCACTTCGTTCTCGGTAACAGCCTCTTCTAAAATCTCCTTACGTTGCATCAGATTAAGCTTCGTCAGGTCCTTACCCTTATACTGCAGAATATCAAAAGCTACGTAGGTAAGCCCTGGTGTTCGATCTATTCCAGGCTTAGGGTTTGATGAAAATCTGGCCATCGTCGCCTCAAAGTCCGGTTTACCGGTAGTGATATCACACACCACAAATTCTCCATCTAATGTCGTCCCCTTGCCAGTTGCTTGGGCAGCTGCTTGGGTGATTTCCTGGTATCGATAACTCACATCATTTTGATGGCGTGTATATAATCTAACTTGCTCCTCTACCTCCAATATCCCCCTAATTCCATCTATCTTTAATTCGGCAATATGGGCCTTTGACTCAAAGGGCTCAGGGGCATCTGCCAACAACATGGGATGTATCATAACCTTCATTCCCCCTAAATATCAGGGTATCATAGCCAGATATCCGATAACACAGGTATATGATGGTATCCATATAAATAAAACAGGCCACATCCCGAAGGAAATGGCCTGTTTATAGCAGTTTTTATTGACGGTTTTGCTAATAGTATACGCTAAACCTACTATTATAATACCTATACTTCTAGTGTCCGCCGATCCTGACGGATGTAGAACTTCAATCCTTTTACTGAGTTGTTCCGGATTCCAAAGGGATAATCACTCCGCCCACCAATTGGATTCGCATCTAAATGCCTGAATAGACCAATGGTAGCTGCTCGTGCGATTTCCTGGTATCGATAACTCACATCATTTTGAGGCAATGTGGGCCTCTGACTCAAAGAGCTTAGTCACGCCTTTTGTCGTAACCCTCCTTTTTTTCCTCAATACGTAACAATTTAAAAAAAGCAGCAGGAAAAATCGCGAACACAATCGCTATTAAAAGCAAACCTAATACCATTGATCTCGACAACTCCCTTCTAAAGTATGATTATATATTCATATAATTCCGAATATTATTTTGAGCCATAAATAAAACTATAATACCTCTACTTATAGTGTCCACCGATCCGATTAGCTCTCTCCATAGCCTGACCAGCATCTAAAAACGAGCTTGCCGGCAAAATAGCCGTTTCGCCAAACCGATCCTTGATGTAATCCACAGTCTTCTCGATGCGTAGCATTTTGTCACGATCCACGAATAAAGACATCTGCAGCGCCCCATCATCCACCAATTCAGATAAATTCACACCTACTCGTCTGACAGGCAAACCGTCCCAAAATCGATGAAACAGCTTCTTCACGGAAGCAAAAACCTCCATCGTCAGGTTGCTCGGTTCTTCCATCTTTGCCTGACGATGAAATCCGGTCGGGAAATCCCAATCGGCCCCCTGGCACCCGACAGAGACAACCCACCCCATCCGATTTTTTTTACGTGCTCTTCTGCAAACGGACATGGTCAGCTCCAATAGCACAGTCTCAATATCATGTGCATCGTGATAATCTCTCGGAAGCGTCATAGTGTTGCCAAAAGCCTTCTGCTCATCCGATATTGGGGAGACAGGTGCGTCATCGATCATGTTAGCGCATTGCCATAGCACCTGCCCATTAACCCCCCACCGTCTGGTTAATCGCGGCAGAGGCGTTTTAGCCAGATCCCCGATTGTCCAGATTCCCATCTTATTCAGATGCCGTTTCATTCGGCTGCCTACGCCCCACATCTCCTCAACTTTGTATTTCCATATGGTCTCCTGCAGTTCTTCCTTCCGCAGATGAAAAATACCGGATTCATTCTTTTTAGCGATCATATCGCAGGCCATCTTACTACCTATTTTATTAGCAGCAATGCCGAACCGAATTCTGACTCCCGTCTGAATCATTACCCGATCTTGAATTTGCTTGGCAACCTCTTCTATGGTTTCTCCAAACATCTTATAATGATTTAATTCGATCCATTGCTCATCAATGCTGTACGGCTCCACTTGGTCGCTATACTCCTCAAAAATCTCAGTAATAAGCAATGAATAGCGTATGTAATCCTCCATATAAGGTGTATTTAAACTAACTAGGCAGGATAGTCGAATTCTTAGTGTTGACAGGAATAAGAAGTTTGTATTAAAATAAAAATTGATTGAAAGACCAATTTAAAAATTGAATAACCAATATAAACGAGAGGAAGACCCTGATGGAAAACAAACAATCTTTTATTGCTGAAGCACGAAGAGAACAGATTATTCAAGCTTGTATTGATACACTCGATGAACTTGGCTATACAAATGTCAGTTTAACTAAAGTCGCTAAAAAGGCAAAAGTGAGTACAGGATTAATTTCGTATCATTTTTCTGGCAAAATGGATTTAATCAATCAAACCTTAGTGCATTTATTTAACAAAAAATTGGATTTTATTAGTGGGAAGGTTGTTCGAGAAGAAACGGCTATTTCACAATTAAAAGCATATATTGAAGCTAGTTTGGCTTACCAAGTGGCTAATTATAAAAATAATATCGCATTGATTGAAATTGTCTTTAACGCTAAAGACGAAGAAGGAGTGCCTTACTATAAAGCTGATGATGACGAGGAAGATCTGTTAAATGTATTGCTCAAAGAGATTTTATTAGAGGGACAAAAGAAACAAGAGTTTTCTAATGAATTTGATGTAGAAATGATCTGTGTTCTGATTCAAGGTGCAATAGAAGAAAGTATGCTTAAAAATAGGGCTTCCTTTAGTCTTGAGAAGTATAGGGATGATTTAACTAGAGTAATAACAAAAATAGTTATGTAACATCAAAAGGTCTATTTCCCTTTAATTAGAATAATTGATGGTTGAATAAGGATATATATTTATGCGTATTTGTTGTTTGATAATTATTATTTTCATTTGTATTGAATATTTTTGTCAGAATTTCAAGATACTCTAAACATCTTAATTCAACTATTTTTAACTATAAAGTCTCGGAGGTAACAATCCCAATGAAAAATACATCCACAATTGGTATGGGTTTCTTGGAAAAATTGATTGCAGTATTATTTCCTATTGTTTTAGGAACGATAGGTTGGTTTCTTCCAAAGTTGTTGGAATTCGTAAAAAGAATATCTTTCTTTTCTGATTCAAAAGTCATTGAACTTTTGGATGCATTCAACCCTTTTTGGGTGTCTATTATCTTGATGTTCGTAGGTGTAGTTATAGGTGTTCTTTTATCACTAACAGTTTATAGTGAAGCACTAAAAATGAGCATAAGCGATCAAGAAATATTGATCAATAAAGATGATAAAGAAAAGATAATTAGAAAATCTGAGGTAAAAGAAATCTTTATGGAAGATAATAATGTCGTAATTACTGGAAATAAAGGTCAAGAACTTTTGAGTGAAAAGACGGATATTAAGAAGGAAAAAATACGAGAAATCTTTCTGTATCATCATTACCTTTGGTGTGAACAGGACCCTTATGTAGATGAATTCAAACTTTGGGCCCTAGAAGATCATTTACTTGGGGAGAACACCAATTCAATCTTATATGAACGTAGAAATGCAATTAGAGAAGGAGATAAGAAAAAGGCAAAAAATTTAAAAATGGATTTAAATGAGCTAGGGGTAGTTGTGAAAGATCAGGGTAAGGATCAATATGTACGAAAGATTTAACTAAACAAGCCAAATTTAAAAAAGTCGGTTCCTTAGCGTATAGGAATTCGACTTTTTAGGTTGCAATTTGCTTAGCGTATAATATATGCGTTTTGTCGACATGACCCCTATAATGATTAATTGTAAACAGTGGAAAGAGCAACTGCGTCACCTTTGCAGATATCCAACCCACTAAAAAAAACCAACTTTTAGTACATATGGGTGTTTATATATATGAGAACCTAGAATAAGGCTAAGGAGATGGGAAAAGCATGAGATCAAAATTTATAGTTAGTTTTATTGCAGTCGGCATTATAGCATCTGCTTTAAGTTATGCAAGTGCAAATAATGCATTAAAAATGCCCGAGAATCCAAGGACCGAGGCAATTGCTGTCGTAGAAAGATATTTTAGTGATTTACAAACTGGTAATTTTGAAGATGCAATAAAAATCTCTGATAATCACATTTATAAAGATGAAAAAACTGCACTGGAAAGAACAATCTTAAATAACACTCACAATCACGTAAAAGACTTCGAAATTACTTCAGTAGATGACTCCGACCCTAGGAGTATTAAAGTCTCTGTGAAAGTAGAAGAAACGGCTAATGGTGAACTTCCACCTGTAACGTATGATGTTGATTTCAAGAACGGTAAATATAAATTGCAAATAAAAACAGTGATTATTGATATGAACCCCTCATCTCCAACATATAAGAAAGTTGAATATAATAAGAATGTGAAATATGAGGACTAAAGTATTATTCCCTTATTTTTGTGTAAAAGGTATGATATGGAAAAAGGAGGGAATAAATTGAAAAAACGATCTTTATTGGTGGCTTTAGTGATGGCAGTAACATTTAGTTTTGGTAGTATTGTTTCGGCAAGCGAGGTTACAAACACACATTCTTCAAGTGATTCTTTAAGCACTTATTCCTTTGAAAGTGCGGCGAATTCATACTTCACAGGGTATGTACAGCAAAACATTAGTGAAACTGCAAAAGTTAGCGGTGAAGACTATGAAAAATTGGAACGCCAATTTGAGCTTAACAAAGATAATCCCCTGAAGAATTACAAAATCAGCCAAATTGATGATTCAAACCCTCAAAACATTTCGTTCTCTGTAGAATTAACCTATGATGATCTTGGTACACTTCCTCCCGTTCCCTATGAAGCTGAGTTAGTAAATGGAAGTTACAAAATTGAACCAGTTGAGAATGTAATTGTTGATATGGATCCTGAATCCAGTGAGTATAGAAGTGTTGTTGTAGAAGATAAAGTCACATATGCCTCAGATGAGCAAAATGATAACGGATCAGAAATTAGTCCCTACGCAACTTTAAGTTATTATGCTGGTGATTTCATTTATGAAAATGAGCTTAAATTTTTTAATACTTCATTGTTCGATACAACTAAGGGAAGTGTCACCATTATAGGATGGCAACAAAGTAACCTCGGCGTTCCTACTGAATATGTTGTTGCCCTGAGGTATACCATTGCAACAACTGGTACCAGCGGCCAGATTATTAAGTTAGGGAATGCCGTACAAGTCCCTGGTGAATATAAAAAGGACACAGACAGGTTCACCAAAATTTGTACAAGCATTACCAACGGTAAGAATAGAGCTCTTTTAGTTGAAAACAAAGGTACTGGGAACGTTAAATTCGCAGGAAATACCTACGAATAAATACTAGCCCAAAAGAAAAGCGAACGATCGATCTTCCTTAGGAAAATCATCGTTCGCTTTTTTTTTGGGGACCTTCTGATTAACCAAATTCATTTTGTTGAACCTGATAAGGGTTAGTAACTTGGAAAACTAAAAACTGAAAGGAGCTATTAGGACATGAAGAGTAGAAAACTATTTTTAGTATCGTCTACTACAACACCGGAAAGAGCTATTCCCCAGACACCGATGGAGGCTGAGTTAAGGGAATGATGCTTTATATAACAGATACAAACTATTTAGATGAAAAAAGCCGAGAGGAAGGATATCGCATATGTCAGGTGGCTTAATCTCATTTTTCTCGTTACCAGGAAGTGTTTGTAACTGATCTATTGCGTCCGGCTTAATTTCTTGGAAATTAATATTAAATTGTGCCCTCAGTTCACCTGCTGTAGTTTGATTTCCCTCGCTATCGATGATGATTGTATCATCACCTTGATCTGGCCCAACCCAGGCTTTCTCAACACCAGAAGTCTTAACTTCTGTAAATTTTTCATCAGGAACAAATTCAGGCGAGGCTGCAGCAAAAGCTACTGTTGCCGTAAAAAAAGACACTGCCAATACACTCATAATGATTTTTTTCATTTTGATTTCTCCTTGTTGTATATTTTCTTGGCATCAATCAACCATTGCCCCTCTTTTAGGATCTCTTGCTTGTTACGGCCAAACCTATTGATAGACTTAACGAATAATATATCGCCTTCACGCAAAACACGCTTCAGGAGCTTATATTCAGGCCGGTTGAAATTTCTTCCTCAACTGTTAACCACTTTTAGGTGAATGCATAGGTACTTAATAAGAGGTTCAAAGAAAATCATAACTATCTTGTAACAAATTACGTTATTCCTATTGTCATACCAATTTAGGAGCCTGGCAAGGGTTAGTAACTAGGAAAACTAAAATTGAAAGGAGCCAATAAGACCATGAAAACTAGAAAACTATTATCAGTTCTGCTTGGTGGAGTTGTTGCAGGTGCTATTTTAGTATCGTCTACTACAACGGCTGAAAGAGCTATTGCCCAGACACCGATGGAGGCTGCAGAAGAATATTTTGATGCGCTGATAGCTAAGGATAAAGATGGAATGATGTTTTATTCGAAAGATACAAACTATTTAGGGGTTCCGTCAGGAAAATGCGGATTTACAACGTTAAACTATTTTTTTGGAAACAAAAACCTTGCTTCCCCAACGCTAAGCAGAAGAAGCAAGGTGAGTTAATAATTTCACTTGCCAGAATCACGAGGTGGATTCACCATGTTCATGTAATTTATATCTTCCAGGGTAAACAATATTCACCTCAACCTTTACATGGCGCAGGGAATCTTGGTTTAAAACGAGTTGCTGTTTTCCTGTGGCAATGCTCTTCCATTGATGTGGATGTTTGCGATACAAAGATTCGCCCAAATTGTAAATATCTATACCCTCTTTAAAAGCAGTTTGATACGTTTTGCGGATTTGCTCCTCTATTTTTTCCTGAGCCATTTGTGTGAGTTCCTTTTCGGTAAGGTCCGTATGCAATTCATTGATCCCTGCCTTCACTTTTACTGAAATATCGAAATACGCCTTGTTCAATTTCACAATAGGAGTCACTTCATATTTGGGTTTTTCTGCGACAAGAACAGCCGCAAGCTTCTCTTCGGCAAACAAATCAAGAGGTACTCGGATCGTGTGAGTACTTAGCCAGGGCATTCCCGGCAAATCCTTAAGATCCATTCGTCCATAATAATTGTGTAGATCATATACATGTATGCCAGAATATCTAAGCAGCTCTTTTGGTTTATTACTTTCCTGCCATTGACCTTTGCGAAGCGATAATTCCGGTATATAACTGGTTCTGGCCTTTTCGTTTGAGTCCAGTACAAATTGTTGCAGGCGGACCGGAGAAAGGATAGAACGCTGTCTGAAATTTTGCTCGGGCTTGTGAAGAATGGATGCATTTGGCGATAATCTAAAAAATGGGGTTGCCAGCAAGATTTCTTCAGGAGGCTCTCTTGTGCTAAACAGCCAGGCCAAGTACCTTATTTCACGATAACGATTGATCAATTCCAGCACTTCTCCGACTTTGTTTTCCTTCATCAATCTCTCGCTGAACAAAATGGCAGAGATTTGTCCCAAGTTTAAGCGTTGTTGTGATGTACTGTACAAATCATTTGCCGCCTCCGTAAACGAGGAACCTTCGCCTTTGCCCACCCAAACCGGGGGCTGCTCCGCTTTTTGCTGTCCCTCCAGCTTGGCCACTGTCGAGAAATCAAGCAATTGCACATATAAGGTGTATTGACCATCGACATAGTCTATTCCAACAGCCGTAGCATAGTTCATGTTTTGCACTTCATATCTGCTCCAGCAACCGGTAAGGGTGAGAAGAAGGAAAAGTGCAACCATACTTTTATATCTCCTCATTTATGCCTGTCCCCTTGCCTTGTAGAATCTCGTGTCTTCAACATGTCCGGTCGAGTTTTTCGCCATGGCCAAGGTAATCGAAACAAAGCGTTGGCCAAGTCTTTAAATGGAGGTGATATTGGGGCCAAGTAAGGCAAGCCGCATGAACGCAATGAGGCTAAATGGCTGAGCACAATAAATAATCCAAGAAAGAAGCCATAAATGCCAAGCATGGCAGACAGAATGAAAAGAAAAAAGCGTAAGATACTAATTGTTCCAGCCAATGATAGGCTCGATAAAGTTGAACCAAAGATTTGTGTAATTGCTCCGATGACAACAATACCAGGGGATAAGAATCCAGCACGAATGGCCGCATCCCCCAGGATAAGTCCTCCTACAACCGTTGCCGTGGAGCCGACCGCAGAAGGCAATCGGATACCAGCTTCCCGCAGGATTTCTAAGAAGAGAAGTACAATAAACATTTCAACTGCCACATCAAAAGGGATTCCCAACCGGTTAATCCCCAAAGTGGCAAGTAGATAATAGGGCAGCTGATCTTGATGATAGGTAAGAATGGCAACAAAAAATGCAGGAAGCAGTAGCGATATGGACAAGCCAAGTAAACGAAGCGTTTGACCAAATGTAGCTGCCAAAGCAGTAAAGTGGATATCTTCGGGTGCTTTCACAAGCAAAAATAAATTGGCAGGCGCAATCAACGCAGCTGGTGTACCATCCACAATCAACGCTACACGGCCATTTAGCATACAGTTAGCGGTAAAGTCTGGTCTGCCTGTATACCCCATCAAAGGAAATAATGCTTTTGTCGGTTCCATTAATTCTTCTAGCTGAGTGGCGCTAAACGCTCCGTCAATGTGAAGATCATCTAATTTATTCTTTACATCTTGAACAATCTTAGGATCAACAATGTCACGCATGTATAGAATCGCAACGGTTGTTTTCGTGCGAACGCCTACTTTTTTCGTTTCATAAACCATACTGGGGTAATACCAGCGTAGCTGATACCACCCGCAAACGCATGGATAAAAATGTAAGAACTCTCCAGACGCGGAGAGTTCTTTTTATGAGTGATAAATGTACCAATTACAGCCTGTTTGTTAAACTAACGTTTAGCTAGACTTGCTTAATCGGTATATAATAATCAAGTATCAGTACTTTCTGTCCGCGTTTCTGGGGCATTCCAAATCTTTGATCCGTATAAACTTCACATTTAAAGTAATTTTGCCAATCCACTTCATATCCATTTTGATGAATGGCTTCCATTGTCAGTCGATGTGCATTCGGATAGATATCATGCTCTTCGCCCTCAATCCAAGTTTTTGCAATGGTACAAGCTGGTATGTCATATGCTGCATACCCATCGGGCACAGGTGTATTAACTTTCATTAAAAAGCCTGCAACGTATGTAAATGTTTCATCCTCTTTGTTGAAATCTCTTACGTACCCTTCATAACCATTCGGCGTTTCGGCAGGACAATATTCAGTCATGTTTGCAAGGGTATCAAATGTGCCGTCGGAAAAGCATTGTTTCCACAACGATGGAATCGTTGGATATTTTGATGGAAAAATAGGATTAAAGTTTTCAATCTTGGTTCTAATTTCTTTTCCAACCATCTTGTATGGACCAAAATCAACAAATTCAATTTTTTTCAAATTAGCCATAGTCATCTTCCTTTCGCAGTAATAGGAACCCATAATTCATTTTGGGGATAGTGTCCTGGAGGATAAAAGCATTCAACTGCTGGCAAGTCTGCCAGTACATAATCTGATGTAGGAACCCAATCCGTATACAAACACTTCCATGCGTTTACGAGGTCGGCAGGATTTTGGGCTTCGAATACAACCCATTGGCTTTCAGGGAATGTTAGCTTTTCCATATCCGCAGGAGTTTCTTTTTCATATGGTACAGCCAAGTAATAGAAGAGAGTTTCATTTTTACCCCAGTCACCTCCTGATAAAATGCCCAATATGCCATTAGGTACTTTTTCAGGGTTTTCACCCATTAAACCAAGTAATTTGTCTCCAATGCCATTCATTCCTGCTTCTTGCCAGATTTTAGGTATGGAATTGAACGCATGATCAGTATTCACGCAATTTTTGAAGCCTGCAGCTGAAAACCCAGGATTTTTTTCAATTCTGTAGTTCATTTCTGTCCTCCCCGCAATCGAAATGTGGAAAGAAATACGTGGATAAGCCTTCATCTTTACCCCTGATTTACGAGTTGATGTTGGTGAAGTCCCGTGCAGTTCACGAAATGCTCGCGTAAATGAAGCATGAGATTTATAACCATATGTTTGTGCGATTTCGATCACACTTTTGTTGCTTTGCTGTAGCTCAAAAGCAGCAAGTGTCAGCCGTCTTCTTCTGATATAATCAGAAAGCGTCACCTCTGATATGAACGCAAACATTCGTTGGAAATGATAATTCGGGCAACAAGCTGCTTTTGCAGCTTGCTTATAATCAATTTCCCCAATCAGGTTGTCCTCAATATAGTCAATTGCTGCATTCATTCGATCAAGCCAATCCACTAATGGTCCTCCTTCCATATATAAGTCTAGCAGAAAAATAAACTGCCGCTTTGCAGTTGTTGTACAAAATATGCAAAAGAAAAAAACTGCTATTTATTTTTTTGTTGAGCAGGTGTAGTCCCCATTAATAAATAAAAGTTCCTAATTTGGTCAGTATCGGAACAATGTAGTTGAAATCAGTATATCTGAGCTATATATTTTAAACAATATGAATCTCAAAAAGCTCTATGTTCCACTTACAAAAGAAAATACGGAACTTTAATGTTTGTGAATTATTTGAACCTTTCGCTACAGCATGTTTTTTGTGCTCCTTCAGTTATTGGAAGTGCTTTACAGTCGATCGATAAGATACTACAATTTATAGGAACGTTAGTTCTGCATCTTATTAAGGCGCTTAACCAATTTGGTTCGTATACTCCACTATTGAGAGGTGATCATTATGGAAGCAGCTAGAGCAATAAATCTTATTGAGGAAGAGATCATTAATGACCTCAGAGGCAAGTTTGGATGGCATATTCAATCTGTAGAAGCAAACAACTTGGGATACGGAAATATGAAGTGGATCATGAAGACCGACAGCGAATCCTATTTTGTGAAGAAATATTGTAAAGTTAGGTACCGAAGAGGACTTGAAGACGTTCACGAAGCATTGCGGTATCAAGATTTGATGTATCGCGATGGCATACCTTGTCAGCCTGTATATTCGTACAATAATCGGTATATTCATCGTTTACAATCCGAAGAAGACTATATGATTACTGGTGTTAGTAAGGGGGAGCTTATCCAGGCAGGGACTGCTAATCTCCAACAAATGTACAGTCTTGGGGAAGCTACTGGAAGAATGCACAAATGGATGAGTATCCATATGCCTCGACGCATAGCTCTGCATTGGGAGTTGCCGAGCAAACATAAAATGATTGCCAGACTAGAGCTGAATTTGCATGAGACAGAGGAAGCAAATCACGAAAAATACGTACTAGCCATTCAAAAGCAGATGGAAATACTTAGCGGACTAGACATGGATATATTCAATGAATGCGCTAAGGGATGGGCCCATTGGGATATGCATGTTGACAATCTTTTGTTTTACAAGGATGGAGTTGCTGATATTGTCGACTTTGATCGAGTACAGTTTGTTTATCCTGATTTTGATATCTCACGAGCGTTGCTATCGTGTGCTCTTAAAGATGCCCAAATGCGATTGGATGCTGTAGAGGCTTATGTAGAAGGCTACAGGGTACATATGAGCTTATCTAATGAGCAACTCGTTCGATCCATTAAACTTACTTGGTATAAGGAGTTCAAGTGGGTACATGCGATGTATAGCAGTGAAAAGACAATGGGACGCTTTATTGATGAGATGATCTGGATCGGGGACAACTGGAACGAATTGAATGATATTTTTAAGCTCTGAATTGATTTTTTACATATATATCCACCTACTTTGCGGGTGGTATCAGCTTCGCTGGTACTACCCCAATTAGCTGTTCTTCGGTATCCCAGTTGGCCATACACTCATATCAAAAACATCCCGGATTCAGTCATACATTATATATCGAAACAAATCGGTGCCACTTCATCTTCGATTAGTCTTTATCCTCAAAGAGAAAATACACTTTGGGATCATTTGAAAGAAATTCGAAGTGAATACGACTTTGTAACTTTTACACTAAAAGAATATCGAATAGCATTTAAGCATCTTCATCAATTAGCTTTGGAAAATGGCGATGCCATGCATCTACTACATGAATGTATAGATTTTCTAAGAAAAAAGAAAATCATTCTGCCTGCTATCACTACACTTGAGAGATTGGTGTGGGAGGCAAGGGCAATGGCTGAAAAGAAGCTATTTAATACGGTTAGTCAAACTCTAACAAATAACCAAAAAGAAAAGCTTGAAGAGATCATTACTTCGCAGCATCCATCCGAATCCAATAAAACGATATTGGGTTGGTTAAAGGAACCACCGGGTCATCCTTCATCCGAAACATTTCTAAAAGTAATAGAACGACTCGAATACATACGAGGTATAGAATTAGAAACGGTACAAATTAATCATTTGCATCGCAATCGCTTGTTACAGCTATCTCGCTTAGGTTCAAGATATGAGCCTTATGCGTTCCGTGACTTTCAAGAAAATAAACGATACTCGATTTTAACCGTCTATTTATTACACCTTACTCAGGATTTAACGGATAAAGCCTTTGAAATTCACGACAGACAAATACTCAGTCTGTTATCAAAAGGCCGTAAGGCTCAAGAAGAAATTCAGAAACAAAACGGGAAAAAGCTGAATGAGAAGGTTATACACTATACGAACATCGGACAAGCTTTAATCAAAGCAAAACGGGAAAAACTAGACGTTTTTGAGGTTTTAGAATCGGTTATTGAATGGAATTCTTTTGTTTCTTCAGTGGAAGAAGCTCAGGAGCTTGCACGTCCTGCCGACTATGACTATTTAGACTTACTGCAAAAACGATTTTATTCTCTTAGAAAATATACGCCAACCCTATTAAGGGTATTGGAATTTCATTCCACAAAGGCGAATGAGCCACTTTTACAAGCTGTAGAGATTATACGAGGAATGAACGAATCTGGGAAGCGAAAAGTACCTGATAACTCACCTTTGGATTTTATTTCAAAACGGTGGAAAAAGCATTTATACGAGGATGATGGTACAACAATCAATCGGCATTACTATGAAATGGCTGTTTTAACAGAACTTCGGGAGCATATTCGGGCTGGTGATGTTTCTATTGTGGGCAGTAGACAATATAGAGATTTTGAGGAATATTTGTTTTCCGAAGATACATGGAATCAAACGAAGGAGAATACAAGATTATCGGTTAGTTTATCATTCAAGGATTATATTACAGAGAGAACTAGCAGCCTTAATGGGAGGTTACAGTGGTTAGCTGCTAATTCCAACAAGTTAGATGGAGTTTCTCTTGAAAAAGGAAAGCTGTCACTTGCACGATTAGAAAAAGATGTTCCAGAAGAAGCAAAGAAATTTAGTGCAAGCCTGTATCAGATGCTACCAAGAATAAAATTAACCGATTTACTGATGGATGTTGCCCATATAACAGGATTTCATGAGCAATTTACACATGCTTCTAACAAACGAAAACCAGATAAAGAAGAAACAATCATTATTATGGCTGCTCTTTTAGGAATGGGAATGAATATTGGCTTGAGCAAAATGGCTGAAGCAACACCCGGGCTTACATATAAGCAACTAGCCAATGTGTCTCAATGGCGCATGTATGAAGACGCAATGAATAAAGCCCAAGCTGTATTAGTAAATTTTCATCACAAGCTACAATTGTCTTCTTATTGGGGAGACGGTACAACATCCTCGTCAGACGGTATGAGAATGCAGCTAGGTGTTTCATCACTACATGCAGATGCAAATCCACATTATGGAACCGGAAAAGGAGCCACCATCTACCGTTTTACTAGTGATCAATTCTCTTCTTACTACACAAAGATTATTCATACTAATTCAAGGGATGCGATTCATGTTTTGGATGGTTTGTTGCACCATGAGACGGATCTAAACATAGAAGAGCATTATACAGACACTGCTGGTTATCAATACCTTTTTATAAAAAAGTTAGAATTTAATTGTGTTCTTTCATTATAGACATGTATTTAAAGAATGATTAAAAATGACTAACGACTCAAAGTCGTTAGCCATCATCTTCCATTAAAGCACTTAAATAAATGGAATTAACAAGAACCATCCTTACTATTTAGTTATATTTGAGGAGAGCGTCAAGGGACAATGGAAACTTCTCATGTGCTAATTCCTGCACAGCTTCAGCAAGAACTCTAATTTCGTATTGGGCATCCTCTGGGAGTCTTAAATTCAAGAAATGGGCTACACCTTGAAGAGAACCAGTCCAATAATATCTCACAAACATAGAGTAAGCAGGAAGAAATAATCGAGCTTGTTCTGGAGCCACACCAGCTTCCATGGCTTCTTCATAAAGGCGTTCACCTTCAGCAATATGCTCTTCAAGCTTCTTTGTAAAAACTCCTCCAGATAATTCACTTAAATTCTCGCCAGAGCCTTGTTTTGAATTTGCTGGTTTCGATCTCCACTCATTAGCATTAGGTATGTAAAACTCTGGTTCTTCAGTAATATAACGACGAGAAGATTCATTCCAAGCAACGAATGGGTCCTGAAATCCAGAACCAATGATATGCTTCCAATGTTGTCTTGCGACGTAAAGAGGGACGTAAACTTCAAATTGAAGTGAAGTGTGTCTGAATGGACTTGTGTGACCTTCACGAGCGAGAAAGTCAATGAGTCCCTTATCTTTATCGTCAAGAACGTCCTTTTTCTTGTTATAAGAAACACGAGCTGAATTTGTAACAGATAAGTCGGAACCCATGTAGTCTTGTAAGATCACATATCCACCATTTAAAATGTCAATTTTTTTCATTTTCCAAACCTCTCTCTAACCAAAAATTATTGTTGCTTAATATTTTAATCATTTTTTAAAAGTTTTACTTAAAATCTCTGAAACTGTTAGCTTAATAAATTTATTCTTTTATAAACATGAAAATAGTAGTTATATGGGTTTTTTTCATTCATAATTCCTTTTTCAACAGATTCTTCTTTCCATTCATCAAAATTAACTTCAGGAAAAAATGTGTCTCCCTCGAATTCATGATGAATTCTTGTTATATACATTTTTTCAACATAAGGTAAGAACAAACTATAAATCTGTTCTCCACCGAAAATAAAAATCTCTTCTTCATCTTTACATAACTCAAAAACATCTATAATTGAATGGGCAATTTCACATCCATCAAAATTAAAACCTTTATCTCGTGTCAGAATAATATTCCTTCTGCCAGGTAAAGCTATTCCGATAGACTCAATGTTCTTTCTACCTAATATAATTGAATGTCCATTTGTAGTATCTTTAACATACTTCCAATCATTCGGAATTCTCCAAGGAATGTCATTCTCTTTACCAATTACTCTATTCTTATCCATCGCAACAATTAAAGAAATCTTCATATATACTCAGCCTTTTTTAACTATTTTACCTTGCAATTTTTTATTTCTATTGAAATTTCTTTTTCCACTAAATGACCCTATATTTTAAGTACAATCTTTCAAAATCTCTTCGATATTTTAACATAAATATTCATGAATCCGATGTCATTGTACAAAAAAGACATTCAACATTTTTATGGCTTCGTCATATTACAAGAAAAAAATCAACAGGGAAAGGAAAAAGAGTGGGAACTTAAATATCCTCATACATTTTCCCATATTGAATTTTCAATTGTTCTTTAATTTCTTTATTTTCCTTTTCTAAATGCTTGACTCGCTTCCGTAAGGAAGCGATAATTACATCTTTTGATGCGTCACTCATATTCCTTTTAACTTGCTTTATTGAGGGGAGACCCTCTTGTTGTTTGCGAAGTGTTTCGATTCGATCTCGGAGTTTTGTATTTCTGTATAGAAATGCCTTTGAAACCCCTGATTCTGCAGATATAGAGTTAAAATTGATTTTCATTTGTTTTTTTATCATCTTTTTGATCGCTTCTTCAACTTTTTGAATGGACTTTTCCGTTTTCAACTTCGCATATTTTATAATACCTTCAGTATTTGGGGTTTCATTAGACATTTTGCATCACCTTCTCACGTTCATCTCCAACATACTCACGTCTAGTTTTATCTAAACCAAAGATTCCACCAGTATGTAGTAAACCATTTGCTAATTCTTTATATCTTTTTAATTTGGGTTCAATTAACTCAATGGAACGTAACCTTCCGGATTTTTTGTATACTTCAATATCAGCTTCCATTTTAGATATCTGTTCTTGATAATAGTCGAGAAAAGTCTTGTCAACGTGAAAACTTCGGCAGTTGTTTTTAATACATGGTGGTTCCAATGTCTGTTCAAGAAAATCACAATGAAGTTTTGGGCTTTTTACACAAAACCCATGATCTAAACGAATGGAGTCCATGTTGTGACGTATCCACTCCAGTTCAACTCCATTTTCTTTAGCCTGTTGAGCTAAATCAGCGACAATAACTTCTCCACGTGTATCTAATCTTACTGCGCCATTATCTCGAGCCTTTTCCCATTCATCACGGAGTGTCTGGTCATGAATTTGGGCATAGACTAATGTCATTTCAGGACTGGCATGTGCCATCAATTTTTGAACATGAAGGATATTCATTCCGTTATTAATCAAATTAACACCGTAACGGTGTCGAAATGCATGATTTTTAAACCAATAAATTTCTCCATCCTTGTCCTTAATATTACATCTGTTAGCTAGTTTATTAAGGTTCAGCTTTATGGAATCCTGCGATATGGGATTACCCATCCTTTTCCCTTTAAGTACTGGAAACAAATATTTCTTAGGGTTCGTGTCTAAAGAGGATCTCTTTTTTGTAATTTCTTGCTGCACCAAGACAACATTAGCAATTTCTTCTGAAATAGGAACTTTATGATTTTTATAACTTACTTTTCTTTGATCTCCGATAATCCACCAGCCATCTTCTTGTTTTACTAAGCAGTCAATTATAAGTGATAAAACGTCACTAATTCGAAAACCTGTAGCTTCCATTAGAAGAATTATAGGTATATGATCTGAGGAAAGTTGGTTAATATGGCAAACTAACTGTTCCCATACTTCATCCGGAATATATTTAATTTCATCAGCCTTTGCTCTTTTCTTTTTAGGAATATCCTCAATTGACAATAGTGAAATAACTGACTTTATCGGAGCTTCTTCCCATTCGAATTTTTGTATGTATGAGATAAACGTTTTAAGGTCTATTAAAAAACGATTTACATAATTGTGATCTGGATTAATTAAATATTTTCCTTTTTTAATAGTAGAATGTCGCAAGTATTCAATATACTCCTCAATATCCATTCTAGATAGCTGATTTAATTCTTTCCACTCAGGATATTTCTCCTTCAAAAAGGTGAAGAAAAACAAAAGTCTATTTAAATAACATATTGCTGTAGAAAAGCTAATGGATTGCTGAACAACTAGGCAAGTCTTTATATATTTTTTAAATAATTGTCTATAAGGTTGCGGAATTTTCGAAAAGTCTAATGAATATCTACTGATTGTATTGTTATAATTAATCTTCAAATTTCGTACATCCCAACAATCCTTATCTGTTTCTTCTCGTTCGTCATAAAAGTAATAATAAAAATCATAAACTTGAAGAAATAGTCTAATATACAATGATGGTTGAACTGTTGGTGACATCCACGGTGATGACTTTTTCCGGTGTACAATCTCAACTGATTTTCCTTTCTCTACAAGAAATGTTCGATACTCTATTAGAAACTTTTCTTTCGGAATATCAATAATAGAATCTAAATCAGCATAATATCGAGAGATGAATTCTGTAAAAACTTTAAGACATGGATAATAATGCATAAAAGCATAGATAATCGAGATCCTTGTCTCCTGTAACCCCTTATAAAAATAATATTTTAATTCATTTTTTAATCTAAGATTGTGTACCTTATCAAAAATCAATTTTCTATTCCAATCATAATGTTTATCCAAAAAGGGACATTCTTGTACATCCCACACATCATTTGCCCAATATCCAAGTAATGGTTCATTTATCTGTTCCAAATGATGGGGAAGGGGTTTTATTTTGAATGTGTTCTGTATCATTATTTATCTCTTCTTCCCATTTTTTTATTTGAATGAGCTTGTTCCCAGCTTTCACGTATGGTTTCATCGGATGCATGGATATAAGTCTGTATGGTTGTTTGAACGTGTGCATGCCCTAATAACCTCTGTATGATGGCAATATCAACTCCTGCTGCGTGTAACTCTGTGGCATATGTATGCCGGAGCATATGAGGGGTAAAATCTATTCCTGTTTTTTTCTTCATCCGTTTAATTAAAGAACGTACAGAACCATCAGTCATTGGTTTACCACGATTTGGTCCAGTTAAGGTGATAAAAACATAATTGCTATCAATTTCGTAAGAATGATAGTCTATTAGATAATCTTGAAAGAGATTCATAGTCTCAATAGACACATAAACTTTTCGTTTTTCTCCATCTGATGTTTTGGATTTCCTCACCGTAACAGCGTTTTTACCTATATCAAAATCCTCTACCCACAAAGAAAGGGCCTCTCCAATCCGTAATCCTCCTTCATATAATATACGGAATAATAATTCATCCCGTATATTGCTGCACGCATCATGGATCACTTGGATTTGATTTTTACTCAAAGTTTTGATTAAACGCTTTGGTTCCTTAATCTTTAAAATGTTTTTATCATAAGAATTCCCTTTTGTAATGTGATGAAGGAAAGGTTTGAAAGTCTTAAAACGCCCTGGGGCTTGCTTTATTAATTGATCATTTAAATTCCCCCCGTAATCCTCATTACGAGTCAAATAGTCATAGAACCCTATGACACACGTTATGATGGTATTGACCGTTTTTTCTGATCGTTTCGCTAAGGTTGCTTCAAAATAAATGACTTTTGTAGATTGATCAGGGATTCTCAGCCAACCGATGAATTGAGCTAAAATATCAAGGTTTACTTCTTGATATTCTAATCTACACTCCTCTAGGAATTGAAAGTAAAGCTTTAGATGGTAACAGTATGACTTTAGTGTGTTTTCAGCTTTTCCAATGTTATCTAAATACTTTATATACTTTGCAACTGAAGTAACTGGATGCCCTCCATTGTCAATTAACAGATATCTTTTCTTCTCATGAATGAGAACTTCTTGTACTTTCAAAATTTCCCCCCATGTCTAAAATCATTTCGTTAGATACTATATATCCATAAAATTCATAGTACATATAATGAATCTATAAGGAAATAAAAAAGAAGTAGTTGATAACATGAGATACGTTAATTACTACTTCTAATACTAGTACAATTAATGCTGGTTACACAGACCAAATATTCGGATTGACTCATTTATTAGGATTTAAATTTGCTCCAAGAATAAGGGATTTATCAGACTCGAAATTATTTACAATAGATAAAGCAAGTGAATCTCCAAAATTAGAAGCCATTTTACGTGGACAAATAAATACAAAGGTCATTAAAGAAAATTATGAGGATGTTTTGCGATTAGCTCATTCTATAAATGAAGGAACAGTTTCAGCATCCCTTATTATGGGGAAACTAGGTTCTTATTCAAGACAAAACAGCTTGGCTACCGCTTTACGTGAGATGGGCCGAATAGAAAAAACGATCTTTATTTTGAATTATATTTCGGATGAATCATTAAGAAGAAAAATACAAAAAGGATTGAATAAAGGAGAAGCGATGAATGGACTGGCAAGAGCTATTTTCTTCGGAAAACAAGGAGAGCTTAGGGAACGAACCATACAGCATCAATTGCAAAGGGCCAGTGCCTTAAATATAATCATTAATGCCATCAGTATCTGGAATACTTTACATCTAACAAAGGCAGTTGAATATCAAAAACGGTCAGGTAGTTTTAATGAAGAATTATTGCACCATATGTCACCTCTAGGTTGGGAACATATTAATTTACTTGGAGAATACCATTTTAATTCGGAGAAAATGGTCTCGTTAGATTCTTTAAGACCCTTGAAACTTTCTTAACGTTGTTAAAACTGGGGGAATAGTCGGGGAAATGGGCTTAGCGTTGTAAATCCGCATTTTCCTGACTGTACCCCTATTTGATCCAAATTACATTCACTGGGTTAGGTTTGTATCATTCCGCCGATTATAAGGGGAGTTTTGTGTCACAGTCTCACAGTACCGCCATTTACAGGGGGAGATTTGTGTCACTAACGCTTAATACGAGGGGAAATTTGTGTCAAAAGCTCTTCCATTTCTAGTCTGATAGTACACATTCTCTTTATGCTTTGTGTCTTATTTATCCATATTATTTACTGCAATACGCATTTCTTCATCAGTTAAGTGTGTATAAATCATTGTGGTTTGTATTGATGAATGCCCTAATTGATTCTTTAATCTTGGTACATCATTATTCTCCATGTGATATCTTGTTGCAAACGAATGTCTCAATGAATGAACTGATAAAGACGGTTTCCCAAAGGCTGTGGCGTACTTTTCAATCAACTTCTCTATAGACCTAGCTGTTAATCGTCGGTTTTTTCCTTTACGACCAACTGGTGCTGCCATAAACAAATAATTGTCGTTTTTCTCTGCTTTATATCGTTCTTCCCGGATTTCAAGGAAATTTTCTAAATCCCACAAAGCTTGCTTGCTAAAATATACATACTGTTCTTTGTTACCTTTTCGCAATACTCGAACTTGACCTTTAACGATGTCTAGGTCTTCTATATTTATGCCAGCGACTTCTGACAATCGTAATCCTGATCCCAGTATTAAAGAAACGATGGCTGTGTCACGTTCACGATTAAATTCATGAAAGTGTTTAAGTCGTTTGTTATCTTTGTTAATTACACCATAGTCATGGGCAACAAATTGACGAAAAGTCTCAAAGTCATCTTCTCTGAGTATTTTACCTTCAATCCGATTCGCAATGGTTTCTTGAGTCTCTTTAACAGTGTTGAATTCCATTTTTGCCATAACATTGCGCAATATATATGGCTTCAAGTCAGGAGTTTCTGCTTTGTTTTGTAGATAATCAAACAATGATTTGAGAGCCGATAATTTGCGGTTTATCGTATGACTGGAGTTGTTCAACTGATATTCGAGAAAAGATAGAAAATTCTCAATCTCCCTGACCGTCAATTTCTCCAGAGTTTCTAAACCTATACTTTTACGGCTATCAGCAGCATAATTTTCCGATACTAACCAATCAAAAAAAATGATGTAGTCATGGCAATAATTCAAAAGGGTTGTGTGCGATAACTTCCGTTTACGACTATCTATGTATTCCCCCTCGTATTAAGCGTTAGTGACACAAATCTCCCCCTGTAAATGGCGGTACTGAGAGACTGTGACACAAAACTCCCATTATAATCGGCGGAATGATACAAACTTAACCCAGTGAATGTAAATTGGATCAAATAAATGATATCATATTCTGTAACGCTGTTAATAAGGGGAGGTTTGTGTCAAGTAGTACGGCAATCGGTACAAGTTCTTGTCCTCGACTCGGGACAAGAACTTGTACCGCGATAAAACAAAAAAGCCGCTATTTTAGCGACTTTCATTGGGAATATGTTCTTGTCCCCCGACAACCAGAGATTAATAGCTCTGCCTGAGTTAATACATGGGCTTATCAATTGCTCAGATGACAACTCATCCCCTTCTAATGTACAGTCAGACTTGAGCAATACCGCCATCTACGAACAATTCAATGCCGTTCACATAGCTGCTTTCCTCCGAGGCCAGAAACATCACCGCGTCGGCAATCTCCTCCGTCTTGCCCAAGCGGCTTAGCGGAACGACATTCTTCGCCGATTCAAGGACTTGATTTAGCGACTCGCCAAACAGATCATCATAAGCTGGCGTGTGGACCCCGCCTGGGCTCAGTACATTAAGTCGTATCCCAGTGCCTTTCAAATCCATTATCCAGCTCCTCGCCATCTGACGGAGAGCCGCCTTGCTACCTCCGTAGACACTAAACCCTGGGTCGCCAATCGTACCCGCCGTCGAACCGGTTATGATGATGGTTCCCGTCATATTTGGAAACAGCGGCAAAGCCTTTTGGATGGTGAACAAAGTACCCTTGACGTTCACGTTGAAGGTCTTGTCGTACTGCTCTTCCGTAATTTGACCCAAGGGCAGGATGCTGCCAAGTCCAGCGTTTGCGAATAGAATATCCAGATGTCCTTTCTCCTGTTTTACCGTATCAAACAGTCTGTCCAAGTCCTTCAAATTAGAAATGTCACCTTGAACGCCGGTAACCCGGTCACCGATCAATTTTACTGCCGCGTCCAGCTCGCTTTGTCTGCGGCCGGTAATGAATACGTAGGCCCCTTCCGAAACGAATCGTTGCGCCGTGGTAAGCCCGATCCCGCTTGTTCCTCCAGTGACAAGTGCTACTTTTCCTTCAAATTTCCCCATTTCTATATGCCTCCTATTGAAATTAATGTATCCACCTGGACCTTAAAGCGTTAAAGATTTAACGTCATCGCGCATTCGTTATATGACTTCCCCATTCGCCCTTCGGTTGCAACCAGCTGACGCTTCTATCCACAATTAAATCGCCCAGTGTTCCTTCGTAATTCTTGCGGTATGGTTTAGTAAATTCTTCTGCAAGCCAGCTATCTCTCGTGCCTTGCCATGTTTCATAAATGATCAAGTCATCCGGCTGATCCAGATCGTCCGAAACAATGGCGCTAATGAATGCCTTCTCGGATGACATCTCCTCAATAAGGGAATATAGCTCCTTGCGGAAATCTTCTTTTTTCCCTGGTTTAGCTTTGAATCGTATATTCAGTTGAACTTGTTGATTGGACATGTTGACTCCTCCTGTAAGTTTCATATTTTGCAGCGATTCCGTTACGACATTTATCATAGCGCTAGATGTATAATTAGACAGTAATATAGATTACGCTGAAAAGTATACAGTCGAAGGAAAATTCATACAGGTCATGAAATCAAGCTAGTTCTTTCATCGCTTTTTCGATATGAATCATGACCGTTCTACGGCTGGTCACGAGAATACCTTCATTGGATAGTTCCTGTAAGGTAAGCGATACTGCTTCTCTTGTGGCACCGATCATATTGGCCAATTCTTGATGAGTTAGGGGAATATCGATTTTTTGGTATCCATTTTCTTCTATACCGAACTTTTTAGATAGTCGGTTGAGAAAGTAAAGCACTTTACCACGCAGATCCCTAAAAACCAATTTTTCCACCAATTCATCCGTATCTCGCAGGCGTTTGCTTAGTTCCGATAAAAATCGTAAAGACAATTCAGAATACTTGCTTAAAAGCGGTTCGAATTGTTCGGTCGGGATCGAAAAAACAATCGAGTCTTCCATCGTCTCCACATAAGTCCCTCTTGTGCCCAATGAAAACGTTTCAACTTCCCCAAACATGCCGCCTTCGCTTAGAATGCAGACCGTATGTTGTTTGCCGGCCGAATTGGTTTTGTATACGCGAAGTTTACCGGCGATTACGAAAAACAAGCCATTCCTTTCATTATCGGGCGTCTGAAGAATAGAGTTTTTTGAAAGCTTATACGTATTGGATCTTGTTACCAATTGTTCGATTTCACGGATAATTTCTGCCGGAAGCGATTCAAATATCTTTATTTGTGGCAAAAATGATATTATGTTTTCCATCGCCTCATAATGTAACATTTTGCCCCTCCTTTCAATGTTGCGAACGACAACCGCTCCACTCTCCACGATACTC
The DNA here is from genome assembly GCF_001860525.1 of Paenibacillus sp. LC231. Classification (NCBI taxonomy): domain Bacteria; kingdom Bacillati; phylum Bacillota; class Bacilli; order Caryophanales; family Paenibacillaceae; genus Paenibacillus; species Paenibacillus sp. LC231. The sequence continues at coordinate 32,554 of NZ_JFOM01000018.1, read as the reverse complement.
GTTCCTCGTGTAACATAACCTATAGTGGAGTGTTACATTCATCATAAACCACCACAATTTCCTCTTCTGTAATCCAGATTACAAACCCTATTTTCAGACAATCATTTTAGCGCTGGGGCCAACTATCAACGTCATTTGCGATCGCATTTTCACCAGGCAGTTCCCTTTCCAAATGTTCACCAGAATGCTTGGAGCGTACAAGGAGGATGAGATGGATTCCTTGCTGCAGGGCAAAATAAGTAATCAACTTCGCCACAGAAAATGATGCCCCGGTCTGAATCTTAAAGAAAGAAAAAAGCAGTCGATCATTTGACCCGCTGTTAGTTGAATTATTTAAATAACATTTCCCATTTAGCAAGACATTGCTAATATTCATTAATATTTTCCAAATCCTCTTTCACAAGAAATGCCTGAGTTAAGGATGTCATGCAGGCTCTGCTTGGATTCATTTAATTTTTGCTGAGCCGCTTCAATTTGCGCAATTTTATTTTGTACCAGGCTCACATGCTCCTCCTTCGACATTCCGTTTCTAGAGATCATGGATTTGATATCCTGAATCGAAAAGCCAACTGCCAAAACTACTTGTATTAAAAGCATCCTTTATACGTGAAATAGTAAAATCACTAATCGGCCTAGGCAAATCCTCTAAATTGAAAAAATTACATTCAGTTACTTCTTCCACATCTGGCTGTGGTTGTTGATTGTCGACCACTCGGGACAAGAACTTGTACCGATAAATCAAAAAAGCCGCTAAGTTAGCGACTTTCAATGGGACTAGTTCTTGTCCCCCGACATCAGCTTCTAACTCGGTTACCTGTTCGCTTGAACTTGAAGTATTAATCCAATTAATAAGCCTTCGAATAATCCTATCGTCATATCCATCTGTCATTCTGACAATCCTTGAATTATCTGTGCCCTTTAAACGAATTACTTGTATTGACGAAACTTCACTGTCAGTTAGTTTGTGACTCATCGCTGGGTGCATTAACACCATCCAATATTGAAAAGTTGATTACCCCCTTTGGCCCACATCAAAATAATACATCTCCACCAAATGAGAAATATCCTCTTTTATTTTTGGCTTTTTTGCCCATTTTGCCCATACAGTTATCAAACTATCCTGCCTGTTAGCTTCTTTTATTTGCAGTCATCGATTAGATCATATCGGAATGTAACAATGTTCTTGTCATCTGTCGGGAATGTTATCAAGTTCTTGTCATTGTGTTTTGACAAGATCTTGATAACATAAATATATAAAGCCGCATAATCAGCGGTTTCTAATGATACTATGTTTTTGTCACCCGACATTTGGATTTCAATGTTTTTTTATTGAGCTGTGTGTCCCCCGACAGACAGCCATAATCGGAAGGACAGCAGCGAAGAAAGATAAAGTAACCACTTTACGATAAATCGATTTTCGTTGATATATGCGTCTACCCTTGAAATTGAGCCATCTGAGCATTACTTCTTTAGCTCCTTCAATATCCCCAATCATGCTGAGGTAAAATGGCATCGTTGATATTGGCCATATTGTTCACAATACGCTCAAAGGGTTTTTCTAATATGGAGCCTAGGGGGATCGAACCCCTGACCTCATCGCTACCAGCGATAAAAGTGCATTTTTGTTTTGTCAATGTTGTTGCAGTGGGTCACCACACAGATATCCCCATCCCCCTACAAAATGACATATACGTTATTTCACAATTTCATCCTGGCTATTGACCCATATAATCCTGCTCAGAAATGAAAAAGACACGGAAACACATCTCCCGTGTCTAAGCGATTCGAGACTCTATTGGCTCAACTCTGCCACTTCACTTAAAATCTTTTCCCCACCCTGTTTATTCCACTTGTCTACAAACTCATCAAAAGAGTCGATTGGAGCACTACCCATTACGATTTTGGCAAAGGTTTCTTTCTCGAGTTTCTGCAGATTCGCCCATCTCGAAGTCATGGTGTTTGTCTGACCATAGTAAAGGCTGTACACTTCCTTAATATTTGTATCTGTAGCCAGTGGTCGACCGCCAACCATAATAGAGACGAGTCGCGGAAGATTGGATGCGATAAGATCGCCTCCGCCATCCAGATCCCAGTTGTTAATCGAGTAATCATCCAACGGCTCTTTTTTCAGCTTCTTGATTGCGTTCATGTCATCCTTCAAAAGCTTATGCGAACTGAAATCGACAGCATTCATGTCTATTTCGCCTTTTACATACTTGCTGAGCATATCATGGGATACTTCAATTTCATTCAGATTGTCAAATACGGTAAACAGCGGATATGCGCCTCCTGTGCCTGGATTTTTACCCAGACCGTTTTCCACCCATTTCGGTTCATCCCGAATCAGGAGATTAATAATTTTTAGAGCTGCTTCCGGGTATTTGAAATTTTTATTTACAACCAAAAATTGACTGGCTGGAGCCGACATATGGGCATAGAAATTACCGTCATCCGCCTGTGGATAAGCATAAGCCTGCCAATCCTGGGGAGGGTTCTTTTTATACGCATCGGCGATCGTGTATCCTGTCCACCAAGGTCCAAAGAAAATACCGGCTTTTCCGTCAAGAATCAGTGGCAGGCTGTCATCCCGTACCAGGAGTTCCTTATCGATCAAACCTTCCTTATACATTTCGGCCAGCGTTTGCAGAGCTTGCTTGGTCTCCGGTTGTGTCGAACCGTAAACTACGTTTCCGCTGCCATCCTTCAGCCAATACGACGGGAACGATTTGTGGGCAGCAAAAATCGGATCCAGTCCATACAGGTTTCCGTCTGTGCCGCTGAGGACACCGGACTTGGACGGACCGACGATGCCAATAGTATCCTTCTTTCCATTACCGTCAGGATCTTGTTCGATAAAGGCTTTAGCAACCGCTTTCAACTCATCAAGATTTTTAGGCGCTTGAAGCCCCAGCTTGTCCAGCCAGTCCTGACGTATCCACATTTCATTCATACCTGATGCTTTAGGTGAAGGAGCCGGAATAGCCATCATTTTCCCGTCAGATTCAACTAATTGTTTCAACGTATCCCCACCGCTATTGTAGAAATTTTTCAGCATATCACTGCCTGAGGTATTAAATACATCTGTCAAATCCGCAAGCTGATCGTATTTCTGCATCGTTTTGAACTGTGTCAAATTTACGATCGCAGCATCCGGAAGATTATTCGAAGAAATGGCCAAACTGATTTTCTGGTCCCAATCGGACGGTGAGCTGACCCAATCGTACTTCACATCAATATTGAACTTCTTTTTGATTTCATCAATAAATTCATTATTTTCGATCGACTTACCGTCATCAAACTTTGAATTCGGATCAAGCGTACGAACTAGGTGAATGGTCACCGGTTCACTATACTTTCCAAACGGGTCCGGAGATGAGGAAGAAGGTGATGTTACTGTTACATCGTTTCCTTGGTCTTCTGTGGATGTGCCGCTACATGCTGCCATACTTGTCATAACGATTGTCAATAGCAAACCCAAAACTAGCATTCTTGTCACTTTCATTGCAGTTCCCCCTTATTGTGTAATAGTCCAATCACTATAATTCAATTGCACAGAGGTACAATTAAAATCAGTGCATGTCATTCTTTCACCGAACCGAGCGTAATGCCGGTGATAAAAAACTTTTGCAAGAATGGATAAATGATCAGAACTGGAACCATCGCGATAAATATTTTCGCTGCGTTTAAGGATTTGTTATTCAGTTGTGAGGACAGTTTAATCTGTTCCGTATCCATATTAGATAAATTGAGACTCACCACCAACTGCTGAATGTAAGTCTGTAACGGATAATTCGACTGCTTCGTGCTCAAAACCAAGCCTTGAAAGAATTCGTTCCAGTATCCTACGACTGTGAACAACGTAATGGTTGCAATGACTGGCGCCGAAACCGGAACATAAATTTGCAGAAATGTACGCCAGGGGCCAGCCCCGTCCACATAAGCAGCTTCCTCCAATGCGGATGGTACATTTCTGAAAAAGTTGATGACCAGAATGACACTGAATATCGGTAAGCCGCCAGCGAGCACTAATCCCCAAATTGAATCGATTAAACCATAACTGCGGATGGTAAGGTACCAAGGTATGGTTCCGCCGTTGAAAAGCATACAAAATATGAGCACCCACATATAAACATTCCGGTGAGGTAATTGCCTCGATGTTCTTGACAAAGGAAATGCCATCATCAAGACTGCCCCGAGAGTCACGATTGTGCCAAGCACAACTCTTTTCACAGATACCCAAAAGGACATGAAAAAAGCCGCTTCAGAAACAATTTTTTGATAAGACAGCAAATTAAATCCCACCGGCCAGAACGTAACCGCACCCGCATTAACTGCCGACTTTTCACTAAGCGAAATCATCAGGATGTACCACAGAGGCGTCAGACACAATAATGTAATTAAAGTCAGAAAGCCTGCATTTAGACCATTGAACATTCTGGCCCCTAAAGATTTGTGTTCAATCAAAATGCCACGTCCAATCCGTTATAAATTGTTAAAAGATCTTATATCCCGTAAATTTATTCGCTAATACGTAACTGAATACGATTAGAACAAAACTGACAACCGATTTCAGGAGTCCAACCGCAGTAGCAAGGCTGAATTGCAAGTCGATCAGACCTGCCCTGTATACCCATGTATCAATAATATCCCCGGTGGAATAAACCAATGGATTGTACAAGTTATATATTTGGTCAAATCCGGCATTCAGCACATTTCCTAGAGAAAGGATGATCAACAGTATAATTGTGGTTCTAATGCCGGGAAGCGTAATATGTATTAGCCTTTTAAACCGGCCTGCGCCATCAATGGCTGCTGCTTCATGCAGAGACGGATCAATGGCCGTGAGGGCTGCAAGATAAATGACCGCATTATATCCGAAGCCTTTCCATATATCCGATCCAATGACCAACGGTCTGAACAAATCCGGACGCCCGAAGAATACAATCGGGTCAATGCCGAATATCCCAAGAAAATTGTTTACAGGACCCGTTGTGCCAAAAATGTTGAGCACGATACTCCCGAGAATAACCCAGGATAAAAAGTAAGGAAGATATACGATAGTCTGAATCGGTCTAACCAGTTTTTTTATCGTAAGTTCATGAAGTAACAACGCAAATATCAAAGGAAAAATAATGTTTCCGATTAATTTGCCTACCGCAATGATAATCGTATTGATAAATACCTGGTGGATATCATCCATGCTGAACATGTAGCTGAAATTTTCCATTCCGATCCATGGAGATTTCATTATCCCTAACGTCGGGTTATAATCCTGGAAAGCCATCACGATGCCAAACATCGGGACGATACTGAATAAAATCAGCCAAATATAACCGGGCGCCATCATGATCCAGTAATGCTTCAAATTCTTTTTGCTGTACATGCTACCGATTTTCCCCTTCCCGTACTTCAAATGTCATTTTGAAAGAAGTTGGTGATAAAGCGCATTCATAAATCCTTTGATTTCGCTTACCAACTAACTATAGCATCGATAAAATTTTGCAAGTATAGAGAGATATCCACGAAAAAGCGGTGTTTTATCACATGCACCCGAGTACTTTTTTGCTTATAGCACTATCATTTTACATTTACAGAACAATACACATCATGTTTAATTTTCGTCTCTAGACACAAAAAAGGCTGCTACGGTGCTAACTTTTGAGTTAGTCTCGCAACAACCTCCCGCGGCCTATTTTATTCCGTTTCGTTTTCTGTATTCACCGGGTGTCATTCCCGTAAAATCGCTGAATACCCGGATAAAATAGTTAACATCCTCATAGCCAATTTTCTGTGCAATATCCGAAACCAGACTTTCGGTCTCGACTAATAACATTTGAGCAGTCCGAACCCGCTCCTGGCGGACAAACTCATTAAATGCCATTCCGGTGTATTTTTTAAAATTGACGGAAAAATAACTCCTGCTTAGGTTAACGGTTTGGGCAACGTCCTCTACATGCATCTTCGTCCCCAAATGTTCCTTTGCATAAATGACCGCTTTCATAACACAAACCTGTATGTTACCGTATTTGGCCTCTTGTGAAGCTGTTTTGTACAGCCCCTCCCTGAAAGAAGTGATCCATTCAAAGAAGTCATCGAGATCTTTATATTCCTGTAATACTTTTTCGACAACACCGATATTTTCTTCAGCCACACTCGTTAAAGGAAGCAGCACCTGCGCAGCTCTCCACATAGGGATATGAAGGGCTTTCGTACGATTACATAGATGTTCAAAAGTCATGTCATCATACAACCAATACATCTGCTTCCATTTATCAACGAGATGCTCCCATTCATGTTCATTAAAATCCTGAGGATTACTGTCAGCTTCAGGCATCTTAATTTTTCTCTTCACAGTTCCTTCGACTTTTTTACTGATATCTCTAAGCAGTTCATTACAGTCAGCGCTTTCCATCTGCAATTTTGAAATATAATCGATGGCTCCCATTCGCAACGCACTCTGTACATAATGAAAGTCTTCGTGAAAGGTAAGCACGACAAAAAGTACCTCGGGATAAAGCGCTCTGCTTTTCTCCATCAAAGCAATACCGTTCATGACGGGCATTTCTAGATCTACAAATAATACGTCAACCGGTGATTTTTCTAAAAAAGACTTTTCTAAAAATTCCAGCGCTTTTTCACCATTCTGTGCCTCACCAACAACATGCATCCCATACTTTTCCCACTCCATCATTGAAATGATACCCTGCCGAGCCAGGCGGTCATCATCTACAATCAACACACGATACATACCAGCTTTTTCTCCTCCTTCGCTGTCTCATTCTTGCCGGGGCGGCGCTATCGATTTCTCACGATCTATCGGTAACAGCAAGGTGACCTTCGTTCCCTGGGTGAGCTCGCTTTCAATATTAATGATGGCTTCTTTTCCATAGAATGATTCCAGCATGTAATGCACATACCGCAGACCAATGCCCGACATTTTTCTGTCACCATCCGAGGTTTTTAGCATCGTTTGTTTAATGCTGTCCAGTTCTTCAGTAGTGAGCCCCTTTCCGTTATCTTCCAACACAATGATTACAGCATTGCGCTCATCCGAGTGAGACACGCTAATGCTAAGGCATCCCTTATCCCCGAGACCATGATGAATCGCGTTTTCCGCAATCGGCTGTAGAATCATCCGTGCTGTGGGTGTTTCCAGATAGTCTCCTTCTTCCACCTTCAGATCCGTCTGAAAATCATAGCGCATTTTTTGTAAATGAAGATAAGAGTGCAGCATTTTCAATTCTGTCCTTACCGTTGCTTGCTTATCGATTTTGCCGAGACTATAAGCCAGAATATAATTAAGCTCCGTTATAAAGGTTTGGATTTTAGTTTGTCCATCCATTTTGGCAAGCCAGTGTATGGAATGAAGAGCATTCATCAAAAAATGCGGATTGATTTCATGATATATTTTCTCGATTTCGAGCTTATGTTTTTCTTGAGACACTTGCTCGGCATCCAGCATAAGATTGTGAATTTGTTGTTTCATCGTATTAAATTGTCGAAACAGCCGATCAAATTCGATGACACCGCTGTGAACCGAAACCGTATTCAAGTCACCTCTGCCCATTTTTCTCATCTCGCTCATAAATACGGTAAGCGGTGTATAAATTAAGCGGGACAAGACGAAGTAAGATGCGCCAAACAATAATAACGCTAACAACAAAATACTTGTGACGTCTCGTATCCACGCGAACAGTTCACGATTATAGTCGGCACTGGGCAATAACAACACGTTGGCATATCCCATATCCGACGGGAGTCGAACGCCTACATACTCTCCGGATTTTCCAAATAGGCCGCTGCCCACCGTTTCCTCATCAGTCATCTGAAACTGTTCCCCGCTACCAAACGTGTCATCACTTGAGTACTGGATTCTATTGTCGGCATCCAGTTGCAGCAGAACATAATTCATACCTTGAGATTTGGAAAGGTTTTCGATTTGCTCTTTGGCCTCGAATCTGGACTCGATGTAAATGACAAGCTCCCTTCCGTCCCCGATATTGATTTTACGAAGCATCGATAAAACCTGATAATCCCCCAAGCCTTTGACATTCGATAGATGCAAGGAGTGAAAGTAAAAGTTCCCGTTTTGTTTTAGCACATGAAATCGTTGGGGTGCGTTCGTCGGCAAAAAATTATAAAAATAATATTTGCCTATTACCGGATCAAAATATGCTCTGCAAATGAGATCAGTATTCGCGAAAGTGATCTTAACCAAACTATCTAGAATCTGTTCTCCAGTCTGATATTTATCAAAATTTGAATTGGCCTGAAAATAATTATCCAATAAAGAGCCAACGTTACCCTCAGGCGCCATCTGCTGGGAGATCTGGGTCATATTCATATACTTTTCCGTCGTTTTTTCAGTAATCTGCTGCAGGTCGACTACCATTGACGTCTTTAATTTATTCTTCTGTATGGAGTGGATTGTCTGATAAGAGATCAGCACTAATATCAGTAAAACGACAATACTCTCGATCACTATTATGAAAACCAGTCGCTGTTTTAAGGTTTTGAACGCAAAGAACTTTGATGCAATTTTCACTTGATTCATCATCCTCATATCATTTTTCCCCATCGAATCTTGAAGCACGATAAAATCATAACTTTAATCGTTCTGTACAGAATGACGCTAGTTGATGGCACCATATGAGAAAACGTTTGCACCGATGCACAAAAAAAGAAAAGATCCCATTCTAGTAAGCGCTTACGACCTTTGGGAAGCAAAATAGCTCGATCCTTGTCACTCGACTCATTATAAACTCAAATAATAAAAGCTCACAATAGATACTTGAGGAAAGTACGGGAATAGATCTTATTTTATAACCAAAGTAGATTTCAGAAAAAATTGCCCGCGCCGAACCGATCCGCAGCTTTAACCAAACGCTGGAGAAGCGATAGCGGATGGATCGCGAGGTGTACTAGGCTAACCTGCGTGAAAAGGAGCGCGAGCTGTTGCAACTGCAGGCCCAGATCAACCCGTAGTTCCTGTTCAATACGTTCGAAACGATCGACTCCTACGCTTCCCGTACATCGGCGAAGCGGTCGGCGACATGGTGCGGTCGGTCTCGCGCATGTTGCGCTTTACTATCCGTAACGATGACGGCTGGGCCCCGCTCCGCGAGGATCTGGATTACATCCGGAAATTCCTGACCATCCATTACTACCGGAACGGTCGGGACGTGAGCGCCCGGTTGGATATCGATCCGGCAGCCATGGACGTGCCTGTCATGAAGCTCAGTATTCAACCGTATATCGAGAACGCGACCAAATACGTCCGGAGCCCCAACATGACGGTGGACCAAATCAAGCTCACCGTAAAGGTGTCCCTGCAGGAGAATCACCTGGAGGTCGACATCCAGGATACGGGCACCGGCATGCCGCCGGACGTGCTTCGCCGCATCCGGCAGCTGATCGCGGAACAAGGCGAGTCGAAGGATCCCTATTCCGGTCGCATACCGGCGTACGCAACACCTTCCTCCGGCTGTTCCTCGTCTACGGCAGCGAAGCGAAGGTCGTCGAGAGCGAGCCCGGCGAGGGAACGCGGTTCCGGTTCCGGATTCCATCCGGACGGCCGGATGGCTAAGTCCCACTGCGCGATGAAACGACAAATAGGCAGTCCCGAACGTAGATCCGTTCGGGACTGTCTCTGTCATAAGTTTTCCGGTGTTCCGGGAGGTTATTTGACGGTCTTGACCCACGTGCCGCTCTCCGCCGAAGCCATGATGGCGTCGGAAATCACATGAATGCGGTAGCCGTCATGGAAGCTCGGCGATACGTCGGTATCATTGACAATGGCGGAGATGAAGTCGTGCGCTTCGATGATTTTCGTCTCGCCGTATCCGATGCCGAGCGCCGGAATCGGCCAAAGCGCCGGGCCGTTCGGATGCGCCGGACCCGTATAGATCGTCCGGAATCCGCGGTGGTCGTCCGAATCGTCGGCGAAGCAGACCTGCAGCTCGTCGCGGCGCTCATAGTTGAACGTGATGGAGCCTTTTTCGCCGTGAATTTCGAACGTCAGAAAGTTGTTGCGTCCCCACGCGTTACGCGTCGCCTCAATGCTACCGACCGCCCCGTCCTCGAACCGGAGCAGCGTGCTGATCTCGTCGTCGACGTCGACTGCGTCCTTCTTGACCTCGCCCGAAGCTTTCACCGTACCCAGCTTATCGACCGGCCCGGAAGATGCCGGACGCTCCTTGATCCAAGTCTGGGCCGTGCCCATGACCTCCGTAATTTCGCCCACCAGATAGCGAGCAAAATCGATGACGTGGGTGCCGATGTCGCCCAGCGTGCCCGATCCCGCGATGTCCTTCCGGAACCGCCAGGACAGCGGTGAATTCGGATCAGCTGACCAGTCCTGCAGGTAGGTCCCGCGGAAGTTCAGTACGCGGCCGATGGCGCCTTCCTCGATATATTTCTTCGCCAGCGCGACGGCGGGCGTCCGGCGGTAGTTGAAAGCGACCATGTGCTTTACGCCGGCTGCGGTTACGGCATCCAGCATCTGCTTGGCTTCCTCTGTCGTGCGGGCAAGCGGCTTTTCGGAAATAATGTGCTTTCCAGCCTTAGCCGCCGCGATCGCGATTTCGGCATGCGTATTGTTCGGCGTCACAATGTCGATAATGTCGATGGATGGATCCTCGACAACCTTTCTCCAGTCGGAGGCGTAAGACTCGAAGCCATAACGGGCTGCCGCTTCCTGCGCCAGGTCGTCCCGGATATCGACGACCATCTTGCGGATTGGAATCGCTGGCGCCGGCCAGAAGAACATCGGCATCCCCGCATAGGCGAGCGAGTGGGCCTTGCCCATAAAACCGCCGCCGATCATTCCAACATTTAATGTACGCATTTGCATTCTCTCCTTTTCTGTCTGTACCTGCTCGTTCGGGGCGAAACTTCCGCGTTTGCTTATACGCCTTATTTCCTAGCCGAATCCTGAATCGTTTTTGGGCGCATCCGCATGGCACACGGTCTTCCACGAACCCAGGATGTATTCCTGATTGACGGGCAGCGCCGGAACCGCAACATATGGAGATGTCTCCTTGCCGAGCAGTGCATAGGCGGCCAGGATGGCCTCCGCTACGCCCTGGTCGTATGGTAGCTGGGGCCGAGCCCCTTGATCATGCCGCGTCCGTCGCGTCGCCGGCCTTATTCGTATTCTTGTTCGATCCTCCGTTGCTGCAGGCTGTGAGCAGTAGCACGCAGACTAGCATTATGGAAAGCAGGGCCGATCTTTTCATGGCTTATAGCCCCCAAATTTGTTTGTAATAACTTTTTATCGCAAACGCAGCGTGCCTCTCAGGTATGCCCTGCTTATGCCTGCCGCCTTTGCCGGATCGTCGTGGCTGTCCAGCTCGACTGTAATCCAGCCGTCGTAGCCCTGCTCCCGCAGAAGCCTCAGCATGTCGCCGAACTGCTGTCCGCCTTCACCGAGCGGAACGAATGCGCCCGAATGATAATCCTTGAAGTGAATATATGTTATCCGGCTGCCGTATTTCCGGATTACCTCCAGCGGATCGCCGCCTCCCGCCTCGATATGCGCCGTATCCGGGCATAACAGGATGTCCGTAAGCGACATGAGCCGATCCAGCTGGTCGGTTCGCTCAACCATGGTGCCCAGGTGCGGGTGATAGCTGGCCCGCAGGCCGTGTCTCCGTGCAATCGCAGCAGCCATGTCGAGCCCTTTGGCCAGCGCGGAAAAGTCCTCGTCCCGTATACCGGCTGCACGGACGGCTCCCCCGCCGAGCACCAGATGCTCCGCGCCAGCTGCGGCGGCAAGCTCGGCCGTTTTCTCGATCTTGGCCATTTCGTCCGGCAGGATGTCCTCATAGATGAAGTTGGCACCCGTGTACACACCGATAAAGGCCAAGCCGCTGTCACTTAGCAGCCAGCGGAATTCGTCCATCCGGTTCTCATACTGAATAAGATTGCCGTCGAACAGCTCGATCCCCTGATAGCCGGCGGCCGCAATGTCGCGGATAGCCTGCTCCGTGGAGCCATTGGCCATATAATAGAGGTCTTTGACCGATGTCACCCCGGCCGGATGGCCGACAACGCCTCCCCATGTATTCGTCTGATAGCCGATTTTCATGTTTATTCCTCCTCCCCTTATTTATGACAGCGCCTTCAAGTGCAACGTGATAGGCTCGGCTGCTAAGCCAAGTATAAAAGGCATTTCGAACCGGCATAAGCGGAATAAATTAGCCGGAAGCACGGATATTTTTAGCGTCGGTCGTTCCGTGCCCAAGGTATCCCTGCAGCATGGAAACCAGCCTCACGGTCGCAAAGCTCACCGAGGCTGCAATTGAACGTATATTCCATACCGCGCCTCGATGAGCGGATGCCTGATTTCCCAGAAACCAATGGGGTTCGGGTGTACTTATGATCTCTCCTTCATAAATTACGGATCACACTACTAAGTATTATCCAAGCTGATTGGACGAAAAGATTGCCGATCGTCAGGCCATCAACGATGTATTTCTGGAATGTCAACGCGATCAATACCGACGGGATACTGCTCCTTCACCGACTTCACACCCGACGGATGGCCGCCCCCGCCCCACACGTTAACTCTGAAAGCCCAGCTTGACGCTTTCAATACTCTCTATAAGGATGTAGGTTTTACTCGCTCTAAAATTCCGCTCGCTCGTAGCAGCCGGAACAGCTGCTCCACTGTAAGAGACATGTTCTGCAGAGCGCGCTCCGGCTCCATCGCCTCCGCCAGCGATAAGGGTCCGTTCGCGATGGAGAAAAAAGCAGACACGCCGAGCTCGTTAAGGACTGTGGCTTCACGATCGACCGAACCGGCCAGCGCGATGACGGGTATGCCCCACTTTCCGGCCAACTCCGCCAGGCCGAGCGGGGCTTTGCCCATCGAGGTCTGCCTGTCGAGTCGCCCTTCGCCGGTAACGACGATATCGGCTCCTTTAAGGCGGCGCTCCACGCCGGATTTTTCCAGAAGCAGCCCAACGCCGGAGTGCATCCGTCCGCCGAGGAAACCGGCGATCGCCCCGCCCAGTCCACCCGCCGCCCCGGCTCCGGGAAACGAAGCGATATCCGCGCCAAGCGTCGTCTCCACAAGCTTCGCAAACCGTCTCAGTCCCGAATCCAGCATTTTCACCTCCGCAGGTTGCGCTCCTTTTTGCGGGGAATAGACAAACGCGGCTCCTTCAGGGCCATACAACGGGTTTCTCACGTCGCAAGCCCCATAGAACGTGCACTCCCGAAGCGCTGCAAGGGTACCGGGAGCAGGGGGCTCGATCGAACTCACCTCCAGCAGCCCGGCGCCTCCATGCAAAAGTCGTCGGCCGTCCGAACTGCGGAACGACCAACCAAGCGCGCTGAGCATTCCAATTCCGGCATCGTTCGTCGCGCTGCCTCCCAGCCCGACGATAACCTCCCGGCATCCCGCACGGATCGCGTCCGCCACTAATTCGCCGATTCCGAAAGTCGTCGTCTCCATCGGGCTGCGCCGATCCTCGGGCACGAGCGGCAGTCCACAGACCGCCGCCGTTTCGATGATCGCGGTGCGTCCGTCCGGGAGGACAATATACGACACTATAAGCTTCTCCCGAAGCGGTCCTGTCACGCTTACCGTCCTTCGCTGCCCGCCGCATGCCGCCAGCATTGCGTCCATCGTGCCTTCGCCGCCGTCTGCCAGCAAAAGCACGTCGAGTTGTGCGTCCGGATAGACGCTCCGAATGCCCGCCGCGACCGCTTCTCCCGCTTCGCATGAAGAGACGCTGCCTTTAAAAGAATCCATCGCCACCAGCACCTTCATCCGCCCGTTACCCCTTGAGCCCCGTGAGTGCGATGCCTTCGATAAAGTATTTCTGACCGACGAGGAAAACCGCGATCGTAGGCAGGATGACGACAGTCGAAGCGGCCATCATATAATTCCACTGAGCGTTGAACTGTCCCTTGAACTGCTGCAGTCCGATTGCAAGTGTGTACAGCTTCTCCGAGTTCAAGTAAATGATCGGATTAAGAAAATCATTCCATTGATACAGGAAGGCGAACAGCGCGACCACGATCAGCGCCGGCTTGATCAGCGGTATCAGAATCGTAGTGTAGATCCGGAAAACGCCCGCACCGTCGATCAGCGCCGCCTCGTCCAGCTCCTGCGGAATCGTCTTCATGAACTGCCGCAGCAGAAAAATATTGAACGCACCTCCTCCGAACCAGGACGGGATGATCAGCGGGACCAACGTATTGATAGCCCCCACTTCCCTCCAGCCCAGGAAAGTCGGGATGAGCGTCGCCGCGCCCGGTAGCATCAGACTTGTTAGAATCAGCGCAAACCAGCGGTCGCGGCCCGGCCATGACAGGCGTGCGAAGCTGTAGGCGCACAGGCTACTGGTCAGCACGACGCCTAGGACGCTGAGCAGGACGACCGTCAGCGTATTGACGAAATATACATCGAACGGAAACATCGTTAGCGCGTCTACATAGTTAGCGAAATGCAGCGTAGGCGGAATCCAGATCGGTGGCGAAACGAAAATCTGATCCAGCGACATGAGCGAGCTTCTCAGCATCCAATAGAATGGCAAGAGACAAACGACACAGCCGAAGGCCAGAAACAGATAGATCAATATTTTGGCAGCAATTCCGGTCCTCCTGCTCATTTGGCACCCTCCCCCTCATAGTAAACCCAACTCCGCGACGTGCGGAACACGACAAACGTGATCGCCACGATAATCACGAACAGCACCCAGGCAACCGTGTTCGCATAAGCCATATTGGACAGCTGGAACGCTTCACGGTATAGGTAATATACGATGAACATGCTGGCGTTGTTCGGTCCGCCCTGGGTCATGATGAACGCTTCGGCGAATACCTGAAACCCGCCGATGAACGCCATAATCAGGTTGAAAAATATCGTGGGCGTCATCATCGGAATCGTCACGTACAACAGTTTGTGTAGGCTGTTGCCGCCGTCAACTTCCAGCGCCTCGTAGAGGTGGCGCGGAATGCCCTGCAAGCCCGCAAGAAAAATGACCATGGTATTGCCGGTCGTCCACAAGCCCATGAGTACGAGCGACGGAATAACCGTGTCCGGCGAGTAGATCCACATTCCCGTAGGCAGACCGACGGACCGCAGTATACTATTGAGCAGCCCGAGGTCCGGGTCGAGAATCCAGATCCAAATCATGGACGAGGCGAACACCGGTACGATGGTGGGCAGGTAGAATATCGTGCGAAAAACAGCACGGCCCTTGATCTCCTTGTTCATGAGCAGTGCGACGCTGAACGAGAACGCGATGTTGAGCGGCACGCTCATCAGCACATACTTGAAGGTCGTGCCGAGCGATTTGTAAAACAACTGGTCGCTGCCCCCGAACACCTTCACATAGTTGTCTAAGCCGATGAATTTTGGCGGATTGATCAGCTTGAGGTCGGTAAACGTAAGCACGAGGCTGCCGGCCATCGGGGCGAACGTGAACAGTAGAAAGCCCAGTATCGCCGGCATGGCAAACAAGATTCCCCAGTATTTCTCGCTCCTTTTCCTCCGTAGCGAGCTTTTGACGAGCGACGAGCGAAGCTCCGCTTGCGCCATGGCCTTCACCATCCTTTGCAAGTTGAACGCCCCGGGCAACAGGCACAGGCACGTTTCCCAGGGCCGCTTTTGGTATTTAACGGATTAATGCATCCATTCGTACACGCCTTGCAGCTCGGCTTCCACCTGCGGCTTGATCGATTCCATAGCCTCTTTTGCGGATGTTTTCCCGAGCCATACATTATCGAGCGCTGGCGTCACGATCGTGTCGATTTTTCCGTAATTTTTGAGCAAATCCGGCGGTCCAGGCTTCGTCGTTTCGGCAAACAGCGGTTTGATCATGACGTCAACATAGCCGTCCGGGTGCTTGTCGTTGACAGCCCATTGCTTCAGCTTCTCTTCGTCGGTCAGCCAGTCCTTCAGCACCGGGATCGAAAGGCCGTCCGCGTAAATGCCGATCGCCGCGCTGGGGTCGGCTGCATATTTATAAAACTTCCAGGCTTCGTCGAGATTTTTGGTCGATTTGAAGATGACGACCGGCGACGCGAGGATGATCGACGCGTTCTCTTTCATCTTCGGAAACAGCCCGTACCCGAACTTCGCCTTGGCTGCGCTCAGGTCCAGCGTCAGCCAGTTGCCGCCGAAGATCATGGCTGCCTTGCCTGTCTGGAGCGACGTCGCCAGGTTCGGCAGACTCTTCAATTGCACCGGGCTCGGGGCCACATGATGAACGTTGATCAGGTCGGCCAGCTGTTGGATCGCTTCATAGGCGGCGGGATCGGACAGTCCGAACTTTGTGCCGTCTTCGTTCACGAAGCTGCCGCCGTTCGACATGACCATAGGCAAATAATTCGCCCACCCGGTTTCCATCATGAAACCGTACTGTTTGATTTTGTTCGGATTGAAGGCCGGATCGAGTGCATTCTTGCCGCTCTCGTCGATCGTGAGCCTCTTCGCCAGGTTCACGAACTGATCCCATGTCATCGTTTTGGCCGGGTCCCGCGGCAATGGATCGATGCCCGCTTTCTCGAAAATCTCGGTATTGTAATACATGCCCATCGTGCCGATGCCGATCCGCCGTCCCAGCGATCTGCCGGGTTCGTATTGATAGAATACGTTCGGTGCATAGTTCTCCAGCTTGAAATCCGGATCGACATCCAGCCGCTCGAAGATATCCACGAGCTTGCCCTGCGCAGCCAATTCATACGCCTGCGCTTCCGACATGTAGGCCAGGTCAGGCGCATCGTTACCGGCCACCATCGTCGCCACCTTCGTGGCATAGTTGTCGTTCGGAACGTGTATGACTTCGATAGAGACGTTCGGATTCTGCTCCATATACTTTTTGGAGTAATTCTCCACCGCCTTCTTCTCGTTCGGACTTCCCCACACCATGTAGCGCAGCTTGACCGGTCCCTTTTCGGTGTTGGTCTGCGCCGTCTTGTCCGACGCACCCGTGTTACCGCCGCCGTCTATGGTTCCCCCATTGCTGCACGCAATCAGGCCCGCGATAAGCATTGCGGTCAACAGCCATGCAAGCGTTCTTTTTGGACGCATCGATCATCCCTCCGATTGGGTTAATGCAGTCTCATTAAGACTGTTATTCTTTGAAATTGGGTATCGCAATTTCCCGGCCGCCTTGCAATGCCGATTCATGCGCACAGATGCCTGCTGCGGTCCAGGTTGCGGCTTTAACTTCATCGATATGCGGCGCGCGTCCTTCCACAATACTCGAGACGAACTCGTGAACCAGATGCGGGTGTGAACCGCCATGCCCCCCGCCTTGAAGGAAAGATAGGTGCGGATTGTTCTCGTCGTACACGCCTCGTTTCGTAAACCGCTGAATCTCTTTCGGAAGAAGTTCGGCTCGGTCCGGTACTTCGACGCGCTCGATGCTGATCGGGCGTCCGCGGTGCTCTGTCAGCTCGCCAATCCGCATGACGATCGGGAGCTCCTCCTCGATCTGCTGCCATTCGAACGACGCTTTTTCTCCGTAGACGTTGAACGACTCGGAATAAGCCTTCGCGGTATGGAACATTGTCCTTGTCAGCTCGACTGCCACGTCGGAATCCTCTAGCTGGTAAATCGCCGTTTCGATCGGGAAAGGATTGTTATATTTCCGGACAAGCTCTTCCCGCATGGAACCTGAGCCAAGCGCGTACACCTTGAGCGGCCGCTTGCTGATAAGGTCGAGCACGGGTCCGAGCGCATGTGTCGGATGCATCAGCGGTGGGAACCCCTTCCAGTACTCCGGCCAGCCGTCCATGTCCTGATAATGGGCGCAGCGCATAAACTGGATTTTCCCCATCTCGCCGCTCTCATACATCTCCTTCGCGTATAGAAACTCCCGAGTGTAGCAAGCCGTTTCCATCATCATGTAATTTTTCCCCGACCGCCACTTCGCTTCTAGCACCCTGTATAATTCTTCCATTGAAAGGCCCATCGGAATCGTGCAGGCGCAGTGCATCCCTGCGTTCAGAACAGCTATCGAATGCTCCGCATGATAAGTGACGGGCGTCACGAGATGCACGGCGTCATAGTCACCGGACGCCAGCAGATCGTCCATGCTCGTAAATCGGCGGTCTACCCCGAATTTGTTCCCGACCTCGTTTAGCGTATCCGGGTTGCTGTCGCAGATCGCCACCCTCTCGACCCAGGGATGATGAAGATAGATCGGAACGAACTCCGCACCGAACCTCATGCCGACGACTGCCACCTTGATTTTCTTACTCATGGTTTACCTCCAAATCGAATTCATTGTAGTTTTTGTAGAGGTTTTCGTCATTGACGAAAAAGATTATAGTAAAGGCAGAAAACATTCTGTTATTGGGGATAGGGGTGATCCACGCATGACCGTTTCCACAGGACCGTGGTACAGGCTTTGGGGCAGTACGTCAATCGATACGATCGGCCGGATCACGGCCCACTACAAGCATCCGAACCGGTTGCTGCCCTACTGGGTGCTCGGCATCGTCCACAGCGGCGAACGCACGATTCAGGTCGGCGCCGACGCTGGCCGCCTGGCTACGGGCGGCTATTTTCTTCTCCCTCCCCACATCTACCACGAAGGGATCAACGAGGACATGCACGACGTCACTTTCATCCACTTCGGCATGGACGGAGCACCGACGGAGCCGCCCGGCCGGTTCAACGCCGACGATCTCGTGCTGCCGATCTTCGGCGAATCGCCGGTTGACGCGAATGTGCACCGCAGCTTTCATTACCTGCACGAGATTTACCAATCGGAGCTGGCCGGCGAGCGGTTCCTGCACGTCCAGCTGGAGGCACTGCTCTACCAACTCAGCTTCCATATGCAAAAGCGTCTTCTCATGAACAGCCGCAACAGCCGGCTATGCGACGACATGCTGAAATTCATCCTCGCCCGTCTGGCCGGCGATCTTAACGCCACAGCGTTCGAACGCCAGTTCGGCTTAAGCTACCGGCAACTCAACCTGATTTTCAAAAACCAGTTTCAGACCACGATCAAGCAGAAAACAGTCGAGATGCGGGTGGATCACGCTTTCAATCTCCTCATGCTCGGGGAAAGCATTGCAAGCGCCGCGGAGAAATCCGGCTTCCAGGATTATTTCTATTTTCTGAAGTGCTTTAAGAAGCTGAAGGGCGTCACCCCAAAGGAGTTGAAGAAAAGCTATTTTCGCTAGGGCTGCTCCATCCCGGAGCCGGCTGCCCCGATTTCCCGAACGACGCGAGGATCCCGGAACCGGTCGAAGCGGTCCCGCGCCGGGCTGGAGAACTCGATTACGACCGCGCCCCGTTCGCCGGCTTGGAACCAGTGAAACTGATTGCCTTCGATCGTACACTGCTCGCCCGCCTCCAGCGGAATTTCATGCCGCGCGTGGAAGTAAGCCTCATCCTCCTCCGCCAGACGGGCAGATCGCTGCCCGGACTGCTCGCCTTGCTCCGTATATGCCAGGACCGATCCCCAAACGACCCGGAACGTCTCCACTTTGCCAGGATCTTCTCCCACGGGAGGATGCATGTGTTCGGGTATCGTCTGATAAGGCAGAAAGACGAGCTGCCGGGCGCAATACCGGTCATTATTGACATATTCGATCAATTGGACGCCGTACCGTCCGATATCTCCGAGCCCGAAGTCGATGACGTCAAGCGACGCTTTCTCCGATTCCGAAAGTTGAATATGAGCCTGTCCCAGAAGGACAAACGCCTGGCTTCTCGCCGTTTGCTCCATTGCCTTACCGGTCACGATCATCTCCTCCTAAACATGAGTTTTTATCGAAATCGTCGTGAACTTGCGGATATGCTCCATGATGGCTCGCTCGACCGGCAGCCGCTCGGCACTCGAAGCGCCGTAGAAGCCATGCACGCCGTCGGTGTGCTGCAAGATGAACGCCGCATCCGCGGGCTCCGCGATCGGGCCGCCATGGCAGATCACGATGACCTCCGGATTCACCTCGCGCGCGCCGTCGCAAATATCCTGGACGATTGCGGCCGCTTCCTCGAGTGACATCGTCGTCTTGGCCCCGATTGATCCGCTCGTCGTTGTACCGACATGCGCCACGATAACGTCCGCGCCGGCCTGCGTCATTCTACGTGCTTCGTCCCGGTTGAAGCAGTACGGCGTCGTCAGAAGTTCCATCTCCCGCGCAAGCCGAATCATCTCGACTTCCAGTTCATACGAGATGCCGGTCTCCTCCAGGTTCGCCCGGAACTTGCCGTCATAGAGTCCGACAGTCGGGAAATTTTGGACACCCGAAAAACCAGCATCTTTTACTTGCTTCAGGAATAGAGGCATCGAACGGAACGGATCGGTACCACATACGCCAGCCAGCACGGGCGTGTGTTTGACGATAGGCAAAATCTCGCCTGCCATCTCCATCACGATCGCGTTCGCGTCGCCGTAAGGCATCAAACCGCACATCGAGCCACGTCCCGCCATGCGGAACCGGCCGGAGTTGTAAATAATGATGAGGTCGCTGCCGCCCTCTTCCTCGAACTTGGCGCTGATGCCCGTTCCGGCTCCAGTACCTACGATGGGACGGCCATTACGGATATGTGACCGTAATCTTTCCATAATCTCACTGCGGGGAATTGCCGGCATTCATGATCTCTCCTTCGTCGTGTAAAGTATGTTCCCGCTCTTTCATCAGCATCAGCAGCGTTTCGACCGCCTCCGCCGCGAAGGCCGGATCGTTAATATCGGTATCTAGTTCCTTCAGCTCGATCCCTGTCTTCAGGTGCGCCTTGATCGTTTCGAATAGCTCGGCATCGACGCCGGCATCCCGGAAGGGCCCGTCTTCTCTGCCCAGAAGGGACAGCCCTCGCAGGGGGAGCAGCACGGCCGCTGGCCCGGTGGCACCGTTCAAGTGCTCCGCGATCTGCTTGCCGATTACGCGGTTCTCTTCGGCATTGGTGCGCATGAGCGTATTGTCCCGGTTCCACCGGTACAAGGTTCGGGTCCGACAGCGTTCCGGAACAGTCGCCTCTGGTCCAAAGTTCGCCATGTCGATGCAGCCGGGCGACACCACCTGAGGAACGCCGTTACGCGCCGCCGCCGTCAGCCGTTCGGGTCCGGCGCTCATGATGCCTCCGCAGAGCTCGTCGGCGAGCTCCGTTGTCGTCAGATCCAGGACGCCGTCGAAGTAGCCCTGGGCAATCAGCGCCTCCATCGTTCGGCCGCCCGTCCCCGTCGCGTGAAAGACGATGGTTTCATAGCCGCGTGCCTCAAGCAAAGCTGCGCATGCCTGGACACAGGGCGTCGTATTGCCGAACATCGTGGCAGCGACGACGGGCTGTTCGCCTCCCTCGACCGACTTCGCCACCGCTTCCAGCATGCCGCCGACCGCCCCGGCAGCTCTGGCAAGAACGGCGCGGGACACCCGGTTGAGACCGGCGATGTCAACGATCGAAGGAACCATTACGATATCGCTAGTGCCGACATACGACGATACGTTGCCAGAGGCCACCGTCGAAACGCATACCTTCGGCACCCCCAGCGGAAGCCCCCTCATCGCAGCCGTCACGATAGACGTGCCTCCCCCGCCTCCCAGTCCGATCGCCGCCCCGAACCTTCCCTCTTCAAACAGCTCGCGCGCCAGCACCGCCGCTCCCTTGGCCATCGTCTCCATCGCCTGGCCGCGATCACCGTTGTGCCGCAGCTCCTGAAGCAAGACGCCGCCCGCTTCCGCAACCTGCTCGGCTTCAATGTCCGGCGCCCAGGTGTCTGGAGATCCCATCACGCCGACATTCATCGAGATGACGCCATAGCCGCGATCGAGAAGCCGGTCCCGAAGATAGGAAAATTCCGCTTCCTTCGTATCAAACGTGCCGATCATCAGGATGTAGGCTCGCATACTCAAGCAATCCCCGTTCGGCTCGCCTGCAGCACGTCCGCCACCGCAACCGCTTTTCCGGTTTCGGACGATAGGACGGCCCCTTCCAGAATTGCAATGACGAGCTCGATGTCGCGCGGCTCGATCAGCAGGACCTCACTCTGATGGATCGCCCGATACAGGTTCTCGTACACGAGATCCGGCGGCAACTGCTCCGGTGCAACGATCTCTTCCTCGAAGCCTTTCCGGATGGCGCCTCTGCGTACGGTGACACGGTTTGTATCCTGCTCGTATTTAATCGATCCGCCTTCACACTGCACATAAAACAGATTAAATGGGTGCGGCGACACATACGAAATGTCGATCTGGGCCGACGCTCCGTCCTCGAACGTGATAGCGAGCGCCGCGTTGCTGTCGCCGTCGAACTCCCAGCCTCCGCTGTTCAGTCTTGCATATACGCTGACCGGCTTTGCCGGATGGGCTTGCAGCAGCATGTCGACCAGATGAGGTCCCCAGGAGAACAGCGTACCGCCGCCGTGTTCCTTCTTGCACTCCCAATTGGGGATGTAGTCCGGCGAGCCTTCGTAGCCGCCCCACGGCGACATCAGCTGGATGTGGTACTGATACGGCCGTCCAAGCGTGCCTTCATCCAGCGTGCGCTTGATGAACGGGTATTGTTGGTGTCCGCTGAACCGGTGATTGTGGTTTACGACAAGCTTGCGGCCCTTCCGCTCCGCCGCTTCCACCATTCGGGCGGCATCGGCCGCGGAAAGCGCCATCGGCTTTTCCACAATCACGTGCTTACCACTTTCCAGCGCCTGTATCGCGTGCTCTGCATGGAAGCGGGGCGGCGTGGCCACGACGAGCAAATGAAGGTCCGGATCATTCAGCATTTCCTCATAGCTGCCTGCTGCCTTGGCGCCAAGCTGCTCGGCAATTTCCGCCCGGCGCCTCTCACTCATGTCGAACACAGATGCGATCCGGAATCGGTCCGACACCCTTTCGATAGCGGGCAGATGATACTCCAATACCCGTCCCAGTCCGAGAAAGCCGATGTTGACCATGTTCATGTTTGTTCCTCCTTTGATCTGTTACCGAGTGATAACGGCTTTGATATGGTTGTAACTTTCCTTGACGCTCAGGAAGGGATCTTGTTTACACGTATCCTGCTCAACCACGAGCCACTCCACATCCGACTCGTCCGCAGCGCTAAGAATCGCTTCCCAGTTCATGTTGCCATTCCCCACTTCCGCAAACAGTTGGTTGACCTTGCCTTCCGACTGCTCGATGGCCAGGTCCTTCAGATGGATGATTGGCACGCGCCCCTTGTATTTTCGAATCCAGGCCGCCGGGTCGCCTCCGCCGTGCTGTACCCAGAACGTGTCGATTTCCGCCAGAATGCCGGCCTGCTCCGTTTGCTCATAGAAATATTCCAGCGCGTTCCGGCCTTTATACGAAATGAATTCGAAGCTGTGATTATGGTAGACGAACCGGCAGTCCGTTTCCTTCAGCTGCTCCCCCACGGCGGATATATCTGCAATGTAGCCTTCCAAGCCGTGTGCGTAAGGCCTTCTCCAATCACCTCCGTACGAGTAGGTGATGTACGGGCATTCCAGCAGCTTCATCTCCTCGAGTACCCGCCCAAGTTCGCTTTTGAGCCGCTTGACGTTGACGTCGACCCCGCACACGCGGAGGCCCAGCCCCTTCAGAATGTCCCTCATCTCCTCGACTGCAATCGGCATTTCGAAGAACTGCACCGCCTCGTAGCCGATGTCGCGAACCGCTTTCAGCGTATGCATGACGTCTTCCCTCGTACGAAAATGGTCCCTCAGCGTATAGAGCTGCACTCCGATCTGCGAAGGCGTAAACCGCATTCGTGACTCCTCCCTCCTGCCTGTCTGTTTTACAGCATCGCTTAGCCCTTGACCGCCCCGTCGTTCGTCCGAGCCATGATATAGCGCTGGAAGATGACGAACAGCACGAATGAAGGTAGAATGATCAGGATCATACCGGCGGTAAGCGAGTTATACTCCGTAACGAATTGCTTGGTGAATGCGAGAAGCCCGACGTTCAGGGTCAGCTTGTCGTTGTCCTGAATGAATGTGTACGAGAAGAAAAAGTCGTTCCATACGCCCATGAAGTTGAAAATCGCCGCCGTGATCAGAATTGGCCTGGATATGGGAATGATGATGCGGGCGTAGATTCCCCAGTGCCGGCAGCCGTCAATGCGGGCGGACTCCTCGATTTCCTTCGGAATGCCGAGGAAAAAGCCCCGCATCAGGAAAATCGTAAACGGCAGCCCGAACGCCACAAGCGCCAGGACGAGAGCCGTGTGCGTGTTAATCAGCCCCAAGCTCTTGAACATGATGTAGATCGGCACGATCGTGATACTGATCGGCACCATCATGCCGACCAGAAAAAAAATCGCCCAAAATTCCCTTCCCCGGAATGCCAGTCTCGCAAGTGAATAGGCTGCCATCGAGGCGAACAGCAGAATGAGCGGCAGACAGATCACGACCAGCTTCACATTGTTGACGAAATACGAATCCAGCACCACGTAGGCTTTGTGGAAGTTCTCCCAGGCGATCACTTTCGGGAAGGCCAACGGATTCGTGCTGAAATACTCGTCCGGCGACTTGAGCGCCGTGAACAGCACATAGACGAACGGCGTCAGCCACAGCAAGACAAACAGCGCGACGAAGAAGGCGAGCATGCCGTTCCTGGCTTTAGTCAGTTTCATGGTCCCCCTCCTCCTTCTAATAATCGTTCTTTGATGAAATCCGATTGGACAGGATCGAAATGCTCAGCACGATAATCGACAGCACCCATGCGATCGCGGTGCCGCGGCCCATGTCGTGATACGTGAATACTTGGGCGTACGACCAGCTGGCAAGTACATTTGTAGCCCGTCCGGGACCGCCGTTCGTCATGGTGAAGATAATATCGAACACCTGAAACGAGTTGACCAGCGTCGTGACGAGGACGACGTTCAGCGTATTTTTGAGCAGCGGCAGCGTGATATGGACCAGCTTGCGGAACCGAGTCGCGCCATCGATCAGGGCCGATTCGTAAATTTCCCGCGAGATGGCCTGCAGACCGGACATGAACATCAGCATGCAAATGCCGCTGTATGACCAGGACGCGGCCAGTACGACAAAGAAGATGGTGTTGTTCGGCTTCGCGAACCAGTCAAATGAGGCGTGCCCGCCTGACACCAGCTGCAGCGCGTTGTTGATAAGGCCGAAGTTCGGGTCGTACATCCACGTCCAGATGGTTCCGATGATGACCAGCGACAGCGTGGCCGGGAAATAGACAGCCCCCCGGAAGAACGAGAAGCCTTTGATCGCCTTGCTGAACAGAAGTGCAAAGCCGAGTCCGAGCGATACCGGAAGCAGAAGCGAAGCTACGCTCCACTTCAGGTTGTTTTTGAGAGCAATGTAGAACACGGGATCTTCCGTAAAGATGTAAATGAAGTTGCTGAACCCGACGAACTTCTTGTCTGGACTTACCCCATCCCACTGGAACATAGTGAGCCACAACGAGTTCAGGATTGGATAGACGACGATCACGCTGTAGACAATCAGCGCCGGTAACAGAAACAGATAAGGCGTAAAACCGTCCAGTCGTCGTGTCGAGCGAACCGTCAGCACGGTGCGCCCTGGTGCGCGCACATCGGAAACCATGTTTTTCATGCCTGCCCTCCCATCCGGCGGCCTGCGCCGAAGCTTTCCTTTATTCGGGTACTTGTGCGGTCTTACTTGTACCAGCCGAATTCCTCCGCCTTCTTGTCGAGAATGTCGGCGGCTTCTTCCGGTTGCAGTTCTCCGGTCAGCACACGAGTCTGCACGTCGAACAGCACGTCCGTCAGCCGGGGCTCGGTTCCCATTTCGTTCGTCGGCACGTACGAGCCCGAGTTTTGCAGCAGATCCACGAATTGCTTCTTCGTCTCGTTCACTTTATTAAGATCTATCGCGCCGATACGTGCGGAGGAGCTTTCGGGATTCGTCTCCAGAGTCGCCTGCTGCGCGTCGAGCGAGCTCATCGCGTTCAGGAACGCGGCCGCCTCATCCTTATGTTTCGAATCGGACGACATATAGTAGCCGTCGCCGTACGCTACGATCCGGTAGGGCGATACGCCTGTCGGGAACGGGAAAAACCCATAATTTTCGGGATCCTGTTTGTTGTTCCGCAGGTTGCCGAACTCCCAGGAGCCCGAGTACAACATGGCCGCTTTTGAGGAATACCAGAGATTGTTTGTTTGCGCCTCTTCGTTGGACAGATAACCCGGCTGAAAGTATTTTTTGTCAACCCAATCTTCCTTCAGCTTGCGGAACGCCTCCACTACAGCAGGATCGTTGAACCGTGCGGTGCCCAGCAACAGGTTGTCGTGCAGCTCCGCGCCCGTCTCCATTTCGAGAATGCCGTCGAACAGCCTGGTCACGATCGCCGGCCACTTGCCCGCCATAACCATAGGGATCACGTTGTTTTGCTTCAGCGTGTCGGCCGCCTTGATTAGGTCTTCGTATGTCTGCGGAATCGCGATGTTGTATTTCTCGAACAGATCCTTTTTGTACCAGATACCCATCGCGTTGTAGTTGCCGGGCAACGCGTAGAAATCACCGAGGAATTTCTTCTGGTAATTGATAGCCGATCGCGGGTAAGCGTCATACCAGCCGAACTGTTTTGCATAGCTGTCGAGACTTTCCACTTTCCCGTTCTTGATGTAAAACGAGACGTTCTGTCCTACATTCGACCAGAACAAGTCCGGCGCGTTGCCAGCACTTACGGCGATGTTGAGCTGGTCGTAGAGCTGCTCGGGACGGCCCTTGCCCTCCACCTTGATTTCACCCTTCGGATACTGCTGCTTGAACATTTCGATGGCCTTTGCCAGCGCCCGGTTCGTCATCGGATCGGCGTTGTCCGAAATGGTCCACAGCGTCAGCGTGAACTTCTCATCGCCGGCCTTCTCGCTTCCGACATTCGCAGTCGTATCGGTTCCACCATTGGCGTAGCCTTCGTCGTTTCCGCCGTTCCCGCCGCATGCCGCCAGCAATACAACCAGCACGGCCAGCACCAGCGACTGACTGATTCCTCTCAAAAGCTTTGTCATCTCCGATTCCCCCCGCATGATTGGCATTAGCAATCGTCAACTTAGAAGTTCTCTTATAAGATAGAACGCTTTCATTTTGATCCGAATCGGGGCGCCTTCCGTTCGGTACTCCCATCATGCCGCACGTAAGCGGATGAAGGAATGAACAATTTTTACTTTGGGGAGGTACTATATTTACCGGTTTGATCATTCTACCTGAAGAGCTTTTTACACTCCGCAGGGGCGAACCCTTTCAACTTTTTGAACGATTTGCTGAAATAATTCGTATTTTCATATCCAACGTATTCGCCAACCTGATGGACGGGCATATCGGTATGCATAAGCAGCTGATAGGCCTCTTCCATCCGGATGCGGGTGATATAGCCGATGAAATTTTCGCCGGTGACTTGCTTGAACAAGCGGCTCAAGTAACTGGGATTGAGATAGAACCGCTGGGCGACTCCTTCCAGCGTCAGCGGCTCGCGGTAGGCGGCCTCGAGGTAAGATTTAATCTGTTCGATCACTTCATTTGTTTCTTTGCGGCCGTAGCGTTTGGGATAAAGCACGACCCCACCGTTCGGCTCTAGCGCCGCCTGACGGCATGCATAGACCGCCTCGCGGTACGACGCGCCGAGTTCACGCCAGCCACCCCGGATGGAGCCAACCCCGATATGCACCTGTTCACCCGCGTCGGCGAGGAATTGCCTTATGGCGGTAATGTGGCAGGCGAACTCCGCGTGCGCAGCCGCGCTGCCGGCCTGGCACGGAGCGATCAGCAGGTATTCGCGCTCGGTCTGAAAATGTGGAAGAATCAGGTAGGGCATCCGGCTCTCGCCGCGGGCGCGAGCGTAGGCGGTGCGGATCGCCTCCACCGACAGGGTCTCGCTCCCCTTAATTAGCAGAACCACATGCGGCTCCTCTGTCAGGAACAGCCCGGTCATCCGGGCTAGCTCCGCGCCTTTGTCTTCGTCCAGCTCCTTGTGCAGAAGGTCGTAGATGCATTTCTCCGTCCATAAGGGCAGACTGCGGTCTAGCAGCGCCTTGAGCCGGAAATCCTGTTCCCTGCGTTTCCGGTCGTTGCCGATCTCATCAACGCTGCGGCGAATTGCGGTCACAAGATCCTGCCGGTTGATCGGCTTCAGAATATAGTCGATCACGCGCTCGTTTAGCGCTTGCCGAACCAGCTCGAAATCCGCGTAACCGCTCAGAATGATAATCTTTACTTCCGGCATGGACCGGGACACTATACGGGTTAGCTCGATGCCGTCCATCCGAGGCATCTTCACGTCGGTGATGATGACATCCGGTTCATACTCCGTCGCGAGCCGGAAAGCCTCTTCGCCGTCGGACGCCTCCGCGACATCACTGATTTCAAACGATGGCCAATCGATCTCCTTCCTCAGGCTCCTTTTGATCCACACCTCGTCGTCGACAAGCAGCACCTTGTACATCGAGCTTCACGCTCCTTCATAGGGAATCGCCGGGAAGACCAGCATGATTTTCGTACCGATCCCGTCCATGCTTTTGAAGTACATCTGATAACCGTGGCCGAAATGATGCCTCAGTCTGCCGTGCACGTTGATGATACCTATATTGGCGTTTCGGACGTCTGCTTCGTCGTTGCGTTCCTCATAAAGCTTCTGCTTCAGCTTTCGTAACGCGCCCATCCTCATTCCGCTTCCATTGTCGATGATCTTTACAATGATTCTCGACCTGCGGCGTTTCACGGAAATTCGGACTATCCCCTTCTTGTGCATGTCCCGGAAGCCGTGAACGAAGATGTTCTCGACCAGTGGCTGAAGAGTCAGCTTCAGGATCGAGCACCGTGCGGCCTCAGCGTCGATGTCGAGCTCGGCGTCGAAGCTTTCGTTGAGCCTCAGACGCTGGATGAACAGGTAATTTCGGATATGTTCGACCTCCTTCTCGATCGGCACCATTTCCGTGGCGTTGTCGATCGAATAGCGGAACATACCTGCCAGCGACTTTGCAACCTGATCGACCTCCGGAAGCCCGTGAACGACCGACATGCTGCTGACCATTTGGAGCGTGTTGTACAGAAAATGCGGATTGATCTGCGCCTGCAGTGCCCTGAATTCGGCCTCCCGCTTCCGCAGCCTTGCCTTGTATTCGCTTTCAATTAACTCATTGATTTTCTCCAGCATATTGTTGAAGCTCTTGCCCAGGCTGCCGATTTCGTCCATCGTCGTGATTTCCGCCCGTGCGGAGAAGTCGCCGATTTCGACCTTTTTCATCGACCGCCGGAGCCGGAGAATCGGTTTGTAGTTCGTGAGATAGATGGCGAGCAGAAATCCGAGCGATACAATGCTCGAGATGGCCGTCACCGCGACATTCAACGATCGCAGGCCGGAAATTTCCCTGTCGATGGTACTTTGCTCGGTAAGCCCGATGACTTTCCAGCCACTGATGACGGACGTATCGTACACGAGAAACTGGCGTTTGCCACCCACACGGATGCCCGCCTGCGTCATTCCTCCGCGAACGGGCGTCAAAATGGCGGGCTCCTGAAGCTCTGTCCCAACATCGTACAGGTCGTCTCCGAAGAGCACATGATTCGTTTTGTCCAGCACCAGTATCCGGCTGTCGTACTGCTTCTTGTAGGACGCGACGAGCTCGCCGATGGAGTTGAGCTTCAGGTCTAGCAGAAGCGTACAGATTCGGCTACCGTCGATGCCTCGTATCGACTTGGCCACAGAATACACGTATCTATTGGAGGACAGCTGCAGCGTCCAGGGCATGTGCGCGCCGAAAATAACAGGTCGGCCCACGCGGGCCACTGTTTCCCCGTACCAGTCGTCCCGTTCGAGATCGTAAACCGCTTTCATTTGATCGATCACCGATTTGTAGAACATATTGCCGTTCTCAGTAAACACATAGACGCCGTCCAGCTCGTCGATGTCATTCACGATATAGGAGAAGAAACGGTTCATCTCCCGGTTATCCTTGACATAGACCGAATCGTCGCCGATATATCGTCCCCTCCTGACCACGTCGAGCAACGCAGGCGAATAGACAGTAGACGAGATTTTCTCGATGTCAGTCAGCTTCTGTTCGATCATGGTGTTTATCTGACCGGTCAGTACGGCAAGGGAATCCGTCACTTGATTCTGGATCATGCGCGTCGAAGACACGTAAGCGAATAAATTCAGCAGCAGCATGGGGATCAGGAACATCAGATAGAAAATGATCAGCTTACACTTCAGATTCCAACGCTTTAAAAATGAAAATAGCGCGGGCTGTACCACACTCCTCCCCCCTTGTTTCTCTTTTGCCTGTAATGCTAGGGTAATCGCAATCAAAGCTCAATGGATTTCTAGACTCGATTATGGAAAAAACGGATGCAAGCAAGCGGCAACACCACAAAAAGCCACTACGAGTGCGTATTTTCGGCACCGGCAAGGCCGGCCTGGTCTCGCTGCCGAGGCGAGCACCAGGGCGTTGTACTTGAACGACGAACCGTCCACCAGCTTCAACTTGTGCGGCCTTCGATCGAGGGATATCAGCCAGCAACAGGAACAATAAACTTTGAAGTACAATCGAAAATATAGTCATGGGGTAGCCCTCCTTTAATTTACCGTTCTATCTATTTAGCCCCTAAATGAACTTGGACAGTACACCCCTTACTCCGATATAATCATATTAAGGCGGAGGGGAACGCGAAATGAAGAGGAAGCAGTATGATCTGAACTTCAAGAAAATGGTGGTTGCCAAGGGAAAGGAAATTGGCAATATGACGGCTGTGGCCAGACAACATGAACTCGATCCGAAGATGGTGCTTCGATGGGCAAAAGAGCTGAACCGTAAGGATCTCGATCAACTGAATGGGGCGAGTATCAAGCAAGCGAAATTTGTGCCTACCGCAGCGGATTATGCAGAGCTTGTGAAAGAAAATGAGAAGCTCAAGAAGCTCTTTGCAGAACAAGCCCTGGAGAGGGATATTCTCAAAGACCTACTAAAAAAAACGAACCCACACTTGCGGATAAAATAGAGATTGCCCAGAAGTATATGGGCCAAGGGCATGCCATCAGCTCCGTACTGCGTGTGTTGAACGTAGAGCGCTCCACGTATTATGCACATGTGAATAGATCGCAACAAGGAAAGGAAAACATCCACAGGGCCGGTCGCCCCGCCCCTGGTTTATCTTATACACAGGGTGGTAAGCCCATCAGTGATGAGCAGATATGCGAATGGATCATGGAGTTCTTGGCAGGGGAAGGCTCGAATTACGGCTACCGCAAGCTAACCATCCTGCTACGTCGCCGCCATAAACTGAAGATTAAAAAAAAGAAAGTTTACCGCCTATGCAAGGAAATGGACGTGCTTCGTCCACAGCGGAAACTCAAGATCAAGCACCCGAGGCGCCTTGCCAATAACCGTATCATAACGGGATCGAACCAACTGTGGGAAACGGATATTAAGTACGGTTGGATTCACGGCGAGCAACGTTTCTTCTTCCTGATGAGCATCTTGGATGTGTTTGACCGTGCGGTCGTCACGTATCACATCGGTCTAACGTGTGAGGCCAAGCATCTCGTCCAGATCACGCAGGAAGCGCTGATGAGGCGCCAGCTCTTTGACAAGGCAGAAAAGCCGACGATACGTACAGATAATGGTCCGCAGTTTATTAGCCATCTATTTGAGGAGGCCTGTACCGAGTTTGCCATGGTTCACGAGCGAATTCCGCCCAAAACACCGAATAAAAACGCTCACATCGAATCTTACCATTCGATCATAGAGCAGGAATGCTACCAGCAAAACGAGTTTGAGTCTTATCCACAGGCTTACGAAGGGGTCAGTCAGTTTATCCAAGATTACAATCGTATCCGTATCCATGGCAGCATCTATGACTTGTCTCCCTATGAATATATGGAAGCGGTGAAGCAAGGAACGGTGAAAGCAAAGCAGATTAAGGTCTAAGTATCACGGGATGAGAAAAGGAGGCGAACATCCATGAATGAGCATCGTGTGCAACTGCAAGAAGGGATTGCCGAGATGGAAGCTACCATCGAACGATTGCGGGAAGAGATTCAACGTCTGATCAAGCAGCGTGACGCCCTTGAGAAAGGAAATTTGGAACGATATCGAAAGCTCACCGAGCCTGAATTTTGACGAGGAGTTCTGGAGTATAAATTTGCTGGGATAAAAGATGCTCATTCAGGCGAAAAACGAAGGAATTGGAAGAAATTCTAAGAATAACAGTGAATAAGAGGTGCTGTGTCCACTATAAGGGGGTTTAGCCGGTCAGTTGTCAGCCCTAAACCTAAATAAAGTTGAATTGCGTTAATGGATTCGATCGCCTTTTCGTCATATTCTCTATAATTATTTTCTTGACGAGATGTTTTGATCAATCCTTTCTCCTCATAATAACGAATCGAACGGGCACTAACGCCAGTTATTTTTCTTACCTTTCCGATCTTCAAAACGATCACCTCATCGATTAGGAACGTTAGCTTTATTATAAAGCTTCACATTAATGTAAAGGTCAAGAAAAAAGATTAAATAAAAAGAGCCCCTGAGGGGTGAACTGTGACCCAGTTTGTGGACAGTTTGAAATAAACCGCCTAGAGCTTAGCTAGCAAGCAGATGACCTCTGAATTCATCGGGGGTCATCTTTTTTAATGTCCACTGGTATCGTTCTGAGTTGTA
>NZ_JFOM01000017.1:0-99660 GCF_001860525.1 Paenibacillus sp. LC231 | reverse complement strand
GTAGCTCCTGGATGGGCTTTTTGAGGCAATGACCTCGTGTGTAACCCCATCGTACCGAGGCGCTCGTTTTTGTTCAATCTCCAAAATATTCGTATTACAGGAATTCTAACGGGAAACGATAGCTCAATAAAAACAAGAAGGCAGCCGATCAACGTGATCGGCTGCTTTTGTTCATGAAAGCAGGGAAGTACATGAAACACGTGGAATAAATATACAAATTATCAGTATTAGGAGGTTGAGAAATGTCGTTTCCGACACATATTGTATCGGCAGGCGGAATTGTAGAAGATGGAGATGGAAATATCCTATTAGTAAAAGCCCACGACGACGGTTGGGTATATCCTGGTGGGATAACTGAAGTTGGAGAAAACCTGATTGATGGCGTGATCCGTGAAATTAATGAGGAAAGTGGAATAGAAGCCATTGTTAGCCATTTAATTAGTGTTGTTTCGAATACAGCCATCCATAAGTGGTATGACGGTGAAACTGATGTTCCTACGAAGGTCATGTTTGATTTCGTGTGCAAAGCTGTGGGTGGAGAGTTAGCAACATCGACTGAAGAATCTAGCGAATGCAGGTGGGTTCCAAAGGAAAATGTTCTGGATTTGATCACTTTACCCGCAATCCGCATGCGTTATGAAGCTTATTTGAACTTTAACGGCTCAGTGAATTATATGGAGTACGTCACTGCGACAACGTCAGAGTGTGATGTCAAGCTTCAAAGGAATGTTTAGTTGTATTGATAGTTAAATAAATATAGAAAAGGATTACTGTCGAAGGACAAGAACATCATGGTCCCATAGAAAGTCGCTAACGGCTTTTTTGTTTTATCGGTACAAGTTCTTGTCCCGAGTCAGCAGCTCAACAAGACATATGTACAAAATACGAGTTTTGTGAAACAGATGTTAAGTCATCGTTAAGTATCGTTCTCTTTCGTTTTTAATCTCACTTTCGGTTTGTTTTATTTCTTAACTTCAACTTTCAGTTCATTCGTTTAAGCTCATTTGAATTGCTGTTGGATCCTAGGTTTAATCAATCATCATAAATATCGATCATCGCAGGTCGTTTCAAACATTTTTCAATAAATCTTAATTCGTCTGATCATCCAGATTCTTTCACGTTATCATTTACACCGTTTATGGATTTATTTATTGAACATTCTAGATTTGATGTGCATTTATTGTTTGTTTCTTACAAGCTTGAGTCCATAAGCATTTAACCCCTGAACTCATAATCATCACTAGCACTTCCTAAACATTGTTATCCTTGTTATTTTTCACGTTGCCTCCCTTCTATATTTTTATTATTTACCATTTATTGTTATTTTATGTGTAATTTCAATATCTATTTTATTCGCTTCGAACTCCGCCTTATCCGGAATGATCTAGATACGAAATATCACAAAAAAACCGGCCATATAGGTCGGTTTTTTTCCGGGCAGCATCGAGATCATGCACGTTTTACATAATACTGGAATATATTATGTTGTTTGACTCATATAATCATCATGATTAGTCCCGTCTCTGCAGGGATAAGATTACCAAAGGTTTTCTAAAGTCTTCTCATGCGGCGGAAAACCCGCGATTCCGTAGACTTTACGTTTCAACCACGCCAATACGCACCCAGTGCAGTCCCCTCCTGCTTTACTTCAGATTTGCCGACCATTTCTCAGCACGAGCCTGCAGGTCATCCAGAAATTTCTGAATATCCGGCGCGTTTCCGGATGCAGCCTGGCTTATAAATCCGTTAATGGCTGGAGCGATATCACTCATGTAGAACGGATTGGCTTCATCCATGAGCTCCGAGTGGCCAACATTTGCGATTTCGAGTGCTTTCTTGACAAATTTGTCTTCCGGCGTTACGAAATCAGCGTTTTTAAGTGTCGGAGTACTGGAGAAGTTTTCATACATATATTTTTGCGTCATGTAGCTGGTCAAAAACTTTAACACTTCCCATGATGCATCCACATCTTTTGCATTCTTCGCCATGATGAACGGGTCAACCGCAACCCAGCCTTCGCCTTTAGGCCCCATGTTCAGCACTGGCTCAAAACGGTCCAGCAGCTCTTTATTCTGCTTCGACCGGTATTCACTCATCGTAGAGCCGCCGGTGGAATCAAGGGCAATAGCGATATTGTTCTTCTCCAGTCCGAAATTCTCAGCTCCCTGGGCATTCACGAAACCTGCTGGCGGCAGTTGTGCGGCTTCTTTTAGCCATTCGAGCACTTTGACCATCTCTGGTGAATTCAAGTGCCATTTAATGTTCTTGATATCTTTCAGCGATCCTTCCGCTCCTTTGGCGCCATAAGCAAGGGTTAATGCAACAAAGGTGGATCCGTTTAATGAGTTGCCGCTCCAATACAGACCGTAATTGTCTTCACCGGTTTTCGGGTTTTTGCCGGTCATTTGCTTGGCTTTCTCCAGAATTTCGTCCGGTCCTGGCTGTGCCGAGAGTGTTTCGACACCCCAGTCTTCAAACAGCTTCTTATCATAAATGGTCATCCGGCGGCCAAGAACGGCAGGAATCCCAAACTGCTTGCTTCCATCCGGCGACTTGGTGCTGTAGGAGTTGTTCATGATGCCTTCCAGATAAATGCTCGGGTCAAACGAAGTATCCTTTTCGATCAAGTCGTCCAGATCACGCAAAAGCCCTTCCTGGTACCATTGCGATGCAAAGGCTCCCCCGGTATACAAGACATCCGCATCGCCGGAGAGCAACATAGCCGTTTGTTTGGCTTTTACGTTCTCCCAGGGAATCTGATAAACCTCCAGCTTGATGTTCGGATACATTTTTTTGAACGTTTTATCCAAATATTCGTTGAGTCCGATGGTCGGGTTACCTGTCAGCGCATCGATTCCGTTATCCAGCTGCCAGCCTGCCAGCGCAACGCGAACCGTTCCTTCCATATCCGATACTTTTTCAATGGTAACGCCGCCTGTTACATCTTTTCCCGAACTGCCTGAACAAGCGGCCAATGTAAACACCAGCACGAATGACAGGATAAGCAGCACCGCTTTTTTCATCACATCAACACCCCCGCATAAATTTAGCTTTTTTCTGAATTATTGCTTGATACCAGAAAGCGCAATGCTTTCGATAATATAGCGCTGCAGGAACATATAGACGACGATAACCGGAATGAGGCTCGTGGTCGTGGCCGCCATAATAATGGATGGCTGTTGGTTAATACCGTTGTTATACGTAAACATGGCCAATCCAATCTGGATTGTGTACTTGGCAGCCGATTTCAGGATCAGCAGCGGCCACAGCATATCGTTCCATACGCCCAAGAACAGCAGAATGACCATGGTGGCGATAATCGGCGTACATAGCGGCAGATAAACCCGGCTGAATACCGTAATTTCCTTGGCTCCATCTAGTACGGCCGCTTCCCTTAAACTGCTGGGCAATTGATCAAAGAACGCTTTGGCTAAAAAAGTACCAAACGCATAGTTCATGGCGGGCAAATAAAATGCCAGATAATTGTCGACCAACCCGAGTTTACTGAACAAAAGATACTGCGGAATCATGGTCATTTCGAACGGAATCATCATCGTGCTTAGCGCCAGCAGCAGGACGAAATTGGCCCCTTTGAAGCGAAGCTTGGATAAGGCATAACCGGATAATAACGCGGACAACGAGCTGATGATAATGACCCCTGCACTGACAAGCGTGGAATTGCCGATATATCGGAACATATTGATATTGGTGAAAGCGGCTTCATAGGTTCGGATTGAAGGCTCCTCCGGCCATATTTTCGGCGGGAAGGAAATATTTAACCGTGCAGCCCAATCGAAGCTCGTTACCAGCATCCATAAGAATGGCACAATCATGATGAATGAACCTACCAACAGAACCAGTGTTAGGATCAGCTGTTGAAGTGTAATTCGTTTACGGCGCACAGGCTCCTTGGGCAAGGCAGAACTGCTCATAGTTACCCTCCTGTCTTCTGGAATAAGGTTCCCCTACGGACCCGAATCATGGATAATGGCGTTAGTCCAAACTGTCTTTGCGGCGGTTGAGCAGCATAAGGAACACGGTTAAGATGAGTATGATGACGAATAACAGATAGGATACGGCCGTAGCCAGCCCCATCTGCGAAGAGAGAAACGCATTTCGGTAAATATACAGCACCACGGTCATCAGGCTTCCCCCCGGATTACCAGCGGTTCCGCCGATTAACCATACATCCGTAAACCGTTTCATTCCGCCGATGGTTCCCATGATGAGCATGAACACAAAGATTGGACGCAAGTATGGAATCGTAATGTACCACCATTTCCGGTAGGTACCGGCCCCATCCACTTCTGCTGCTTCATAAAGATCCCGTGGAACGCTCTGCAAACCAGCCAGAAAAATAATGGTGTTGTACCCAAGCGCGCCCCATAAACTCATGAGCACGATACTGTAACGGGCCACTTCCGGGTTCGTGAACCAGCCGACAGGATCAAGGCCGAACAAACCAATCACAAAGTTGATCAGCCCTTCCTTGGACGGAAAAAACAAGAAGGAGAACAACAAGCTTGTAGCAACGCCTGACACGACATTGGGCAGAAAATATACCGCTTTGAAAAAATTACGTCCCAGATGCCATTTCAGATTATTTATTAAGCTCGCTAAAACAAATGATAGTGCAATTCCAAGCAGTACAGACCATATCCCCATGACAAACGTATTTGAAAGCGCTTGCCAAAATAAGGTATCTTCTAATGCATATTGGTAGTTGCTCAGGCCCACCCAGGTGCCGGATAAATTGAGCCCGGATGTCTGATGAAAACTCATAAACAGTGCGGCGAACATAGGATAAATGGCAAATACGATGACACCAACAATCAGTGGAGCGCTGAATAGATAGCCCATCCAGTCATTGCGCGTAAATCTGAACTTTCGTTTAGCCCGATTTCCATGCTCCGCTGTCCATTTCCCTTCTGGGGTGGATGACAAACCGATCCTCCTCCTTTCGTTAATAACCGGATCCATTCCGGTAATCGGACAAGACGTTCATGTCCATTCTGTAAATGGTTATGTGGACGAATCCGGATTATGTGTTATTCTTTTTTTCACAGACGTGAATGGAAGAACAACACCTTCAGCGATTCCTTATCGGCAGTGTATGCAGCGGCCCGCATCCGGGTGTATGCCTACAACGACCATGTTTCGAATCTCACTGAAAAAAGCACAGCCTCTTTCAGGCTGCGCTTTTTTTATAATTCAAAAGGCTTATACCTCGATAATGATGGGCAGAATCATCGGCCTTCTCTTGGTCTCGCTGTATATGAATTTCCCGACATGATCTTTCAAGGTCTGCTTGATCAGATTCCATTGGGTGGACCCGGTTTCCGTTAAATCCTTCATGGAAGACATGACGATATCGTGGATTCGACCCATGAATTCCTCCGAATCTTTCACGAAGATGAAACCTCTGGATATGAGCTCAGGCTTCGCTACCATCTGCTTTTCCGTTTTACTGAGAGTAGTTACAATAAGGAGCATCCCGTCCGAGGACAGCTGCCTGCGGTCCCGCAAAACGATGTTGCCTACGTTCCCGATCATCAATCCGTCCACCAGGCTGTTGCCTGAAGGGATTTTTGGACCTAAGGAGGCCATTCCCTGCTGGATTTGGATCGTGTCGCCATTCTGGATGATGAACACATTTTCATTAGGAATCCCCACGGAATCCGCCAACTGACGATGCTGATACAGCATTCGGAACTCACCATGAACAGGAATTAAGTAATCCGGTTTCATCAAGGTGAGCATTAATTTCAACTCTTCTTGGCTGCCGTGCCCGGATACGTGCATCCCTGAAGCTGAACCGGACCCATAGATGACCTGGGCACCCAGCACATACAAATTATCGATCACATGAGCAAGGTTCCGTTCATTTCCAGGTATGGCCCCTGCAGCAATGATAACGGTATCGCCAGGCAAAATCTCGATATGGGGATGCTTGGAGTTGGCTAATCGTGATAAAGCTGCCATTGGTTCCCCTTGACTCCCCGTGCATAGCACGGCAATTTTGTCCGGTGGATAACGCTCGCTGTCGCCTGCATCAATCAGTAAGTCATCGGGGATATTTAAGTAGCCATGCTCCTTGGATACGGTAACGACATTCACCATGCTGCGGCCGAGCAGAATGAGCTTTCGCCCTGTTTCAGCGGCGGCATCGATGATATGCTGAACACGGTTCACGTTCGACGCAAACGTAGAGATGAATACCTGCTGTTTTGCCTGTGCGAATGCTTCCAGGATATGTCCGCCAACGAGTCGTTCCGAAGGCGTAAATCCCGGTCTCTCGGCGTTTGTGCTTTCGGATAATAATACCTTTACCCCTTGCTTGCCGATTTCAGCCATCCGATGCAGATCCGGATATGGTCCCTTCACAGGAGACATGTCAAATTTAAAATCTCCCGTGTGAACAACATTGCCTTCAGGTGTCTGAAAGACGATACCCACGCAGTCGGGAATGCTGTGGCTGGTCGAAAAAAAAGAGGCATGGATGGCGCCCGCTTCAATGGTGGAATTTGCATCGATCGTGTGGAGCTCGGAATCACGCAGAAGGCGATGCTCTTTCAGCTTGATTTTAATCAGCTCAATCGTGAGCTTCGTCCCATACACAGGGATCGGGAGCTGCTTCAGCAAATAAGGTATCCCTCCGATATGGTCCTCATGTCCGTGAGTGACAATAAGGGCTCTGACTTTATCCGCATGGTCCAGCAAATAGGTGAAGTCAGGCACAATTAAATCGATGCCAGGCAGGTTTTCGTCTGGGAATTTGGAGCCGCAATCAATGACCACGATATCTTGATCGTACTGAATGAAGTACATGTTCTTACCAATTTCGTTCACGCCGCCTAGCGCTGCGACCAGCAATTGATGTTCAGCTATATTCATAACGATGAAGCCTCCTTCTCTCTATCCACCTAGTCCAATTCTTCGTTGCTGTCGGTTCTCCTATATTATTGAAATTGTCACAGAACTTATGCACCAAGGTATACAATGGTTCATTCTTGTGAGCATGGTATGGAAGTACAGCAAAAAACCCGCCATCCGTAGGCGGGCTATCCTTGAAATGAAGATAAGGTTGAATCCGGGTTTCATGTTAAAAACCGAGCAGATTTTTAATCGTAATGAATATGACCGGGATCAACAACGCTGGCGTGAGATTCATGGTTTTAAAGTTCCGTATGCCCAAAATGTTAAGGCCTGAAGCAAAAATTAATATAGCGCCAATGATGGATATTTCGGTTAACAGCTCCGTTGTAATAAAGCCAGAGGCTGCGCCGGCCATCACGTACAATAACCCTTGCCAACAAAATGTGACCACGGCTGATAGAATGATGCCAATGCCGAAGGTTGAAGCCAGTACGATGGATGTCACGCCATCCAGAATGGCATTGGTAAACAGATAAGTATGATTATTGTGCAAGGCGCTCTCGATCGGTCCGATAATGGATAGTGTTCCAATACAAAACAACAGAATGGCCGTAGTTAATCCTTCAGCCAAATTTCCCTTGGTGAACCTCGACACCGCTTTTTTAAATCCCTGCTCCAGGTTGAGCTTCTCCCCGATCAGACTGCCTATGGCAAGACTTATAATGAATAAAACGGGATATTGGCTATCCGGCATATACTTCACGATCGAATTCACACCAAGTGCCATGACGGCCAAACCCATCGCCTGCATCAGAATGTCCTGATAGGTTTCGCTCATCCCCTTCTTAAATACATTTCCAATCGTACTGCCTACAACAATGGTTGTTACGTTTACAATGGTTCCTATCACAGCCGTTCTCTCCTACTAAATATGTTTTGATACAAAGAATAAACCCTCCAGCAGCTGGAGGGTCAATCGTTTATTTAGCAAGCATTTGAATTTCGGTTACGAATTGAGAGGGATCACCGGTAAGCCCGTAATCAATGTAAGTGATCTCCAACGCATCCTCGATCAGGCTGTATCCTTTTTCCTCGATATAATCCAGGAGCTTTCTATAATAAGGCGCTGCATCTTCGTGTGTCCCGGCAAACCGAATCGTAGTATAAGTGCCTTGGGGCCATATCTTCTCATCGACCTCAGAGCTGCTGCGCGAACTTTCCTGCTCCACAATGACAAAAATGGAGTCATATTGATCAAATTTACTTTGCATTAAACGATTCATCGAGATCGATAATCCTACTTTGCCAAGGAAAATGGTGGACTTCATTTTGGTGCTGTTCTCCAATAATCGGATCGGCATATCCAGATTGTCGCTTTTATGTATGTTCTGTTTGAGCAAAACCATCACTCTCTCGGGAAACTCGACTTCCCGAATTTTGTAGAGCTCTTCCTTATTCGAGGCATCTTCGATCTGCTCAATTCGGCTTTTTATCTTCGCCCGGATTCTTTGATATTCCTCAATTTTCTCTTCGGTTCTGCGCTGCTGCTCCTTGAGCAGGGTTAGTATATGGTCAATCTCCCGATCATCCAGAAAAAGCTTAATGTCCTTTAAAGGGATGCCAAGCGCCTTGAGATACAGAATGGTATTCAGCTGCTCGAATTGATCGACCGAATAATAACGGTAATTTGTCAGATGATCCACGGTTGCCGGTTTAAATAAATCAATATCGTCGTAATACCGGAGGGTGCGGATATCGATCTGAAAAAGCTTGGATATTTCACCGATCGTAAACATATCATCTCTCCTCTCCTTAACAGCCTATACCCTTCGTTAAATTTGCACAATAAAATGATAGGATATGCAACAAAATACAACCAACGTCTCATCAGCTATATTACGAGATGCATCACTATACGTCGTGTAAAAAAACAAAAAGACTACCGAACCATCGGCAGTCTTCTAAATAAATCGAGTGCGGTTCGCATCCTACTGATGCTTTCCCTGTTTGTTAGGGCCTTTAACCGGCTTGTCGTCAACGCTGACAAAGATCGGATTAGAATAAAACCACAGGTCGCTATAGTTTCGTTTATTAATTTCCGCAAACCGCTGCTCGTTGTCTTCGATGTCCGTTTTCGGATCTATGAGTGGGTCGCCATTGCTGGTTTCTCCAGCAACATTCACGCCAAGATTCGTCCCTCTTAAACGGAAGTATTGATCCTTCGTTGCGGTCGTCCGATAAGTGATGACGTTGTATCCATCCCGATCGGTCTTCCAATCCTTGCTCGTAAAACGTTTAACCACTTTCGTCGAGTCGTTGGTGCTCTTGCTGTAAGCCGCCGTACCTGGCTGCGCTTTCCCTGTTACGTCGCCTGAGATCAAATCGACATGATCTACGGTTACAGGATCACCGTTGTTATTTTTACTCGGACTTTTGAATCGGATCGTAATTTCGATCGGGTTCCCTTTCTTCACTTGCAGGTTACTCCCCATTTCGGCCTGCTTGTTCCCGTGACGAACGCGATAATCCAGCGCGTTAATTAAATCGCCGTAGACGGAGAACGATTTACCCGAACGCATACCGTTAAGTACGCTTTGCATGTCGTCCCCATTCACCCAAGTGTAATTTTTAGCGTATTGTCCGGGCCAATATCCACTGGAGTACAAACGGTTTTCACTGATCTCAAAATGAGAATCCGAGTTCGCAAAGTTCCAAAATTCGCGTCCTTCGCCAAGCAGCGCATCCCATACGCCGCCAACCTTGGCAATCATGTAATCAGCGCCGCCGTACGTTCTGTTTTCCGGCGTGGTTAAGTTTAGTCCGCCGCGATCCGGTTCCATCTGATTCCCTGGCATGCCTTCCATTCCGAACACCACGTTTGGCGCAATATTGTTGAAATCCCGGATATCCGCGATGGTGTACACGGTTTTTCTGGAAGGATGGTTGAGCAATGCATAACTGCGGTTTCCATAGTTTTTCTGAAGCCATGCCAGCGCTGTCCGGGCATCTTCTGGAGTCGTATAGGCCCGGCTGTCTTGTTTATTCCAATCGGCGACATCTTTGGGATTGAACATCGCTTCATCGCGATCAGTGAACAGATACTCGAACTGACGGGCTGCCTTGAGGCTCGATTCTGAACCGAATTTACCTGATATAATACCGATTCCCACATGTTCATATGTAGGCATGTCCCACTCGAAGCCTGAGAAGATAATCTTGTTCTTGTATTTCCCTGTTTCCTGAAGCTGCTGAATCTTGGGAATCTGGTATCGACCCATTCCCATGGAGAACGGAATAGATCCGCCGGCAAGGGGATTTCCCTCGTCGTCCCGTTTAGAAACTCTAAGATGGTCGGAGACCGCGATCCAATCCAGGCCATACTTCTGGAATCCGTTGTCCAGCAATTCCTGCAGGGATTGGCTGGCATCATCGGATTGATACGTATGCGCGTGATACTCCCCTGTCA
Organism: Paenibacillus sp. LC231; assembly: GCF_001860525.1. Lineage (NCBI taxonomy): Bacteria > Bacillati > Bacillota > Bacilli > Caryophanales > Paenibacillaceae > Paenibacillus > Paenibacillus sp. LC231. The sequence goes on along the minus strand of NZ_JFOM01000017.1, from coordinate 89,318 downwards.
TCCATTTGCCGTTTCCTTCCGGCCTAATCTTAGCCCCATCTTCCTTTGCATGAACAATCATGCCTTGCGAAGAAATGGACAAGCTGAGCGCCAAAACCATGATGGTTTTCTTCTTTAGCTGCACTTCATGGCACCTCCAAATTGATATCGTTCGTCAAACTTCTTAAGTGTAAGCCTCCATGATGAAGAGAATGTTATCGTAAATCGTTGATTGTGTAAGAATGAAGCTCCCTATTCAATATATCTCTATGAAAAAATACCACCCTTGAAACATGAAATACGCAAGTTCTATACTTTATGGGTTACATATTTAATATTATGTAAACTTTAAAAAGAATGACTACAACCTAAACTCGGCTGCAGTCATTTTCAAAGCTATCCATTTAAGATTACAATCTTTTAGACAAAGTTCGACGCACCAGCTTCACCCTTCCATTTATCCCAGAAGGCAATGCAGTCTTTCCATATAAGTTCTCCAGCGTATTGGCTGCCCGGATGGTAATCCAATTGCTCCCCTGCTCAACATATGGCGCGATATTCCAGTGATAAGGAGGCCACAATCGAATCCCTGCCTCCATATCATTCACATATAAAGAAGCTGTCTCCCTTATATCTTCAGCTTCCAGCCATAATTCCTCACCTGGAGCCAAGCTAACTTGGGTCAGATCCACTTGCTGGGAGTATTCTCCCGCTCCCGCATAATAAGGATAGCCGGCAGAAGCCCAACAACCAAACATACGTTCCGGACTCGCGTTTAGCCTCACCCGATCTTCTATAACAAAGGGTCCGATCAAAAATGCAGGAAATGAAATGGCCGGCATCGGCTCCAGCAATGAAACCGTCAGAATCTCAAGTTCGTTCTCACCCGCTAACAAATGCGGCGTGATATCCACGCTAGCATAGTGTTGATCCTGCCAAGTAGAGGGCTGCAGCGCATTCTGTCTTACGCCATTCACGAAGATTTCAAGGTTGCGCCTGCGCTGCAGGAAACCGATATGGGAAGGGATTTTCTGCTCCACATCGTCCAGAATGAGCTCGATCTTCGGTGATGGGTTGTTATTGGATTGATACGGAAGCCCGCCACCGCTCGGTGATTGCAAGCGTTCGAGCAATTCCTTCGTCATGGTAAACGTTGTACGATACGTGTTCACTTGCCCAGGCATCGTAGCGTTCATCCTGGACTGTCGGTCATTCAGCGTGACCTGCCATTGGTCCAGTAATAGAACATTAGGTTCGAGTGTCTGGAAACGCCATAGATTATCAAGAAGGACTACATCCCCGTCTTCCCACTCCATATCGAACATTTGTTCTATTGAACCAATTGTGCTCTCCTCAGGTACAACCGATAGCACTCGCAGCTCTCCAGGTGCATAGGTAAGAACGAAATCGCTGGCTAACCGGCGTATTTCTCCGCTTTCTAAGCCCCATTCTTCGATTCGGTACTTCACCTCCATTGCATCAAGCTTCATGGAAACGGAATTCTCCGACCAGTTCATCAGCCACACAAATACCCGGTACCCGAACACACGTTCCACACTAATCAAATCCTCATGTTGTCCTTCGATCAACTTCCATCGTAAAACAGGAGTTTTCCTTAATAACCCGCTTACACGTTCACACAACGAATCAATCGGATCAGGAAATGGCAGGTTCTCCAGGGAATAAAACAGCGTATACCCCTTGCCGATGGATCGTAATTCATTATGCTGCGGAGTCGAATCAAACAGCGCATGCATATGCTTCGCCAGTTCCGGATCATGATGCAAGCACTCGCTATGCCGCGGTATCGCTCCTACGGCAATGAGAGTACCGCCTTGCTTAACATAAGAAACGAGCTGTGCGGCTATGTCCTTCGACATGACCTCAATCTCCGGCATAATCAAAACCGAATATATGTTCGTACACCCGTTAAATCGTACCCCTTCTCCATCCATAAGGCTGGCTTCGCGAAGCTGAGATTCGTCTACATAGTCGTAATCAATGGATCTGCGAAGCATCCGATCCGACAGGAGCGAGAATAGAGCATCGGAAGCGGGATGTTTATTCGATTGACCGGATACGAACATATTTTCGTATACCGTATGGATAGGTGACAGCAGAAGAACCTCCGGTGTACGTTTACCGCTCGCGCCAAGCAGACTCAGTCGACCGAGATAGTCGGCAAAAGCACGATAATGCGGCCAGTGAGGCGCATGCTTGAATTCCGTCGGCGGGAAATCGGTCTTCCGATACCCGGCAAACGAGTAATAGAACGCATGCGGGATGAAGAGGCTAACGCCCAGAAATGCCATGAAGTTGGCATCCAGTCGCCGCTCTCGCATGGAATAGCCGTGACCGCTTGCGCCAAACGATTCGCAGATCACCCGTTCCTTGCTGTTCAGCTGAGCGACAGAAGCTGCCGTCTTTACCGACACGATCCGATGCGGATTCTCCTTCGTGCCGATGCCGGGCGTTAAATAATCCACGCCAGCGTAGTGAAACTGCTGCAGCACCCGGGTCTGATTGCCTTGCGATCTAGCCTGTCCCCAGATCGGCTCTTCGAGCGTATGTCCGATGTAGAGCAGTCCATGCCGCTCACACCATGAACGAATCGCATGATGATAACCCTCAACATACCAGCGTGTTATCGTATCATAATACTGCTGCTTCGTTGACCGGCTGCCATCAGCCATGTTATATAACAAGGCGCCTAACCGCGGGATGAGATCATAGCCGTTCTCTTGCTGATATCGCTCCGCCATCCCTTCCGTCCAAGCGAAAACCATGCCCGGCAGGGTAGCGCCTACATCGTCAACTGCCGTCCGAATCGCTTCTACCCCAAAGAAACCATCGTGGATCATTAGCCCGGGTTCGTCGGTAAAAACACCTTGAATCGTTGTGCCAAAGTATTCCTGCAAGGACTGAAACGGATCATAGGACATCCGGATGAAAGTCTGAACGGCTTCCGGATTCAACGTATCCAAGTAGTAACCTTGGGCAAACGTAATGCCTTCCGCGATTTCGCAGGACCAGCAGGCCAGCACGATATAAGGATCCTCCGTAGTCGGCGTCCATTCCCTGCCCCATACATGCGTAAGATCCTCCGGTTCATCACAGAGCAGCCACTCCCCTTCTGACTCGACGGCAGGGTAAGCCAAAATCGCAATAAGCTCATTGTGATCATAACGCGCAAAATCCAGCTTCAATCCTTGTTGTTGTCCGTCAAACGTATATCTTTTCTCTTCAATCCTTAAGTAACGCATGCGATATTCCGGATGCTGACGCGTCAGTTTCCCGCCCAGCGTTCCGCTTGGCCAATTGTCCTCATCGTACAGCCAGACGACCATATTACGTTTCTTGCACTCCAGGGTGCAGAACTCCAAAGCTTCCATAAATGCCGGTGACAGGTAAGAGGTTTGCATCCCATGACGCGCATGCAGAACAACACCGCCGACACCCGCTTCATACATCGATTGGATCTGGCTTTCCAGCTCCGGCTTCGTGAGCTCATGATTCAGGAACCAGAACGGCTGCGGGCGATAGGTGGCATCCGGATTCTCGAATTGCTGCTTCAGTTGCATTAGATCCTTACGGGCTATTTCTGCCTGAACATTAACGTTATTCAACATGCATCACCTGTCTTATTACAGATTTCATTCAGACCGGGACATAAGCAACCGGATGAAAAAACCACCGACAACGGAGCGATTCTGGAAGTTCATCTGTTTGCCGCTAATCGTGTCATACCAATCGGTCACCGGAACGCGAGCAGAGGTTTCATTCATGAAATCCCATAAGGGCGCAATCATGGCTTCAAACTGGGATTGCTTGGCACTCATGGAGGCACACCATACCAGCCAATCCGCTTTTGTATACGTATCGCGGCTATCCAGCGGAAGGCCGTAACGATTCTGTTTCAACTTATAATAGTCCAGCTCTTGGGCAGCAACTTCTTTTGGAAACAGGTTTAATTCCAGCAGGCGATCCCATACCAGATTGTATTTCATGCTCCAGGTATCGTTTGCGCTGTCGAACGTAAGCTTATAATGATCACCTGCATCGGCCATGGATATCCATTCATTCGCCATATTCCGAGCGGCTTCAAGATAAGAGGCCCCTTCCTGTAAGCCCAGCAGTTCGCACATGTACGAATACGCGGCAATGCCCAAGATCGCTTTGATGGACAAATTCGCATTATGCGCCAAATGTCCGGCAAAATCATCCGTGCACAGCTGATTATCCGGATCGAGTCCATGCTGCAGTAGATATCCCGCCCAAGCGGTAAGAGGTTCCCAGTGCTCCCGGGCAAAATCCGCATTCTCTTCATATTTGCATACCGCGGCAGCCATTAGGAGCATATTCCCGCATTCTTCGATCGGCATTTGGTATTCCAGCTTGTTCTCGCCATACACCTGGCCGTTGGCTTTGGGGTATGTTCCCACGTCATGAGGCGCAAAATCGAACGGCCAATCAGGGCTCATGGCATACTTATAAATCGGGCGCATCATCCCCTTGACCATTTCAGGATTGTATCTCAGGAACAATGGAATCGACGGATAACTGACATCGACCGTAGCGATGCATCCGTTGCTGAAATTCTCCTTGGAAAAAAACAACACATGTCCCGCTTCATCGGCAACCAATTTATGCGCGGCTACTGCCTGTCGATACGTCAAGGCCAAGATATCCCGGTATTTTTCACCGCCTGCGGCAAGGCTCTCTGCCATCAGCTCGCGATTGAAGCTCTCACATTGCTGCATGATGACTTCATATTGGGCGGCGGACTGTAACAGCATGTCATGGAACGTCAATCCGTTTCGCTTCCAGTAAGCATCCAGCGGCTGGTTAAAATATTCGATGGCATGAATATCATCATACGCAAGCATCAGATACTCAGATTCCCATTCATCCCGTACTGGGCCCAGATCAATTTCGGCTGCCATAACGGGGGTATGATTGGATACGGCCCGCGGCTTCTGCTGATCATCTTCCGGAGGTAATTGACCAGTTCGTACATACAACTCACGGCCTGACACAGAATGAATGACCGTCTGGATGCGTTCCGTACGGGGAACCGCCAGCACCATATACCCCCAATCGATTCGGGTATCATCTCCGGCAAGCTGCAGGATCGGCTGTTCGACAGTACCCATCGCCATCATATTCAATTGTCCATCGATAACGCGATGCTCCCAGGTCACTTGCTGATCCGGTGTATTTACGCACCATTCGCCTGTAACATCGAAGTAGAGCTTCACATCATGTTCGCGCCCATCCTTCGAACGAACCTGAACTGTCACATACGTTACGGGCCGGGATAACAGATCAAGATCATTCAGTAATAAAGGCGTGGTGAACTCAACTTGAAGCTCAATGCCTTCCCCTTGGAACGTATAACGGGTAGTTACCGGCTCAACCGTCAAATCGGTTTGCTGGAGAACTTCAAGCTCGGGACGTTCTGCTGAATCCGCCGCTGCTACCCTCCCCATAAATCGTCTGGGCAAGCCATCGATGATCGCAAGGCCGACCATACCTTGAATCTTGTTAGTCCAATGCCGGGTATGATCATCGTTGAGATGATCCGCCGCGGACCAGACGCTGAAGTAAGGATCTACGGTAACCAGCGGTACGGATGGAGGTCTGAATTTCGTTGTCATCTGACATCAACTCCTTCATGTCTTGTTTATTCTTGACGATGCCTTCTATATCCTTGTGATGGGGAAACAAAAACCAAGGAGAGCACCAAAAGGCTCCGCCCCCTTGATGGCCAAGGTGCTGCGAAGCCTTTCGTTTTACCGGGCTCCCTTGACGTTGGAAGTCATCAGTTCGGCATCTGAACGGTTACCACGTCTTTCCCCATCAGATTTTCGTTCGTGAACTGCATCGCTTTCTCATATCCGGTTTTACGGAGCTGTTCCCGTAGTTCATTGATAATGCTCATCGCCGCTTCATCCGATTTGGCAAATACCGCTTCCTTCCACGCATCTCCCATTCGATCCATCGATGGCTTCAGCATCTCCCATTCCGGCGCCTTCGTGATAACATCACCCGGGTTATAAGCTGTTATTACGTGAATGCCGTTCGGACGGAGGATTTTGCGAGCGTTCTCCATCGCTTCAAGCCTTTCTTGTTCCGCCCAGATGTCTCCTCCCGCAGCGGAATTGATGCGGTCAAGCCCTGTCAGCGATTCCAGACCGATGCTGATGCCTTCGTTCTTCCACAGCTTCATGTTGGTGTCCGTGCTGAATTTGTCAAACCATTCCTGATTGGCGACCGGCTTGCCGTCCTTCATGTCCCAATGAACGCCCTGCACACCGTACCGGGCAAGCATAAAGCCTTCGTCGGAAGCCATGAAATCCAGGAACTTCAATGCAGCGTCAACGCAAGCGCCTTTGCAGTTCTTCGTGATCGCCGTTACGTTATTTCCCTGAATCCCCAGATCAACAGGCCTGTCCGGCTCAACGTCAGCGCGCTCCAACGGGCCGAGAGGAATGTAGTCGCTGCCCGGATGCGAAGAGACATACTCCTTGGAAGCATCCAGGATGGCCGGATAGTGCGCAGCCAGGATGGCAATGCGGCCTTGATTGATTTTTTCCTTGGCAATCGGGTCTGTCTGGGTGAAGGCTTCAGGATCCATCAGCCCCTCTTCAACCAGCTTACGATAAAACAGCGTGTATTCTTCATAACCCTTGGTGAAGAAGTTATGTTCAACCGTGCCGTCGCCTTTGTCGACGTAACTCGCTCCGGAATAAAACATGGTGTTGCCGATGCCAACGGCCCAGCCGTTACTGAAACCGCCCAGAGGAAAGACCGGCTGGCCGTTCTCCTGCAGATTGGCATCCTTGATTTTTTTGAGGAAGTTGTAGAAATCCTCCTTCGTCACAACGGATTGCGGATCGACGCCGACTTTCTCGGCGATGTCTTTGCGCACATAGAAACCATAAAGCCAATCCATGCCATCTTCGTTCGTGGCCGGCTGATTTTGCAGCAGCAAATATTTTTTGCCGTCGTAGGCGTCTATCGCTTTCTCATATAATGCCGGCGGTACATTTTCTTCCGCAATCGATTTGGACAAGTTCGGATAATCCTTCAGCTTGTCCGATATATCCACCAATTGTCCCTCTTTGGCAGCCTTAATGATGCCATCCAATTCCCCGCCCCAGGCTGGCCCGGTATAAATGTCCGGCAAATCCTGCGTGGCGAAGATCTGGTTAACCTTCTCCGTCTCACTGCCTTTTGTATATTCCCACTCGAGGGTGACGCCGGTTTTCTCCTTGATGACTTCCTCCACGGGCGTTATGGCATCAGAACCGTTGGAACCGTTCCAATTGTGTAGTATTTTGAGTTTGTATGAATTCTCTCCTTCTGCCCCTTCTCCGTTATCTCCGTTCCCTGATGAATTCGTGCAGCTGATCAGCAAACCTCCAACCATGATGGACACGAGCAATGCGGAAACGCCTTTCGACCAAATCCTCTTCAAACCAATCGCCTCCTGGAATATGGATATCAATGATCTTGGTAAAGCTTTGGACAAATTCCGGGTCAGGATGACCTAACCTTTAACTGAACCGATCATAACCCCCTTTACGAAATATCGCTGCAGGAACGGATAAATGCACAAGATCGGGAAGACCGTAATGACAAGCAAGGCCATCCGGAGCGATTCCGGCGTCGCGCCAGCACCGCTGGTTCCGCCAATCGTCTGTCCGCCCTGCTGCGCGGCTCGCTGCATCGAATTCGACAGCGCTTCAGCTTCCGTCAGCATTTCTTGTAAAAGGGTCTGCACCGGTATCAAATCTTTGTTGGATACGTAGTAAGCACCCGAGAACCAATCATTCCAATGGGCCACCCCGATGAACAAGGAGATGGTGGCAAGCACCGGGCCCGATAGCGGCAGTATAATCCGCACGAAGATTTGAAAATCGCCGTACCCGTCAATGCGGGCAGACTCCTCCAACTCCTCGGGTATGCCTTGCAGGAAGGTTCGGATGATGACGATATGCATGAAATTGAACAGCATCGGCAGCACATACACCCAGAAGCTGTTGATCAGATGCAGCTTTTGCAGCGTGATGAAGAACGGGATGAACCCGGCACTGAAAATCGTCGGCAAGAAGATGTAAAAGGTGAAAAAGGAGCGGCCAGGCAATGTCTTTTTGGAAAGCGCGTAGGCCATGAGCGTACACAGCACAACATGCAGGAATGTACCCAGCACGGTGCGCATGAGCGTAATTTGGTACGCCTTCCAGATGCGGGCGTTATCGAATACCTGGGCGTAGTTCTCCAGCGTGAATTTACGGGGCAAAAAATAAATCGCCCCCATCATCGAATCCTTCCCGTCGTTAAGGGAATACGCCAAAATGTAAATAAACGGATAGATCATCGAAAATCCGATGATGGCGAGAACGGTGTAATTGAACATCGAGAAAAAAGACCATTTACGTTTCATTACGTCACCTCCTTAGAACAGGGATACATCACTGACTTTGCGGGCGATGCGATTGACGGTCAGAACCAGGATGAGCCCGATAATGCTTTGGAATAGCCCGACTGCAGCGGCGTAACTGAGACGCCCTTCCCGGATACCGGAATTGATGGCGTGCACGTCCAGCACGCTGCCCATACTGGCAGTCGCAGGACCATTCAAGAGAAGGAGCTGTTCATACCCGGCGCTCATCAGATTTCCCACGGCAAGAATAAATAAGATGATGGCCACGTTGCGGATACCAGGCAGTGTCACATGCCACATCTGCTTGAAGCGTCCTGCGCCATCGATCTTGGCGGCTTCGTAGAGCTGCTGATCGATACCCGCAATGGCGGCCATGAAGATAATCGAATTCCAGCCGATGTTCTTCCAGATATCGGACCCGACAATCATCTGATAGAACCAGGTAGGGTTGTTCAGGAACTGGATCGATTCGACCCCGAACGATCCCAGCAAGTCATTGACCGGACCGCCATATGGAGTCAGTAAACGCTGCATGAGCGTAACAACCACGATCCAGGATACGAAATAAGGCAAATAGGATAGAGTCTGAATCGTCTTCTTGAATTTCATCTTCCGAACTTCATTTAACAGGAGCGCAAGCACGATCGGCATCGGAAATCCGATCAGCAGCTTCATGAGACTGATGATGACCGTGTTGCGAATGATGTCACCGGACTGATAGTAATTGAAGAATTGTTCAAAATACTTGAATCCTGCCCAGGGACTCCCGGTGAAGCCGCCGACGAAGGTATAGTCTCGGAAAGCAACTTGAATTCCGTATAAGGGCACGTAAGAGAATAGAAAAAACCAGACGATGCCTGGCAGCATGAACAAGTAAAAGAGCTTGTGCTGCCAGATTCGTTTCATGAATCGGTTGTTGGTTAATCGTGACTTGCTCACATTCCCACCTCTCCTTTCATTGGGGCGGACGGGCCGCCCCGGGTTATTCAAGTTATAATCTCAACCGTAGCGTAATGATTTCAAATGGCGTAAAGGATAACGCAATCTGGTTGGATGCTTCGCCAAGCGGCAGAGCTGCAAGGATGTTTTCCATCAGATCCGTCGTCCAGGCTTCGGTCGCTTCAAATCCACAATGAAGTGTCGTGCTGGCATGTGTTCCCGATGTTTCATACAGACGAACCACGATGTCGTCGCCATCCTCGGCTTTCTTGACCGATTCCACCATAATGTTCGGATGATCCGGCCGCAGAAATGCTTTGGATGACGGGAGCTTTCCTGTCGCTTGGTCAGGCATGGAAGCCAAGGAAATCGTACGAAGCGGGATGTTCAGCTCATTGCCGCGTCGATAGATTTCGGCTTGCACATGGTTCCCTTGATGCGGATATAACGAATATGTGAATCGGTGCTCCGCACGGTCCGCATCCGGATCCGGATAAGAGCTGCTGCGGAGCAAATGGAGATCCAGCACGTTATGGATCGCCCGGTGGCCGTATTTGCAATCATTGAGCAGCGCAACCCCATAATCCGGCTCCGATAAATCAACCCATTGATGGGCACAAATCTCGTCCTTCGCAAAATCCCACATCGTATTGCGGTGGGTCGGCCTGCTCAAGCTGCCGAACTGGATCTCGCAATGAACCTGATCCGTACGTATATTGACCGGGAACGAGGTTCTTAGCATCTTGCCGTTCTCTCTCCAATCGACGGACGTCTCGAAATCGATACGCTGGCTGCCCTCCGTCAGCACAACGGTCTGCGTCAGCGCAGATTCGCCATATGCGTACTCGAAGACCAGCCCGATTCGCGGGCCGTCCCGCAGCTTTTGTATCGCGAGGAGGTTTAACGGCTTGCCCGGATTCGCCGAATAGTCATGACGGAAATCCCATGCATCCCCCTCGTCATGGTACACGCGAAGATCGTTACCCGAGCGGCCTTGCTGGATGACTTCGCGAGCTTCCGCCTTATCCAGGATCGATAGAATGCCCCCGTTTTGATCAAACTTCACGATCAGTTTGTCGTTCTCCAGGCTTCGCTCGGAAACTGTAACGTCTAATTCTGCTTCCGGTGTCTCCGGAAGCATTTCGATGCCTGACGCCACTTCATCTTCAGCTCCAGCATCGGCGACATCCGGTATGACGGTATAGCCCATCGATGGAACCAACACGTGATGCCATCTTCCATTCGTGCGCAGCCACTCCCGGCGTTCCCAAGGCAGCGAATTAAATACAACCGTTCCGGGAGAAGCTTTGGCATCGTGTGAAATGTGTTCTGCCAGATAGCGGTAGGTCTCGGCAATCATAGCTTCCGTGTTTGATAGCAGCTCTTCATAACGTACCAACGACTCGTCGTATACCCGCTTAATGGAAGAGCCCGGCAGAATGTCGTGGAATTGATACAGCAGAACTTCTTTCCAGATCGTCTCCAGTGTCTCGGACGGGTATGTCCTGCCTAACCGGGCAGCCAGCACGGAAGCAAACTCCAGCTCGCGCAGTGCTTTCTCCATCTTCCGGTTATACCGCTTGCTTCGCGCCTGACTGGTCAGGGTGCCTTGATGCTTTTCCAGATAAAGCTCCCCGCGCCACGTCTGGAATGAATCGCGTTCTTCGTTCAATCGCTCAAAGAACTTCCACGAGGGCTCCTGTATGACAGGGCATAGACCAAGCAGGTTCTTCTCGCGTGCAAGGCGCTCCAAATGTTCTTCACCAGGACCGCCGCCGCCGTCCCCAATGCCGAAGAGCATCAAGGCATGACTGGATACGTTCTTATCTAAATAATCCCGCTCCGCTTTGGCGATGGAACGCGGGGCTGCCGGGCTGTTGTATGTATCTTCAGGCGGCATATGCGTTAATACGGCGGAGCCGTCAATCCCTTCCCATAGAAAGGAATGGTGAGGGTGCCGGTTATATTCGCTCCAGGAGAGCTTCTGGGTCATCATGTAATCCACGCCCGACTTCTTGAGCAGCTGCGGCAGGCTAGCGGAGTAACCGAAAACATCCGGCATCCAGAGCGATTTCATCTCCAAACCGAACTCCTGCTGAAAATACCGCTTGCCGTACAGGATCTGGCGCACCAGAGATTCGCCGCCCGGCACATTGGTATCCGACTCCACCCACATGGCCCCCTGCGGTTCCCATCTGCCTTCACGTACCCGCTCCTTGATCTGTTCATATAACGCGGGATAATGCCGCTTCATCCAATCGTACAGCTGGGGCTGGCTTGCGCCGAATACATACTCCGGATAGCGTTCCATCATGCGAAGCGCGGTCGAGAACGTCCTGGCGCCTTTTCGGATCGTTTCGCGGATGGGCCACAACCAGGCCAGATCGATATGCGCATGACCCACCGCGCTGATCGTTAAAACCGGATCGCCCCCTTGCAAGCTTAATTGTTTACCCAATTGCTTCTTCGCTTGATTGACCTGCTCCGGCGAGAATTCCGTTAACTTCAGTGATACGTCATAGAGGGCCTGATAGATTCTCTCTTTGCGCGCGGTTCCGGCAGGAAGCTGCTCGGCAGCTTCCAAGAGGACTTCGACATCGTAATAGAGGCCTCGAATGTCTTCCCGGCAGACTGCGATGACAGCCTCTTTCAAAGTACCTCCCTGGTATTTGCCGAAGAGATCGTTATTGCCTGCATCTGCCCATACTTCAATGTCAGATCCGCTCATGTACATGTCATGAAGAAGGACAACACGCTTGCCGGGGAGTCCTAATGAAAAATCGAATTCCGAATTCACGGTAGTCAATCCCTGGACCGGAGATCCTTCCCGGTCCACCAGACACAACTCGCCGTTAATGTCCAGTAAAAGAACGTAGTCTTCCTTACGGCTATTTTCCGGAAGGCTGCCGGTAAATCGGAACCAGGCACAGTCCCACAGGTTGCCCCATCGTTCTCCGTGGACAAGCGTCATTGGCGCACCCGTCATTCGATCCATGAACGATACGGGCTCAGGCGTAACCCATGCCTTCACTTCCAACTCGGCAACCGGCTCATATATCGCTTCCCGAAGCTGGTTTAACATTTGTTTTAACCGTTCCGGCCTTATCGGTTCGTATGGCATGATGATTTGCTCCTCTCTAGTGCGTCAATCGGCTGCAGATTCACATATGAACTTCGCTTGCTGTCCAATCCACCTGGATCTCTGCATGATTCACGCCGCCATGTTCATACTGCAGCAGCACGGTTTGCGACTTCGGATCCCATACCCATCCAGCAGGTACGGCTTGATCCTGAATAACGTACTGAACAGATATCGGCTCTGTTGGGCAATACAATCTCGCGCTTGCCTGCAGATTGGACGGCCCTCTTGCAATGAATCGGAAGCCTGATTCGGTCTGGACAAGATCCTCGATTCGGGAGGAAGCGGCAATGACGGATACCTTGCCGTCCGAATGACGTCCGGCCTCAACATCATAGAGGAGCGCTTGTTTCCCGGGGCTTAACGTAACCTGATCCAGAACGGATAGCTCCGAATCGAACAAGTCCACAATCGGGCCCGAGATGTTCAACGGCTCATCGGAGATCGATTCCTCCAGAACCGAAGCGATCAGATAAGGGCCTCGCTTGAGTTTGAAATAATGTTTGGGATTCCACGGTCGTTCTGCGCCGTGATGTGCTTCCAGCGTGGCTTGGACGGCGTGCCGCAGCCGGTCTGCCCCCGCTTTGGATAGGGTGAGTTCAGACGGATGTTGATCCAACCAGCACACGATGCCTTTTCCTGCCGGATGGACGCCTTCCGCTTTCCCCTTCAGGCCAAGCTGCTCAAACAGATGCTCCCGCGGCGAGTTATACTTCGAGCCAAACGGTTCATCCTTGCGGTCATTGTTCCACCATGAACGAATGCCGTGATACGGGTCGCTGTCATCGCCAACATAGATCAACGCCCCGCCATCCTGCACCCACTGGGCAAGAGCATTATGAATGTCCGGATACTCCGGTTTGATGAACTCATAGCTCAGAACCAGCACGCGGTATGGAGCCAAATAACCCGGATACCGCCTTACATTATCCAGCTGAAGCGGACGAACCGGGATTCCATATTTCAGTAGCGGCAGCGACAGACCGTAAAAAGGGGAAAAATCGAGAAGCTCCGTGTCCCCTTCCGCCTGAAAGCCTTCAGGGTCCGTACCATCGTATTTGCCGGCATCGGGCGCTTCCGGATCCGGCTTCATCCGCTGAAACATCGCGGAGTCGGCAATAAGAACGCCAACCTGCAACTCATCCTCTGCCGATTCGATCACTTCTTGGTCCATATTGCCCAGCGTGTGCATGACCTGGAGCAGCGTCGTTGCATAGTCAGACGGGATGGATTCCTTACCCGAGCCGTCTTCAGATGGATAAGTTCCTTTAAAGATTCTTCGCGGCCAGGGTGAAACTTCGTAATGGGCCACTCCGGGATGCAGCAGTGAGGCGACCACGGTCTTTAAGTAGTTCTGTTTGTAATCCGCCCAAGTGTGGTTCGGGTTATCTTCAATCGGATCATGCAAGAACCACATGCGTCTGTCGGTTCCGCGGACCAGCTCCTGCATCACGCCATATTCAAGGTAAGCGGTTTCAAACGTCCGCTCCTTGCGCAGTCCTTCATACACATTCGGCGTCCTTGATGTCCCCGTCCAGATCTGTGCAATGTACCCGTCAATGGACGGAAGCTCTACGAGCCCGGATTGCGGGCTGACAATTCGCCACTGCGTGTAATTGATCAGGGAATGAGTCGGAACGTAAAAGCGAAGGACTCGGCCGTAACGATGCAGGGCGTAATCCTTCATCTCTGCACATAACCGGTCCAGCACGCGTGTGTATAAATACGCTTTCAATTTGGAAGCCCGGTATTGCGCGTCAGGAGAAGCGTGCGGTGGAATCCATGGCTCTTTGTAATACAGCAGCCATTCCCGCTTAAATGCTTCCGAATAACCGCCATTTACCCAGAATTCGGGCTCTTCCAGATGAATGGCCTCTACGCCCGCATCAACCGCGACGCGTATTCGATCCGCCAGATAGCGCCCAAAGGAAATCGTTGGCACCATGTAAGGAATAACCGGTTTTTTGCCATGCAGGATCATCTCTCCGTGACGATCGGTCTGTGCTTCATCCCAATGAGATAAGCCGTCAACCTTCCCGTCCAGGTAGTTGTTGTATGTCCCCCATGCGACTCCTGTCATCAGATGGACGATATATCCTTTATCCTTCCATTTCTGAATGCGCTCCGGCATCGTTTCATCAATTCCGTAGACCATCACAAAGTCAGTCTGAAGATCATAGTCGGGATGATACGGAGCCGATTCCTGAAAACCGGTTCGTTCTTCTCTGCGGTCTCTTGGCACGTTCTAAACCTCCCTGCTCTGGTTAGCTGCACTCTTGCTTCTTGGTTATCCATCATTTTCTAGAATATAATATATAATATTAATATATTCAATATGTTTTTTTAGTGAGAAATAAAAAAAGCCCTCTCCGTTAGTTAACGGAAAAGGCTTTTCCTTAGCGTAAGTATTACGTTAGTGGAACATGACCCGACGTTTGGCGAATGACCAGCTCCGGCTCAATCAGCAATTTGCTGTAGCTCTTTACTTCTCCATGACCGCGCAATACTTCGAGCAGTTTACCGGCAGCCTGGTATCCCATATCCCATTCAAACTGTTTGACATGGGTAAATATGCTGAATTCCTCCACGATGGAAGTCGGATCGTCGAAGCTGACGATCGAAACGTCTTCCGGGACGCGAAGTCCCGCTTGCTTGGCCATCTGATAGATTTGGACGCCCAATCTTCCGTTTAGCGAAATATAGGCGGTAACCATGCGATTTCGGATATATCGGTACAATGGATGAGCTTCGGCATCCTTGAGCACACTCAGCGGTTTGAAATCCGTAATCATATGCGCCGGATTGATTAATGCTTCCTTGTCCTTTAATGCATCAATGTACCCTTCGATCCGCTCCTGAACCGTGACCGTTTGCAGGGGAGAATCCGAGCATATGGCGATGTCCCGGTGTCCAAGCTCCCATAGATGTTCAACGGCGAGCCTCGTGCCGCGCCTTCCATCAGCGGCAATATAATGCGTCTCGACCCCAGGCAAATACCGGTCAATCAGCACAAAAGGAAACCCGGATAGCTTCATACCCAGTATTTCCTCGTTGTAGTTCTCCTCGTCGACCGGGAAAATCAACAGGCCTTCGGCTCCGAGAGCCTTCAGCTCTTTGATGGCATTCTTTTCTTTTTCCAGCTTGCCGTCGGTTAGCATGATCATGCTGCGATAACCTTCGTCATTCAACGCAGCCTGGATTCCCTCAATGAGCCTGATCGCGAAATAATCATGGATGGTGGGCATGATCACGCCAATAATGCCCGTGGCCAGCTTCCCCTCTTTTCCCTTAAGCTTCGCAGTTGATGACTGGCCCGCAGTTAAGAAAACGGCCTCCTCTGCTACAAAACTGCCTTTACCCGGCACCCGGGCAATTAATTTCTCATTCGCTAATCCGGTTAGGGCATTGGCAACCGTTATTTTACTGACATGAAACTGATCCATCAGCTCCTTCTCTGTCGGAATGCGGTCCCCAGGCTTCATATTTTCTGTTGTTATGACGTGTCGGATATAGTCCTGGATTTGCTGATACAACGGAATTCGATCGTTTGCACTCATTCTAATCACATCACCAATTCATTCATGATATTTGAAATATATAATATATCCTTACACATACAAGCGCAATAAACAAGCATGAGACGATCACCAGTCATGAAAGGCAAACTCTTGATATACCACTGTTTAATTTGCCTGATTTTCAAGAATTATAGGAAGTTTTGTCGAACCACTTGTAAAACCCTACTTGAATATATTAAATATGTGTTGATAAGCGAAGTGTTGACCGGCTACTGGGCCGAAAAAGGAGGATCGATGTTTGCGGATGAACACACGCTTTAAATTCTGATCATAGTTCATAACAAGGAGTGAATTCGCCATGGCTCGTAGATTCACGATTCTCTGTTTAGCTATCCTATGTGCTTTTTCATTAACGACCAGCGCAGCTTATGCTTCGAAAACGAATCCACAATCAGCGCAAACTGACAGCTCCAATCATCGTGAACTGCCAAGTTTCAAGAAGCCTAAGCATCTGGACGTCGCAGATATTTATGATGCACCAGGCGACATCAAATTGTTGTTAGGGACCTTGCAGGGAATCGTAAACAGGGAACAGCCCCGAATCTATTTGATTGAATCCCAGGAAGAAGGGAAATTGACCTGGCTTAACGATATCGATGTGCCTTACACGCTTCATGAAGACTATTGGGATGTGTTCTCCGCATATCGCAGCGAGGCAAAAGGCATGATTGTATATGATCCGGAAGTTCCTGATACGATTAATGTCGCCACCACGCTCGCAGGTTTGAAAAATGCGGTCGTTGCCAGTCCTGAGCTGGCCGACAAATTGTCCAAAGCTCCATTCGACTTGAAGATCCTGGACGATCTTCGCGGTAAATTCGATAATCGACTTGAAGCATACACCTGGCAATATGAGCATCTGTGGGAGCAGACAACTCATCAGATGCTGATCGGGCTGGATCCGGATACAGCGATTCGTATTCCTTCCGGAATGCCTGAATCGTTCGTAACGATTGCGGAAGAGAAGCAGCAGGTGCGAGATGCGAGCAACCGTGATACTTACAACCTCGACCTCTCCTCTCTCTTGGGAGAATCATCCGTTTATCTGCGCTTTGATGATGCTTTTACCCAGGATGGCTGGGGACCCGCGGTACATGAAGTTACGATCAAGGCTGACGGCAAAGAGATAGCAAGCTTCATCGCAGGAACGCCTGAAGAAGAGTCATACCTCTATGATCGGCAAAACTCCAAGTTCAGTGAAGGCCAAGGCGGTCACCGCTTTGCCGATAACGGCAGTTATTTTGTATATGAATTCACTCCGCCTGCGGGAACCGAGATACTGACCGCAGAAGTTGATATGTGGAACCAGTACAAGGTTTCGGCGGGGAATATCCGTCCGCCTTCTGCAGAGCAGCAGGAGCCTTATGGCTATTTAAGAGATTACGCTGTTGCCAATAAAGCGATGGTATTCTGGCTCGATTCCAATGTTCCTGAGCAAAAAGCGCTTTTCGAGAAAATCATGTCCGATGTGGAGCCGGGCACCCCTTACCTCGGCTGGTTCAGCAATGATGTGGAAGGCGAGTTCAGCTCGGTCGAGATAGCCTCCCGTTACGGCGTCTATGTGCTGGCAGCCGATTGGTTCAGCAATCTGACCGTGTTCTCAGGAACCAAGCCGAAGTTCAAGCTGGAGAAAACACCTCCACAGCCGGGGCTTGAGAACAAAATTTATGTGACCTATACCTTTACGGAAGGCGACAACTTTCAATATAATCAGCATCGCATGCGCGTCATGTGGGATGACCCGGCCAGAGGCAAGGTTCCGATAAACTGGACTTCAAGTCCATTGCTCTATGAAGGTGCCCCTGCCATATTGAATTACTATCTAAACACGGCAACGGAGAACGATTTGCTCATTGCCGGACCGTCCGGTGCCGGTTACTTCTATCCGAGTCCATGGCCTGACGCAAGCTTCCGTGAGTTTTTGCAGCAAACCGAGAAATATATGAAAAAGACAGGAATGACAATCCCTTATGTATTGAACCGAATCGATGGCGAAAATGTGCCGTTATCACCGTTTAAAGCAAAAGCTTATGAGGAGGAATATAACGTACCTGGTTTATTTATTAGTTATGAAGACAAATACGGGGTTGAAATTATCGGCGACAGCCTGCCCGTGTCTACGATCCGGGGGATCAGCACCGTTCAAGACGGATTGCAGGTGCTCAATGATGCCAAAGCGAATTGGGATGGTAAATCACCGTTGTTCATCTCGCTCGGTATGCTCGCATGGAGCATGACCCCTTCCGATGCGCTGGCGCTGACCGAACAGCTCGGGGCAGATTTCAAAGTCGTTCGCGCCGATCATTATTTCTCCTTGATCCGTGAAAGCTACAACTTGCCAATCAAGAAATGACGATTTCCAGTTAAACAAGTGGCAGACGTATAATGGCATCGCAGGTCCGATTTTCTTGGGATCTGCGATGTTTTTTTATGATGGAATAGAGATCCTTCCCCACCCCTTGGTTACGGGATTTAGGAGGGGTAATTAATGACATTAAATATGGTTAGTTAATGCCGTTAATTAATATCATAATCACTATTCGCTGTATTCATTTAATGTGGTTAATTAATTTAATTAATAACATTAATTAAATACGATCATCCTCCTAATTCATGAAGCAATAGAAACTCGCCACTCCATGATCTCCACCATGTATCCTCCGTAAACAGTACATTTCCTCTCCCTCCGCACAACAGCCCATCCGATTTCCGCAGTCTCGGCAGCTTGCATCCAGATGATTTCTCCTGATTATTTCTTGGGTAATCGCAAAAACCACATCCATTCGACAGGAGACCGAACTCT
Organism: Paenibacillus sp. LC231; assembly: GCF_001860525.1. NCBI lineage: Bacteria > Bacillati > Bacillota > Bacilli > Caryophanales > Paenibacillaceae > Paenibacillus > Paenibacillus sp. LC231. The sequence goes on along the minus strand of NZ_JFOM01000017.1, from coordinate 70,431 downwards.
TCCCCTTATACATAAAATGCGGCAAATGGTGAATACTCACTATATCGATTAGCATGTATTCCCTCATATGGAGATTAGTATAATGCCCACTAGCAAAAAGATATCATTGATTGAGGTCTATTTCATCATGCTGTTGTCCTTGGGTATCACCAATCATGTTATCCTGATTCCGCTTATTCTGCAGTACGCGGGCCGTGACGCATGGATGGGCACCCTGCTGACCATGATCCTGCATATAGGCTGGGTCTACATTTTGTTTTTTATCATGAAACGAACACAGCAACAATCGATATTCGCCTGGTTCAAAGATGGTTTTGGTCCGATCATCGGCTGGATATTTATATGCATCATGTCACTCTACTTTTTTTGGATGTCCATAGTCATATTAAGAGAAACGGTGACATGGATTCGGGTTACCTACCTGCCGCAAACGCCGAAAACGGTCGTCTCGCTGACCATTATTCTGCTATGCGTCTATGTGGCCAATAACGGGATTCGCTCGATAGCGATCATATCCGGCATTTTGCTCCCCGTTGTGTGGGTATTGGGCCATTTTGTAGCTGTGTCGAATCTTCAATATAAGGACTACTCATTGTTAACTCCGCTATTCGTTGAAGGTTACACTCCTATGCTCAAGAGCATGATCGTAGCCGGAGGCGGGTTCATGGAGATGATTGTGCTGATCTTTCTTCAGCATCATATGAAACGAAAGATGAATTACCTCTCGATTGTTATTTTATCGGTTCTTCTCGGCGGGCTGACGCTAGGACCATTGATGGGAGCAATCGCCACATTCGGTCCTGTTCCCGCGATGGAATCCCGCTACCCTGCATACGAACAGTGGATGCTGGTCACCATTACGAAATATATAACGCATGTCGATTTTCTGGCTCTATACCAATGGATATCAGGGACATTAATCCGCATCTCTCTTTTCCTGTTTATTATGGCCGATGGTATAACATTTAAAAAATCCAAACGACGCCTTTGGTATTTGTTAGGGGTGGGTGTCGCACTGACTGTCTTTTCTTTAATACCGGTAATCGATCGACAAATCGAGTTATTCGTTCTCGGCAAATACTCTACTGCATTCCTTGGCTTCCTGTCTGTGCTAACGCTATTCATTGCGATCCTAGTAACATTTAAACCTAAAACCAAAGGGGGCGGGTAGACGATGACACATCACAGACCTCGAAATCGAATGTTCCGTCAACAATCGAAACAAGCTCCGTTTGCAGTTGACCGCCGCAAGCCTGCTCTCGATACATTGGATGAGAATGCCCTGCGTTCCATGTTTGCCTCTTCCGCAGACGTTGTCATCAAATCCTTTCCGGCAAAGAAGGTTAGAGCGTTTCCTGCATTGCTCATCTACAACGAAGGTATGGTTGATCCCACACTGATGACCCAATATGTGCTGCCGGATCTGGAAGAAAAGCTGGAGCACTTCAATGAGTGGGAACCACTGGCCAGAGAATTGGATAAATCGATGGAATGGAGTGAAATTAACCAGCATGCCGACGTTGTAAAGCTTTTGTTCGAAGGGCACATGATCCTGTTTTTTACAACAGAAAAATGCTGTTATTCCATTAATATCGCCGCTCGTCCGAATAGACAGCCTGATGAATCCAATACCGAGGTGGCCATAAAAGGGGCTAGGGACGCTTTTACGGAGGATATCACCACGAACGTGGCACTTGTCCGAAAAAGGCTGCGCACGGCCACACTCCATAATGAACAAATGGTCATTGGAGATCGCAGCCAGACCCGAGTTTCACTTCTATATATTTCCGATATCATACGCCCTGAAGTCGTCAACGAGGCTAAAGAGCGATTAAAAGGCATCCATGTCGATGCACTTATAACCAGCGGCCAACTGGAGGAGGCTCTTTCCGATTCCACCCTCTCCCTGTTTCCGCTGATGGACTATATCGGCAGACCGGACTTTGTAGTGGAGTGTTTGCTTCGAGGACGTTTCGTTATAGTTGTGGATGGTTCACCAATGGCGTTAATTGCACCCTGCAATTTGATCGAATTATTAAAAACGCCTGAAGATTCCTACTTCCCCTACTACTTTGTAATCTTTGAACGGCTTCTCAGGCTGCTGGGTCTCTTTCTCGCCATTATGCTGCCGGGATTTTGGATTGCCCTGACAAGCTATAACATCGATCAGCTCCCCTTTCTACTTCTTGCGACCGTCACTGTTTCCAGATTCGGGCTTCCGCTTTCCTCCCCCATGGAGATCTTATTGATGCTGGGTATGTTCGAGCTTTTCAGAGAGGCTGGCATCAGGCTGCCCAAAGCAGTCGGTCAAACCATCGCGGTTTTAGGCGGTCTCATTATCGGTGATGCTGCCATCCGTGCGGGCCTTACTTCACCAACCATGCTGGTTGTCTCTGCAACGACCGCGGTCGCGACGTTTACTTTAGTCAATCAGACGCTAAGCGGGACGGTCAGCATTATTCGACTCTATGTGCTCATCTGGTCCGCCTTGCTGGGTATGCTCGGATTCTTCATTGGCATATTAAGCCTTGTCGCATACCTCTCTGTTCTCGAATCCTTCGGACTTCCTTACTTAGCTCCCCTATCGCCATTAACGTTCAAAGATCTGATGAGTTCCCTCTTAAAAAAACCATGGGCTTTCAACAAAAAACGACCGCAAATGCTTCAAACGATAGATGACACATCTGAAGAAAGGGAACCTGGATGAAATGACAACCTGCGTCAGATTCATAAAATTAATGTGGTTAATCGTAGTGCTCAATTTGTTAACCGGCTGCTGGGACATTAAAGAGATTCAAGACATCAATTACATTACTGCCATCGGGATCGATCAACAAGACGGGAACTTTGTCGTTTACACCCAGATGATGGATTTCACTTCCGTAGCCAAAATTGATTCAGGAAAGTCTGATAAGCCCTCTCAAATTTGGACGTCCAAAACAAAGGGAAAAACCTTGGACTTGGCGATCAATAACATTTATGACTCTGCGCAGGAACGTACGATCTGGAGTCATATTTCCTGTATTATCATTAGTGATAACGTATTGAAATCGAATGTCCTAACGAAACTGGATACCATCGGTCGCTACCAGGAGGTTCGCATGACGCCTTGGGTATTTGGCACAAAGGAATCGATCGAGGAATTGATGAATATCCCGGCGTTTTTCAACCTCTCCCCCTTAAATACATTAGCCCATGAACCTATTGACGAATATAATCAGAGATCATATATTGAACCGATCCGATATTTCGATTTCATGGCACTGATGACAGAACCAGGCTGGACGGTTTTGCTTCCAAATCTCACGATTGATACAGAGACATGGAGCCGTAACCAAAAAGAAGATCCGAAGTTAGAGATTAACGGAGTATTTGCTATATCCAAAGGGGTATCCAATGGCTTATTCACCAATGACAAGCTTACCGGTTTGCGCTGGCTGGAAGCCGATACTAAGCGTTCCCACATCCCGATTACCAATCAGAACGGTGAATTAGCAGGAGTCGCGGTATTATCCAACCCTAAAATCAGCGTGAAACTAAACATTGTCAACGGCATGCCCAAATACCGCGTTAGCGTCAAGTTAAGTGGAAACGTAGTGGAAGCACTCGATGATATGAACAAAACGGATTTTGAATTACAGGCAGCTAAGGGGGTACGCGAGGAAATTTTGACTACGTTTAAAAATGGAGCTGCTTCAAAAACGGACCTATTCAGCTTGGAGCACGTGTTGTTCAGGAGGAACACCCGGCTTTGGAAAAAAGTCAATCAGTCATCTGCTCAAGCGATCGATCCAAGCGCACTGGAGACAGTTCACGTCGAAATCCATCTGGATCACGCCGGCATGAAGCTGCTCCCTCATCATAATAGTCCGATTACACCTACGACTAAAGACGAAGCAGACTCCTGACACTCTATAATTAAAGAACCCATAATAAAGGCAGACTGTTCTTATAGTCAAGAACGGCTGCCTTTGATTTGGAGGAAACTCCATATGGCATATATGATAAAGCGAATTTTTGATATTGGTATATAACATCTTGGTTAGATGATAACGTCCACATCGTCATCCTCAAACAAGTCATCATATGCGACGTAAAGGCCTATAGCTGAGGCAATCAATACTAAGATAGCTGCAATGAACGCCAATTGCTTAACCGTAGCTTTTTTTGATGCTGCTTGTTGTCTGCGTTTTCTTTGCGTTCCTTGGCCCATACGACATACCTCCCACTCCATGCCATTACCATAAAATATGAATTCGATATGAAAATGTTGTTAGGCAAAGTACGGTTATATCGTATTCGTGATTCTTGTCCTATCGGGTAAGCTTGCTAAAAAATGCTCTTATATCCTCAATGAGTGATTCCGGCTCTGCCATGGCAACCATATGACTGCCACTTTCGCGATTCGACCAGTGGATAATGTCGTTTTTGGCTTCTGCAATACGCCGGAATACAGAACCTCCCCCATGGGAAACCCCTGTCGGTGCTTTCATTTGATTTGTGGGCATCCCGGCTGCACCCTCATAATAGGTCCAGGAAGACGAAGCAGCTGTCTCCGTAAACCAATATAGCGTTGCGTTCGTGAGGAGCAGATCTTTATGGATGGGCTCTAGCGGAACCTCTTCCGCATTAATAGGCCAACCGTCAAATTCTTTAAACCTCTCAACAAAATAAGCCAGTTGAGCCACCGGCGAGTCATTAAATCCATAACTGAGCGTCTGCGGCCGGTTGGACAGATATGATGCATAATCGCTCCCACCGGAAAACAGTTCAGCCAAGTAGGCAACTTCAGCCAATTCTTCCTCGCTTAGCCCCTCCAATTCATTTGGATCTCCCATGGGGATACCCAGCCCTCCTGTAATATGAACACCAATCATATGCTCAGCATCAAGGATAGCCAGCTCGGGGGAAACTAATGCGCCTGCATCATTGCCATGGGCACCGTAACGATCATAACCGAGCCTGCGCATCAATTCGGCCCAAACACGGGCGACGCGTTTGATGCTCCATGGTCTCTCATCTGTCCGCTCCGGAAAAGCCGAGAATCCGAACCCGGGAAGTGATGGTGCCACGATATGAAATGCCATACTTGGATCTTTGCCGTATGCTCTTGGATTACTAAGTGGTCCAATGATATTCATGAATTCAACAATGGAATTTGGCCAACTATGGGTCATGATCAGCGGTAAGGCATGAGGCTCGGGAGATCGTACATGAAGAAAATGGATCTGTTGACCCTCAATGTCCGTTATAAATTGCGGAAATGCATTAAGTTTTTGCTCATACTCTCGCCAGTCATATTCATTCTGCCAGTACTCCGCCAGATCTTTAAGATACGCGACAGGAATCCCACGATTCCACTCTCCTCCAGGTAATTGGGAAGGCCACCGAGTATGAGCTATACGTGCTCGCAGATCGTCAATGTCTTGTTGAGGAATGTCGATGTGAAAGGGGCGGGTGGAGATTTCAGAATCTTGGTACTTGGTATCTTGATGATTGTTAGACATTGGATTACCTCGCTCTCGATTTTTCCCCATTATAAGAGCGAAACACTGACGACGATATGTCAGTGTTTCGCGGAAGATTTATCATCATGTGAGCGTGCCTCTTCATTCCGAAATAAAGAAAGAACCCGACATATATGCGGGTTCTGCAGAAATAATTGGCCATCTATGGTTTGTTAAAGTGAAGCACCATGCCTGTTTTATCATCGGATTTTTTGAATCTTGCATAGATTAAGCATTCAGGGTCAGCCTCTTCGATCTCAAGTAATTCATGTGCATACTGCTCAAGCCCCTTTTCGAGTACACACTGCGCGATATAGCTCCAATAGGATCGATCACTCGGAACATCGCGATCAGGCCAGAACAAACCATCCGTTAACAAGATCACGTGTTTTAAGCGTGACTTGTTGATCTTTCCGTATTCGAGAAAATGGGCAGCTTGGGCTTCTCCGTTCAATACGCCATAGCCTCCATTCGTATTACTCTGAAAGCGATTCGCCCTGATGATATCAATAACCGTCCCGTGAAGGTCTTTTTGATTGGATAATCCCTTATTCACGCCCTCCTCCCATTTTGCGATGGCCGGAGATTCCAAATGAGCGACTTGTCTCCAGGTTAACGGGCGAACCTCCCCATCTTGGTAGACGGCAAGAATCATGCAGTCGCCTGTCTGAATAAATTCCATACGGTCCTCTTGAATTCGAACAAGAGCAAGGGCAGTGCCCCAGAGGCCCTCTTTATTCTTCATGTTAATATTGGCTTGCAGCATAAGTTCTCTTAGCTTTTGGTTCGCTTCCGCAACATGATCCGTAAGCTGTACAACCCGGTCCAGTGATTCGAAGTACTTCTTCACGGTTTGGGCAGCGATGTAACCTCCGGTTTCCTTCTTGTCGCTGAGGTATGGAACGATGGATGAAACTCCATCTAACACGCCATACAATGAGGCTTGTTCGTTTATGACAAGTGCATCTTCGTTTAAGAAATGGATTCCCCTATGCGTGAATTGCTCAACGGTTACCATAACGCTCCTCCTGTCGATTCCGATTCTAATTACTAGCTTTGCAACTTGACCCTTGCAACCCGCCAAAAGGCAAGACATGTTACAAGCAGGGCCAGCATGAAGCTGCTGATAGCCGGAACGACAAGCTGGAATACAAACGTCATCCCTTCACCATCAACAACCGTAAGCATGGCCATGAGCATAACCAGAATATAGATCACTATAAATACGCACCAAAATGGCAGAACCGAATATGAATGTTCTCTTTGCGCTGGTACTACATACAAATGGCGATGAATCCACCATACGATCAGGACCAGTCCGATCAGACTGCTGCCGTGCTGACATAATTTATATACCGGAATTTGTACGGAATCGATATGTATCCAATGGGTAAGAAAAGGAATCTGATTCACGATCCAGGCACCTTGATGCGTAAACTGATCCCATAATAGATGTGTGCCAACGCCAACTAAACCCAAGATCATTACGACAAGCCAACCTTTAAAAGTGGCCGGCACCTTCCCTCCCCGATCCCATCGGTATGGAAACCATGAAGGCAAATATACGAATAGAACGGGGCGTACCACCGTATCAAAAATAACGTACAGGAGCAAGATCACGGGAAGGTTGAACAGCAAGATGCCAGGACCCTCGTGGCTCCATATGCCAGATGCCCGAAATCGGATGAAATATTCAAAATCCGGTGCCATGGAGCCGATAATGAGGGCTGATACCGGCAGCGATTTCTTCTTCCACCAAGGCATCGTGATGACAGGATGAGCGAACGTAAACGGCATAAGATCTCCTAACTGCTGCGAATGTTGTTGAACATAGCTAATTTTTAACTATTCTAACAGATTCGTACTCGTAAGGGAGAAAGAAATTATACCTATACAAAAAAAGGACAGGCATCCGCCTATCCCTCATCTACTTGATATTACAGCAATTCGCGTGCGAGCAGTCGGTAAACCTCCAGCCGTTTCTCCTGCAAATGCGGAATGCTGCATATCATGGCTTCCTGGAATCCGTAGTGCGCTTGCTCTTCCTGTAAGCGTGCCGCGATATCCTTTACTGCTCCCACAAGATGGATCTTGCGCCCTTCCTGGATAGCCATCCGGTCGATTTCCGTTAAGGACACATTCTGAGCCTCCTCGGGCGTCAGCACCTGCGTAATCCGGCCCTTGCTCATCATCAACCGGAAAATATCCTGCGGCAGCGCTTCATACTCGGCTTCTTCCTTCGTTTCGGCCGTCGTCACCATATAAGATACGTTAATCTCAGGCTTTTCCATGAATATGGACGGCTGGTAGTTATCGCGGTAATGATCCAATATTTCGTTGCTCATCGCTCCGTTGAAGAATTGCGCGAAGGAGTAGCCGACTCCCATCTGAGCCGCTTTTAACGCGCTATTGCCGCTGGAGCCCAGCAGCCACACTTCAGGCAGGGCAACTCCGGTTGGAGCAGCGGCGTTCTTGGCGTAGAGTTCATCTTCCGGGATCTCGTCACGAAGGAGCTGCATGGTAACGGCCAGCTTATCATACATGTTATGAAGCATCAGCTGCCGTCCTTCAGACAAAGCGTACATGGCACCCGTATCACCGCCTGGTGCTCGTCCTACACCGAAATCAATCCTCCCCGGGGTAAAAGCACTTAACGTCTTAAACACTTCCGCAAGTTTAAGGGGTGAATAATGCATCATCATGACACCGCCGGTGCCAATGCGAATCCGGTCGGTTTTGGCTGCAAGCCGGGCTGCCGTCACTTCGGGTGCGGAGCTGGCAAAGGTATTCCCGCCATGATGCTCGGCCATCCACATTCGGCTGTATCCCAATTCATCTGCCAAGACAGCCAGTTCTTCCGCTTTATTCAAGGCGCCTTCCGCTGTGTTGCCGCTTGTTACGGGTGCCTGATCTAATACGCTTAATCTCATGAAAGTTCATCCCTTCCTCGGTCAAATGACCATTTTGTTATTGATCCAGTCCTCTAAAGCCGCCACCTTGTCTTTAAAGCGCTCACCGCGCATCTCTTCCGACAGCGAAGCGATGGTCTCTCGCTTTAATACGGCTTTCCAGGATGACTCTGCTTCTTCCATTAAATCGGATAACAGGCAGCAGCTTTCTTCCTTTTCCAAGTCCAGCATGTCTACCAGTATTCCGTGGGATGAATAGAGGGATTGCTGCCCTTCCACCGCAAGGTATACGTCGTATACACGGATATCCTCGGGTTTCTTCTTTAATCTAAAACCACCCTTGATACCTGGAACAGACGTGATGATGTCTGCTGTTACCAGCTTCCTTAACAGTTTCTGAAAATAGGTTGCCGATGTCCCCAGCTGTTGGCTGATCGCTTCCCCGGGCAGCACGGCCTTGTCCGGCAGCATATTCAGCAGAACCAGGGCGTACACCGACTGTTCCACGCCGGTTTTCATATGCATAAACAGCACCTCATTCAGGAAAATGATCTAAACTACACACTCATATAACCATTCATGATTAAATCGGATAAACAATGTCCACGTTATATATTATATGAATTCGAACGGAAAGTAAAACGGGGTAAAAGCGAGCGCTTACGCTTGTCCGGAATCGATTCGCCCTCTCCGCTATGTCGTGCAGAATGCTACTTATTTAGACGCAAAGAAACCGTTCTTTGGTAAAATGGCGGGGCTACCCACACCATTTACGAAAGGAACGGTTTCTTTTGTGCATTCAATATACTATGAAGCAACTCAATCTCCAATGGATTTGGAGGAAGATTCTACGCTTCGTCCCATAACCGCTTCAGATTGTCCAGACCCAGCCGGGTTCCTTCCCGGCATTCTTCCATACCTTCGAATTCCAGCGTAATGTCTCCGTCATAACCCTCATTCTTAATGAGTCGCAGAATCCGGCGGACATCGATATCACCTTGGCCGAAGATCGAGCCTCGGAGGTAATTGCCATGGGATGTTCTGAACCATTTCCCCCCACCCGGGTCCTGATCAAACGGACGATAATAGAAGTCTTTCACATGGATGAGCGAGGCCAGCGGCAGGTTGCGTTTCACGCCAACCAGCGGCTGCTCGTCAACGCATAGAAAGTTCCCGATATCCAGAGTTGTCTTGAAGTTCGGTCGGTCGACCGCCTGAAGCACACGCTGTACACGGTCGCTCGCCTGTACGCTCACGCCATGGTTCTCGATCGTGGTCGTAATACCATACCCGGCTGCGTAATCTGCAATAAGACGACACCCTTCCACAATCCTATCCAGATGGGTTTCCACATAATCAATGCCCATCTTCTCAGGCGGCAGCGTGAAAGCTGTCACGTCATGACGCATATGCTTCATTCCCAGCCGATTGACCGTATCCACATGTCGCTTGATTCGTTCCACTTCAGAATCAAAGTCGTCCCGGCTCTCCTGGACGAAATTAGCGGGCATGGAATAATTGGACAACGCGATACCAACTTCCGCCGCCCGTTCACGCACTGCGTCAGTAAGCTCGGGATTGTCCTCCAGCGTAAATCCATAGGGTACAATCTCCATGTGCTGTCCGCCGTTCTCGGCGATCCATTCCACAACATCCAGCACCGTCATCTCGCCTGCACGAATAGCCGGCAGCAGGCTGTAGGTACTCACACCAACCCTCATTCTAGGATCCCTCCTTTATTTGCTTCTTCCATCATACGCTTCCTGGTAGATTTCCAGATAGCGGGCTACATTCATGGCCTCCAGCTGTTGGACGTATCCATCCCAGTCCTTATCCAGATCGGCATCGCCAATCACGAAACGGGCCATCATTTCATCCACGTAATCATTGATCGTTTTGGACAGATCCGCAACCTCGGATGCCTGCTCGTTGGTCAGAAATAACGGCGGCACGGTGCTGACATCGGTAGGTTTGTGAGGTTCGTATTTATTCTTCGTCTCGTTGTACAAAACGACTTCCAGATCGTCGTCCCCTTTGGCAACAGCGCTCAGACGGAAATCATTCGTCCGCAAGCTTGGGCCGGTTTGAATCCAGGCGATATTCTGCACCGTGCCGTAAGACTTTAGCTCAGACCAGACCGCAGGCTCCCCGTTGATGCCGACCTCTCCGTCCTTCGCTTCACGCCATTCCTGGTCCGGGCGGCCATACACGCTTCGGAGCGTATGCTCCCGCTCGTACAGACCATCCGCCCAACGCAAGGCGAGCTCAGGATGCTTCGCCTTCTTCGTGATGACAAATGCACCCGGATTCATTCCGGTGGAATCCAGAGCAGCGTATCGAACTCCATTCGGTCCCTTGAGCGGCGGCACGGTCTTGTATTCCAACCATCTTCCGCTTTCGCCGAGGAGTTGGGTAAATATACCCTGATGGCCGCCTGTTGAAGCGCCAAGAAGCACGGTATCGGGGTTCTCGCCGATCTGTATCAATTGATTGTCATCCTGCGTAAACGACTCCGGAGCGAGAAGCCCCTCAGCATACAGCTTGTTCATATACCGCAAGCCTTCCCTCCACTCCGGTTTGTTGAAAGCCACGTCAAGCTTGTCGTCTTTAATGAATATATGCTTATAACTCGAGCCGTAAACCGGATTATAGATGAATGAATTTAATAGGAACGCATCGATGGAGGAGCTCCAGGATTTCGGAGATATCGACAAAGGAATTTCGTCCTGCATGCCGTTTCCGTTCGGATCTTGCTCCTTGAAAGCTTTCAGCACCTCGTACAGCTCATCCGTGGTTTCCGGCATCTTCAGATTGAGTTTTTTCAGCCAAGGCTCATAAATCCACATTTTCTGGCTCATGGAACAGTGATAACATTCATTCACTTCCGGAAGCGCATAGATGTTGCCGTCCAGCGCCGTGATCGCAGATTGGATCTCCGGATTGTCCTGGAACATTTTCTTCGTATTCGTCCCCTGCTTCTCAATCAAGTCATTCAACGGAAGAAAAGCACCCTGCGAGCCGTATATCATCTGCTGCGCCGGCGAAATATTTAAACCCATAATGACGTCGGGATAATCCTCGCTGGCAAGAACAAGATTCAACTTCTCCTGTATGCTCTGCTCCGGAACGACCTCCCATTCGATGTGCACATTCGTTTTTTCTTCGTACCACTTGGTAAAATCATTCGTTTCGAAATTCTCGACCAGCGGATTTCCCCGCACCATCACCTTTAAAGTGGTTTTCTCTTGAACCAGCGGATAGGTCCCCGGTTCGGATAAGGCGATTGGCTCGGTACCGGCATTTGGCGCTTCATCCGAGCCCTTCGGGCTCTGTGAACCCGTACAGCCTGCAAGAAGGATGCTGAATGCGGTGAAAGCGCCCATAATAACCCTCGTTCTTTTTCTCATAACGTCCCGCCCTCCTGAAATAATGGATGGATTATCCCTTTAACGAACCGATCATGACTCCTTTAACAAAAAACTTCTGCAAAAATGGATATACGATCAATAGCGGAACCGAGGTCACGACAATCAGCGAATATTTCAACAGCTCCCGCAGCCCTTGCCGGGCCGCAGCGGTTTTAGCGTCGCCCAGCATTTCGATATTCACCTCGTTCTGAACCAGAATATCGCGAAGCACGAGTTGGAGCGGGTACAAATCCGCGCTCTTTAAATAGATCATGGCGTTGAAATATTGATTCCAGTGTCCAACCGCATAGAACAAAGCAATAACGGCCAAGATGGGACCCGAAAGCGGCAGTACGATGCGCCACAGGAAGCGAAAATCGGTACAGCCATCCAGCTGTGAAGCCTCCAGCAGTTCCTGTGGGATGGTCGTCTGGAAATACGTGCGCATGATGATGACATTCCACACCGACAGCGCCCCCGGGATCAGCATCGACCATATCGTGTCAATCATGCCGAGGTCCTTCACCAGCAGATAGGTTGGGATCAGCCCCCCATTAAACAGCATCGTGAACACGAACAACAGCATGAACACGCTGCGGCCCCGAAAATCTTTGCGTGATAACGGGTACGCCGCCATGATGGACAGAATAAGATTGATCACAGTGCCTGCCAGCGTATAGAACAGTGTATTCATGAAGCCTTTGGCAACCATCGTATTTTTGAATACCGCACGGTAGCCTTCGAGCGTCGGTTCGACGGGCCACAGCCATACCTTTCCTGACAAAACCGCGCTGCTTGAACTGAATGAGGCGCTGACTACATAAATGAGCGGGTATAACACAATGATTAGGAAAACGGATAACATCGCATAATTGACCACCGTAAAAACGCGATCCGAGCCGGATTCCTTCATGGCAGGTGATTGCATACAAGTCCTCCCTTCCTTACCATAGACTCTCCTGCTTCAGCTTTTTGGCCGTTTGATTTACGATCAACAGCAGCACGAAACCGATGATCGCTTTAAACAATCCAATCGCCGTGGCATATGAGAAATTCATCGCTTGGGATACCAATCCCACCTTGTACACATACGTGTCTATGACTTCGGATGAACGCAAATTCAGTGCGTTCTGCATTAACAGAATTTTCTCGAAGCCGGTCTCCAGCATTTGCCCCGTATTCAGAATGAGCAAAATCATGGCGATTGGCATGATGCCCGGAAGATCAATGTGGCGCATCCGCTGCATTTTCGTAGCCCCATCCATGACAGCTGCTTCATGAAGTGCCGGATCAATCCCTGAAAGCGTTGCCAAAAAAATGATGCAGGAAAACCCGACATTCTGCCAGATATGGGACCACACATAGATCGACTGAAACCAGGACGCCTCCGCCATGAAATGAAACGGACCGATGCCGATCCAGCCGAGAATCGTATTGATAAGTCCCGTTCTGGGATCCATAAACTGCAGCATCAAGCCCACCAGCACGACCAGAGAGATGAAATACGGCGCGTATGTAACCATCTGGACGGTATTCTTAAATCGCCGGTTCCTTACATAATTCAGTCCAAGCGCCAGCATAATGGGAAACGGAAAACTGGCGATCAGGGTGTACAAGCTGATGGAGAACGTATTCTTCAGCAATCGCCAGAATTCATGCGATTGAAAGAAACGTTCGAACTGGGCCAATCCGACCCATGGACTTCCGTTGATCCCCTTCGTGACGTTGAACTCTTTAAACGCAATTTGCGCACCGTACATCGGCACATACTTGAAAATAATGATGTACAGCAGCGGAAGCAAAAAAAGCGCATACAACTGCCAGCTACGGATGAAACTCTTCCAGCCACTCAGCGGCTACCACTCCAATCTTCAATGGATTCGTCCCGGGTGCGGTCCGTGATTGGAGTATATCCAGCTGGGTGGATCTGCGTAAATCTTCATGTTTCCGGTCCATTATTCAGAATTTTAGAATGGGCAGTTATTCATCAATCAGGCACTACGCATTTCTTTAGATTAAGCATGTTCTCCTTCACGTTGAAGGCGTCTATACTCGGTAGCACTAATGCCATTTACCCGTTTGAACGCACGGCTGAAGGTATTGAGTGAGAGATAGCCAACAGAAGCAGCAATGTCGCTTACCGGCCTATCGCCAGACGATAATTCCCGCTTCGCCTCATCCATTCGGAGCTGCTCCAGATAATCCGAGAAATTCAAGCCTGTTTGCTCCTTAAAGAAGTAAGATACATAGGCTTCGGAGGTGCGCGTTTCCCGGGCAAGTGCGGTTAAACTTAGATCACTTTCCCAAAAGTGCCCCTTGATATAGGCTAGCAGTCGGTTCGTTAAATGATCATTGTGGCTCTTCTTCCTCTCTTCGTTCTTCCGACAGAGCCGAATGAAAGCGGTATGGAGAATATTCATGGCTTCAGCCGGGGACATCACCGGATTTAAAGCTCTGATGACGGCATCCACTTCCTCCGTTCTGCCGGTTCCATCATCTCCTGTCTGTTCGCAGCATTTCATCAGGGTACCGCTAAGCTCCTGAGCAAGGAGCTTCTCCACAGCCATTGGCAATTGCCGCTCCGATCTGTTCTTCTCCTTGATCTGCAATAATAGCTGCTTGGTCTCATCCAGATTGCCTGCTTTCACAAGCTGAATTAATCTCATCTCTTCATCGGCCGGATAATAATAGGTGAAGGGCGGCGTTTCCATTTCAGCATGAAATAAGATGGGCGTCTTCTCGCTCCATCCAGCGTGATGAAGCACAAACCTGGCTTCTCCGTAGGAACGGTATAGCTCAGCAATGCTGGACTGGCTTTCACCTACAGCTATATACAAGCCCGTATCCGGGATTGCGCTCAAATGCTCATAAATTCCCTGTATATACGCTCGCATCCGTGTCGTGAAATCCTCGTTGTCTGCCGTCGTTCCGGACAGGATCAGGACCAACTGGTTTTCACCAAAATCATGCAGCAGCACTTCCTCCCCGCATAACGATTGAATCCGGTCGCGGATGTTGATTTTTACAATATCAAGTTCCATCAGCATCTCTTCCATAAACGGCTCCCGGTATCCCCGAATGTGAAGCAGGGCAACCGCATGGTGAGATCCCCGAAGCTGGACTTGTGCATGTTCCATGGCAGCGTCGATCTCCTGCATCGAGGTGAAACCTCCCTTCAGAAGCCTGTCAACTACGACATTTCGCAGCATCGGGATCTGCTCTTCCAATCGCTCCTTCAGCGTATGATGGCTTTCGATCAGCTCGGACACGGAATGACCGATATAATCGACGGCGTTACGAGCAATAGCATGCTTTACATCCCGGCGCGATGAGGGTAGAAGCTGGAGAATCTTCAGGAATGGCCTACTGCTTCGATACGCGAGATAGCCGGCTATGCCAAGCCCTAGCAGAAGAGCCGTGATAAAGATCGCCAATGTCAGCTGTTTGATATAGTTTACCTTTTGCAGAACCACGGATTTCGGTTGGGCAGATACATAGCTCCAGCCATTGTATTGGGACGTGGATTGCGTCACCAGCATTTCTTGACCACCTAATCGAATATGGGAGTAGCCTCCTTTTTCAGGAAGCGCTTTCAAAATATCCGGTTCTTTCAAACCAATGGAGCTGATCAGGTTGCCGTTCTGATCTGCAATGTAGGCAAAACCCTCTTGTTCCGGATCGACTTTACGAAGCATGTCTTGGATCTGCATATTATTGATCAGTACAGTGACCACTCCGCTGCTTCTTTTATTCCCGAAGGATTGCATGTAGCTGACAACCGAGTAAGGTTTCCCTTCATATACAACCGAATGGCCAGGGGCATACGTTTTATAATGATACTGCCCAAACAAAGCTTGCTTCCACTCGCTTAATGGCTGGTCGTCATAGTGCAGCTGCATCCGATAATACTGGTCCACCGTATACACCTTGCGAGGTGATACGATCATGTTGCTGTTTCTGTAAGCGATGTAATAATCCACAATGAAGTGATTGAACAATTTGTAATTAAACAAACTCTTTTCCAAATCCCATAGACGATAGGGACCCGTACCGGCAAACGGTTCTTTCTCGAATTGAAAAGAGAGCACCTTCGATTCGCTCGACATCTGCCGTGCAAGGTTCTCGATTTCGGCAAATCTCTGATCCAGCGCTTCCTGGATCTGCTGCAGAGCTGCGGAGGTGGTTCTCACCGTCTCGCTTTCGATAAGCTCTGCGGTCTTCCCATAAGCAAACCATCCAACCAATAGGGAGCCCACCAAAATGACAGCATACGGTATAAAAAATCGAACCAGCAGCGCTGCCTTCTCCCCGGAAACGGATTTCACCGCTTGATTCCCCCTTTCAACTATTCAGATATGATCCAATATAACAAAGAAAACGACGGATAGTCAGTAGACCAAATGGCACTCTTTAAGAGTCAATCAGGATTCCATTTTCTCGCAAGTTGGTATGATCAAGCATTTGGAGACTGCCGGCATTTCATCCGTAAATTGGTTATCTCCTTCTCCTTCCCTTATACTGGATATGAAACTATCATTTTCGAGAGGAGCCCCTATATGACAAATGCCAACGAATCTCTGAAAAATGTATTGTTTACGAAGGAATTTACCCATAACCCATATCCGGTATACGAGAAATTGAGGCAAAGCGATCCCATTCTGAATCTGCAATTTCCTGATGGACGTTTCGGATGGCTGATCAGCAATTACGAGCAAGCTGTTGAAGCGCTCAAGGATGGCCGATTTAGCAAAGACATCGCTAAAGCAATGGGTCAGGAACAGACCAGCGTATTCAGCACCAACATGCTGTTCTCTGATCCACCGGATCACAAACGACTTCGCGGCTTGGTTCAAAAGGGTTTTACGCCACAGAGAATCGCAGATATGCGAGGCCATATCCAAGAGATCGCGGATAACCTGCTGGATGCTGTCTCCTCCAAAGACACTATAAATCTCATTGACGAATATGCCTTCAAACTTCCCATTATCGTAATAAGTGAAATCCTTGGCGTGCCTACGGAGGATCAGGACAAGTTCCGGGTATGGTCCAACTCCATCATTGGCGCGTCCAACCAGGAAATGAACGAGCAAGTGGTTCAGCATATGAATGAATTTATCGCTTATTTGAAGGATTGGTTCGCAAAGGTTCGCGAACAACCGGGTGATGATATGATCAGTCAGCTTGTCATTGCCGAGAATCAGGGTGATCGCTTATCCGAACAGGAGTTATATGGCGTCGTCACCCTGATGATCATTGCGGGTCATGAAACGACGGTGAACCTGATCGGCAATGGCGTGCTTGCGTTGTTGGAGCATCCGGAGCAGCGCAAGCTTCTGCAGGAACAACCCGAACTCATTCATGGCGCAATTGAGGAAATGCTTCGCTACAACGGTCCCGTTGAATTCAGCACCTCCCGCTGGGCAGCGGAGGATATGGATTTTCATGGCGTTCACATGAAAAAAGGCGACTTGGTTGTCATCGCTCTGAACTCCGCAAATCGGGATGCCTCACAATTCGAGAATCCGGATATCTTTGATATTACCCGGGAGAAAAGCCAGCATTTAGCCTTCGGCAAAGGAATTCACCTCTGCCTGGGAGCCCCGCTCGCCAGACTGGAGGGTGAAATCGCAATCAACACGCTGCTCCGCCGCTACCCCCATTTTGAGCTTCAACGGGACATCGATGAGCTTGAATGGAGACCGGGTATGATTGTTCGCGGTGTAAAGGAGATTCCGATTTCACTTCATGCTTGATGCTAAACAACATAAATGCCAATATGAAGAGGCGAATCCTGTTTAAGGGGTTCGCCTTTTTCATGTGTTTTTATAAGACAACCAAAGTCTATTGAAATAGGAACTTTTGATACAGTCGTCTACAGAGCAGGAATTCATCTTTAGGAATTGTTCTAGAGGTTACATATTATACATTATGTAAACTAATCATCGGCGTATTGCCGTGTATCCTTTTAGTTCAATTGCCGGAGTGAATAATAGTTAATTCCACCCTTTTGATCCAATTCTCATCGCTGTATTCTATTTAAAAGCCCATTTCAAGGAGGACATATGTATGAGACGTATTGGTATAATCGGCTGCGGTACCGCCGGAATCCAGCTTGCCTATTCGCTGAAGAATGATTTTGATGTCACCGTTCATCATTATGAACAGCCGCAGAACATCCTGGATGGAAGAATTCGATCCACACAGGTACATTTTCATCCCACATTAGAACGCGAACGACGTTTTAACATGCCTGCCGAAGATAGCGCACCTCCAATCCGTACGATCCACTTTCATTTAGGCCAGCAAAAACTGTTTACAGGTAATCTAACCGGAATCGCCGCATCAGTGGACCAACGCTTGCGCTTCGCTGAATCAATCCATGATTTAACTTCGCAAGGCGTGAAGTTTGTACACGGGCGTTTGAAGCAGGAAGACCTTCTGGAGCTGACTCATTCCTACAATCTCATCATCGACACAACGGGTAAAGCAGGGCCGCTGGCGCCATTCCCTGTAGAAACGGGACTCACTCCCTACCAATCGCCTCAGCGGAAATGCATCGTAGGTTATTTTACCGGCGTACAGCCCGTGAAGCCTGAAGGCATTTCCATTACAGTTCTTCCAGGGAACGGTGAAATGTTCGAGATTCCTGCTATTACCGATTCAGGACGTGCCACCATCTTATTCATCGAAGCGGTGCCTGAGGGAATATTGGATGTGTTTAAAGCGATTAAGAATTCTTCCGAGTTTATGGCACGCATGGCGAAAGTAATTGAAGAGCATTTTCATCCTATATATGAGCGAATTGATATGGACCGGTTTGCACTCATCGATGAGCACGCCTTTCTTCAAACCGCGATTACGCCTGTCATTCACAGGCCATATACTACACTAGGCGGAACGCTGGTACTTGGGTGCGGCGACAGCGTGTTTCTCAGTGACCCGATCACAGGCCAAGGCTGTAATACCGCTTCATATGCCGCCGAACAATTATATGAAACCCTCATAACACATAAGGAATCGACATGGGATGAAGCTGTTGGTATAGACTACTGGAACCGTACGAAGCAATACATTACGGCTGTTACGGAATGGACAAACGCGATGACGGAGCCGCTTCCTGAGCATATCGCCGGGCTGCTGATGCAAGCAGCATCCGATCAGATGACGGCAAACGGAATTGCGGGCTGGTTCGAAGATCCCACGAAAGCCCATAAAGCATTTCATGAACATCCAATAAATCAACCGTTTCTCCGTTAATCGACAGAAAGCGCAATCCTAAATAAGGAATCCTCATTCCAGGCCCCAGGAGTTATTGAAATGGTAAAAATGGGTAACCTTAGATAGTAGAACCCTTTTAAAACAATACACTTCGAATCTTTATGAAATGGAAGCGGATGAACCGAATGAAGTCAACAAAATTCAAAGAACACCAATTACAGCGCATACGATACTCCGCACGTAATTTATGGGCCGGAATCTTATTCGGATTAGGTTTAGTCGGTTTTATCGATGAGGCTGTGTTTCATCAATTGCTGCACTGGCATCATTTCTATGATAAATCTACAAGCGATATCGGCCTTGTCTCCGATGGACTGTTTCACGCGTTCAGCTGGTTCGCCACCATCGGATCCTCGTTCATGCTTGCCGATCTTCACCGCCGAAATGCGTTCTGGCTGAAACGGTGGATTGGTGGTATCCTGCTTGGAGGCGGCGCCTTCCAGTTGTATGACGGCATCATTCAGCATAAATGGATGCGTCTGCACCAAATTCGTTATAACGTCGATATCCGTCCCTACGATTGGGTCTGGAACCTGATTGCTGCGGGCATGATCATAGTGGGTATGATTCTCATCGTGCGAACTCAAAACCGAGCTCTTTCCAGGGAGGCCTGATCTTATGGTGAGTAACCATTCGTTTGATCATGGGGCTGGAATGTCCGGAGCCTCTGCTTCATGGATGTCCTGGGATTTAATCATAGGTGGCTTAATCTTCGCGCTTCCCATTCTTCTGTATATGGTTGCTGCTAGAGTCTCCAATCGAAACTACCGAACTTGGCCGGTCTATCGTTATGTGTGCTGGATTGCGGGAATGCTTTGCGTTGGTTTGCCGCTGATCGGTCCGCTCGCGCGACTCGCCCCTGCGAACTTCACGATTCACATGCTCGGACATCTGCTGCTTGGTATGCTGGGGCCGCTGTTGATTGCATTCTCCGCTCCGATGACGCTGCTGCTCAGGTCTACCCCATTACCAGTCGCGAGACGGATCACTCGTGTGCTGAAGAGCAATCCAGCTCGAATCGTTGCTCATCCGGCGGTAGCGGCCTTGTTGAATATCGGTGGACTATGGGTCCTGTACACAACGGGCCTATTCATGGATATGCATCATAGTCTTTTGCTTCATATTGTAGTGCATTTTCATGTTTTTGCAGCCGGGTATATATTTACGGTATCTATGATTTACGTAGATGTGGCTCCGCACCGTCGCAGCTTCCAGGCTCGTGCGATCATCCTGATCATCGCCATTGCCGGACATGGAATACTCTCCAAATACATATATGCCCATCCGCCAGACGGCGTCTCTTCGGAACAGGCCAAGCTCGGCGGAATGCTGATGTATTACGGCGGCGACGCGATTGAGCTCATTCTAGTGTTTTGGCTGTGTATGCAATGGTATAAGTCGGCGCGCCCGCGACCTGCTGCATCCATCCTCCAAGCCTTGGATTAATCGCCGTTTACCGGATTGTGCTTGGTGTCACTCGTCTCCTCCGGCAGCAGGTTAGATATGCTTGGTACATTGCGCGGCTTATATTCTATGAGTTCAGAAGAGTAGATGGCAACGGTCATTCTTCCCCCATTACCGAATGCCCGGATGAGGATAGGCTGATTATAGGCGTTCTCAAAAACAAAATCCGGGCCTCCCCAGCTCACCGTAGCATCGCGCCCCGGCAGCACATAAGGGACGTTCCGGCTGTGAGAGTAGCGCTTTACAATCTGCAAGCCTGCACGGTCAATGGCGTTATACAATGTAGAAGAAACCTGACAGATCCCTCCTCCTACTCCCTCTGATAACTCACCTCTGACGATAACACCGGCACGTCTGTAACCTCTGTCCACTGTTCTCATGCCAACCACCTGATTAAAAGAGAAGGTTTCTCCGGGGAACACGACTGCACTGTCAATCGCCTGGGCAGCTAATGCTATATTATGGGAACGATTTTTGTTGTTGGAATTAAAATAGGTGACATAGTAACCCTATCGGTTTAACCCGAATGGAGGCAAGAAGCTCGGTATCCACCTTCGGATATATCGGATACCTTGGCGCTTCGACGGTAGCGCCCCCAGTCCCGTACCAATACGAATAATATCGTTCCAGCAGTTTGCGTCGATCCAGTCTATGACCATTCTGCCCCGGAATGATTTGGCCGCTGCTGCCAATCCGGGCATTCCTGGCTTGCAGATAGGTTTTCCGATCAAGCGCATCCACCCATTGATTGTATTTATCCATATCCAGCAGCGGGAATACATCAAGTGCATGTTCGCTTCGGTTCACGCTGGCCATGACTTTGCCTTCTTGCGTTATCATTAAATTGTTGTTTTCCGGTTCATCCCCTTGCAAGAGCATAAACAATAGACCGAAGACTGACATCCATCTCAAGCTGGTTCACCTGCTTTATCTTTGTGTTTTTCTCTTCTTTCGGTTTACGTGATATGTCCGGTTTCGTTTACTCTCTGGTATTATGATTGCATTACAGGTAATTCATTCAGATTGTTTTATAAAGCAAAGAAAACCCGCACCATGTAATGTGCGGGTTTCTTTATATGTTCTGACTTTAATTTACAGTGAGACCGGAGTCTCTTTCCTATGGCTAAAGGGCATAACAAGGAACAGGAACGAGCTTACAGCCAGCAATTCTGCAATCCCGATAACCGTTCCCATAGGTGCAGCAGTTGTTCCGTCTCCCAGGCCCACAAGTGGACTTGCGGCTGCGCCTAATAACAAAGGTAGTAATCCAAGAAGCGCGGACGCACTGCCTGATGTATGAGCTGCTTGCTTCTGCATCGCCAGTGATGTTGTTGTTGCACTGACCATGCCGACGGCAGAAACAATCAGAAATAACATCGGGGCAATCAGCAGCAATCCGCCGCCGAGCCAGGTGATCGCGAACAGCGAAGTCCCGCCAAAGGCCGCAATGATGAGTCCCGTTGTCAACAATTTGGTTTCCCCTGTGCGAGAGGCCAATCTACCCGTAATTTGAGAGAACAGCACAATGCCAACCCCATTAACGGCAAAGAACAGGCTGTACATTTGAGGGGATACGCCGAAGATATCCTGCAGCACGAATGGTGACCCTGAGATATACGCAAACATCGCGGCGGACACGAACGCTTGAGAGAGCGCATAGCCGACAAATACGCGGTCCCGAATCAGCGTACCGAAGGTACGGAAGGTTTGTTTGATCCCTCCATTGGCCCTTTTCTCCCGATTGAGCGTTTCCGGAAGACCAAACCATACCGCGAGCAGCATAAGCAATCCAATCAGGAACAGGACGACAAAAACGCCGCGCCAAGAGACGAAATTAAGGATAAACGCTCCGAATACTGGAGCGATAATGGGTGCCAAACCATTGATCAGCATCAGCAATGTAAAAAACTTGGTCAGCTCCGAACCGGTGTATAAATCCCGGACGACAGCTCTGGATATGACGATACCGGCTGCTCCACTTGCTCCCTGTACAAATCGAAGCGCAACCAGAACCCATATACTTGGGGCAAACGCACAGAGCAAAGAGGTAATGGAATAAATAATCAAGGATATGATGAGTGGTGCTCTTCTCCCCCGAATATCGCTGAGTGGGCCTGCTACAAGCTGTCCTAGTGCGAGACCAAGTAGAAATGCCGTCAGGCTTAATTGGGCCAACGATGCTGGCGAACCCAAACTCTCGGAGAGTTTAGGCAGTGCAGGTAAATACATATCAACGGAAAGTGGCCCGAAAGCCGAAAGAGATCCGAGAATCAAGGCAAACTGAAGCCTCTTCCTGCGAGATAGAACCATGGTTGAACCGGCTTCTTTCGTGGACATCGACATACGTCTGTTACTTCCTTTCTGCAACACATTGATGCATGAGTATATAATTTTTGCAAAACCATGTTGGATTTGCTAAACAACTATCCTATCATAGGATATATTTCGGTCGATTGCCATCCAAATTTTCTAAGCCAGTGGAATCCGCAGGGTAAACGTCGTGCCGATCCCTAGCTCGCTGTGAACCGTTATTCTGCCGCCATGGTCCTCTACAATTTTTTGACACAGGGACAGCCCAAGGCCGGTCCCTTCTTCTTTGGTTGTATAGAACGGATCAAAAATCTTGACCAGATTTTCATCAGCAATGCCTTTTCCGGTATCCTCAACTTCCACGACAGCCATTCGTTCTTCCGCCCTGAGCGAGAGTCGGACAGTACCGGTGTGCTCCATCGCTTGAAAAGAATTACGGATCAGGTTGATGAGAACCTGAATGATCTTATCACGGTCCATGACAATCTTAATCGGCTCATCACTTAAGTCCAGCCTAAACAAATGACCGCGCGAAGCTGCTTCGGATTCACACAAGGAATAGACCCGGGTCAAACAATCCGTTAGTGATTCAACCCTCATATTGCTGGCATGCGGCTTGGAAAAGTGCAAAAATTCTGCCGTAAGCTCCCCTACCCGCGTGATTTCCCCCATAATGACCTCATACCAAGGCTGAATGTTATAACCTTGATTTTTGGAGAGTTGGATGAAGCCTTTAATAGAGGTAAGCGGATTCCGAATTTCATGGGCCATTCCGGCAGCCAATTCCCCGACCATCTTCATCTTTTCAGTTCGGATCATTTCCTCCTGACCTCTCATCCAGGAATTTCGCCGCATTTGAAATATCCGGTCCTCTGCCGTGCTGATCATCTCTTGATAAGTTAAGGCTTCATGAGGGTAACAAGTGATGCTATAGGTCACCTGTACGCCGATACTTTCAAAATTGAACAAGCTGCTGTCGATGTTGACATGCTCGGGGAGCAGCACAGCAAAGCGATCCCCTGCATATCGGGAGGCTGCCAGCATATCACTCAGGAACAGCCTGCGCAGCGCACGAGAGAAGTTGATCAGAATCTCATTGGCTGTGGAGATGTCCTTCGCATTTAACGATTTAAAATTGTTGATGTCGAGCAGCACCAACTGAAAAGGCTTGTTCAACTCAACGAGATGCTGGACTTTATGCAAATATCCATCATAATTCAGTAGCCCCGTCAAGGGATCGTGATAGGTCAAATAATCGTTTTGCTTATATAACTTCTTCTTCTCCGATTCGAGAAAGTTTACAAAGTGAAAAGAAACCACGATGACAAAGGAAGACAAACAATCAAATACAGCGACCAGTATGTTGTACTTTGTAATCGGCACATAAGTCAGACGAATAATGGAATATTGAAGGATCATAAGAAGGCACAGCGGCAACGATTCTATGAAACGCTCTTTTTTATGAATGAGGTTGATGATGAGTATGTAATACAACAAGATACACCAATTCAAATGACTGACAAAATGAAACGCCCCGAGAAAGAGAAATTGAATATTTCGAAGCCATTTGAACTTTCGATCAAAAATAACGGATGCATACAGTAACGATGCCGTGAGCAGCATCATAGGGATTGACGTTTGATATCCAAGATAAACCGATGACACCATAATAAAAACCGATATCAATGGAACAAATAGGAGCTTAAGTACTATAAAAGACAAAGCGAATCACTCCTAAACCACTATTACTGGCGCAAAATGTAGAAATCACGGAGGCAAGTTTCACCAAATATGGTACACCATATGTATGCGTCTGAACAGCAGGAAAACACGACTTTCAAAAAAAGCAACCGTGAATCTCTTTCAGGAAATCGTGTTTATTCCTGCTAACAAGCTCGTTTTTCCGGCTAGATTTCCTCGAACCGAATCGATATGAACTGATGGGTTGTCGGATGAAACGCAACGGTTACATATACGCCAAATTCACGAGCCCCCTCCTTAAGCCAAAGTTTAAACTTCTCCTCCGCCAGTTCACTAGAGATCTTGGTTCTTCCCATATAGAGGTAGTCGACTACATCCATATTGTATTTACGCTTTGCTTCCGTGACGGCAAGAGTTCCCCACGTGGCGTAAGCAGGGTCTTTGCTGTTCACCGCTTGGGTCAAGGACTCTGCAATTTCTGTCAATTCCTGCTGCCTGATTTCTGAAGAAGCGCCATTTGCAGCAGTTAAAAGGTATTGCCAGTTCCCCATTTCAAATACGAACAGTTGCAACGTATTGGTCGGCCCCTTGTAAAACTTTGCGGTTGTATGATCTGTCAGCTCCGATTCCTGAAAAGATAGATGTTTCAATTGCTGTTTATTCTCCAGCGGATATAATTCGATTTTGTAGTCATTATCAGGTTTATGTCGGTTAAGATAATGGATCTCCAAGTGCTCGTCCAATCCGCTCTCCATGTCATAACAGCGGCCATACTGATGCGTGAAAGCGACGGGCGGCAACTTCGGCGGTAAGTTAACCGCTGTACCGAAATGTTTCTCACACGCCCTCACTGCCTCCTCCACAAGCTCACCACCGGATTCAAAGATGATCTGCTGATCATAAGAATCCTGAAGTTTGTTAATCCCTTGATCATGATCAGGACTAATCCCAAGCAATAAAGCACCGGCCATTAAGATACTGCCCAACATAGTAAACCTCCTCTTTACACTTCTAGATACAATCTGGCTTCGTCTCTCAAGCCTAGGATTCCCGCTAACGGTCTTCCTAATTCGATATGGGATTCGTTGGATAGATCCAGGGCAAAGTACGCACACTATGACAGACTATGCAGGAATCCGAGGTGTAAAGACGTGGGAATGAAGCAGAAGTTAAAATCCATCTTTCTGGTCAACCATGAGCATGCCGATAAAGGTCCGGCTCAAGAAAATCAACAGGACCCTCATCCTCAGGAGGGAGGAACGCTGACACTGCAGCATATCATCGATCAATTTGATCATGCCGCCGATTTTGTCCATAAATCCTATCTTAATGAACGTCTGCATGTTCTGTATTTCAGTCATTTAGTCAATGAGGATCGGCTGGAGCGTGATCTGCTTCCCCCTGTGTTGACCGCTGAAGCGCCGCTTGCGTTGTTAACGGAACAATCCCAATTTAAACCAGTAACGGATACCAAAAAATGTGTTGAAGGCATTCTTAGCGGCATGGCGGCTATCTTCTACGAGGAAAATGCATTCATGATCGATGTCATATTCCCGGTGTCCCGTACGGTTGCAGAATCCGAAACGGAATCCATCATTATCGGGCCGCACGAGGCGTTTACCGAGCAAGCTTATACGAATCTGTCTTTAATTCGAAAGAGAGTTCAGAGTTCTCATCTCAAAGTCATTAAACTTTCCGTGGGAGAAGTCTCGAAATCAGATGTCTATGTTCTGTACGTCAAGGACATCACGAATGAGAAATATGTAAATGAAGTGATAAAGCGAATTAAGGATATTGAAATCGATGCTATACATGATACGAACATGCTAATTCAGTGCATTGATGATGCTCCTTATTCGATCTTCACACAATTCCTGACCACCGAGCGCCCGGATACGATTGCATCCAAGCTGGTTTCAGGTCGAGTCGTCGGGATTATGGACGGGAGTCCGACTGCCTTCAGCGCTCCGGTCAACTTTTTTGAGTTCTTCTCATCCTCCGATGATTATTACCAGAGGTGGAGCATTGGTACAGCGACCTTGTTCCTGAGGTTTGCAGCGCTCATCATCACGGTGACATTGACGGCCCTTTACGTCTCGGTGACCTCTTTTCACTATGAAATGATTCCACAGAATCTACTCCTGACATTAACCGAGTCCAGAAGCAGAGTGCCTTTCCCCCCGATCTTTGAAGCACTTCTGATGGAGACAACCATTGAGCTTCTAAGGGAGGCCGGGGCCAGACTACCCACCAAGATCGGTCAGACTATTGGTATCGTAGGCGGTATCGTCATAGGACAAGCTGCCGTGCAGGCAGGATTAACCAGTAACATTCTGATTATCGCCGTCGCTTCCTCGGCTATTGCCTCCTTTGTTATTCCCAATTATGTCATGAGCGCTTCTTTTCGCCTGCTCCGATTCGGACTCATCATTATGGCAGGATTTTGGGGCAATCTGGGTCTGGCCTTTGGACTGGCGTATATCGTCGTTCACCTTAGCGGTTTGACGAGTATTGGCAGCTCTTATTTATCGCCAATTGCTCCTTTTGAGCCCTATGACTGGAAAGACGTATTTATGAGATTGCCTTTTTCCACCCTGGCCAAGCGGCCAACTCAAGTTAAAACGAGAAACAAAGAGAAGTTAAAAATGAAGAGGTGAGGACAATTGAAAGAAAAACTATCCCAATTTCATACAGCGATCCTCATCTATATGATTCAAACGGGCGTCTACGTATTCAGCATCGCGCAGATCGAAGCCCAGTATTTCGGGACAAATGGCTGGCTTGTTGTGATCCCGATATCCATTCTGGTCTGTCTCAATATTTACCTAATCTATTGGGTGTATCGGCTGGGCAAAGGTCAATCGATCTTTGAAATACTGGAGAAAAGCATCCCCAAGTTCATCCTGGTCCCCTTCTATCTGGCTTTTAGCATGGTATGGGCACTACTCGGCTGTCTCGTTGCTAAGGAATATGTGCTGATTTTTCAGATGTTTGCCTTCCCGACAACCGACCCGATGGTATTCAAGATTGCGATCGATGTTCTAGCCTTTATGCTGCTGACCAAAGGACTCTATAACATTTCCAAGGCTTCGACTGTTTTCTTCTGGTGCACCATTTGGATGAGTTTGCTGCTTATTTACTATACTGGGGAATTCAGATTCGAGCGATTAACGCCTTATATTTTTCAAGACAGCTACAATATGACCGAAGGATTCTTTCATATCTATTTGGCATATATGGGATATGAGCTGTGTTTACTATTCTTTCCCTACACCGATAAGAAGACGAAATTGTTCAGGGCCGTTATTTACGGTCATCTTATTCGTACAGTATCCTACGTTCTCTTGGGTTTTGTCTCGTTTGGAGTCATTGGCAGCGATATGTTGAAGGTTATGTTGTTTCCATTACTCGATTTATTGGCTTATATCAAGCTGCCGTTCATGGAGCGAATTGAGAATCTCTTCTACGGCTTCTTCCTGTTCACCACCATCATCACCCTCGTCCTTTACTTTTGGGCAGCCGGTGAGAGCACCTTACGAGTTTTCCCGAAGATCAAAATCAATGTTCACTATTTCTTTATCATTCTTTTTGCCTTGCTCATATCCTACATTCCAACCGTATTGAATACCATTCGAAAATGGATTTTGTATCTGGGTTATATCCAGATCGGATTCGCCTATATTGTACCGGTGATACTAATCATTCTGCTGCTATGGCAGCAGCGAAAAAAAGGCAGCGTGATGTGATATGTTAAAAAAATGTACCTGTTTGCTCCTCCTGCTGTGTATCATCCCTTTATCAGGTTGCGGAGATCAGCGGATACTGGAAGATCTCGGTTTCATCCAGACCACCAGTTACGATTTACTGCCGGATGGCAAACTAGCCATCTCGGTCTCGATTCCGCAAGCGGATCCGGAAACCACCGCAAAACGGGAGGTATTGACGGCGACCGCCAATAGCAGCAAAGAAGCGAAAATGATCATGTCCAGGAGAACGGGGATGCTGCTGGTAAGCGGACAAATCCGCAACGTATTGTTCGGCCTTTCGATGGCGGAAAATGGACTTCATGGACATCTGGACACCTTGTTCAGAGATCCCTCCATTTCATCACAGGTCAAAGTGAGTGTGGTTGAAGGACATGCAGGCGAACTGTTGATTGACGATTACAGGCAGCATCCGCGTACTGGTCGATATATCGACATGCTGCTTGAAAAAGAAGCGCTGGGGCAGACGATTCCAAAGGTAACTTTGTTCAACTTTGCCAGGGATTTTTTCGATCAGGGTGTAGACCCCGTTGCTCCGATTATTAAGAAGCATGAGAATAATTACATTACGACGAATGGAATCGCATTATTTCGAGATGATCGTTATGTAACGAAGATCGAACCTCAGGATGCATTGGTCTTCGCTTTTCTGAGAGGCAAATTCAGAGATGGCCAAATTAATATCGAACTGTCGGAGCCCGGTGACACGAAGGAAAACGTCATGTTCAGTTCATTGATCAGCTCACGTAAAGTTAAAGTCACCCGTGGAGCTCAGGGCGTTGACAAAGTTACGTATCATATTAAAGTGACCGGCACTGTTCTGGAATACATCGGCGATGCCAGATTGAGCAACGACCGGGAAAGGCATGAGCTGGAGAAGCGAATCAGTAAGTATATTTCGAAAAAAGGCGATCGGATCATTACGCTCATGAAACAGCATCAGGTAGACAACCTCGGAATAGGAACAGTTGTCCGTAACCGCGTTGGCTATGCGCAGTGGAAAAAGATGAACTGGCGACAGGAGCTTCAGAAGCTGCCGGTGGAATGTTTGGTTGAAGTGCATATTAAAGATTACGGCAAGTTTCGATAAAATGGGAAAGGCCCGAATAGGGTCTTTTTGTGCTTATAAGAAATCCTCTATCACGCTTGGAGTTAATCTGATGGAGAAGTGAAGTAAATGTAATAAAACCTTACATTCATATTGACTATTTATTTAGGTAGTGCTACATTTATCCAAAACAAACACCATTATGCATCATTTTTTTCTATACACACCCCTAGGTGTGTAATGTATTCTAACAAACACAATGTAAAAGGAGTGGCTAGGATGCATCTCACTTACCAGGAAAGAGACAAATTATTGCTTTTCCTCGCGTCGGAACTAGCGCAGAAACGGTTAGCCCGCGGCTTGAAATTGAACTACCCGGAAGCGGCCGCACTCATTTCAGGTTATGTTGTTGAAGGAGCTCGTGACGGTAAGTCTGTAGCCGAATTAATGGAAGAAGCACGTCATGTGCTGTCAGCGGATCAAGTGATGGACGGCGTCGCCTACTTGCTTAGGGAAGTTCAGGTCGAAGCCACCTTTGTGGACGGTACCAAGCTGGTCAGCGTACATGACCCGATTCAAGGCGCGTCGGACGCACCCGGCATTATTGCAGGCGAATACGACCTGCGAGATGAGCCGATTGAGCTGGTACCCGGCCGCCCTCGCATTATGCGTGAAGTCACCAACAGTGGAGACCGACCGATTCAGGTAGGGTCGCACTTCCATTTTTACGAATGCAATCCCGCCTTGTTATTTGATCGGAACGGCACGCAGGGATACAGGCTAGATATTGCTTCCGGATTGTCGACCAGGTTCGAACCCGGGGAAACCTTGGAGGTCACGCTTGTTCAAATTGGCGGCAGCCAGGAGATTCACGGTTTTGCAGGTTTAACGAACGGAAAAACCAATGGGGTGGTGAGCTTATGACAACAATTGATCGTGCTGCCTATGCCAGCATGTACGGGCCTACAACTGGGGATCGGGTAAGGCTGGCTGACACCTCCCTCTGGCTTGAGATCGAGAAGGATTATACCGTCTACGGGGATGAATGCGTATTTGGCGGCGGTAAAGTGATACGTGACGGCATGGGACAGCATCCCCTCGCGACCCGCGCGGAAGGCGCACTGGATTTGGTCATTACGAATGCCGTCATTATCGATACTTGGGGAATTGTTAAAGCGGATATCGGGATCAAGGACGGGTTCATCTGCGGTATCGGAAAAGCGGGAAATCCACTCATGATGGATGGAGTCACCGAAGGTATGATTATCGGTGTGGGCACCGAAGTTATCTCCGCCGAGAACATGATCGTAACAGCTGGCGGTGTGGATTCGCATGTGCACTTCATTAGTCCGCAGCAAGTCGAAATCGCGCTCCAAAGCGGTGTCACTACCTTTGTTGGGGGAGGCACCGGGCCTGCTACGGGAACTCTGGCAACCAATTGTACTTCCGGGGTATGGAATCTGCAGCGGATGCTGCAGGCGACGGATGCTCTTCCGATTAATATGGTGTTTCTGGGCCGCGGGAATAGCAGCCGTCCGGAAGCGCTGGCGGAACAAGTCCATGCAGGTGCGGCCGGACTCAAAATTCACGAAGACTGGGGCAGCACGCCCTATGTGATTGACAAATGCTTAAACGTTGCCGAAGAACTGGATGTGCAGGTTAACATCCATACCGATACGCTGAATGAAGCGGGTTTTGTTGAAGACAGCTTGCGCTCCTTTAACGGACGGGCGATTCATACCTATCATACCGAGGGTGCGGGAGGCGGTCACGCCCCGGATCTGCTGCGGGTAGCATCCATGCCGAATGTCCTCCCCTCCTCGACCAGTCCGACCATGCCCTATACGGTAAATACGGTTGACGAACATCTGGATATGCTGATGATTTGCCATCATCTTGATCCGCGTATTCCGGAGGATGTTGCCTTTGCCGCATCAAGGATCCGGGCAGAGACCATTGGGGCTGAAGATATACTCCATGACATTGGAGCGATCAGCATGACCAGCTCCGATTCACAAGCGATGGGCCGTGTAGGTGAAGTCGCTATTCGCACATGGCAAACGGCGGACAAAATGAAACAACAGCGCGGTTCGCTAGGATCGGATACAAAATCGGACAATTTCCGAATCAAGCGCTACATCGCCAAATACACCATTAACCCTGCCATGACCCATGGCATATCCGATTACGTTGGCTCCATCGAAGTCGGGAAAATGGCCGACCTCGTACTCTGGAAACCCGCCTTCTTCGGAGCCAAGCCGGAGATCGTACTGAAGAGCGGCATGATCGTACACGCGGTCATGGGCGATCCGAACGCTTCCATCGCTACACCGCAGCCTTATATGTATCGGCCGATGTTCGGCAGCTATGGCGGAGCGCAGGCTGCACTAAGCGCAACATTCGTATCCCAGTCCTCCCTGCAGCTGGGCACGCTTGATCCATTAGGATTATGCAAACAGCTACTGCCTGTTCGGAACTGCCGAACCGTAAGAAAGGCCGACCTGGTTCACAATGGTGAGACACCGGAAATTATGGTCGATCCGGTGACTTATGCGGTAACCGTTAACGGTGAGAAGCTGACAAGCGCCCCATCCTCCCACCTGCCTTTATCGCAGCGTTATTTCCTGGTTTAACGAATACGTGAAATAAAATCCTCTCAAATAAAGCGAATGCACATATCTCTGGCTATGCCGAAACATAAAAACCATGAGCTGCTTGGTATGCAGCTCATGGTTTTGCTTCTCCATCAGAAATTTCTTAGCAGCGAATGCGAGCATGCCGTCTGAAGATCCCTCCAGCAGCGATTGATTTCGGCGTCTTCCATCGCAGCGGATAAACCCAACAACGGGAACAACCGCTGGCCGCAGGATAACGCGGTTTGGGCTGCTGCTATGCTGCGGGCGGTTACCTCTACTTCCGTTGCATTCGATATTTCACCATTACGCAGCAGCTCATCCCATGAGCTTTCCACCGTCTTATAAAAATCCGATACGGATAGCTCCAAAGCAGCCTTACGCTCCTCCAGCTTGCTGAACACATGAGAAGAGCTACCTCGCTGTGTCGCAAGCGATTCTGCTGCCTCAAGGAAATGCTCGGCGATGCCTGCAGCGACGCCAGCAAAAGATACTTGAGCAAACGGAAGGAAGGGATATTGATAGATCGTTTCGTTCTCATACGCTTGGATTTCCGTAAGGGAGAACGTCATCTCCACCGGCACGAACGCCTCCACAGCGGATATCGTATGACTCGCCGTTGCCCGCAGTCCGAAGGCATTCCAATCCTCCAGAATCTCGATTTGATCAGGATTCAGGATAAAGGATCGAATATGGGACTCGTCCTGGTCCGCAGTCGGTACATCAACTGCATCTTGTACTGTGGAACCCGGTTCAATAACTGCATTGGCTGTAAAGGTCGTTGCATAGGTAGAACCGCTGCAATACTTCCAGCTGCCGTTCACAATATATCCGCCATCTACCTGTCTTGCCGTACCAGTTGGCATCCCGCTGCCCGCAATCACCGCTTCGCGGTGCGCGAATACGCGGCGGCTCACCTCCCGGCTCATCAGCGCAGCGAAGAATCCTCCACCTGCACCAATCGTAACCAGCCATCCCAGGTTGCCGTCGATCCTGGCACTCTCCTGAAAAATGCGCGCAGCCTCCGGCAGTGAGGTCATTCTTCCTTCAAGCTCATCGGGCACAAACAAGTGAAACAAACGATGATCATATATTGCTGCCAACACTTCGGGTGTTACTTGTCGACGCTTGTCCATCCCAAGCGCTTGTTCTCTTATCGTTTGAATCTGCTGTGCTGTAAATAACATAACTCCACCGCTTTCCACTTTCATTTCTTAGTCTGAATGATATAACAATTAAGGCCTTGTTCGAATGTGTTTCATCTATTCTTTCGGAGCCGTTTCATCGATCTGGGATAACACCTTCTCCAGGGAACCCATCAAGGATATACGTTGTTCTTGATGATGTTGATACGAACTCATAAAGCCCTCGATTTGAGATTGGATGCTGGTCGTAACAGCTTCTTGGTTGGTGGAAACAGATGCTCCCAGACCCTCTGCATCCAATTGGCGTAGTTCTTCCATGAATCCACTCTCTGCAATGTTAATTTCCATCATCTCATGCAGCAGCGACTTCAGCTTCACGATCTTAGCCAAGCGTTGTTCATGGCTCCACTGTTCCTCGGGAGTCGATGCATCCACAAGAGATATGCTGTAATTTCGCATGGCATCCAGCTCGCCAGAGTAGGTTAATGCACCTTCCTGTATCAGGTGGCGAACCCGATACTCGATAAAAGAGTCGGAAACGGTTAATTCACCCATGCCGATCACCTCGCCAATAATGCGGGCTGATTTCTTGAAGAACCCATGTCTGGCCTCAAGACGATAAGTTGCTTGCAGAATATCTGTATCATAGTAAGCTTCAGGAACGGTGCACAGCCGCTCGCCTTGAAGGACGCGCAGGAACCCATCGTCGTTTATGAGACGCTGCCAATCCGCACGATAGCCAGCCTGATCCTGCGACGACAATGGAACTTGCTCGGCTGTATCCAGCACCATTTGAAGTTTATCTGAAGACATCTCAAACGTTCCCCGATACCAACTGTTTGGATCTTGCTGACGATGAACGCTTGTCGCATTTACCAATATGACTTCAGGATGATCTGGTATCAGAGACAACAACCTGCGTAAACCTAGCTGTTCCGAAGCGGAATCGCCAGCCCATATCAAGCACGGCATCTCGGTCAGCTGCTGGGGCCAGGTCAGCCAATCGAAGGCGGCTTGCAGCATCGTTAATTTTCTATCTTCCACATGAGCAATGCTGTATCGTTCCTGAAACCACTTATTTCGGGTAGAGAACGAACGGGAAAAATCATGGTCTTTGGGAAGCGGCCCTACCATAAGGTTATCGCCCAATGTAACCACGATCTCTCCCGGTTTCGAGCGCAGCATCATCTTTAATGACCCTGCCGTTGAATCATCGAAGGCAATATGGACACGTGATACATTACGGCGATGAATCGGGGATTCGTGCAGGTAGGCTTCATTCCCCATCGCCCACTCTTTATCGAATAACTGGAGAAAGAGCTCGAGACTCTGATGCTTGCCATCTGCGAGCAGCCTTGCCGATTCCGTATTCATTTTATCCTTCAGCTTCAGAAGCTTTTCATGGAAATGGTTAATGGCCGTGCTTTTGCCTTTTCGATATTCCTCTCGTGTCATATGCTGCCGAAGGGAAATGCATGGATCGTACATGCTTTGTCCCTTCCATCCGGAATAAGCGAAAGTACGGGCAATCCCAATTGCGCCAATCGCATCCAGACGATCTGCATCCTGTACAATTCGTCCTTCCAATGTACGCATGACGCTCCCCGTTCCGCCTGAGAACGACATCGTACTGATAATCTCCAGCACGTTCTCCTGGTCAGATGCTTCAACACCGGCTTGGTTCAACCATTGCTGAACCCGCTCATAACCCGCTTCCTTTGATTCATTCAGCTTCTCGTCAGCAACGTCATGTAGGTAGGCTGACAACTCACATATGTATGCATTCGCCCCTTCAAGATAAGCTAGGAGTCGGGCGATGCGGGTGACACGCTGAACATGCCACCAATCATGACCGCTGGAATCTTGTCCGTGCACGGAACGTGCAAAATCTTGAGCTTGCTGAATGATATGACTATGAGTCGATTTCATCTGATTTATTTTCTCCCATCTAAACGTTCCGGCTTTTGCCTCTAGGTTCTATTATTCCCGATTTACCAGAACGTCGCAACTAACAGTATGTTATAGGCTGTTGTATCCGCCTAGCGCTTGCGGGCATACGATAAACAGGATTGGGTTTAACGAATTGGGTTTAACAACGGCAAAGATAAAGATATAGATATAGAAAGGAACTGAACGGTTATGCTGGTGTTTATTCTTCCAGGTTCATATCCCCATTTAAGCGAGAATACCGCAGCCTCGATAAAACGCGTTTTCCCCGCTGCCCTTCCTGTGATAATTCCTAGTGAAGAATTGACCGGATCGATCCTGAATGAGACACTTGCCCGGGAGATTAAGCCGTGGTTCATAACGCTCCATGCCGGAGATACTGTCCAGCCTCATGCCAAGGAAGAGATTGAACGTTGGCTGAGGTCCTGTAACGAGTACTCTGCCGGCTATATCATGAATCCAGCTTCGAATATAGATCAGTTGTCACCATCCAGGAACAGATACGTTTCACCTTTACGGATTCCCCGTGGTCCGCTGTTATGGCGCACGAAGACTGTTATGAACGGACAGACACCGGGTTTCAGAACTAGAGAGCAGTTGCCATTCCAGAGGTACGTATTGATCGATAAACAATTCGAGCTATCCACGCGGTATGAATGGACGGAAGTTGATTCCGATGGATTCTTGTACCTTCAACGCCAGGCGCCCGCCTGGATGAAAGAAGCTGAGGAATGGCAGGCCTTATTCCCTCTTCTCGAAGCTGGTGCCCAAGAACAATCACAGCCACCGGATATTGACTGCCCTCCTCTGGTGACTATTGCTTTGTGCACCTATAATGATGGCGTTTATCTTCCTTGGGCTGTGCGGTCCGTATTAGCGCAGACCCTCGGGGCATGGGAGCTTGTGATTCTCGATGACGGGTCAACCGATGCAGAGACCGCACATTATCTGATGAGACTGCCTCAGGATCCACGCATTAAGCTGATTCGGCAAGAAGAGAATATAGGCAAATCACGAGCTCTGAACAGAATATTGAATATAGCAAAAGCCCCCTGGTTACTGGAGCTGGATGCCGATGACTGGCTTGCTCCTGATGCGCTGGAGATCCTCCTGAGGGCGTCTGGCAGCCAACAGGATACCGCCGTCGTTTATGCTAATCATACGGAGTGGCTGGAGCGAGCAAATAAACAGCTCGTGTATCAAGGAGTTAAAGCAGCGCCCTCTTCCTTGTCTCCTTATGTGCTGCTGCACGAGGCCCCAGCCGTAGCTCCGCGCATGTTCAATGTTCCCATACTTAAGCAGGTCGATGGCTGGGATCCTCATACTCTCTTTGAAGGGAGATTGTATGAGGATATCGGACAATTAATGAAGCTATCCGGTACACACAAGCTATGCCACGTAGCGGAGGCATTATACCACCGAAGACTAAGAATGACCAGCTTGACGCATCGACACCCCCATCATTACTTGAAATGGAAGAATTCCATTATTGACGAGACCGAAACACTGAAACATGGCAATCCTTCAGAGAGGCAGAATGCGCACGAATGAAATACTCTCATTAAGCACAGTGACCACTTGAGAAGTAGGGATATAATTCGAGCTTACCACTTCCACTGTAATTAATCCGTCTGCTGAGGACCGTAACTGACCTTGCAGAAATTGATTGACCTGAACAACCTCTACCGTTCTGCCCACGAAAGTAGCCAGAATTTCTGAAAAGTCCATACTATCTGCTTCCTCCCATCTTTTATCAAGCGATAGACAAGAAACTGCGGAGCGGGATTATGACGATACTACCGTTCGGCTCTGCAATCTGAACATAATCTTCTCCAATCGCGATCAGCGTTCCGAATATGGTGCCTGCCGTTGTTTCCACTGTAACCCGGCTGTTCAACCTGCCTCTTAAAAAAGCAATGATGCTGCTGCCTGGACCTGCACCTGGACCCGGACCTACTCCTGGACCTGCACTTGGACCTGCCCCTGGACTTGCTCCACCTCGTAAACCGTTCACCTGCTCTTGAAGCGCATTTAGCCGTTCATTCAATCGAGCAATCTGCAATCGGATTCCTGCAATACTGCGGATGAGCTTTCGACGCAGTGATAAAAATTTACTCCATATCGAATACGAGGTTTTTTTACGCTTTTTCTTTTTTCGGACTGTGATTTCTTTGCATCCCCCATCAAGACTCCTGTTCCAGTATCTCCTCACAAGTGCCCCTCCCTTTGTTTAGTCATTGGTACCTTATGTGAATGCCGGGACAATGGCTACCTGGAAGGTCAAAGATAAGGAAATGGCCTAAATTCCTGGACACCGGAAGCCTGCAATCAGTGGTGCCCTTTCCGATCATTCCCGGTATTTCCCCTTCATCTGGTGTTCTACCCATACAGATATTTGGAATGATACATAGTTTGTTAAATAGACCCTTGCACCAGAGAGGAGGCTAACCTTGAATAAAATCAAGCCTTACCGCCGACGTAAATCCTCAACCCATCGCTCGGCCTTGCGTCAATGGAAACAGCGCCAACTTGCCCTGAAATATATCCGGAGGAAGCGCTCCGCTCCACCTTCAACTCCTGCGTACACATTACCAATGACATACCCGCGATCCATACAACTAATGGAACAGGCACCTGTCCAGGCCGTGGACGTATGCATGCCCGCTGGCGAGCAGCCCGAGCCCGGTACGATGCTGTTGTACGACATCATGCGGTTTCCCGTCATTGATTGGCAGTTCCGATGGCAGCGCCCACAGCAGATGTCAGAGCAATTCGCTCAGCAGGGGCATCGAGTGTTCTACGTAAATCCCGAGATTGTGGGGTTAGGAAAAGAGGAAGCGTCAAGAGAAGAAATCAGCCGTCATGTTAAAGTTAAAAATATTGATCGTAATATATGGCTAGTCACCTTGTGCGCCAATCAGCCTTTGAATTTGTACCAGGATCGTATGGAATATTGGGATATCCAGTATTTGAAGTGGTCGGTAGAGCATATAAGGGATAAATTTGGATTATCCCAACTGGTCTCCATCGTGGATCTTCCATTCTGGACTCCACTCGTTACCGCTATGGATCAGCATCATATCGTCTACGACTGCATGGATCATCATGCCGGTTTCTCAACGAACGACAAGACGATGCTCCTGCTGGAAGAACAGCTGCTGCAAGAAGCAGGGCTCGTGGTAACAACCTCCCAGCATCTGCATGACTGGGCCTCCCAGTACAATCCTTCGGCGGTACTTATCCGCAATGCAGCAGATACTGCTCACTTCTCGAAGCCGCCTGATGAGGCGCTGCCAGAGCTTGAGTCTATTGATCAGCCGATAATTGGTTACTACGGGGCAATATCCGACTGGTTTGACATTCAGCTGATGGAGTCACTCGCCAGAAATCGGCCGGATTGGACGTTTGTCCTTATTGGAAATACTTTCGGCTGTGACACCTCGGGGATCGAGGGACTGAGTAACGTATTATTGCTAGGTGAGAAGCCTTACCGTGAACTTCCTGCTTATCTGCATCGCTTCCAGGTCGCTTTAATTCCGTTCAAGAAGAACGAGCTGACGCAAGCTACCAATCCAGTTAAGCTGTACGAATATTTGGCTGCCGGCAAGCCGGTCATTTCTACGGAACTTCCTGAAGTGAAAACCGTTGCAGATCACCTGGTCACGATTGCGGATACTCCCGCGCAATTTGAAGAGGCGATTGAAGCTGCCCTTCTACAGTCCGAGCATGACGTCATTGAACAGCGCCAGCAGTTTGCAGAGCTCAACAATTGGGATCATCGATATGAAATGCTCCATGGTGATATCGTTCAGTACCTGTTCCCCAAAGTCAGTGTAATCCTGGTTGTTCATAATAACTGGTCTTATACACAGCAATGCCTTCATCGACTCCTTCAACCGGGTCATTATCCGAACCTGGAGATAATCATCGTTGATAATGCCTCAAATGATCAGACATCCGCCTATCTCAGGAGTCAAAATCATCCGCTGATCAAAGTGATCACCTCGCCTACGAATCTCGGTTTTGCCGCTGGCAACACGCTGGGATGCGCGCAATCAAGCGGAGAATTTATCATTCTGCTCAATAATGATACGCTTGTTCCGGATGGAAGCTGGATCTCGCGCCTGCTGAGACCTTTTCAGAAAGACGAAATGTTAGCTATGACGGGTCCGATGTCTAATCACGTGGGGAACGATCAAGCGCTGGATCATTTTATAGGGGATGCTGTTCAAGGCGCTCATCCCCGCTGGCTTAGCGAATTCTACGAGCGTTACCGGCGAAGATACCGTTATACCGATCTGCTTGGATTTTTCTGTGTAGCCATTAGGAGGAATGTATGGGAACGTGTGGGGACACTGGATCCCGCTTATGGGCTCGGGATGTTTGAAGACGATGATTATTGTGAACGTGTCCGGAACGCAGGGTACCGCCTGGCCATCGTGGAAGACGCCTTTGTTTATCATCACGGGAGCGTTACGATCAAGAAGCTTAAGAATCATGTCTATAACGAGTTATGGAATAAGAATAAAGCCTATTATGAACAAAAATGGAACAAACCGTGGAGGTCGCCAAAAGGACCGGATAGCATTTTTCATATGGTAGATCGTCCGGATGAAATCGCGTCCAGAGTCAATCAAGCCGGAACAAAAGTGGTGCTGGTGCTCGGTCTTACCGTTTGGGAGGCCATTTCCAGACGCTGGCAGCAGATTGTGAAGGGTTTGAGCGAGAACGAGAAACTGCTAGTCATTGTGTACACCCATGTATATCATGGCCATCTCATCGTAGGAACCCGAAAAATAGGCCCGCGGCTGTATTTTACAAACCGGATTGATCTGTTCTCTGAGGTTCGATTTGATCAAGTCGTTTATTGCGGCTCTACAGATGTCCACTCGCAGGTCCACTCCGATCATTATTGGGTGGATTCCCTAAGCTATCATGAACAGCAGCTCAATTCCTTGCTAACTCAAATATCCAATCTGCAGGTATTGGACCGGGTCGGGGTAACTCAAGCTGTCAGCCACTTATGCTCGTCTGTCCACGCTGCAACAGAAATGACAACGGAATAATAAAAGTAACCCCTTCAAGATGACTGATTCTACAATCAGGTCATGGAGGGGTTATTTCTTGATTATTCGGTTAAGATCCTAAAGAATCCCGCCGATTTAGATAGTTCATGATAACCTCAGGATGCTCGCCCTCATAAGGCTTTGTGATGATATCATAGGCTTCAGGCTTGAATGTCCAATCCGGCTGTCCGAGATTCATCTGCACATTGACATCCCCTCGGCGGTTATCATTGAACTTGATTTTGTTGCCAAGTGCATAGTGGTAGTGATACACGTTCACATCGCATCGCCCGCGGGGGATACTCCATATACTCCGGCCTTCCGCAGCTTCCAGCGTGCAGTGATGCTTCTCATCACGATAGCGTATTCCTTGCTTGGCCCTCCACATTCGGGTGATATCATTGGACCAGCGCTCATCGCCAGGGCTATTCATCCGAATCGTCCACGGATCCCCCCAGAAATTAACGAAGGGAAACTGATAGATATCCACGTCTTGACGGTTCACGAGCTCCGGCAAAACATCAGCGAATCGATCATCCATCAGTTCGTCGATATCCAGATTCATGATCCAGTCTCCTTGGGCATGATCAATCAAAAAATTACGGACCACGGATTCGTTCCAATCCTCGGTGTATGGCATTCCGCTCTGCTGGACATGGAACAGTCGAATCGCATAGCGCTGCTGAAGGCGCTCGATTTCCTCAATGGTCCCGTCGGTACTGCCGCCGTCGGCAATGATAATCTCATCCGCGTAACGGATCGCACTTTCTATATACAATGGAACGAAGGTGATTTCATTTAATACCGGTACAATTACTGACAGCCTCATAAGCTATTCGCCCCTCCTTATTGAGAAGATGGTTCCTGAATCAATAGCCGCATCTCTTCCTGATTGCCGCGCGCCTTTAGATAGCGCAGATACAGCGCATAATTGGAATCGTAATTGGGATTCCCGTCAGGTCCTACGAATGGATGCCAAAAATGAACCATTTCCCCTTCCAGGCGGATATGGTGGCCGACCAAGGTATCCAGCGCATAGGCAAAAGCCTCATCTTCCCCGCCCCAACCGACAAATCGTTCATCATATCCTCCTACCGTTTCATAGGCTTCGCGGCCAAGCACATTAAATCCGCCAACAAATGCGGTCGCCTGCTCCGCGGCTGTTTCAGTATTAACGGTCAATGGCCATATGTTTTCTTGCTGCAGCAGCAAATGCGATATTTCTTTGGATAAACGAAGGATACGGCTGAAGGGAATCACCCACTGCCCGCTGTTCACGTAAGTAATGGATTTCCTCAACAGATTCGGGTCGTATACAATATCGCTATCCGCAATCACGATAATGTCTTTGGTAGCCTGGTGATACGCACGATTGATCGCCCTGGATCTGCTGAAGAGCTCCCTTGCGTCCGCTATTTCGCCTACACATACCTCGACTTCCGGCATCATCCGTGCGTAGAAGCCCAATACCCACTCAAACGCTGTATCTCTGGGTCCATTTCCATCCGATTGATACGGAATCAGCACAGATACTCGATCTAACACAGGCTCCCCTCCTTCACGACTGCCTCTCCCATTGGAATAACACCCTTAACCAGCGCTCTATCACTTGTTCTATTGTCCAATATGACTCAATGTAGTGCCTGCACTGCTGTCCGATGTCAGCCAGCTTACGCCGCTGTCCCATCCATTGATCGATCATGTTGATAAAATCCTCCGGATTGTCACTGTCCAAGATCAAGCCGTGCGCAGCCGGATGAGCGGCAGCCTTAATGTTACCCACATTAGTTCCTAACACGGGTACCCCGCATGCGTAGGCCTCCAGTGCAGGAGCTGCGCTGCCCTCATTTGCCGAAGTGATGAGCAGCAGGTCCAGCTGATGATAAAATTTAGGCATCTCTTCATAGGAGTAAGCTCCGGCTGTTTCAATAAATCGAATCCGTTCATCTTGGCGGAAATGGTCACGGATCTGCTTATATAATGTAGCGTAATTTTTAGATCGTTTCGCAGGATCTCCAGCCCAGCCTATGACAAACGGAGCACTACCCCTGCTCAATATCTTGGATGGTTGGAATAACCGATGGTCTACAAAATGCCCGATATATTCCACGTTAGCCTCCGGAGCCACCTGTCTAAGCGCTTGGGTCAGCTGTTGGTTCATCGCACCGATTACGCCGATTCGGGGAATGACCAGCCTGAGAAACTCCGGGTCGGAGATCAGTTCGTCACCGATCCATTCGCGAAAGGTTTCGTAATTCTGACTGAAATAATAATAAGAGACCGCTGCCGAGGCATCGATACGAATATGCTTGAAAATACAATAGGCTGCGATTCCCAAGCACATTGCACCGATTCGGTCATAGGCCTGATTCATATCCTCACTGCTGTGCCGTTCCAGATACCGATCCAATTCCCCGATGGACATCAGATCCAGGGATGGGTGAAACTGTTGAATGACCTTTGCATGTTTACCTAAAATCCACCACTCCACATCATAGAACAGCAGATGCCTTCCCATGGGACGAACACTCCTTTATGCTCATAGTGAATTATATTCGTTCCAAGGCCGCCAAGTTTGTCACCGCGGCATAAATGATGAATTTGTCCATAATTCACGAAAAAAAGAGCCGCCCCATACAGATAAGTTCTGTATCGGCACGGCTCTTCGTACGGATTGTAGTTCATGGTGGATCGAGATCGACTTATACTCTTTTATCCACGATATGCTAAATTATTCTGAATGAATCCCTGGAGCAAACCTTGCATTATCGCAAAGACCAGCTCGGAGTCCTGAAGCTCATTCTCCTGAATCCGGTGCAGGCATTCCTTTACGCTCATTCTTACTAGGTCGATGTCCTCGTATCCCTCGAGCTGCTGATCCGCTTGACTGATTACCTCATCCGTGTAAAAAACATGGGCAATCTCATTGCATCTCCAGGACGCCGGATAGAGCTTGCCCAGATAATGAAGCTTGCCGCAGGTGCAGCCCGTTTCCTCCAGCATCTCACGGCGTGCTGCCGATTCCAGATCCTCCTCCCCGCTTACGCCACCACCGGGTAACTGAATGACGTAGTCATCCACAGCGGCGCGATATTGACGGATCAACAGCAGTTGATCGCCATGCTTAGCCAGAACAACAACGGACACATGATTCTCTTTCGTATAATACACTTTACCTGACGCTTCCTCGTAAATCGAAATTCCGTTATGACGGATCAACAATTTGGTATTATCCATGCAGGCAGAAGCTCCTTAACCATATGATAGATTTAAACTTCGAATTCATCTTTGAGGATGGAGAATAAATAGGAATCATGGTAAGCCCCTTTAAACCATAGATGCTGACGAAGATGCCCTTCCTGCTTCATTCCGATATGGCGCATAACCGCAGCTGACCCGATGTTTCCCGGCCTGCAGGTGGCGTAAATCCGATGAACGCCGAGCTCATTAAAACCAAAACGGCACATGACGCTAGCAGCTTCCGAAGCATAACCCTGTCGCCAATAGGCGGAATTCAAGCAGTACCCAAGCTCTGCGTTTGTCCTGGATCGGTGAAGACCTACACCGCCGATTAACTGGCCGCTATCTTTTAGAACGATCGCCAGTTCATAGCTGTCACGGGGGCTCTGCTCTTTCATTTGGTGGATTTCCTTTAAATATTCTAAAGTTTCCTCTTCCGTATTCGGTCCCCACATCGTATACTCGGTCACTAATGGGTCAGAGGCATAGGCATGAATACTAGCAAAATCCTCCTCCTCAAAATCCCGGATCACCAGTCTTGTTGACTCCATCTGCATATGTACTCACTCCTTTGAAATAACCTTCTTCACACCACGGCATTAATTCCTGATTATAACACACCTCAGGTTTTGGAAGACAAAAAGAAGCCTGGGCACTCATCGCCCAAGCTTCATGCAGCATCCCTTATTTCAGGATACACCGTCCAGTTTCTCATCACTGCCATGCGTATTAAATTTATGAAGATAACGGGAGAGCACGCCATGTCTCGGAGAGAACAGGAAGCTGAGAATAAATACAATTCCGGAAGCAAATGCCATAGAGCCAGAGATGGAGGTGTCCAGCCATAACGCGACATAGTAACCCATGAATGCAGAAATGACGCCGAAGGCTCCGCTTAACACCAGCATGATGGAGAGTTTATCCGTCCATAGATAGGCTGCTGCGGCAGGTGTTATAAGCATAGCCACCACCATGATCGCACCCACGGCATCAAACGATGCAACCGTTGTGATGGAGACCAGCGACATAAATACATAATGCATGAGCACGACAGGAATACCGATACTGGCTGCCAAAGCCGGATCAAAGGACGTAATCTTCCATTCCTTATAGAACGCCAGGATGACGATCAGTACAACGAGGAGCACGGCTGCCAGCATGAAGGTAGCTTTGGGTACCTCCCCTAACAGAGGAACGTGCATCACATCCCAAGGCACAAACGTAATCTCACCCATGAGGGCATGCTTGGTATCCAGGTGGGCATTGCCAACCTGGGTTGCAATCAGGATGACGCCAATCGCAAACAAGGTTGTAAATACAACACCGATGGAAGCAT
Organism: Paenibacillus sp. LC231; assembly: GCF_001860525.1. Taxonomy (NCBI): domain Bacteria; kingdom Bacillati; phylum Bacillota; class Bacilli; order Caryophanales; family Paenibacillaceae; genus Paenibacillus; species Paenibacillus sp. LC231. The sequence continues at coordinate 25,676 of NZ_JFOM01000017.1, read as the reverse complement.
CCTGCTGAACGCCCCGGGAATGAAACCATTGAACGAGGACTGCTGTCAGCAAACCGGCAATAATCGCACCGATCAGCATATGAGGTCCGCTTAATTCTCTTGTGACGATAAAAGCCGTTACGATCCCAAGCAGCACAGTATGACTGATAGCATCGGCCATCATCGCCATTCTGCGCAGTATCAGGAACACGCCAACGATACCGCAAGATAATCCGACGAGAGAAGCCGTTAGCAATATCCATCCTGTATAGGTCATTGATTGCTCCCCCTTTCGGACAACCGCGGACTTAGAACCGATGGGTTATTGGAGTCCATATGTTCTTTTTTCTGAGAGCGGAGCTGCAGCGCCTGGATTAGCAGTCCTTTCTCGGCACCGAAGACCAGAGAAACCGTGAACAATACGGAAGAGGCGACAACGATAAACGGTCCTGTAGGCCATCCTTTTCCGATCGTGCTGACCAAGGTGCCGACAAACCCGGAGCCGCCACCAAATATTGCCGACAAAATGACCATCATTCTGAAGGATTGAGTCCAATATCTTGCGCTTACGGCAGGTATGATCAGCATGGCCGCCATCAAAATGACGCCAACGGCCTGAATACCAATGACAATGACAAGAACAAGCACCCCCATATAGAGGGAATTCATCAGACGGCTATTCATCCCTAATCCCCGGGCAAAATCGGGATCAAACAGGAATAGCTTCCATTCCTTAAAGCCAATCGAGACAACCAGAATAACTAAAGCAGCCAGAATGAGCATCGTAAAAACATCCTTACGAACCATGGATGCAGCCTGACCGAAAATAAAGTTATCCAGTCCGCTCTGATTCCCGCCCGCTGTTCGGTTCACAATGGTAAGCAGCATAATGCCCAGTCCGAAAAATACGGATAGAATCATGCCCATGGCCGTATCTTCCTTAATGCGGCTGGAAGTACGGATCCACTGGATCATCCAGGCTCCGATTAAGGCGCTGACAGCAGCTCCGAGTATCATCACCAGCAGATTCTTGCTTCCAGTCAATGCAAATGCAACCACGACACCGGGAAGAGCCGCATGAGACAATGCGTCACTCATCAAACTTTGCCGCTTCCAATAGGCGAGACAGCCGATCATGCCGGCTGCCATGCCCAGAATTAATGTGCTCAATAGCACCCATTGCGTGTTCGGAGATAATAATGAATTCAGCATGCGTTACGCCTCCTTCATCCAGCGAAGCGAACCGCCGTAGGCGCGGTATACATGTTCCTTCGTGAAGACGTCTTCCGTCTTCCCATGCGCAATGACCGTACGGTTCAGAAGCAGCACATGGTCGAAATAATCCTCAACCGTTTGCAGATCATGATGGACCACCATGACCGTTTTACCGGCCATTTTCAGATCCTTCAGCGTGGTCATAATCGCCCGCTCGGTTGCCGCATCAACACCAGCTAACGGTTCATCCATGAAATAGAGGTCGGCATCCTGGACAAGCGCCCTAGCGAGGAATACGCGCTGCTGCTGTCCGCCGGAGAGCTGGCTGATCTGGCGGTCGGCAAAGTCCGCCATGCCCATTTGATCCAGCGATGCCATCGCTTTTTCCTTATGGCTCTTGTTCGGTCGTTTCAGCCAGCCCACCCGGCCGTATAGACCCATCATGACAACATCCAGTGCATCGGTCGGGAAATCCCAGTCCACGGATCCGCGCTGCGGGACATAGCCGACACGGGTCTTGGTTTTGCTTAAGCTTGATCCAAAGAATGACACATTCCCGGACAGCTTGGGGTGAAGCTCCAGCATGACCTTTAACAGCGTTGATTTACCGGCGCCGTTTGGCCCGACAATGCTGGTTAAAGAGCCTTGTTCCACATGAAAGGAGACATGGTGGAGCACTTTATTTTTACGATAGGATGCATTAAGGTCTTGAACTTGAAGTACAGACATGTTATTCACCACTTCCTGTTAATGCATGATAGATGGTTTCGACATTATGACGATACATTCCGACATAAGTTCCTTCCGTTGTTCCCGCTTCGCCCATGGCATCGGAGAAAAGCTCTCCTCCAAGCTTTATATCCAGCCCATTCTTGGCAGCACCTTCAATAACGGCATTAATGGAAGCTGGATTGACGCTGCTCTCAACGAATACGGCAGGCACCTTGTGCTGCAGCAGGATATCGATCGTTCCGTTAATGTCCGAGAGGCCGATTTCATCCTCCGTACTCAATCCTTGCAGTCCAACTACCTCCAGACCATGCAAGCGGCCGAAATACCCAAAGGCATCATGAGCGGTAACCATCACCCGCTGTTCTTCCGGAATTTGACTCAACTTATCCTTGGCCTCGGCTTTCAATTCATCCAGCTGGGCAAAATACTTCTGCTTGTTCTCTTCAAAAAAGTCAGCATCATTCGGAGCAAGGGACTTCAGCTCCTCTACAGCCGAATCCAAAGACACTTTCCACAAATCGATGTCAAACCACACATGGGGATCAATGGCCTGTGTATCATCCTGCAGCAATTGATCCTTCGGGATGGCATCTGCAATCGCCAGTACAGGTTTGTTCTTACCGATCTGTTCGAATATTTCCGTCATGTTGCCTTCGAGATGAAGCCCGCTATAGAAAATAACATCGCCACTATCCAGTTTCTTGATGTCGCCTTGGGTAGCATTATATAAATGCGGATCGACGCCAGGCCCCATCAAGCTCAGTACCTCGACCCGATCTCCCCCTATAACGGAGATGGGTTCCGCAATCTGTCCAATGGTTGTAACCACTCGGATTTTCTTATCCCCTTGTTCACCCGCTGTTCCTTCCAGTTTCACTTCTCCCGAAGCGCACGCGGTTAACACCAGCAGCAAACTCAGAATGGCGGCTGCCCCTAATAATATCCTGTTTCTTCTAGTCCTCTTCTTCATCTTCTTCTCCTCCACTCCACATCAATAATGAGTTTGCTCATCCTTAGACGATCCCGGACATTCTCCAACCTCGTCCTGCCTTGATCCAATTATTTTTCTCTAATGCAACTTTAATTCCCATGTACAAAAAATAATCCATCTTTAGGACTTTGTCAATGGAATTTTATAATTTCGCAGATCTCATTTTAATGGTTTTCTCCATTTTTTCTTGATTTCATTGAGAATATTCATATATATATAGCTTGTTTTTCATTAAGGAAAAATATTTAGCTGCATATAAAATATTTTGGCGGTTAGATTTTCTGTTACCTTACAGACAGAAAAAGACGACTTCCCAATATGAGAAATCGCCTTTTCTTTAGTTATATTCCCGCTATGGCTAAAACTCTACACTACGAACTTTCGAATAAACCCTCAAATGTCATAATCCATCCACTTGTTATCCAAAAAATCGGATGTGCGCAAATTTGGTTTTGATTCGATCGAGTTTCTTCTTGGCGGAGCTGCGATGATCAGGCAACAGCTTCACATTTGCCAAAGCACCGATCGTTTCGACCACTTCATCGATCGATAGATGATCCGTGTCGATATGATGCTGAAACACTTCATTCGAGAATCCGCTGATACACCGGTCAATTTGTTGTGCGGCCCATGAATTCGAACCTTCTCCTCTGCTCCGCAGCCGTCTAAGGAGCACTTCCTTGGAAGCGCACAATGTAAAATGCTCTACTTTTAAGCCATCACGTCTCAAATTACCAACGATTTCATCGAAGTATTCCGCGTTTGTAATGGTCATCGGAGCAATGATCAATTGATCCGATTCCTGGTCCATATACTTAAATATGGAGTAATTAAACTCCCTCCACATCGGATAATGCTGAAAGTCATCGCGTTTGGCATCTCTTGGCACATTATCGCGAATGAAGTAACCTGCATTTTCCGGATCGTACACGTACGAGTTCGGGATTCTTCGCTGAAGCTCATGCGCAGCCTGGGTCTTCCCCGAACCGAATGCGCCGTTAACCCATATAATCATTGAGGAATCCCCCTTCTAACTAATCCTTCCGGAGAAAATCCGGCATACGAGTCAATGTTTTTCCATGATCGCGGACAAAACCGTATTGCTCATACAGACCATGGGCATCCCGCGTTGCCAATATACCGAATACATTTCGGTAATCCTTGTGGGTCGTAATCGTTTCGATTAATTTCTTCCCCACGCCAATTCCACGATATGCCTCATCCACAAATACATCACACAGCCAATAGACGGTTGCGCCATCACTTACCACGCGAGCAAAACCGATCTGTCGGTTGGCGTAATATGCCCCGAAGCACGTAGAACCTTCTAACGATGTTTTGATTTTTTGGTCAGAACGCTCGTTAGCCCAGTAGCTTCGCCGCAAAAAATGTACAATGGCATCCACATCCAACAGCGAAGGGTCGCTGCTGATAAGGACCTGCTTCATATCAATGTCCGACATCGCACCCACCTAGTCCTTTATCCCGGAGCCAAATCCAATGACGTAGCCGTCTGGATCTTGAATCGCAAAATCCTTCCACACGCCCCAGTCCGCTTCCATGAATACAGGTTCCTGTGCCACTTCGGCCCCCCTGGAGGTCAGTTCTTCATACAACGCATCCAAATCATAATGTGTACCCACGTAAGCGTATGTATCCCAGCGCGTCGCATGGTCCTTCCCCGCTGGATTGGGTGTGACATCAGCGCGGGATTCCGCCTGAATCAGCTTGAATCCGAGCGCAAACTCATCCCTTACCGCCCATACGTCATTCACTTCACAACCCAGTACTTCTTCATAGAACTGTTTGGAACGGGTAAGATCGGATACCAATCGAACTTGGACTGAGAATTGAATCTTACTCATAAGATCATCTCCGACTAGTTTTATTCCATATTACAACCGTCCAATTCGCATAACAAGAGCTTTTCGTCAGCTTATTTTCAAGGCTATTTTTTTTCGTAATATTTTTGCAAGATCGGCGCGACTTTGTTCACGACATACCCGCTGCCTCCCCGATCTTCAACATGCTCTATCATCATCGCAAGGAGGAGCTTGGACTCCCTCGTGTCAAACGCAACGAACCATCCGTTCTCCTGTCCTTTTTCGCCTTTGCTGATTTTCAGTTCGGCGGTTCCCGTCTTCCCTGCAAGCTCAATGCCCGATAGATCAGCGCCGTGTCCGCTGCCTTTTGGATCCTGAACCACATCGACGAGCATACGCTTGATGATTCCGGCAGTGTGCGCATCCAACACCTCTCTTGTCTTCTGAGGCTTGTTCTCCTGCTCTGATAAATCCAGTACAGGCTGAATCAGCTTCCCGCCATTCATGAAGGGAGTATAGGCCAACGCCAAATGTAAAGGACTCATGAGCACTTCCCCTTGGCCATATCCGGAGTCCGCGAGTTGAATTTCGTTCTTGATCCCCTCATTAGCCAAGCTTGCTTTCGGGAAAGGGAATGGAAGCGGCAAACCCTCTTCGAACCCGAATTTTACAGCTTCCTTCAGAAAAGGATCCGCACCCATCTCCAATGCTTCCTGCGCCAGATAGATGTTATCTGAATACACAAGAGCATCTCTCAGATTCAGGACGGGTACTTCCTTCACGCGTGTCACGTAATAATTTCCCCAGCTCGGGTCTTTGGACCAACGCAAGCCGTTGATCTCCCTGACCTTTCCAGGAGTAGTAACCCCAAGCTTCAGACCAACCGCTGCCGTGATCGGTTTAAATACCGAGCCCGGAGCGTACAGCTTCGTGAATCGATTCAATAGCGGTTTATCCGGATTGTGGTTCCACTCATCCCACTGCTCTGTCGATAATCCAACAATGAAAGCATTGGGATCATAGGACGGGCTGTTAACCAATGCCAAGATTTCTCCGGTCCTGGGGTTGATGGCGGCTGCGGTACCTGCATCCTCACGAAATGAAGCAAATATGGATTTTTGAAGTTCAGCATCAATGGTTAAACGAATATCCTGACCATCTACTGCTTCCTTCTCGGCTACGATTTCTTTGACTTTACCCGAGGAATCCACGATCGATATCCGCTTACCGTCCCGGCCACGCAGCACTTCATTATATACCTGCTCGGATCCTGATTTGCCGATAAGTTCAGTCGGTCCATACTGCGCCTCGGGCGCATTGGCCAAATCCTCCTTTGTCACTTGTCGGATGTAGCCTGTTAGATGTGCTGCCGCCGCGCCGTAAGGGTAGACTCGAGCACGTTCCTTCTTCTTTACAACGCCTGGCAGATCACTGTAATCCATTCTGCCCTGCTGGGCATTCAGGTTCAGGATGGGTACGAACAGATCGTCTTTCACCCACGGCGCATCAAGCTTACGCTTCATAATCTCGGTCGAAATTCCCAGGCGTTCAGCTAATTCAACCAAGGTCTGTTCTCCATCGGCGCCAAGCTTACCGGGAACGATACCGATGACCTCAATCGTGCCATTAATGGCCAGACCGTGACCGTTACGATCCAAAATCTCGCCCCTGCTGGATGGTAACGTCTGCACGTTCACCTTATCCCCGAAATCCATAGCCGGCAATATCAAGGAAGGTTGCCACACCATTCGCCAAGACAACTTCTTAGCCTCGGTTGAATCGTCCTCTTTTAATAGCTCAAACGAACCTTCTGCCTGTACCCGACCTGCCGATGTTTCCAATTGGATTTGATAGGGATAGAACACCCGCTCATCCCTTGTTTCGCTTGCTTCCTGAGCCATAAAGTCTGTCGTGATGGTGAGGTCTTCTGCTCCAATCCCCTCATAAATGTTCCGAAATCGCGTTATAAAATCCTCTTTTGTCATCTTCTGTCTGGACTCCAGTGACAACACATCATACATCGATTCGTAGCTTCCCTGCTCCCACCATTCCACATACTGTTTCACAATTTCTCGCGGATCCGATTCCTTGATGCGGTCACAACCCGTAAGGATTACCATCACAATCAGGCACAAGAAGAGCCATGTCCATTTAAAATGCATCGATCCCACTCCTCAACCCCGTATTAATCGTCATTACATCGTTCTCCTAACGATGAAAATGATCATGATCAGCACACAATCCATTCCCATCAACATCAACAGCAATATCGAACCAAAGCATGCTGCATTGTAGAGTATACTTATAGCATATTGTTGTGAGAATGCATGTTTTCCGGCTCTGTACCCGTACAGATCGAATGGAGGTATAACAAGATATGAAATACACCGACATTATTCAGTCAGTTGAACGCCAAATACTGGATGGTTTATTGAAACCCGGCAGCAAACTGCCATCCATCCGCGCTTTGACAGAATCCTATTCATGCAGTAAAAATACAGCCATACGGGCCTATGCTGAATTGGAAAAGAGACATATTATCTATGCTGTTCCCAAGAGTGGTTACTATGTCGTGGAGGGCAGAGGTAACATAACTCCCTCGAACCCAGCGGACCAAGTGATCGATTTTCGATCGGCGGGACCTGATAAAACGGTCATGCCCTACCGAGACTTTCAGCATTGCATGAACCAAGCGATTGAAATATATAAAGAAGAGTTATTTACCTATTCCCAAATTCCGGGTTTGCAGTCACTTCGTGTTGAGTTAGCCCGGCATTTACTCGACTTGCAGGTCTTCACGGTTCCTGAAAGGATCTTTGTTGTGTCCGGTTCGCAGCAAGCGCTGCATCTGCTGGTCTCCCTTCCTTTTCCTAACGGAAAGAACAATATTTGTGTGGAGCAGCCCACGCACTTTAGCATGATGGACTCCCTCAAGATTCATCAAGCCGTGACATACGGGATTGAGGTTACGAAGAACGGCATCGACTTTGGGCGGTTGGAGGACATTTTTAAAACTAGGGATATCAAGTTTTTCTATACGGTCTCAAGGTTCCATAACCCTACAGGCTACAGTTACTCCAATGTGGAGAAGAAGAGGATTGTAGAGCTTGCGCAGAAGTATGATGTCTATATCATCGAGGATGATTATATGGGAGATTTGGATCCGGATTCGAAACATGATCCGATGTTTGCCTTCGATCCCTCTGGCAGGGTGATCTACACGAAGAGCTTTTCCAAAGTCATGCTCCCCGGACTACGGCTGGGCTTGGCTGTGATCCCCGAAGCGATGAGTGAAATATTCCAGCGGGCAAAGCACGCGGCGGACATACACAGTCCGGTGCTCATGCAAGGCGCCCTCGAAATTTATCTGAAGAACGGGATGTTCCGAGCACATATTCAGAGGATGAGGCAAACCTATAGTAAAAAAGGGGCTCTGCTCCAGCAGGCTTACCAAACTCACCTGCCGTCCTTCTTATCCTTTACGGGTTCGCCATCCGGATTTTATTCCACGATCCAGCTGCCAGAACCATTAAAAGCATATCAATTGGTTAACTATCTGGAGAATGAGAACGTATATGCTCAGGATGCCAGCAGCATGTTCTTGCCTGAGTTTAAGAACGAATCCATGATACGACTAAGCGTATCTCAGGTGAAGGAGGAACTCATCGAAATCGGTGTTCAGAAAATTGCGGAAGGAGCCGCTAAATTGTTGAAGAGACGCAGCGAGGTGAGGTTCATCTAGTCGGTCCAAGCCGCAAGCGACCGGACCGACTGATGAAATAGGTTTAAGCGATGGGAGTACCATTCGGCAGATCAACATCCGGTTTCAGAAGCACGACGTCTCCCTGCTCCGGTACCCCGCCGAGGACAAGCACTTCGGATTGATAGCCAGCTATGCGTCTAGGCGGAAAATTGACGATAGCGACAACTTGATTACCTATGATGGTGTCCGCATCATATCGATTCGTAATCTGGGCACTGGTGCGCTTGATCCCGAGCGGACCGAAATCAATCTTCATTTTGATGGCGGGAACGCGCGCTTCCGGGAATGGCTCTGCTTCCACGATCGTTCCGATCCGAATATCCAGTTTGGTAAAATCTTCGATGGTTGCCATGACTATAGATCTCCTTACAGCTAGGTTATGAAGCAATAAGACGATGCTTCACAACACGAATTTTATGTACCATCTTATCATCTGCATTTCCGGGTATTCAAGTGACAGATTGGTTTAGCGTGTTCTATGCCGCTGAGGATCAACTGGAGAACTGAAATAAGGTGAATCATTCGGTGTCTTCTATACTCGCTCATTCTCCATAAGCTTCTTCCAATTCTGATGCTGCCTGTTAACCTTATTCCATATCAGGTCCCGTTCGATCATGGAATAGTTGACGAGCGGCTCATTAAATATGTCCGCCAGGATCTCGAACCATTCCGACTTCGATGAAATCTCTACCTTATCCAGGGTATTGCCGCTCCACTTTCTCCATATGCAGCCTTTGAGCTCGTTCATGCCCTGCTCGTGCCGTTGCCTAACAATGAACAGCTCCATCCACGGGGATTCCGGTGATCGGCTATAAAATGCATGGTTTGATTTAAATAGTTCCAAGCTGTTCACAACATCAGGGGCATAATCTACGCCTACATATGAATAATGGGGATCATGGATCAGCCTCCAGCCATCATCCGTTATGCGAGACGGCTCAAGCGCATATTGAAAAGGTCCCTGTATGTATTGTCCGAATTTCAATGGGATCGGTTCCCAGGGCATATCGCCAAGACCGACATCCACGAGCCACCGCTCTTCTTCCCCAAGTTGTTCATTCAATAAACTTACCGTTATCCCGAGATGGAAGCCGTTAATCCGCGGTTCTTGCCCTAATGGCTGTACTCCTGCCCGATGCCAATATACCTTATAACCTAAGGCTCGAAGAAGCGCGCTAAAGGCTCCATTCAGATGAAAACAATAACCGCTTCGTTGATGGATCATAAGTTGTACGGATTCCTGTATATCGATGGATGTCGGTTTCCCAGCAAAAATATCCAAGGTCTGCCAAGGTATTCGTGCGACGTGGGCTTTATGCAGCTCGAACAAATATTCCTTCGTCGGTTCCTGAATATCCGAAATGCCTAAACGGTTTAAATATGCCCTTACCTCACTTTGGGTGATCATAGCATGCACTCCTACTTTTTTTGCTTATCATAAACAAGAAACTGACCCTTATGAAATGGTCAGTTTCAACATTTTATAAAAGACAGGTATAAACAAGCCGTGTTCAATCCATGTTCCAGGCCTTCTGCAGAAGCCGTATCCCCTTTTCCATGTCAGCTGCGTTCAAGCTTGCAAATCCCATATATAACCTCGGGAACTGGTTTGCATCTTGCTGGTGGTTCATCCACATTTTTCGCAGGTCGTACACGATAACCCCGACGTTCGCCGCCCTCTGAATCAATTCCTCCGAGGACACTTCTTTTTTGACGATCAGCTGAATGTGGAGGCCTGAATTCTGACCCGTAATTTCAACAAACCTGCCAAGATAAGCCTCTATCAACTCAATCAACTGATGATGTCTCTTCCTGTACAGATTACGCACTTTACGAATATGACGGTACCAATGCCCCTGTTCAAAAAACGCGGTCATTGCCCACTGTTCCACGCGTGAAGGGGCAAAGAATACTTCCTGACGTTTGTGGGATATGTGATTCAGCAGCGCCGGTGGCAGAACGAGATAGTTCATACGCAGTGTCGGAGTCAGCACTTTCGAGAACGTGCCGGCGTATATGACCCGCCCGTTATGATCTAACCCTTGCAGGGAAGGAATCGGTTTTCCCTGGTAACGAAACTCACCGTCATAATCGTCCTCGATAATGTATGCATTTCTGGTATTGGCCCACTCCAGTAATCGTTCCCGCTCCGGATAAGGCATGATGCTTCCCGTCGGGAATTGGTGAGATGGCGTTACATATACGAGCTGTGCGTGGCTGCTCTCCAGCTGGTCAAGCGAGATTCCCTTATCACTAAGCGTAATCGGAAGTAAATCACAGCCATTCAAGTGAAATTGATCTCGTACCAAGCTGTAACCCGGCTCCTCAACCGCAATATGCTTAAGTTCTGGAAGTACTCTCGTAAGTAGCCCCATGCTATAGGCCGTGCCGGCGCCGATCACAATTTGATCAGGTGTTGAAATAACCCCTCTGGAATTTCGCAGATATTCCGAAACCACGGTGCGAAGCCCGTATTCGCCCTGCGGATCCCCATACATTCCCATTTCACTCACGTGCTGTTCCAGCGCTTCCTTGAGCATTTTATTCCAGGTTCGTACCGGAAAAGACGCTTGATCTAATCGAGTGGGATTAAAGTCAATAACGCCTTGATCTTGATTCAAGTGCCCGTTGGAATGCATAACTGACATCGTTGTTATAGAGGGGGTCTGCTGTTGATGATGGTGAGATAGTTCCTTGTATGGATTTATGACATATAGCCCCGACCTCGGTTTGCTGATCACATACCCTTCTGACGTTAACATTTGATAAGCCGTCTCGATCGGCGTTTTGCTTACATTGAGCTGAAGCTGGAGGGCACGAACGGAAGGCAATCGTTGTCCGTCGGGAATGTCCCCATTACGGATACCCTCACGAATTTGCAGATATAACTGCTGGTATAATGGGAACTCGCTTTGCTCCGGTAGAAGAATATCAAACAAGTGGGACCACCTCAGGCATTATATTAATAAAATTTACTGTCGTAATGGTAGGTATGTTTAATGAATTATACATGAAACTCAGCCCATGTAGCGCATCCTATTTCACGAATCGCTTCATTCGGTAACACAACCTTCAGTATATCTGACTTTCATAAACAGATAAAAACTGACCATTTCTGTATGGTCAGTTTTGTCTTAAGCTAACGTTAAATTGGATGTATCTCAATATGAATCTATTACGTTATGAAAGGACGTATGATCCTATGTCTCATCCCCTCCATCTCCAACAAAAGATCGGCCAGGGTTTAACGCCTCTCCAATTCATGGAGAATATGAAGATTCGGGAAATGAAATTGAGCAGAATCCCAAATACGAAGGAACTATTCAGACAAGTATATGATCGCTTCCAGTGGGAGAACAAAGAGACCGAGCGATTCTTCACTTCTGAGCGAAACCCATTCAACCATCTGCACTGCCTGATTCTCTGTACGGATTGGTGCCCGGATGTCATATGGAATGTGCCTGTCCTATTTAAAATATTGGAATATAGCCGAATTCCGTCCGACGTGCTCATCATGGAAGATCATATGGAAACAATGGACCTATTTCTAACGGATGGCGGACGCGCACAGCCGATTGCTGTCTTCCTCCATGCAAGCCATGCAAGCACAGGAGAAGTACTCGGAACTTGGGGCGCTCGTCCGGCGTATATCCAGAACGTTATGGATGAGTTCAAGAGGAACCACCCCGATAAACAAGCTGCATCCTATCAAGAGCAACTGGACCAAACGTACATGAAGATCGGAGAGCTCTACCATGAGGGTAATGAATATCAGAGGGTCATGATTCAGGAAATAAGGCAACTGCTTGCTTCGTTTATACCTGATAGAATTACCGATAATAACCTGTGACCGCGTTTGGCATAAGCGTGATCCCCTCCCCTGATGAAGGTGTATGGTTTCTGACAGTGTCAAAGTTAAAAATGAACACACAGGATGAAATATATCACAATCCCGCTGCTTAAATCTTCCTGAATATGTTATCATTACTATCGATGAAGCCTTAGGGATTCACTGTTCCGGCAGCCTTTAATAAGGGTAATTCATCAGAAGTATACCATTCACCAAATTTCATTAACTCAGTACAAGGGAGCGAAACACTTATGACAAAAAATGAAGCTCAGCGTCCGTCCCGCGTGGTGATCATCGGTACAGGAGCTGTGGGAGCAACGACTGCGTACACCTTATTCTTACGCGAAAGAGTATCTGAACTGGTATTAATCGATGCGAACCATGACAAAGCGCTTGGTGAAGCCTTGGATATGAATCACGGCCTCCCCTTTGCCGGAGGCGTCAAGCTGTGGGCTGGAGATTACAGCGATTGCAAGGATGCAGACATCATTGTCATTGCCGCAGGCTCCAACCAAAGACCCGGCGAGACGCGAATTGACTTATTGAAGCGAAATACGGCAATATTTGACGATATTATCCAAAACATCGTGAAATACAATGACCACGGTATCATTCTTGTGGCTACGAATCCGGTGGATATTCTCTCTTACGTCACGTTGAAGAAGAGCGGCTTCCCGGTCAATCGCGTGATCGGCTCCGGCACCTTGCTGGATAGCGCCCGTTTCCGGTATTTGATTGGTCAAAACAAAGGCATTAATCCGCGCAGCATTCACGCCCATATCGTCGGGGAACACGGTGATTCCGAATTGCCGCTTTGGAGCATTGCCAACATCGCGGGGATCGGAATCGATCTGACTGACGGTGAAAAAGAAGACATTTTCGACCGCACCAAGAATGCGGCTTATGAAATCATTAACGCCAAGGGTTCCACCTCCTATGCAATCGCGTTGGCGCTCGATCGGATCATCGTCTCCATTTTGCAAAACGAAGGTTCCGTTCTCAATGTATCCACGCTGCTCACGGACTACCACGGTGTGTCTGATGTATACTTAGGCGTGCCTTGTGTGGTTGATCGTACAGGCGTTCGGGAAATTCTGAATCTCGAGTTTAATGACGAGGAACTAACCCAATTTCATGCATCTGCTAACAAACTGAAAGAGCAGATCTCCAACATTTTCGAATAAAACAAAGCAGGGCTTTCCGGATGTGTGATTCGGGAAGCCTTGTTCTTTTGGCTGAGGAGCGATGACATTACGATGTAGCTAGCCAATCAGTTCGTGGCATAAATAGAAAAGGCGCTGTAAAGCAGAAGCAATCCCATTAATATATTAAACGGGCGCTCATATCGGGATAACAGATGCTGGAACAGCGAACCGAATAACGCCCAGGTCATGTTGGCACAAATGCCGACAATCGTGAGCAATAACGAGTAGGATATCAACTGCGCATGGGAAGTAGAGATCGGCATAACGAAGGTTGATACGGCTGTTATCCCGTATAAAATAACCTTCGGATTCATGAACTGGAAGATGAACCCGAAATAAAAGGTATTGAATCCACGAGCCTTATCATCTGCATGAGAGGGCTTGCTCTGCATGATTTTTATGGCAAGATAGATCAGATACACGCATCCGATGATATTCATAACAAACCTGATCTTCGGGATGAATGGATATAATACCAGATTGAAATAGCTGGACAACAGCATAATGACCAAGCATCCAGCTGCTACCCCTCCGATAAAGCGCATCGTTTTCTTAAATCCGTGGCTCCGTGCATTCGTCATCGAAATGATGTTGTTGGGTCCGGGCGTAAATGACGCGACAATCGCATAGGTAAGCAGCGAAACGATGAACACGCGCTCCCTCCTTTCGCGTATGTTATAGTAGTAATAATTGTACGTTATAGCGTCTGTACGTTATGATTATACAATATGTATGTTATAACGCACAATCCAAAAAAGGCGGTGTTTGATGTTGAAGCCGATTCATTTAGTATTGGCGAATAATATGAAGCTGCTAAGGGAGCAAAGGAAGCTAAGCCTGGATAAAGTCGCGGAGATGACCGGAATCAGCAAAACGATGCTGGGCCAGATCGAACGAGGAGAATCGAGTCCCTCTATTACAACCGTCTGGAAAATCGCGAACGGGTTAAAGCTTTCTTTTACGTCTTTGATTAATGAGCCTCAATCCGAAACGGTCGTGGTATCCCAAGAAGAGGTGCAAGCGCTGGTGGAGGATCACGGAAAAGTTCGAATTTATCCTTATTTCCCTTTTGAGGAAGGGCGGCGCTTTGAAATGTATTCGTTAGAAATGGACTGTGGCGGTTATTTAAGTGCAGAGGCTCACATTGAGGGGACGGAAGAGTTTATTACTGTTTTCGAAGGAGAGCTCACCATTCGTGTCGAAAACGAGGAATATACGGTGACTCCTGGTAAATCCATTCGATTTAAGGCCGATAAACCGCATGTTTACCATAACTCCGGCGCCTCCATGAACCGATTAAGTATGGTGATCCATTATTCCAAATGAAAAAGCCGCAGCCCCTTCATAAGAGGGAGCTGCGGCTTCGTATAATAGTACTACGTTCATCTACGGAGTGAGTTCGTACTGACTACCCCGTAACGGGACAACCACTTGCGCCCCAGCAGACCTACGGCACGGTCCGTTATGAACCCCATCAATCCCAGACAAATCAAACCGACAAAAATCCAATCCGTACGGAAGAACAAACGTGAATTCCAGATCAGATACCCCACGCCTTCATTCGAAGCAATCATCTCTGCCCCGATAATCGCCATGAACGAGGTTCCCATGGCAAGCCGGATGCCGGTGAACATAAATGGGATCGTTGCAGGAATGATGACATGCTGCACAATCTGCCACTCGGATGCCCCCATGCTGCGGGCAGAGCGAATCTTATCCTCTTCTACGGATAACACACCCGTCAACGTATTTATTACCACAATAAAGAAGGTTGCATACAGAATAAGCATAACTTTCGATGTTTCCCCGATGCCGAACCAGACCAGAAACAAGGTGATGAAGGCAATCGGCGGAATGAACCGGATGAAATTGAGGAACGGTTCGGCGAAAGCGCGGATCGGCCCCACCTTCCCGATGATGAGTCCGGCCGGAATTGCAATCAGACTGCCAAGGGTCCAGCCGAGCAGCACCCGGTATGAACTGATCCCGATATACTGAATCAGGGTGCCGTCCATCAACAATTCATATCCGCCCTTGGCGGTATAGATAGGACCTGGCAGAATTTCGGGCCCATACGCAAGGGAAAGCAAATGCCAGACGGCAAGACCAGCAATCCACACCAAGATATGAAGCGACCATTTCTTAATTTTCTTGCTCATGGGTTCCCTTCCTCTCTACTCGTCAAAATGCGATTGAATTTGGTTATACAGCGCATGGAAAGCCGGATCAGATATATCTCTCGGATAGGCGAGAGGCACCTCGTAGATATCCGTTATTTTTGAGGACGGACCCGCTGACATGATGCCGATACGTCCTCCGAGTAGAAGAGCTTCCTGAATATCGTGCGTCACGAAGATGACGGTTTTATCCGTGTCCTGCCATATGCGTACCAACTCTCTTTGCATCGTCCGTCTTGTCATCGCATCCAATGCGCCGAAAGGTTCATCCATGAGCAAAATCGCTGGATCATTGGACAATACCCTTGCCAGCTGTACCCGTTGTTTCATACCGCCTGACAGTTCGCGTGGATATTTGCTCTCATGCCCCGCAAGACCCACTATCGTAATAAACTGACTGGATATGTCCTTTCGCTTTGCTGAAGGTATTCGCTTCATCCGAAGTCCAAATTCCACATTTTCTCTTACGGTCAGCCATGGGAACAAGGAGGAGTCCGCTTGCTGAAATACGACGGCGCGATCCTGGCCCGGACGGTCCACCTCCTTCTCGCCTACTCTCACCTGACCCGAAGTCTTGGATACAAAGCCGGCGATCAGACCAAGCAGCGTCGACTTGCCGCACCCGCTTGGACCCAACAGAACAAAGAACTCGCCGCCTTTTACCGCCAAGTTGACGTCCTGGATAATATAGTGCAAGTCACCTGCCGAGGTTTGCTGTGCGTAACTTTTATTCAACTGTTCAATATGGATTTCATTCTGCCTTGACGCTGCTCTCATCGTCTACATCTCCTCACTTCAGTTCAAGGACTCGATCCGGAAATGCTTCCCTCACCAAATCCAGATTCAGTTTTTCGTTCAGCTCGAAATCCTTTTCGATGATGCCGTTATCCACCATATATTCCTTCTGTCCCTGTAATCCTTCGTAGGCTTTTTCCGTAAAACCAAGATTCCATGGATTCTTCGGCAGATCCTTTAGCGTCGCTTCTCTCGGCTGCTTGACTTCTTCATACATCAAGTCCGCCGTTTCCTCCGGATGCGCCTGGGCATAAGCTGACGCCTCATCCAGCGCTTTCAGCAGCGCTACGAAACCTTTCTTGTTGCCGTTGAGCAATTCATTCGAAGCGATCAATCCGGTACCAAGCCTTACGGGTGTCTTGGACATATCCGACATTTCTTTGGCTTCGGTAAGCGCACCGAACTTCTCGTTCAGCACTGCTCCATATACCCAGGCGGCGTCAATGTCGCCTTTTTTGAGAGCTACATACGCCTCGTCGAAACCTCCCTGTCCGATCAGTTCCACATCCGAGAGCGCAACTCCGTTTTCGGCCAAATACACATCCCATAGATAGGGGATGAAAGTGCCTCTCGAGAAACTTAACCTCTTCCCCTTGAGATCCGCAGCGCTTCCAATCTCTTTACGAACGAACAGCTTCCATTCGCTCGCACTTAAATCCGTTGCCGTTCCTGATGAAGCAAAGATGGAGTAATCGCCTTTGCTGACAGCGTTCAGGAGCGGGAAGTCTGCTCCGAACGCAACGTCTACCTGTTTAATGAATAAGGAGTTCACGCCTTCAGCCGGCGTAGCGAAGTTTACCAATTCGGCATCAATTCCGTGTTTGTCGAAGAAACCCTTGCTCTTTGCTACACGAAACACGGTATTGGTTGAAATGTCTGCGATTTTCAGTTTGAGCCGATTCCCCTGCTGCTCACCCGAAGCATTGCCGCACCCGCTTAGCATACTCATGATAAGAATTACCGACAGCAGCCGAAAACTCCATTGCTTCAAAGATTGATTTCTACTCATCCCGATCCCTCTCTTTATGCACGACTTCATCCGTTCTGGCCACGCAAAGCGCTCCCTCACCGTATGAGATTGTACCTTCGACTTCCACGCTTGTAACGGCACCTCTCGGCGCGGCGCCCGGCAGACGGTAATCGGCAACATCCAGCGGGGCAATCTCCGTCTCAACGGGCAATTCAAGCTGAGGAACCCATTCATATGGAACCCGGTATGCGCGATAGACCATGTTGGAGTTGCGGCTGTTCTTATAAGGCGAAATATATTCCCACACCAGCTCGAAATCTCGTGTCACTTCGAATATTCGCCCGTCAGCCCCTTCGGTAATCAGGGTGTTGCCATTGGGAAGCCGCTGTGCCGAGCTGATATACGGGCTGTAAAAGCGGTAAGAGTCAAGCGGAGCCTGGAATCCGGCTTCCGTCGGCGTATATTGCCATTCAATCTCTAAAGTAACGGGGTTGATTTCCAGGATGCGCGAATGGTCACGCCGAGCTATTTTCAAACCATCCGCCGCTTCCGGATTCGGCTTTCCGTAACCGCCCCAGCCCCCATTATCAAAGATCAAAATGTTACCCTCGCCCGGAAGGCCCTGCGGTATGAGATGTGCATGATGCTGGCCGATAATCCAGCCGATATGCTTCGTTTCCTCCGTGGAATAATCCGGGCCAAGCTTCCAGACGATGTCCCCGGTTTTTTTATCAATGATGGCAATAATATTCGTTTCCCTAGCATCCCAGATTATATTATCGGGATGAAAGCGTTCGTCTCCCGCATCATAAAATCGGTTAGGCCCGAGCACCGAAGCCGAATTAATGTGCATCCAATCGCCCGCATGAGCTCCAAAGCCGCGGGTGTTCGGATCGCGGGATAATGCGAGCTTTGCATCCTCATCAAATCCCAGTTCATCAAAGTGATCGCTAACGGCCCATTCCCACACCACATTTCCTTCCCAATCCACTTCGATGATCGTATCATCCAGCAGCTCGATGTCGGATATCTCGGGACGCTTCACATTCTTGTGAGCCAGGATGAGCGTATTGCCCGAATCCACCTTCGGATCTTGCCCTGGAACATAATAACCGACGGGATTGCCCTCACGCTGATAATCGTGATGCTGGCGTGCCATCCACTGCGGCGGATGCCCCGGATCCTCTATGTATTCATAACGGTCAAATTTCCAGACGATATTGCCGTCCCAGTCGACCTGCACCAGATTGGTTTCATCCTGAAACCCGTATTTCGGGTCGCGCTCGGAGGTGCTTCCCAGCACGTAACCACCCGGAAACAGCTTGTTGGGAAATCCTCGAAGCCCTTTCCACAGATGAACCTCTCTCCCATTCATGTCAATGAGGAGAGCTCCTGTATCCGCTGCTTGATATATCGTGTAACCGCTCCAAGTCTTCTCCGGATTATAAACCGTTGTACCTGTTGGATAAATCGTCGGGTGTCCCATCGTCACAACTTCCTTTCAAATTTGATTTTTAGTAAGAAATAAAGGCATTTGATCGTTTCACGGAGCCACGATTACCTTGTGCATTTCTTTCGTTTGGCTCGGTAAATAATGCACACTGTTGAAGCACGGAATCCGAGAAACCTTCAAGATGTTCACTCAGCTGTTTAAAATAATGAATGAGTTCCCTGAGCTCCTCGTGCGAGAATGCGCCGAAGATGAGGTCAATCATATACCCGCCAACATTTTCATTACGCTGCAGCATCTCTCTTCCTGCTTCTGTAATATCTAAGGCAATCGCTCTCCGGTCCGTCTTGCTACGCCTTCTGATCGCGAACCCGGAAGTCTCCAGCTTATCGCATATCGCCGTTACAGCTCCGGATGTGAAGTCGAGTTGTTCCGCCAGCTCGCCAAGCCTCTGCTCTCCATTCCGGTATATCGTGTTGAGAATCAACAAGCCTGGCAAGGTTATGCCTTCTACCGAAATCTTGTCACGTTCTTTGACAAACCTGCGTACCACTTTGCGAAAATGCCAATCGGCCTCCTCCAACAAGTCCCAATTCTTATCTTCCATGTCGCTCCTTTCTCGGGTCATGAACCTCCGTTTGCCGGTCCTTATCCCCCATCGCTATCTCTTGAAAATACAGAAAGACCCCCATCTACCCCTTTCGTCGTACTAACGACAAAGGAGTAAACAGGAGCCTTTGGTGGACCAATCGGCTGACATTATCCTTCAATGCTAAGATAATGAATGATCATTTAATGATGACTGAAGTGGTGATTCCTGTGGCTAGATTAAACCAATTAATTCAACCTGTCAAGTAGGGATTAAACAAAATTCATCCATGGAGCAATGATTAGCATTATACAAACGACAACCGTGCACCCATTTGACGGATATGGTTGACGTCAGCAAACAAGATAAAATAATTGTAGAACGTTTCCCCGATTTGGACAGGGCGGGGATATCTTACGATCAGGGCGGACTGCTTATTCATCTCGGCTGGCTGATCGGCTGACGGGAAGATGAAACATGCGTCTTGATGTTGCACCTTCACATGGATAATCGTTGGTGATGAGCCGTAAGGCATTAATGGATGAAAAGCTTCAGCGTGGCATACTTCGGTAATAGGGTCACTTGATGAAATCGCGGATACCTGAAAAAAACCGTCGGCCCCTTCGTATCTTTCATCACTTACCTGACGCCAGTTTGCAGGATATGGAAAGGATACCCGGTAAACGAGGCTGGTGAAAATGTTTTCCGTAAGCCTTCTGGCGCGAGGAGACCACTGCACGGCGGTAATACGCCCGCCGCTGACAACGTTCACCGGCATCTGATCCCTGATATCCACGATCCAGAGCTGACTAGCGCTTTCAACACCTCCGCATCCCGACAAATACGCGATTTTCGTACCATCCGGCGACCACCCGACAGGGGTGGCAAAACAGTCGGAAACCGCAATCGTCCTTTGATTCTGTCCAGTGCGGCTGTCAATCTGGATAAGAGAATAATAATATGGCTCTTCATAAGCGGTTGCGCTGTAGGCGATGTTCTGGGAATCCGGTGACCAAGACGGAAAATAGTTTTTGGCGAGCGGTCCGCCTTCCAGCGTATAGACAGTTCCGGTTGCCAAATCGACAGTTGATATTATGGAGATGCTTGCACCTGGGAATGTATAGAGTGCGAAGGCACCGTCCGGGGATATCCGAACGTTATGGAGCGGTCCATTCGTATTCCGTGTGATTTGTCTCCGATTACTGCCATCGCTTTGCATGCGGAAGAGCTGCGTAATGCCACTGGCATCCGGAGCCGCAAATAGAAGCTCTGTACCCGAAGGGAACCATTGGACATCGCTAGCTCCAGGCTCTGAGATGGTATAGCTCCGATGTGTGAACGTATCATAAACGACGATTCGGCCATTTTTAACATAGACCAGAGAGCGATTGTCAGGAGACCAGTCCAACAGCGTGTAAGGTTCGATTTGGTCGATCCTGGCTACGGTATGCGTGGAGGTATCCAGCAAATGGACCACATTTCCAATTCCGATAAATGCAATCCTCCTGCTGTCCGGCGACCAATAGGGAACGGAGAATTCCGCGCCAAGTCCCCGGGTAAGTTGAACATGAAGTCTATCCTGCGGTCGGTACAGCCAAATGTCGAACGATCCGGCACGATTCGATGTATAGGCGATCCACCCTTGATCTAGATCATGAGAAACAGCTTGCAAGGCCAACATCCTCTCTTGAATCATCTGATACTTCAGATATATTCAGTGGAGGACGGTTAGGCGACCGTCCCGATCAGATTTATATCGAGCTTCTTCATCTTTATTTGAATGGCTCATCATGCGTAAGCGTCGTATTTTCGAACGAGCTGTTAGGCATTAAATTCAATTGCAGGGTTACCTGAAAACGTTGTTTCGGAATATTCGCCGATCGTGTATTCTGAGATGATTTTTGTCCAAAATGCCTGGGCTGACCGATTTTTTTCCAACCAGGCAATACTCCACTTGCCCTTAAACATTTCGAATACTTTAAAGGCTGCTTTCTTACCAATTGCCTGCTTTCGGTATTTTTTTAAGATGAAAAATTCCGCCATGGAGTACTTTCGAGAGGAATCCCTTGCTGTTTTTATTTCTCTCACCAATACAAATCCGGCCAGCTTCCCTGATTGTATAACAAAGTAAGGATACCGCCCCTCTTCCGTCCAGTAATGGTCTAAATACTTATAATCGTACAGACCATATTCATTAACGTCATTCTCACTCTCAGCTTCATATTGACTCATATCGTATTGATAGAGTTCCATGAGGTTACGTAATACTGTTTTCTGTTCATATGAAACCTTTAAAAGTTCCACCTGCCCACCTCCTTGATCTCTGTATGGATGTAAAAATATATTCAACATGGTGTATATGGATCCTACCCATATTTGAGAAAACGGCTGTCGAGGATCATTCTTTCATTGGTCATTATTTTCCTTTTTCTAGTATTGCTCACCACAATGATGATTGGTAGAATATAACAGTTGTATTATCGTACATATATAAGGAGAGGAACACAATGACAGTTCAACAACAAGCAGCAATGGATTCCATGATCGAATGGCTGGCAAATGAACGAGAGCTCGGTCATAAGCCCAGCAAAATCGAATTAGCGGGGGAATTTGATCTTCACGACATGCATTATTATATTTTCAAATATAAAAAGACCCTGTTTGGCAAATGGCTGGTCGGTGTCTGTGGCGGTTATGAAAATTCGTCAGACACCGAGCATTGCGGACATGTATTCAGTGCGATGCAGCCTTATCATTCTGCCACGGCGGAACAAGAAGCTGTAGCCATGGTTAACATGATTCGTGAGTATTGGATGAAGCAGGCGGCACTCTATGAGGCAGGGGAAGCTCCAGAGGATACCCCGATTGACTCCAATGAATCATCCGGTATATTTAACGGCTTCGTTCTGTTGAATTCATCGGAATGTGACCTGGAGCAGATCAAAGCAAATCTTCAGCACGATTGGAATATTTCCTCTTCCCTGGAGAATGGCAGCTCCGAAGAGGAAAAGGAAGGTATTCTGGTCTTTGAAGCAGACGGCTGCATGGTTGCGGTCAGCTTCGTTGATGCTCCGGTACCGGATGGCGAGGCTGAGCATTACGCGCAAGGAAACTACCTGTGGCCAGAGGCAGTAGAGGTAACCAAAACCCATGTCAGTCAGCTTATTCTGGCTGTGTTTTCGCGTGCTGCCTCCCCGCTTGATAGCGGCAGGATGTACACCAAGCTGGCGGCGAGCTGTTTGAAACTACCTAATGCCGTCGGTCTCTATTCATCCGGCACGGTATTTCAGCCCGAGCTCTTTGTGGAAATGGCTGAAACCATGAAAACCGACGATCCGTTTCCGCTGTTAAATCTCGTATACTTCGGGCTCGTACGCACGGAATCCGGAGTTAATGGTTATACCTATGGACTCAGAGCCTTTGATAAAGACGAAATCGAAGTGCTGGACAGCCAGGTAACACCTGCCGAGCTTCGTGAATTCCTGATGGATATATCTTTATATATCGTTGAACAGAACGTCACACTTAGGGACGGGGAAACCATCGGCTTTTCGGCGGAACAGAAGCTGCCGATAATGCGTTCCGAAGGGGTTTATCTTGATGGTGACACACTTAAAATCAAGTTCTGATTCAACGTAATCTCCCACATTAAAAAGCCTCTCCAAGTTATTTTGAATGACTTGGAGAGCCTTTCAAACTCTACAGCTTGTAATAGCGATTTTCCCTTGAGTTTTTTATAACCAGCCAAAGCTGACGCCTAGAGATGATACCCAGACTCGTGCAACGTGCATCGCTTGGAGGGCAATTACTCATCTTCCTCCTTGAGTGTCTGCGCATTTAATATATCCTCTGCAAACTGCAGCATGCCTTCGCTTTTCATAATGGCAATTCCCTTCTGCGCCTCGTCTCCCAGAACCACCAGGCTATCCCCGGGGCGTATATCGAATATGTCCCTGGCTTTTTTCGGAATTACGATCTGACCACGTTCCCCGACCCTGACCATTCCAAAAATATGTTTTCCCTTTGGCCGAAGGCCGATTTCTGAATGCTTATCGGAATAATGGACCAGATCATCCAGTACTACGCCATACAGATCCGCAAGAGCTGTACAATGCTGAATATCCGGTACGGTCTCTCCATTTTCCCATTTCGCAACAGCTTGTCTTGACACGCCGATCTTTTCGGCAACCTCTTCTTGCGTGAATCGGTGCATCTTTCGCAATTTCTTCAAATTCATATTAATCATATGGAGATCACATCCTTTGTTCTCATTATAAAGTCATTTTCCGAGTTAACCAGTAATTAAGGATAACATCTCATGTTGCTTTCAGTTGCGTCAGAACAGTCACACATGAAAAAAGCCCCCTTCTAGAAGGGAGGCTTTTTACGCAATTATGATTATGGTATTACGCCTGGATAAACAGGCTGAATTCCTGGCCGTTTTTGACCGGCTCCTGTGCCATGGTATAGCCGTGTTTAACGACTTCCTCCGGCACGTTCCGAAAAGCGGACGGACAGTCCGAAATGACCTGAAGCGTCTGCCCTTTTTTCATATCACGGAGTGTTTCGAGTGTGTAGATGACCGGGTAAGGACAAGATTCCCCCCGGAGATCCAGTGTGAAATCAACGGACATGGGTTGCATCCCCTTTCTTGAATCCAACGCCGAAGCGGTAGTTTTTTTGCCAGTATGCGGCGACAGCGAATCCGCCCCCAAGTACAAGCAGCGTAATTATCAATGCACCAGCCGGACCCATGACGGTGATCAGATTAACAAGCGAGCCGCTCTTCACGAGAAGGTTAAATACCCCCATATGATCCCATGCATATGCCAGAGCAGTTGCACCTATTATATTGCCGATAAACACGGGTAAAAAGACAACTTGTCCCTCCATCAGCCGGTACATCATGCCGGTTTCGCAACCTCCGGCCATAACAATACCCAAGCCGAAGAGCAATCCGCCGATAAAGGTGCTTGGGGCGGCAATTTTTGTAATCGGGTCCAGACCGTATACAAGAATAACGATAAGGGTAGCGACAGAGCTGACTGCCATACCGACGGCAATCGCTTTTGTCATCGTAGCCCGGCCGCTGATCCACAGATCGCGGAAAGCGGAAGTAAAGCAGATCTGCCCCCGTTCGATCAGAATACCGAATGCCGCTCCGAAAAGGGCGGCTGTCCCAAGCATCGTGCGACCTGTTGAGTAAAAGTATACGATCAGCGCGATGTACGCAAGACCTAGCACACCCCCCAAGAGGGGTTGCCGGTTCTTACCCGTTTTAACGGAAGGCGCGGTACCGCCCATTTTCAGGACGGGCTTCCCTTTCCACCATCTTGTGTTAACCAACCGAGCACCTAAAAAAGTGCCCGCGCCGGTAGCAACGATAAAGATCCAGGAATGAAGGGAGAATTGTGGGACGCCGGTAAAAAAGGCTGCGAGATTGCAGCCCAGAGCCAGCCGGGCTCCAAAGCCCGCGATGATTCCTCCGGCAAATCCCTGAACGTACCGCCGTTTCTGTCTCGGCATTCGGATCTTGAAATTGCTGCTCAGCAGAATCGTAATGAGGGCTCCGATAAACATGCCCCATACGATCCAGCCGTCGGTCCGCGTCCAAGTCGTTCCGTTCATATGTACGAGGTCGAAATACGCCCAATCCGACACATCCACCCCGATGAATTCCAGAATATGGCCCCCGAGACGGGTAAACTCACCGGTTACCGCCCACACCGTATGGGTGATTCCGAAGTAAACCGCGCTGAGAATACCGGCCAAAGCCATAACCAGATATGGGCTCCAATAACCTCCGAACCATGTTGAATATAACTTTTTCACTTGCCTCAATAACTCCTCTTCCTTAAAGTCACGACACTCATCTATGGCAAAACCCGCAATTTCCATTTTACTATAAAAACTGCAATGCGGGGATGATATTTGTTCATGTAATTACATCTTAAAAACAAAAAAGCCGCGATTGTGAACTGCACCCCAATTGTTAGACACATCTAACAGTTGGAGGTGCAGTTTTTTTATGACTAAATTTACTAAGGATAGCAAATTGGCATTAATTCAAGGGTATGACTCTGATCTTCGATCTCAGGGCGAATGCGCAGGTCAAATGGGCGTAACCAAGTCTCAAT